>DATFMR010000090.1:0-24431 GCA_035266865.1 Ignavibacteriaceae bacterium | reverse complement strand
TTCTTCGGAATTATTTATATAGCCTTTCATTACAGCTTCACTTTTAACAATTAACTCCCCGGATGAATTTGCTGGGAGTGATTTGCCATCTGAATCTACTATCTTAATTTCATTTGGTGACAACGCCTTTCCAACAGAATCCAGCTTAGATTGTAAACTTTCAATTTTATTTGCTGTTACAAAAGATGAGGTCTCGCTTGAGCCGTAAACTATTGTGATTTTCCAGCCATTCTCAAAAGCTTCTTCTAATAATTTAGGATCAATAAATCCTCCACCCAAAAGAACAGTTTTTAATTCAGGATTTGGAGCGATATTATTTTCAATTAATCTTTTTAGTTGCGTTGATACAAAAGATGCAAACGTTGGTTTTTGATTTTTAATTGCATAAGCAAGATCATCAATCTTTAATGAGTTGGGAATTATTAACCCTGCACCGTAACGCAAAGCCCTGGTAATTATTGAAAACCCACCAATATGATAAAATGGGAGGCTTGCGAGCCATTTTTTATCATTTCCTTGTCCTAAAACCTGGTTCCCGATTTGAGCATTTTTAAAAAGATTATTAAATGAAAGTTCAACACCTTTTGGGCTTCCGGTAGATCCGGATGTGAAAATAACAACAGCTGTTTTATCTTTATCAAAATTATCTTTTTGTATAGGTATCTCACCCGGATTTGATAATTCGAACGGAAAAACTATTTGTGAAACAGAATTATCAAACTGATAATTTTTACGAATATCATTTTGAATAACAATGTATTTACTTCCTGTAATTACAAAGAGTTTATTGATCTCATTTTGCGTAAGCCTTGTATTTAGTGGAACCGGTACAGCACCAATTGTCCACAAAGCCAGGACCAGGTATACAAATTCTTTATTGTTATCACTGAGTATAGGGATGTATTCATTGCTTCTAATTCCCGATTCAGAAAGGTATGAAGCATAGTTTAAAGCATTTTCCTGAAGTTCTGAATAATTGATTTTAAAATTTTGTTCCACCAGCGCTATGGAATCGGGAGAGAGAGAATGGTTCGGAAGTATTAATTCTTCAAAAAGTTTCATTTTCAACCAAGTCTGATAGTGCCATTGTTAACGGGGTAAGGGTCTATAAGGTCAGATTCAAAATAATCGACTGTCCCAAGCCCGTGAGCAAAATTATTTTTCAAAAACGATGCAGCCAATAAAGCAAAAGATTTTCCTACCGGTGATTCAAATGATGAAGTTATAACAACATTGATTTTATTTTTTGCTGCAAGTTCTGCTATTTCCATTGTTGGAATTATTCCTCCGATCATCATTGGCTTTAAAATTAAATATGCTGCGGCTTTTTTAGTTATTATTTTTTTGGCATTTTTATAATTTCTAATTGATTCATCTGCTGCAAGTGGAATTATTGTCTCTTTTTTCAATTTCGGAAAATAGGAAATGTTTTTAACCGGCTGCTCACAATATTCAATATCAAATGCTTCCATTTCTTTTAGATTTTCTATTGCCGATTTTAAATCCCATTTTCCGTTAGCATCAATTCTTAACTTTATATTCTTTGGCAAAATTGATCTTATTTTTTTTACTGTATTCAGATCGTCAATAAATTCTTCTCTACCTACCTTTATCTTAATTGTTGAATAACCCTCTTCAGTAAGCTTTGAAGCAATTATTGCTGCTTTTTCAGGCGAAACCAGTCCAATGATTCCATTGACGTTAACTGTTTTTACGGATTCATAATTCAATAATTCGTTAAGAGAAATATTACATTTATTAGAAATAAAATTCAGAAATCCCTGTTCAATTCCATGTCTCAGGGCAGGGAGATGTTCAATTGATTTTAGGTTTTCTTTTAGGCTGTCCCGGAAATCGGATAGGTTTAATCTTAAATTAAGTTTAAAATCTGAAAGTCCTTTTTGTGCATCTTCAAATGTTTCTGAACCAAATTCCGGGAAAGGCGCAGCATCACCAATTCCTCTGAAATTATTTTCTTTGAATGTAATTAGGAATCCTTTTCTCTCATTTATTTCAGTACCGGATGTTTTAAAAGGGTTTTTAAATTTTAAAATATATTGTTTGTAGCTGAGACTTATCTGGTTCATAATGCGAGCCCGATTGAAAATAATAATCCGAAAATTGCGGAAAGCTTTGCAGAAAGTTCAAGAGTTTTGTTTAATTCGAGTCCGTCAAGAGTAAATAACATTTTAACAAGTTTCACTGCCAGAGGGAAAGTCAAAAAGGGAAGAAATATCCAGAATCGAAATTCATACTTAAAAAATAAAATGCACGGAACCAAAAAAGAGAGTATTAAAAGAAAAATATACTGATACTGTGTAAAAGTTCTTCCTAAAATTACAGCGAGTGTATGTTTATTCGCAGCCCGATCTTCCTCAACATCTCTATAGTTATTTACTACGAGAATATTAGTTACAAGTGCTCCGACGGGGATTGACACAAGAAATGAAAGTACCGAGAAGTTATGAGCCTGAACATAATAAGTACCCACTGTTCCAACAAAACCGAAAAACAGGAAAACAAAAATATCTCCCAGTCCGTGATAAGCCAGCGGGTAAGGTCCGGCAGTATAAGCGATTCCGGCAATAATTGATAAAACACCAATTATTAAAACAATTTTTCCTCCGGTGTAAACAAGTATCAGTCCAAGCAGGAATGCCGCAAGGAAAACAACTACGCTGGCAACTTTCATTTCCTTAACCGAAATAAACCCGTTTGCTAAAACTCTTAATGGACCTTTACGTTTTTCGTTATCAGCGCCTTTTAAGAAATCATAAAGATCATTAACGAAATTTGTACCGATCTGAATAAAAAGCGAACAGCAAAGAGCGATTAAAGAATAAAGCCAAACGAATTTATTTTCACTAATTGCAAGTGCAGAACCCACAACAACCGGGACAACGGAAGCAAGAAGCGTTTTAGGTCTGCTTGCGAGCACCCAGCTTTGAAATTTTGATGGAAGTCTATTATCAGGCATTAAATTTATTCTTAAAAATTACTAACAATATAGAAGAGGTTTTCTAAGGCAATTTTGGAAATTTTCCAAAATCAGGTTTTCTTTTTTCAAGATAAGCCTTTTTGCCTTCCTGTGCTTCTTCGCTCATATAATAAAGAAGAGTTGCATTTCCTGCTAATTCCTGTATTCCTGTTTGTCCGTCAAGTTCAGCATTGAATCCTGATTTTAAAAGACGGATTGCCATTGAACTGTGCTGAAGAATTTTTTGTCCCCAGGTTACTCCTACTTCCTCCAGTTTATCAACAGGAACAACTTTATTAACTAATCCCATTTCTTTTGCTTCCTGTGCATTATACTGATCGCAAAGGTACCAAATTTCGCGGGCTTTTTTCTGACCGACTATTCTTGCCAGGTAACTTGATCCGAATCCTCCGTCAAAACTTCCTACCTTTGGTCCGGTTTGTCCGAAGATTGCATTATCTGCTGCAATTGTAAGATCGCAAACTACGTGCAAAACGTGACCACCACCTATTGCATAACCGGCGACCAGTGCAATAACAGGTTTTGGAATACTGCGGATTAATTTTTGTAAATCGAGAACATTCAATCTTGGAACACCGTCTCCACCGACATATCCTTTATCTCCGCGAATTCTCTGGTCTCCTCCTGAACAGAATGCATACTTGCCGTCCTTTGCGGGTCCTTTGCCGGTTAATAATACTACACCAATTTTCTGATCTTCTCTTGCGTCAGAAAATGCCTCATACATTTCCATTACAGTTTCCGGACGAAAAGCATTTCGAACTTCCGGTCTGTTGATCGTGATCTTGGCGATCCCATCCATCTTTTCATAAATAATGTCTTTAAAATCTTTAACATTTGTCCATTTATAACTCATAATTACACCTATTAATTTTATTTGAAAGGATTAACTGAACTTAGTCCAGCTACAAAAATATTGAAATCCTGAGAAAGTTAGAATTGTTTTAAAAAGTTATTTACGAGGAGAATAAATTCACCCCGTTTTTCGAGATGCACATTGTGACCGGCATTTTCAACTATTTTATGCTCTGCGGCAGGTAAGTGATTAACCATTTCAGAATTTATGGACGTGAATTTTTGATCCAGTTCACCTGTAATCAGGATTGTTTTGGCATTTATGTTTTTTAAGGAATTAATCAGGGGTTGCATTTTACCTGTGCTGAAACCTTTTAATGAATTTGAAATTCCGGCTTTGTTGTTGGATAATTTATTATCTCTAACTTTTTTAAGAGTTTCATTGGGGAGAGATTTTTGTGATTTGAACAAATCAATATTCATCCAGTGATCAACAAACTTTTCAATAGAATTATTCTTAATAAACTCAGCCAGTTCTAAATCATATTTAATTCTTTGCTGCCTGACTTCTTCACTCGAAATTCCGGTTGAAGCACTCTCAAGAATTAGTCCCTTTACTTTTTCAGGATACCTGGCTGCGTATGACAAAGCAACCCTTCCACCCATTGAATAACCCGCCAGAATTATTTTTTTGATATTTAATTGTCTGATTGCAAAATCAATTTGTTCAACAAGTGAATCCTGCGTGTAGTAATTTTCATCATCCGGTGAATCGCTTTTGCCGTGTCCAATAAGATCAATAGCTAAAGTTTTATAATTGCTGTCTATAAGTGGTAATATTTCCCCCCAGTCTTTTGATGAACCTGTAAAACCGTGAATAAAAAGGACAATATCATTTTGTCCCTCTGTGTTTTCAAAGTTTTCAAGATTAATTGATATGTCTTTAAATTTTATCTTCATAAAATTTATTTTAATGACCAAAAAGATGATTAAGGAAGTTTATCAGAAACTTCTTTCCAAAATTTTCGTCTCAGTTTTAGAGATTTTGAAGAATCTGTTTTAATTTCAAGGACTGAAAAAGTGTTCCTTTTCAAGGAATTTTGAAACGAAGTTTTAAAATCTATCCAGTTTTTGATCTTTTTATAAAATCCGCCGTAAGCTTTAACAAAATGAGAGAAATCTAAACCGTGGGGAGTCTTGAAAAATTCTTTGAAAGTATTTCCGTAATCAGAAACAGGCAGCACTTCAAAAATGCCCCCGCCATCATTATTTACAAGTACAATGATCAAGGGAATTTTATATTTTTTTGCCGCCAGCAATCCATTCAAGTCGTAATAAAATGCAAGGTCTCCGGTTAGTAAAATTGTCGGCTTATTTGCAGTATTAATTCCCAGTGCTGTTGAAATTATTCCGTCAATTCCGCTGGCACCGCGATTATTGTAAATCGAAATTCTCTTATCCGAATTCGAAGCAAAATAATCAAAATCTCTTACGGGCATGCTGTTTGATATCATTAAATGAGATTCTTGTGGAAGAAGATCAAGTAATTCTTTAATTATTCTTCCTTCATTTAATGAGGGGGATTTTTCAATCACTTTTTTCTTTATACCAGAAGCCGTTTTATCAGCGTTCAAAAATAGACTAAGCCAGTTACCCGGTTTTCTTTTTATAACTTGGTTGTCTAAATATTCATTCATTCTCTGGCAAAAAATGTAAGGTTTGCAATCAAAAGAAGCTATTGATTTGTTTGATGGATCGAACCAATCACCAAAATCATTAACCATGTATCTTACAGCATTACATTTTTCTAAATATGTATCCAAAGCTTTTGATGTAATTGTTCTTCCAAAGTGTAAAATAAATTCAGGTTTATTTTTGTTGGAAAATTTTTTCGATCTCAAAAATGCATCAAAGTTTGATAATATTTTCTCTTTGTTGTGCTTCCCAAACCTGATGTTTGAACAACCGTCAGCAAAAATTGGATATCCAAGTTTATCAGCTAATCTGGAAACTGCTTCCGGAAACTTTGGATTGTAATTTTCAGGACCTGCAATAATTAATCCTTTGCTGTATTTTTTAATTCCCTTATAAATTTCTTTGAACCATTTTTCATCTGCAATGTTTTTTATTTCATTTTGGAAAACATTTTCTTTCCCTGGTTCAGTTTTTTTTGAAAATTCAATTAAGCTTTTTTCAATAGTATCTGTATATGATTCAGGCTCAAAAGGTTTTCTGAAAGGAAAGTTTATATGAACCGGACCTTTAGATCTTATAAGACTTTCATAATAGGCTCTTCTTGCTGTAGCTTTTATGTGCTTTATTCTTCTGTGTGTTGGTTCCGGTAGGCCTGCATCAATAAACCACCGTATATGATTTCTATATAAATTATTTTGATTTATAGTTTGGTTTGCTCCTACGTCGATTAATTCAGGAGGTCTGTCCGCAGTACAAACGATTAATGGAATTCTTTGCTGGTAAGCCTCAATAATTGCCGGGTAAAATTCTGCTGTTGCAGTACCTGATGTACAAACCAGCGCTACAGGAGAACCTGAAGATTTGGCGAGTCCGAGTGCAAAAAATGCACAACTTCTTTCATCTACAATTATATGGGATTTTATTTTTTTATTTTGGGCATAAGCTAAAGTCAGGGGTGTATTCCTGGAGCCGGGTGAAATGCAAACATACTTTAAACCAATTGAAACCAATTCATTTACAAAAGTTTCAGTCCACAGAATATTACGATTGATTTTAAATTTCATCATTAAATAAAGTCATAACTGGCTTTAGTTTCAATTCAGTTTCCAAAAATTCTTTGTTTGGATCGGAATTTTTAACAATTCCGCTCCCTGCATAAGCAATTATTTTTGTGCCGATTGAAATTGCCGAGCGCAAAGCAACAACAAAATCTCCTTCATTTTCAAAATTAAACCAGCCAATAATTCCAGAATAAAGTCCTCTTTTAAAATTCTCAAGTTTTTTAATTAAATGAAGTGCTTCATCTTTCGGTGAGCCACAAACAGCAGGTGTCGGATAAATTTCCTTAATAATGCTTAATAAAGATTCGCCTGGTTTTATTTTAGAAGAAATAACAGTATGTAAATGTTGAATGTTGGAAAGTTTTTTAACCGATAATTGATTCTTAATTTCAATTTCGTCCATAACTGATGCAAGATTATTTTTAATATATTCTATAACAATATTATGTTCTTCAATATCTTTATCACTGGATAATAATTGTTTCTCGAAATCGTCATCTTCTTTTTTATCTTTTCCACGAGGAGCTGAACCGGCAAGTGCGTCAAATTCTGCAGCGTTATTTGAAAATCTCCCAATAGTCTCAGGAGAAGCACCGAAAAAATAAGATTTACCAAAATGAAAAAAGAAGGTGCTACATCCTGGATATTTTTCAACTAGTTTAGAAGTGATTCCTTCCAGTGAAGGTTCATCGGTTAGTAAAAATTCATTCCTTCTTGCAAGTACAACCTTATCCACACGCTGATTTTCAATCTCTTCAATTACGGTGTTAACAATTTGCTTCCACTTTTTCTTTTCTTTTGGAGTATCTGCTTCATACTTCCTGATCTTCGGCAGAGCAGGGAGCTCTTTTTTACTTTGTAAACTTAAAAGATAGTCAAGTTTCTTTTGAAAAAAGTTTATATGGGAATAATAGGATGATCTTGTATTATGAAGAAAATTAAAAATAAAAAAAGTTCCTTTTTCATTTATCAGGATTAAAATTTTAGGTATAAACCATGTTGAATCTTCAAAATCTGTCCAATCATTGTCCGGGTGCTCAACCATAAATTTCATTCCGCCAAGGAATAAAGGTATCCTTTTACTTCCGGTAATTTCCCGGTTAGTAACTAAGGATTCAGAAAATCCTTTTACAGTTTTATCTGTTGCCGAAAATCTTCTGTCACCTTTTTCAGTAATATCCAGAATTTCATCCTGCGCAATAAAGCAAAATTTTTTCTCAGGATATTCAAAGTAAAATGATCTTTCGGCATTTTTAAGTAATTCGTCAATCTTCCCTTTTAAGGAAAAACCTTCTGTCTTAACAACATAGCTGATAATAATTTCTGTTTTTTTGACAGACTTTAAAATTTTCTCGTTTTGATTGAGAAAATCAGTGAACCCGGAAGTAAAGTTTGAGATTATATCCTGCATAAAATTTGAATATTAATGAAGTGTTAATATAAATTTATATAAAAAAGATTTCAATTTGATATTATAGATCAATTTTAGAAAACAATATCTTCTTCAATGGTGTCCAGTATTCTCAGGTAGCTGTCGTATCTTTCTGCTGAAATTTGCCCATTTTCGACTGCTTCAATTACTTTGCAGCCCGGTTCGTGATAATGTGTGCAGGTATTGAATTTGCAGTCTATTGAAAATTGATAAAACTCTATAAAATAATGACTTAAATCCTGCTTGCGGATTCCAAAAGGATCAATTTCTCTAATTCCCGGTGTGTCAATTATGAAGGTTTCGGGATCGATTTCAAGCATAATGCTGGTTACGGTTGTATGTTTTCCTTTATCCGTGTAATTACTAATATCGCCGGTTTCAAGATCAATATCAGGATACATTTCATTTAGGAGGGAAGATTTGCCGACACCCGATTGTCCCCAAAAGAGGCTTCTTTTATTTTTTATTAATTCTTTAAGTTCATCTGTTCGGTTATCTTCATAAATAGTGGTTTTTAATACTTCGTAGCCAATTAATTTGTATAAATTTTCCCAGTATTCAATTGAATTATTATTATCAATATCTATTTTATTAATAATTATATAGGGATTGATATTTGAACTTTCTGCAATCACTAAAAAGCGATCAATTACTTTATTGTTAAACTCGGGCTGAGATACGCTGCTGATAATAAAGAGATTATCAATGTTTGCAGCAATTACCTGTTCCAGTCTTTCTCCACGGTAACCAGCGCCTTTAATTTTTGGGGCTTTCCTGGAAAGATAATTTTTTCTTTTTTCAATTTTATGAATAACGCCGGTTTTGTCTTCATTTATATCAAATTCAACACGATCACCTACAACGGCTATATCAGTTTTAAAGAGTTTTTCTTTTTTTAGATTAAATTCTTTTTTAAACTTTCCTTTAATGCTACACCGGATTAAATTTTTCCCTTTATCGGGGAACACATAATAATCTTTGCTTTCAATTCTACAAATAGTGCCTTTTATAACTACTCCTTTGAATGAAAATAAAAAAGCGCTATATAAAATATAGCGCCAGTTTGTTTTAGTCAATGAAAGATTGAGGAGTTAAAACCTGTAAGTCATACCCAGAATTACACGGTCTGTAGTAATATCCTGGAAAGTTCTTGATTCATTAAAGCCGTAGTTATCACCGTAATCCATCCACCATCCGTGAGCATATCCCAAATCAATACCAACTGTCTGATTTGTAAGAAATCCTATCCCGGCTGTAAAATATTTTTTGTCGAATTCTTTAGGGTCGCCTTTGTAAGCAGAGGGCTGAAGAATAAATCCTCCTCTGATTCGTAGTCCAACATATGGGATTGTATATTCAAATCCTGTATTTACATTTATAACAGATCCGAGATTAGTTGTGATGTTCTTATTTAATGATGCTACAAAATCTGCTGGGAAGTTATCTGCATTTTTAAATTCATTTTGAGAATAATCTATTATTGTGGCGTCACCAGATAAAATTAATCCCGAAATATTGAAAGAAATTCCCGCGCTTAGTTCAAATGGAGTTACAATGTCATATTTACTCTGGCTGCTGTAATAAGTTGGATCAAGAGAATAAGATTGTCCGGTTCCAAATTGACTGCTTCCGTTGACAGTAAATGTTTCTTTGATTGTATGATTTTTAGGAAATTGAATAGTTGCGCCAAATCTTGCAATGTCATTGAACTGATATAAAATTCCGAGTTTTACATCCCATCCTTTTATGTCCCAATCTAGTATGCGGTTTAGGTGAAAAGTCCGAAAGTCAGTTGTTTGTGTTTCTCCTGCTGCAGTTTCACCCTGATAAAGATTTTTTGTATCATCCTCATAATAATCGTTATTGGATGTATAACTTCCGGTTATATAATTGAAAGTTAAGCCAACAAAAAGATTTTTATAAACTTCAATTGCACCGCTGAATGCCCAATTGTTTATTGAACCTGATGAGAGAATGCTTCCACTTTGATTTAATCGTCCGATTATGATTGTGCTATCTGCTGTTGAATTAGATAAAAATAAATCATATGGAATATAATAGTCGTATTTACTATCTGAATTTAATAGGTTTTGAATCATTGAGTTGTTTGAACTATTAAACCCATCAAATTTCATTGCACTCGTCAAATTTTTGGAAGTGTAATAAGAAATTCCAAAAACAAGACTTCCCTGGTATGTAGGAAAGGGAATGGCGAGGCTAAGCCTGTTTAATCTTTCAGAAGTATTAGATTCAATGGTATTTTGACCAAAGAATTGTGTGTTATTACTAAATTTATTGTAGTCCAGTCCACCTGAAAATTCAATCCTTTTCAATAGTCCCAAACCTGCAGGATTAAAAAATGCTGCAGATGCGTCATCACTCAATCCAATATAACTGTTACCCATTCCGAGAGCCCTGGCGCTAACTCCAAGACCGGGAGTTGCCAATCTTAATACGTCGCTGATATTCTGTGCATAGCTATTTGTGAATAAAAATAAAGAAACAACCAAAGTAAGCTTGCCGTAAAAAGAAAATAAGCTTTTCATCTATGCCTCCCATTATCAGTTTTACGAGAACCGTTGTCGCTTCTGGTTTTACTTGAATTGTTATTTGTGCTGTTTCCAGATCGTGTTTTAGTTGTGGAAGAATTGTTTGAATTAGTTTTCCCTACGTTTCTCGTTTTTGTCGTACTTTGTGTAGGAGGGTCAGGAGTAAAAATCCACGGCTGCCTGACCTGGTCACCTCTACCTGAATTAAATATCCTTATTAAAGCTGTTCCAATACCTGAATTATCAGAATCATTTTCTTCATAAGTATATCTCGGGGGAGTAATATCGAACCACCAGGGATAATCGTAAAAGTAAGCATATTCAGCATCCGGATAATAACTTTCAACTATTTGTGAATTTTCTCTTGTTGGGAAATCATTTTCTGCCGGATTCCAAATTACAGTATAACAGCCGCCAAGCAAAAATGTCATTGTAATTAATAAGGCTAGTCTTATAAAATATCTATTCATTCTATTTTATCTCCCTCTACCGCGTCCTGATTTATTGTTACTGCTCCTGTTACTACCTTTATTGCTACTTCTGGTAGAGCGAGGGCTTGTGGTTCTTGTACGTGAAGTATTTGATCTCGGTGTATACGTACTTCTCGGAGGAGTATAAGAACGCGTAGTTTTCCCACTATTTCTATTGTAGGTAGAATTATTATTTCTGCTAGTTGATCTTGGTCTAACGCTACTTCTTGTATTACCTGTTGTAGTTCTGCCATAGGTTCGGTTTCTGACTGTAGAATTTGTAACTGTTCTGGTTCTATAAGTTCTGGTCTTATTCAGGCTTGTGTTAGTTCGGTCACTATTGTTTCTGGTTGCTATTCCTCTGTTCCCAAAATCATTCCTGGTTCGCGCATCACCATAATTATTTCTGTACTTGTATTTATTACTGTAATTGGAAGAATAGTAGTAATATGGATTATAATTATAGTAGCCGTAATAATCATAATAATTATAATAGCGTGGATAATAGCTGAAATAATAAGGACTGCACCAGGTTGACCAATAATAATCATATGGATCGAAGCAGTTATCGTAGTAGTTGTTTCCAAATGTTATTCCAAAAGTAAATCCAGGTCTGTACCATCCCCAATATTTGTACGGTCTATAAAAACCGAGATAGTAATAATTTATTACTGGTTCATCATCATAATAATAATCTTCGTTTTCAACATAATTTGAATCAGCATCATTATCATAGTACTGATCATCTTGATTATCCTGGTAAGCATAATCTCTCTGATCTGTATTTTCCCCTCTCATTGCAAGTTGTGTATAGCATCCAGTAATAAACAGTGGTGTAATCAAAAGAAAAACAAGTGAAAATAATTTTAAATCTTTCATGATATCTCCTTAACCAAAACAAACTTACTTTTAATACATCAAAAACTAAGCCTGAAAAAAGGTTGAAAAAAAAGACTATTGAGAGGATTTATTTTGATATTGTACAATAAACTAAACATTTCTGTACAATTAAAGATACAGCCAATTTAGTTATTATTGTTCAATACAGCAGGATTTTGCGAAATTTGCAACATCAAAAAATGGTCTTTATGTATTCCATTCTTATTGCTCTGTCGGCTGTGCTGGGGTTTAGTTTTTTATTATCAAGAAGATCTCTGAGATCTAATCCTAAAGTAAATCCGGCACCCATGGACCATCTAAAACCAATATTTAAATAGCCGTTTCCATTACCAAATTGACCAAATTGCTTGTTGTCATTCCATGCAAAATCGTATTCACTTATAATTGAAATATTTGGTCCTATAGTTTTTTCTATACCGATATTCAAATTTACAAATTCGTCACCATCTTTATTCTCGAGTGAATAATTAAAAGTGCCATGCAAGCTTAGATAACCAAGGAATCCGAAATTTTTACTGGCTGCAGCAAAAAAACCGGGAGATTTTATTGCATATCTTTTATATTCATCATTATAAGCTCCTTTACCCTGAGAATCAAAGCCTATTGTAATTGCGGGAATAATTGCAGACTCATTTAATAACCTAACTCTGAAATTTACTCCAGGTAATTTATACCATTTAGGAGAACCTGTACCTATAATATTTGCTCCGCCATAGGATATGCCAAAACTAACATTTGTAAAAACCCCCACTTCGAGTTTTGCAATCACGACACCGCCCGGTAAAATATCAGTAGTTTCCCCAACGTAACCCTTCTCCAAAATTCCTGCGGTTGGCATATCGATCAGCATTCTGTACTCAAATTTTGCATCTGAGCCTGCAGCACCCTGTGCTGATACTAAATTTGTAATTAGGATAACAAGTCCCAAAGTGGTTAAAAGTCTTTTCATAACATCCCGGGTTCGTTTATTAATTTTAAATACTTCTCAGAATAAACATATTAAATTAATCAATTTATTTATTAACTGCAGATGCAAAATTAGGCCTAATGAAAATATCTACGACAGAAGGTAAAAGAGATTTTTCTGTTTTTATAATTACTTCCACTTTCCCTGTTTTATCTTTTGCTTTTATAATTAGAATTCCATTTAAATTATCTTGTCTAACAATAGTAACAAGGTTTTCTCCTTCATTTATTTTAAAATCAGAAAAAACATTTCTGAAAGGTACTCTTGCTCCGAAGGAATTTAATGGGATTGTATGTATCGTTACGACTGATTGATTGTCTGCAAACAATTCTTTTGGTTTAACTGAAATATTCACTTCGTAAATATTAAAAACATACATATATACAAAGAGAGATACTATCAGTAGGATTAAAAATAAAATTAAATAAATTTCTTTTCTCCTCATAGCTAAAAATGCAAATTTTTAATTTATTCCTGTTTGTTTTTTATATTTTTTAATCTTCTTCCCAAGATTATCTATTATCCTATCCACAATGCTATCTGGTACGCCGTCTGTGTGTTTTGATTTTAATCTCATATCGCATTGATCATTAACATAATCAATTACTATGAATTTATTTGTATCATTTAATACAATTTCTGTAGAAAAAAAATCCAATTCTGAAATCTTTGCAATTTTTTTTGTAATAATAATAAGTTCATTAAGGTTGAATTTTTCCAATTCATTTTCAGTTATTGCCATATAAATATGGCTCTGGTCATTCCACCAGGTAGGTATCGCTTCTCCAAGTGCCCAAAAGCATCTGAACCAACTTCTTTTTCCATCAAGAATAGTTGGATATATTTTTTGCTGCAAAAGATATTTATCATTATAATTTGTAATTCTTTCTTCAATCACTTCTTTTAAGGTTTCGGCACCAGTAACAACTCCAATACCACCTCCTGTAGTATTGCATGGCTTAATAATAAATGGTCTCCCGAGAATTGCTAGATCATCAAGAGAGATATAAATATTTTCCTTTTCGCTTTGCGGAGGAAGAATTATTGAATGAGGGACATTCAAGCCTGCAGAAATAAACTCAAGGTGCATGCTGGCTTTATCTATGGCTTGTTCAGTTTTTTTGTAATCGTTTATTATCTTTGTTTTTCTTTTGGTGAGAATTCTTGCCAATAGCTCAAAGTCTTCATCAACATCTGAAGCTCTATCCAGGTAAAAATTGAACGAGAGTTTTTTACTGAGAACTTTTTCTGTAACTTCTAAAATATTGTATGAAGTAATTCTGAATGTAGAGTGACCGGAAAATTGGAGCTTCCGCTCAAGCAGATTTAAAAAATCTTCGTCAAATTCCCAAACGTATGATATTCCTAGGTCAAAATTTTTCATTTCATAATTTTATTTCTACAAAGATATATTTTGCGCCATATTAAGGCAAACACTAGTATTTAGTGGATTGTTGTTATCTTATCTATATTATATATTTGCTAAAACTATCAGAGAGATTATGATTAAATTTTTTATAGGGATAATTGTTGCTACAGCAATTATTGGTTGTTCAGCTCAAAAAGAAATACCAGACACACAAAAAAATAATAAAGCGAAACAAGAATTTTCAGATGTAGATTCCGATACCACAATGTCGGATAGCGATGGAACAGACAATGCTATGAACCATTTTATAGATGGTTCAATTGCTGAAGCTAAGGGAGATTATGCCTCTGCGATACTTGAATATCAGGATGCTTTAAGGCTGGACCCAAAAGCCGGTATTCATTTTGCCATAGCCAAAAGTTATTTCTTCTTAAATAAAATCCCTCACGCTTTAAGTAATTGTAAAAAAGCTGTTGAAATGGATCCTACGCAGATTGAATATCGTGATTTGCTTGCAGATATTTTTACGCGTGCCAGCCAGTTCGATTCCGCTGCAGTAGTTTTACAAAATATAATTAAGCTCGATTCAACTCAAATACAAGCTTATTATAGATTAGCCAGAATATATGAAAATTCAAAACCGCTGCAGGCAATAGAAATTTATAATAAACTAACAAATAATATTGGCCCTGATTGGGATGTCCTCATCAGAGTTGCTGAATTGTATGAAAAACTTGGAATGCTTACAGATGCCGAACAATCAATATTAAAACTCTTGACAATTGACCCAAGCAACACAGAATTACAAAAGCTACTTGCACAAATTTATTTGAAAGATAAAAAATATGATGAAGCTTTAAATATAATTAACGAAGTAATAAGATTTACTCCTGATGATATGGGTGCTGTTCAGATTAAAGCGCAGCTTTTTATTGATCAGGATAAATGGGAAACTGCCTCTAAAGAATTTAATATTCTACTAAATAATAAAACAATTCCATATGAAAATAAAATAAGAATCGCTTCTTTATATTTTATTCAATCATTAAAAGATAGTACACTTTTCCCTGTGACAGAAAAAATATTTCAAGCGATTGATAAAGATACAACAGACTGGGAAGTAAAAATGTATTTAGGTGCAATTGCTATGTCTCAAAGAAATGATTCAACGGCAATAAAATATTTTAAGAAAGTTACAGAACTTGCAAGCTGGAATTCTCAGGGCTGGATAAGACTAGGTGGATTATATTTTGATAATCAGAAATACGGTGATGCTGAAAAATTTATGAGAGAAGCCAATACGCGTTTTCCTGATGATTTTGTTATAAATTTAATTTTAGGATTATCAATAGCACAGCAGGGCAAAAATTCTGATGCAAAACCGTTTCTTAAAAAAGCAGTAGTATTAAACCCAAATGATCTAAATGCTCTTTCGGGTTATGCTTATACTTTAAGTCAGCTAAATGAAAATGAAGAAGCCGTCAAATATCTTAAAAGAGCATTGGCAATTTCTCCCAATGATGTTAATTTACTGGGGACACTCGGCTTGATTTATAACACAATGCATAAAAATGAGGAAAGTGACAGTGTATATCAGAAAGCATTATCAATTGATTCAACAAATGCACTAGTAAACAATAATTATGCATATGCATTATCCGAAAGGGGGATCAATTTGGATAATGCTTTAAGAATGATAAAAATTGCTATTGCCGAAGATTCTGTAAATTCCTCTTATCTTGATACAATGGGCTGGGTTTATTTTAAACTGAAAAAATATGAACTTGCAAAGGGATATATTAAAAAGGCCATACATTATGGTGGGGAAAGTGCTACAATGCTGGAACATCTTGGAGATATTATATATATGATGGGTAAAAAAAACGAAGCACTTGAATGCTGGGAAAAAGCATATGAGCTTGACGGGTCCAGAACAGAACTAAAAAATAAAATTGATAAAGGTGTAATTTGAAAAAATTATCTGTAGTAATTATATCATTACTTCTGACTCTGCTATTGATTGAAGGATGTGTACCATCAAAACCAACAGAAGAAACAGAGGTCTTACCTTCGGAAAGGCTAATTAGTAAGCTGGAAGCAAACAGGAGAAAAATTGAAAATTTTGAAGGGACAGGAACTCTTACCGTAAAATCAAGCGAATTAAATACAAGCGCATCTTTTAAAGTAACTTTAATAAAACCGGATTCAATTTCATTGACAATAATGGGGCCGTTCGGAATAGAATTAGCACAAACATTAGTTACAAAAGATAAATTTCAATTTTATGATGCATTGCAAAATACAGTTTATGAGGGTGAAACCAGTGAGGATGTGCTCAGAAATATTTTTAGAATAAATTTATCTTTTAGTGACCTAATGGATGCTTTTATAGGTTCTGTAAATTTAACCAGGCATTTATATAAACAACCAAATAAATATTCAATTGATGGAGACCAATATATTCTAACATATGTTGATTCACTTTCTGGAGAATCCACTAATTATAAAGTCAATATGAAAGAGCTGGGGATTACTGACTATGATCTTAAAAATCGGAGTGGCAATGTCATTTTAAGCGGAAAATATTCAAGATTTAATGAACTCGAAAATGTAGCAGTACCTTACAGCATAGAAGTGCAGAACAGAAGAGAAAACCAGTTGGTTACTATTGAGTACAAACATATGACTGCAAATAAAAAGGATGCATCAATTGATTTTAAATTACCCGGCGATGCAAACGTAATTAAATGGTAAAAAAGAGATTTAAAATTTTCACAGCATTTTTGTTACTTTTTTTAGTTTCATTTTCTTTTGGACAGGAGAAAAAAATTGAAGAAAAGAAAAGTGAACTGTCAAATATCCACCAACAAATTACTAAACTTGAAAATCAAATAAAGCAAAAGGCGGAAAAAGAGAAAAAGACCTATTCTACATTATCCAACTTAGATCAACAAAAATTTCTTCTCAATAAATTAATAAACAAGCTGAAGGCAGAAGAAAAAGCCAAGCAAACAGAAATTATAGAAAGCCGAAATGAGATTTCAAATCTTGTAAAAAACATTAAAGCACTAAAGGAAAATTATGCGAAATATATTGTATGGATATATAAATATGGAAAACCAAATAAACTTTCAATTATAGTAGACGCAAGCTCATTTGAACAGGCAGTGTTAAGATATAAGTATCTTCAAAAATTTACTGAAAAAAGAAAAGAAGATCTGGATGAATTGAAAAATAATATAGATAGGCTTGAAAAAGTTAAAGCCCAATTAGAGAGAGAAAAAAAAGAAAAGGAATTGCTTGCAAGACAAAAAGAAGACGAGGGAAGAGCATTAACTGAAAAAATGAAAGAAAGCCAGAAACTTATTCTTGCAATTAAAGAAGATAAGACTCAGTTAAAGAATGAAATTGAAGCTAAAAAACAATCTGAACAAAAAATAAAAGATTTAATTGCAAAATTAATAGAAGAACAGAAGAGGAAGGAAGCTGAAAGGTTAGCAAGGTTAAAATCAAATGCTGCAAAAAATAACTCGGGACCAAATGCTGAATATGATGTCGATTTATCAACATCAGGTTTTACTTCTTTCTCATCATTAAAAGGTCATTTAAATTGGCCAGTTAATAAGGCAACAATTATCAGACAATTTGGTGAAAATCGTAATAAAAAATTGAATACTGTGACCTTGAATTACGGAGTAGATATGAAAGTATATTCCGATATGGATGTTAAAGCTGTGGCCGATGGCGTTGTTTCTGCTATAGACTGGATTCCCGGTTACGGCAGTGTTGTAATTGTTACTCACAAAGGAGATTACAGAACTGTCTATAGCCACATGGGCGAGATTTATGTAAACGAAGGTGATAAATTAAAAACAGGAAGTTTAATTGGCAAGGTTGGGGAAAGTCTTGAAGGGAACATATTACATTTTGAAATCTGGAATTCCCGCGATCATCAGGATCCGCAAATATGGTTGGCAAATAGGTAATTATAATATTTTTGTAAAAACATTTTGAACTTTTTTTACAGAATAACCTTCTCTTTCATAGAAGCGTCTGGCATCTTTCCTTGTGTTTCTGCTTCTGACTCTAATTTCCTTAAATCCATTTCTCAAAGCCCACTTTTCAGCTTCTCCTAAAAGCGCTTTCCCAATCCCCTTGTTCCTATAATTTGATGAAACAACTAGACCCCCAATTTCAGCAAATGGGTCAGATTCAAGTCTCAGCGAACCAAAGACATGAATCCAGCCAGTGATTATCTGATCATCCAGGGAAACAAAAATATTGTTTTCTGCAGAATTTAAGATTCGTATTAATCTTTCTTGTATCTCTTTATATGTTGATGGATAACCAAGTTCCAAAGATAATTCTTTGAGTATTTCTGAATCTTTTGATTCAGCAGGCCTAATTAAATATTTCATTAATTCAATTTATTTTATAAGTGGAAATTTATATGTAATTGCTAAAAAATAGTCCTATTTTTGTTATTATTAGAAGCATATAGATCTATTTAAATTACTAAAAATCATTTAATAGAAGTGTTTAATTAGTCTAAATATTTTAGAAAAATAAATAACTGGTTTATAATAACTTAACGTTTTTCAAAACCTAAATTTTATCAGAAAGTGTCATATATATATTATATAAAAAAGCTATTTGGAATGGGCAAGTATACTTTTTACAATGCTCTTTTGGAGAAAATTACTTTCTTCATCCTTTATGCTTTTTTAGCAAGACATCTTGAGAAAGAACTTTATGGTAATGTAATACTTGTTTTTACTTTTTCCTCAATTGTGTATTCTTTTTTTGAGCTGGGATTAAACAGCTATTTTCAAAGAGAACTAACTTATAAGAACGTTAAAACCGGGTTAAAAATTGATCAGGCAATTATTTTAAGAATAATTTCATTTATTCTATATATCTCTATTAATTTTATCTATTTAATTCCCAAAACTAACATAAGTTTTTTTTCTGTTTTAATAATTTTAATTTTAGTTTTTTTATTAAATATTAATACTTTTTTTTCTAATATTTTTTACGGTCTTTCTGATTTTAAAACTCCCTTTAAATCTTTATTTACTGCCAGAATAATATTCATTGCTTTTTTCCTAGTTAGTATCATATTTAGCCCTGGTTTGGAAATTATAATTTCCTCTCTTTTTATAAGTGTAATTTGTCAATGCGTGCTCAATATTAAATATCTAAAAGTCAGTGGTGTTAAAGTCAGAATTTATAAAATTAACCCTACACTAATAAAATCCATTCTCAAATCATCACTTCCTATGGGTATAGGTGTTATTTTCGTCTGGCTTTACAATAAATCAGATATAATTTTGATACAACAAATGGTTGGCTTTAAAGAAGTTGCCGAATACGCAGTAGCTTATTCAATATATCAGTTAAGTATTTTCTTTCCGGGTATATTTCTTGTCCCATTGTTTTCTGAATTATCTTTTGAGTTTAACAAAAATAAGTTTATAAATTTCAAATACGTATATAATACAGCAATTTATTTAATTCTAATATCTTTTCTAATAATAATTGTTTTATTATTAATTGGCGACAAAATAATTTTAATTGTTTATGGCAAAGAATATTTATTATCCAAGAATATTCTCTACTATTTAATTATTGCTATACCTGGCTTATTTTTGAATAACCTGACAGGCGTAACCTTAAATTCAATACATAAAGAAAAACTTGTAATGATATCAACATTTTTTGCATTCCTAATAAATATAATATTTAATTTAATATATATACCTAAAATAGGTATAACAGCTGCAATAATATCTACAATATTAGCTGAGTATTCTGCTTTATTTATTCAATTGATTTTTGTCTATTATGCTCAAAAAGAATTGGCCTGTAAAATTTAATTTATGATTTTCAGAAAAATTTAATAAACTTGTTTTGTAGTTCTTAATAGCTAGGATTGTTAATTATAACTTTTAGATATATGCTTAATAAAAAAATACTATTTTTAGGTAAATACAATGAATCTGAGATTATTAAGGGGCCGGAAAAAGTTGCCAAAAGAATATTTGATATACTCTCGAGCAATAATTCCAAGATTACATTTATAGAATATTTTTCAGAAGGTTCTAAGTATAGCTATTGGAAAAAATTAAATGGTAGGGAACTAAAATATCATAATGCTAAAAGCCAAATACTAAAACTAGGTATAGTCCAACTAATAAAAGAACTTTGGATAATAAGACCAGACATTATTCATATAGCTGATTTTGAAAGGTTCCAATTAGTTGCATTTTTATTCCGTCCATTTTTAAAATATAAAATACTTTACACGGTCCATGGAATAGCTGCCTATGAAATGGAATTAACATATAAAAATAAGTGGGCGTTTTATGAATTAAAAGACAAGATTGCAGAATATTTTTATTTTAAATTGAGCGATAAATTATTGTTTCTATCTAAGGAATCAATAAATAAAGCCTTAGAATATTATAAATTTGATCCCAGTAAAGTACAAATAATTGCAAATGGTATTGATAAAGAATTTTATTACGCTTACTCGCAAAAAATAAATAGAGATGGATCAGGACTAAAGGTAGTATTTGTTGGAGATTGTGAAAGAAGTGAGAAAGGTTTAACCTTTATTTTAGAAAGTTTAGCGGATGTAAATTTTAATATTGAATTTTTTATAATTGGGTCTAATTATGATTCAAAAATAATTGAAGTGAGTTCCTTTGTTAATTCTTATGTTATTAATAAAATGTCCACAACTGAATTAGCGGCCTTTTATGAAAATAAGGATATATTTATATCAGCTAGCTATTATGATCCATTTTCGCTTGCAACCGTGGAAGCGATGGCGGCAGGATTAATACCTGTTGTTACTACGAACACCGGTATGTCCAGATTTATAAAAACAGGAATTAATGGTTTTATTATAAAATATGGAGAGAAGAAGGAACTAATTAGAACCTTGTCAAAAATTTCTGGGGATGATATGTTAATGAAAAGTATATCAAATGAAGCTACGAAAATTTATCAAGAACTTTCCTGGGAAAATGTTTCTGAAATGTATTTAAAGATATATGATTCCCTTTCCTATGATTAAGCCAGATATCTCAGTTATAATGCCTGTTCTAAATGCTGAGGAATATATTTCCGAAGCTATTAATAGTATATTAAACCAAACATTTGAGAATTTTGAATTTATTGTTATAGATGATGGGTCCAGCGATTCGTCGGTTGAAATTATAAGGAATTTTCATGATCCTAGAATCAGGTTATTTGAAAATTCAAGTGGCGGAATTTCACAACAATTAAATTATGGAATTGATAATGCTGGAGCTGAAATTATTGCCAGAATGGATGCAGATGATATTAGTCTTCCTGAACGATTCGAAATTCAATATGACTATTTAACAAAGAATAAATCAGTTGATCTCGTTGGTACTAATATTGCTTTGATTAATAAAAATGGAGTAAGGGTTGGGAACAAGTATTTCCCACAAAATAATATTGATATTGAATTTATGATGCCGATATTATCATCTGTCTGTCATGCCTCTATTTTAACATATAAAACAGTGATAAATAAAGCCGGATTATATTGTAAAGAGCACTTGTATGCAGAGGATTTAGATCTGTTTTTAAGAATGTTTTCAGCCGGAGTAAAGATGCATAATATTCAAAAAATTCTATATTCCTACAGAATATATAATGACGATAATGATTTGACAAAATCAATTATTCAAGATAATTCATCATATATTCTTGGTTCAGGTTATTTAATTAAGTCAAATCCAGATGTAAATAGTTTTGAATATTTATATAGGACTGGATTATTAGAATATTATAGGGGTAATATTAGCTTGGCTAAAAAAAAATTATGGGCTGCATTAAAAATTTGTCCTAAAAAAATAATCACAGTATTTCGATATTTACTTGTGTCCTTGTTAGGTGATAAAATTGTAAAAAAAATGAGAAAAATAGGTATTCCCCAAAAATTTAGTTTCTTAATTAGTAAATACCTCAAATTAGATTTAAATACAATTTGGAAATAATTATTTCCATTTAGGCGAAAAAGAGAATTATGAATGTATTGTTTTTATTATTTACTCCTAGATACGGCGGGGCAGAAATATTCATCAAGAATCTAATTGAAAAAAACGACGTTATAAATTCATATGTTCTTTGTTCTCCAGGATTTTTTAACAGTGGGTTAAAGAATTGTCGTGAAATTTTATATAGTAATGGAATTCGTGCATTAAGCCGGGATTATATTAGCCTTCCACTAGTTGCTATTAGAGTGATTTATAATGTCCTTTACCTAAATTTACAAACCGCATTCTGCTTGAAAAAATATAAAATTAATATCGTTCATGTAAATAATATAAGCTTGTCGACTTATTTGCTACCCTTGGCTCTAGTCTTTAAATTAATAAATTGTAAAACAAAGTTTATCTGGCAAGACCATAATTTGTCAACCTACAAATCTTATGAAAAATATTTTTATATAATTTGTAGTTTCATATATAGCAGGACAATAGTTGTATCAAAAGTTGTCTCGCAAAAATATAAAAACAAAAGGAAGCTTGATCTGCTTTATATGGGTATTGATACAAATCGCTTTAAACCCGATGATATACAAAAACAGAAATTGAGAAAAGAATTTATAGTTGGCGATAAAATTGTTATAGGCTTTCTCGGAATTTTTAGTAGAGGAAAGGGGACAGAAGTGTTAATAAATAAATTCGTTGAGATAAGCGATTATAGACAAAAAGCATTTTTATTAATGGTTGGCAGGTTTGATGATAATGAGGAGTTTGAGAAGCATATTAGATCTAAACTTGAAAACAGTATTAAAGGAAATTATAAATTAATAGATTGGGTTGAAGCGGTTGAGAGGTATTATTCCGCTATAGATATTTTGGTAAATTTAACGTCAATAAATAAGAGAGAAGCTCTAGGAGCTACAATTTTAGAAGCAATGTCATCGGAATGTTTAGTTTTAGTTCCCAATAGAGACGGACCTGAAGAAATTGTGGAAAACACAAAAAATGGATTTTTATTTAATGCTAATAGTGAATATGATTTTCTCAATAAAATTAATTATTTAACTAATAATTCGAATAACTTAGATTCTGTAAGAAAGCAAGCAAGAGAAACTATTATAAAAAAATTTAGTGACACAACTATGATAAATGAATTTAATCAAATCCTGAAAAAACTGAATGAAAATTCTTGAAGTTTGCAGATCATATTATCCATCAATTGGTGGACTCGAAAAATTTGTTTCCCAGAGAATAAACATATATCAGAAATTAAATATTGAATATAATATACTAACGACTAATTATAATACTGGTAAAATCAATTACGACTTTAATCCTTCGAATGTAACTTACCTTAAACAATTTAGTAAATATAATCTTTGTCCAAATTTCAAAAGGGATATGCTCTTTGATTATGACATAATTTCTGTTAATCAGGTAGGAAATTATTTGTCTGATGTTGTAATATCTACTGCAAATAAATTGGGAAAAAAAATAATTCTAACTCCCCACATGTATTTTCATACAATTAGCCATAAAATAGTAAAACAGATTCATGAAAAATTCTTTTTACCTGGACTTATTCAGAGAGTAGATAAAATAATTTGCTTTACAGATTATGAAATAGAATTTTGGCAAAACAAATCTGTAAATAAAAGTAAGTTGATAAAAATACCCCATTATTTTCAATCTGAAAAAAACTTGTCATTTAATGAGGTGAAACAAGGGAATAAATTTATTCTGTATTTAGGCAGAAATTCTAAAAATAAAAAAATAAAACTATTGCTAAACGCTTTTATTAAGGAAGCAACCCTGAATTATGATTTGTATTTGACAATCAATGAAAATGAAATTGATTATGAATTGAGGGAAAAGATCAAAGCCGATAAAAGAATTAAATTACTTGGTTATATTTCCGAAGAACAAAAACTAAAATATTTGAATAATTGTCGAGCATTAATCTTACCCACTAATTATGAAGCCTTTGGTATAGTTTGTTTTGAAGCTGCTAGTTTTGCCAAACCTCTGTTGTGCAGTGATATCAGGGTTTTCAGAGAAATATTAAATAATAAGGGAGTAATTTATTTTGATAATACACAAGAGTCTCTGGGACAGGCATTGATATACTTTAATAAGATCAGTGAGAAAGAATTAAAATCTATGGGGGAGAT
>DATFMR010000089.1:0-2452 GCA_035266865.1 Ignavibacteriaceae bacterium | reverse complement strand
AGGTTTATCAGCAGAAAAAAGCTGATGAGTAAGGGAGGCCATATCCTGAATGTGAGTTATCATTTCCTTAAAATCGTCGAAATATTTGTCTTCTTTGGGTAATAATTTTTTAAACATTTGTTTTCCCGCTGAATTTTAGATTTGAAATTTTAATATGTGTATTTTAAAAATAACAATTAATTCCATAGAAATTAAAAAAAACATCTCTTATTTCTCAGGATTTTCCTTTCTGTCGAATAAATTGCCAAATGGAAGAATTCTGAAGGATTTTGGTTTATAACCATTGGGTAGATAATCTTCCGGAATTGCAGTTTGATTACCATCACGAACTGCTGAATAGCGAGGTGACATTATTTCAACTCCCGCTTCATTAAATTTATCCTGAATATTCTGATGAAGATCAGAGTAAATTTTTGCCATTGCTCCGGGCTTATCTGTAATAGCGTTTAATTCGTAACTTACATAAGAATCGTCAAGACTTATTTGCAATACAAACGGCTCGGGTTTCTTCAGAATGTTTTCAGTTGATTTGGCTGCTGATTTTAAAAGTTCATGTATCTTTTTCCACGGAACATCGTAACCTATAGTAACCGTAGTGTGCAAAATTAATCCTTTATCTTTTGCAGAAGAACTGAAATTTATAATATGGCTACCCAGCACCATAGCGTTTGGAATGGATACATCAACATTTTTAATTGTTCTGACTCTCGTAACGAGTAATGTTTTTTCAATCACATCACCCATTGTATCAGCAATTTTCACACGGTCACCAATTTTGAACGGTCGCATGTAAGTTATTACAACTCCGGAAACCATATTTGCAATTGCAGATGATGAACCGAGAGAAAAGAGAATTCCGAGAAATACCGATACTCCCTGAAAAGCAGGCGAATCAGAACCGGGCAGGTATGGAAAAATTATAATTGCAGCAAATGCCAAAAATAAAAACCTTACTATTTTGTAAGTTGGATCAGCCCACTCAGGTGGAAATCTCTGAAAACTGATTGTTCCCCGTTCAAGTTCATTGAAAATAAATTTTATGAATTTAAGGATATACCTTGTTACAAAAACAATAACTATAATCGTAAACAGACTGGGTAAATATTTTACAAATGAATTTACAACACTGAATAAAGGATCGATTATGTAATTTATTAAAGTAGCTGCCCAGTTTTTTGAAAACTCAAAAAAGCTAAACAGTAGAGTGAAAAAGAAATAAGCAATAATAATTGTTAATACAAATCTTAGGATACGTAATCCAAATCGTACCTGCTCCAAAATTCTTTCTTCTGAAATAACTTCCAGGTTTTTAATCCGGACAGATTTTATAAGCGAACCTTTCCAGCTATTGCTTTTATTACTGATTGCTTTTAAAGAAGCGTAAACGGACTTAAGAATCACATAGGTTGAAATGATCAAGGCAATTGATAATATGGAACCTCTGAGTAGAGGTCGTATGTTTATATCTTTGGTCCACGGGAATAAGCTAAAAACATGAACTATTAAAGCATAGAATAAAAGAAGTGAAATAAATAACCGTATTCCTTTCAACAGGATTATAAAAAAAGAGGAAATATTTTCTGCACTGATAATCTCAAGATCTCTGAATTTTATTGACCGGAATAATTTACCTTCCAGACTTTCAATAAAGGCATAAGCGCGTGGGAATATTTTTGTAAGCAGCCAGAGAATTAAACCCAGTAAAATTAAAAGTCCTAAAGTGATAGCTCCATTAATTATTAATAATTTGCTGCTATAATGCTCTCCTTCAGTATTTATTTTTTCTTTTAATATTGTTATTAGTTCTTTGCTGAGATCTGCTCTTTTTCTCCCAGCCAGTTCCGCATCAGCATCTGTTATCGATAGAATGATTCTCTTGTTAAGAATTATATTTGTGTAGCCGGAATAATCTTCAGTTTTAATAGAATCGGCATTTCCATCGTTTTTGATGATAGAATTTATTTTCCGTATTATTTCAGTAACTCTCTGTTCTGCCGTGAATGGACCGATATTCGTTTTTACGAAAAAAAGTGTATCCCCGGAAATAACTACCGGGACTTCATTAGATGCACGATTCTGGGCAGTTGTGAATGCAGTAATACAAACTGCAAATATTAATATTGTCAGGGCGCTAAATCTTGCTATGCGTTGTTTCATTAACATCTCAATTTTGGTGGGCTAAAGATAGATGATTTCTCTATCATAACACAATAAGATTTTTGTAGTAAAGAAAGGTTGATGAGCCGGGGTATAAAAAAAGATCAGCCCTTTATTAAGGACTGATCTTCTCTAAAAACGAGCTAAAAAACTGATTATTTTGCTCCCATAAATGGGTATTTCCAGTCTTTGGGTGGATCGAAAGTTTCTTTAAGGGATCTTGCAGTCATCCAGCGCAGAATATTCATCGCGCTTCCTGCTTTATCATTTGTGCCAGAAGCTCTTCCGCCGCCGA
>DATFMR010000088.1:0-6330 GCA_035266865.1 Ignavibacteriaceae bacterium | reverse complement strand
TTATAAACTGCGGTAATGATTGAAATTTTCACAGTGATCAGTAATGAGTGATTAGTAAATAGGATTTCAAGAGTTTGTTTTTAATGATTTTTGAAGTCCGTGAATCATTTTTCGGATTTCAGTCAATTCAGACAATATAATATCCTTATCCTCAGGTTTTATATAATTAAGATTATTCGAAATAATAATTTGTGTTTCGAGTTCAGAAGCACTTCCCAGCGCTATTGAAAGGAAATTTTTAAATCCCTTAACCGAAGAACGTGCAGCACCTTCGGCTATATTTGAAGGAATCGAAACTGCTGATCTACGAATTTGTGATGTGATTCCATACAATTCTTCTCTAGGGAAGTTTTTTGTCAGCTTGTATACACTCGTTACAATTTCTATGGATTTAGACCAGACTTTCAAATCTTTATGCGTTTTCATGTTACCCATTATTACTAATTACTCTTCAATGATCACTTTTTACTGTTTACTCCTTACTACTACGCAATTCCCAATCACCAGTGCATCCATTTCTGTCCTTAAGAAGCAATCAATCGCCTCCTGCGGAGTATTAACTATCGGCTCATTCTCATTAAAAGAAGTATTAAGTAATATCGGCAGCCCTGTTTTTTCTCTGAACCTGTCGATAAGCGCATAGTACTTTGGCGAAACATCTTTATGGACAGTCTGCAGCCTCCCTGTTC
The DNA here is from genome assembly GCA_035266865.1 of Ignavibacteriaceae bacterium. Classification (GTDB taxonomy): domain Bacteria; phylum Bacteroidota; class Ignavibacteria; order Ignavibacteriales; family Ignavibacteriaceae; genus JAKAGZ01. The sequence continues at coordinate 5,641 of DATFMR010000088.1, read as the reverse complement.
CGTCAACGTGAGTGACCGCCGGGATCAGCTTCCTTTTATCCTCTCTTATTTTAAAAACCTTCTCCATAAAATAAACGTCGTCATCTGTTTCAAAATATTCACTTACATACTCTCTCAATATCGAAGGTGCAAACGGACGGAATGACTCTCGTTTTTTAATCTTTGCGTTTAGTAGTTCTTTTGCATCCGGCCTGCCGGGATTAACGAGCACCGACCTGTTACCCAATGCCCTAGGCCCGAACTCAGTCCTTCCCTGGAACCAGCCGATCACCGCTCCGTCCGCTAATATCTGTGCGGTCTTTTCTATTATCTCTGCATCACTCAATCTTCTGTATTTAATTTTTTTCTCCCTAAGAATTGATTCCACCTCGTCGTCTGAATAGCCTGGACCATAGTAAGCAGATTTAACGTGTCCGTTCCGCGATTTTTTTAAGATATTATGATAAAGGTACAAAGCTGACCCAATAGCAGTACCCGCATCATACCCTGCTGAAGGGATATAAACATTTTCAAATTTTGTGTTTTCAAGCAATTTGCCATTAGCAACAGAGTTCTGTGCTACACCCCCGGCTATGCAGATATTTCTTAACCCGGTTTTCTTATAAAGATTTTTCAAAATATGGAATATTGCATTTTCCGTCATTTTCTGAACCGAGGCAGCTAAGTTTTTATGATACTCAGTTAAAGACTCTCCTTTTTTCCTTGGATCGCCGAATTCCCGAATAAGATGATCGGAATATATTCTTCCCAGTACAGGCGCACTGTTTTGCCACGTCATCGCAACGCCCTTGCTTGAATGCAGGAAATATTTTTCATTAAGTTCAAACCGCCCGTTGTTGAGCAACAAAATTATATCTCTTAGTTTATCATAATGATATGGTTTTCCGTATGGTGCAAGTCCCATCATTTTATATTCGTCGCCGTAATGCGGGAAGCCAAGAAACTGTGTAAACGCCGTATAAAAAATGCCCAGTGAATGGGGGTAAGTAACCGAATTTAACACTTCTATTTTTTTTCCTTTCCCGGCCCCTGTCATCGCCGATGAAAAGTCACCGAAGCCGTCAATCGAAAGTACCGCGGCTTCTTCGAAAGGTGATGGATAAAATGCCGAGGCAAGATGCGAACGGTGATGCTCTATATGCTTTAACTCCGCAGTAATATCTTTTACCTTCATACCCAGCGCGTTTGCTAATTCCGATTTAAGTGAAGTTACTTTTCTTAAATTGCTGAGCCTGTCAATTATAAAACCCGGGCGCGTAAGCTTTTTTACCGATCTTATAATTTTTTTTGTAAGATGCGCCGAAGGGTTCCGCCCTATTGTAACATATTCTATATCGTTAATTGCTATTCCGGCGTCCTTAAGGCAAAATTTTATCGACTCGGAAGGAAAACCCGCCCAGTGTTTTATCCTTCTAATTCTTTCTTCTTCTATTGCATTAAGTATTTCCCCGTCTTTTATTAAACAAGCTGATGAGTCGCCATGATATGCGTTGATGCCAAGTATTAACATTTTAAGCTATAAGATTTTATTGGAAATATTAGAATTGGAAATAAATAAATTGAGAAATAGGTCTTAAAAAAGTAAAAACTAAAATTATAATTATCACAAGTTGAACAATTTCTGCAACAGGATATATTAATTTGGTAAACTTACGAATTGGTTTCAAATTCTTCGATATAAAATAGGCTACCAAAACTGATATCATTATAAGTGCTGCTATTAAGTAATCATTCTCCCTTAATCCAAGAAAATTATATTCATAAGGATTAAATACTTTGCCTAACATCTTGAAGGTATCATCTAAATTCTTTGCACGGAAAGGAATCCAGCCTAACATCGAGAATAATAATGTAAAGCCCCACCCTAAAAACCCTTTGACTTTTGAAGATATATTAAAGTGTAAAACAGATGTTAATCTATAAATTGCTATAAGAAATGCGTGATATATTCCCCAGAAAACAAATGTCCAATTTGCACCATGCCAAAGGCCCATTATAGCCCAGGTTATGAAAAGAGGTAGGAAATTATAAAGCTTTCCTTGTTTTGAATCAGCCGCAGTTGCCAGACCACCTTTGGAAGTATCCAAAACTTTTCTTCCTGAAATAGGAAGATAAAGATAATCCCGTATCCAGCTTGATAGTGATATGTGCCATCGCTTCCAGAAATCACGGGGAGAAGTGGCGAGATATGGAAAGTTAAAGTTTTCCGGGAATTCAATTCCTATTAATCTTGCACTTCCTAAAGCTATATGAGAATAAGCACTGAAATCAAAATAGATTTGGAAACCAAAAAGAAATGCAAGTGTCCAAACATCTATTGCGCTTAGAAAGGAAATATTCTGGGAAAACCCGGTGTCAACTATTTGGGAAATATTATCGGCAAGCACAACTTTTAGAAACAAGCCATATAAAACTCTTCTAATTCCAATATTAATGTTCTCAATATTAAAACTACGTTTGCTTTTTAATTGGTTAATTACTTCACCTGCTCTTAAAATTGGACCAGCCACAAGTTGGGGAAAGAATGAAACATATGTAGCATATGTAACAAAGTTCTTCTCAGGTTTAATAAATCCCCGGTATACATCCACACTATAACTAATTGTCTGAAATGTGTAAAAGCTGATACCCAATGGAAGAATAATATTTAAGTGCGGTATATTAAAATTTAAGCCCAAAAGACTGGCTGTTGAATTAAAATTATCTATAATAAAAAGTAAATATTTAAAATACACCAAAAGCCCTAAATTCATAAATAGGCTTAGAAACAAATAATATTTTTTATGCTTTTGATTTTGGGATGAATATATTTTAAGCCCGGCGAAATAATCTACTAGTGTACTTATTATTACAAGGGAAAGAAATTCAATGCGCCAGAAGCCATAGAAGACATAGCTACTTATAAATAGAACGTAGAGACCCGGCTTATGAGGTAAACTCCAGTAAAGTATAACAACCAGGAACAAAAAAATTATAAATGTTGCCGAATTAAAGAGCATATTAGTTATTCTTTAAATACCCATTTATATTATTCCATAATGAATCAGAAAGTATCTTATGAGCAGCGGCCTGGAAATGCATAAAATCGAGTTCATCTTTTTTGCCAAACATTGTTGCATCCTTACTACCCCAGTATTTAGAAGGAATAATATTTTCAAAATTAAATAAGTGATCCTTTTGAGCAACATTTAGTGAAGCCAAGTATATTTTGAATGACTTGTATTCATTTAAATCATATGGAATTTTAACATCCTGTCTGATGGGAAGAATATAAGTAAAGACCTCAATATTAGATTCTTTAGCAGAAAGATAAATATCTTTCAGGGCTTCAATATTATTATTGTAGTTACTTTTAATCATTTTTCTTTTAGAGGTAGGATTTATATTCAGTACAGTATTGCGCAACATATAGAGATCATTAAATAGTTGGCCTCTTATCTCCGGCCTAATATTCCATAGATACCAATTATCATTTAACCAATTATTTAGACTTCTTTCAGAATATTTTTGAATTGTCTCATTGAGTGCCGCTAAATCATCGTTACCAGGATTTGTTAAATCAACATTTACTATGCTTTTCCCGGTAGCAGTCAGAATTAATAAATTTCTAATTCTATTTTTTTTAATTATCGGGATTAAATTATCCCTGATATTATTCTCTCTCAAGTCATCAAAACAAACACCAATTATTAGCTTTTTGACAGGAAGAATATTCTTCAAATATTCAAATAGTAAATAATGCTCCTGAAGGTTAGCATTGGGTATACTAAAGGATAGAAGATCATAATCAGCATTCATTAAATGTTTATAAAAATAGCCGGTAGATGTATTGTCACCTCCCTTGTATTGGTTAATTCCGTGAAGCTGCGAGTTACCAAGCCAGAGTATTATATTTCTTGATCCCCTGGATTTCCAGCCTTCAACATATTTATCAAGACTATCCAATTCCGATATATTAATTGGGTGATCTTTGTATCTGTAAAAAAAAGATGATGTTTCATGACCTAATGCTAGCTCTTCAAAATTTGTTGCTTTAGCATTACCGAAAAATATTTGAAGCAATACAAAGGAAATTATGAATGCTGTTATAAGAATAATTAACGAAAACCGATTACTCATAATTAAAATTTATAATTTTTAACCTACTACATTCTTTATTTAAATCTTCTAGAGACTAATTTTAATTAATCTATTTTTCTGTTTTCTTGTTTAATGAATAAATGACGAAATTGAATAAACATAGTTAATTCAAAACTGTCATTTTGAAAGACAACGACTTGTCGGAGGACTGAAATATCACTTAATCATACTCTGTTACCTAGTAGTTTCTCTCTGCTCTCGGGTGCTTACCTGATATTTTTTTTATCTGCGAGAAAGATATTAATTATTCCTATTCTGCACTAGTTGTCCGTTCAAGTTTTTCCTTAATTTTTACATCAACAATAAACCTGAACCAAAATCCCTGAAGGAAATGAAACATCCACCCCTGCCATCCATCAAGGAAGCCGAGACGAATCACAAACCTGTAGAATAAATAAATAAACGGCCTGACAAATAGCGGGAGTTTCCACCATATTTTTTTAAGACAGGCAGTACGCTGGTCAGGTGAACCAAATAATTTAGGCGTAACAATTTGATTCCTTATTCCTTCCCTCCGTTCAATTTCTTCCTGCGCAACCAGGTCACTATAACGGTTATGCTTATCAATCCAGAAACTTATTGCGTTTTCTTTAAGGTTCTCTTCTTTTATGTGACCATCCTTCCATATTATAGTTTTGCCGGGCACGATAAAACGGTGATCCATATTTTCATTAGGGTCAGCATAGCCTATACCTGTTCTGAACATTTTTAACAAATACTTTGGGTAATAACCTCCGTGTTTGATCCATCTACCTTTGAAGTAATTCTTCCTGTTAAAGTAGATGCCGTTCACATCTTCAGGGATACCAGAGTCTTTGAACTTTTCCAATTTGCGGAAAAGCTCAGACGATACAATCTGGTCAGCATCAAGGCATATCGTCCACGGTGTAGTAACTTCAAAAACTCTTAGAGCATAGTCCCATTGCTTTGAATGATTTTCAAATTTATTTGATTTAACGGGTGTATTAAAATTTTCAGCTATCTTGAGAGTACTATCTGTACTACCTGAATCGAGGATATAAACAGGGGCATTAAGTTTCTGAATGGATTCTATTAATTTGGAAAGATGAATTTCCTCGTTATATGTTAAAACAACAAAAGAAAATTCTCTCATTTGTAACTTCTTATAATTGAAGTATATTGTTGAATCATCTGGTCAGCAACTTTTTCAATATTATATTTTTCTTTAACGAGTTTCTTGCCGTTTTCTGAAATTTGGTTAGCATATTTATCGTCATTAAGAAGTTTCAATATGCCATTTTTCACATTATCGGCATTAGTTGTGACAATAACTCCTGCATTTGCATTTTCTATCTCACGAAATATTCCTACTTTATTGGAGATAAGAATTGGAGTCCCCCAAGCCATTGCTTCGATTACAGACATTCCGAAATTTTCGCTGTAAGATGGCAATACAAACAATGTAGATCTCTTGTAAAGATTATTTAGTTCACTTCTATCCAACTCGCCCAAAAATTTTATGTAATTACTAATTCCTAAT
>DATFMR010000087.1:0-4631 GCA_035266865.1 Ignavibacteriaceae bacterium | reverse complement strand
CATATTTTTTCCTGACAAGCAACCCGAAGATTTCTTCAATTATGCCTGCAAGAACATCCTTATCAACGCCTTTTTCCCTCACCATCTGGGCAAAGGATTCGACTATATCAGAGTTCATCTGTTTTTATTCCTCCATTAAGTATTTCATCCCCGTGGGGAAAAACTTACTATTACTTTTGCTTTTTTAATATTATTAAAATTAATTTTTACTTCGTTGTTTTTTGACAAAAAAGTCAGTTCTTCATCTTCAATACTTTTCAATTTGCCAGTTAACTTTTTTGTGTCTTCCCCTGAAGTGTATGAAACTTCAAAATTCCTGTTGATGTGTTTCGGGTACTGTTTCAAATAAATAAGCGGTTTATCAACACCCGGAGACGAAACATCCAGTCTGTAGTCTTTTCCCGCAGTAGGTAGATTTTCAAGTTCAGAATTTATTTCCCTGCTTACCTCGGCACAATCACCGGCAGAGACATCCTTTTCTCCATCAATAAAAACTTCTATTACTCTCTTTTGTGGAGTTCCCCTTACAATAATGTCGATAGGGAAAAAACCTTTTCTTTCGACGATTTCTGCTATTTTTTGAGCGATATTATTTTCAGTTACTTTCATACAAACAAAAAACGCCCTTTAAGGGCGAAATAAGATTATCAAAATTAGTATTAATTTAGTGAATAAGCAAGAAAAGGGGAAATTGAAAAAAGCTAAAATATCTGCGGGAAACTAGTTTTTACCGGTCTTTGGCTGGCTCACCTGGAATTCTGTATTCTTTATATGCATGTCTCTCTGCGGGAACGGAATCTCAATGCCCGCTTCTTTGAATTTTTTGAATATCTCAAAGTAAAGTTTACTTTGAAGAATTGCGGGTGTTGTAATATAGCTATTTGTCCAGATTCTCAGATTGAAATTAAGCGAGCTGTCGCCAAACTCAACAAATAGTACGTCCGGTTTAGGGTTCTTTAACACGCCTTCATCCTTGTCTGCAACTTCAAGTAAAATTTGTTTTACTTTTTCGGGGTCTTCTTTATAAGCAACGCCTACAGGAATATTAAATCTTACATTTCTGTCGTTGTGGCTCCAGTTAATAACTCTTGATGAAATAAATTCTGAATTTGGCACAATCACCGAAATATTATCATTAGTTACCACAGTAGTTGATCTCATTGAAATACTGATCACATCACCGTTTACATCTCCAACTTGTATTCGGTCACCTACTTTGATAGGCCTTTCAAAAAGAATAATAATTCCGCTCACAAAATTATTTGTAATGTTCTGCAAACCAAAACCGATACCAACACCAAGAGCACCGGCAAGAACAGTAAGAGTACTAAGGTTAATTCCAACCGTCTGCATGACAATTACCAGGCCGAAAACAAGGACACCATAACGGATTATAGTGCCAACTGCCAGCCTGACACCAAGGTCTATTTTGCTATCGGAAAGGATCTTGTAAACTATCCATTTTCTGAGTTTTGCTGTGAGGTAAAAAAGCAGCCAGGCAAGAAAAATAAAGTACAACAGTGTCCACAGAGTTATAGAAGAATTACCAATTTCAAACAAATGAAAACTCAGGAATTTTTTTACTTGATCAAAAATTTCTATTACGGGTTTGAGAAATTCGTCCATTTAAACTCTTTAAAATGTGTCCCAATTGTTTCTTAATTTAGTAAAATGAACATATAAAAAAAAGGACACACCTGTTTATAATTACTTTAATTACAACAGAATAGACTAAAACAGCGAATGCCTCTTTCGAGGCATTCAATTTTGATTAAATACTTAACAAAGAAGATTAGTTCTTAACTCTATAAGGGATTCCCCAGGTTTGGCTTTCAACCTGAGCTGAGTCGTCATATATGGTCTGCTTTGAAAATGCATTAAGAACTGCGTGGAAATAACCAAAGTATCCACCAACGTTAAAAGTTTTTTGGTATACTTTTAAATATCCGCTTCCTGACGTGGTGGAGGATACAAGGCTAAGATTTGATTTATTTCTATGCATTCCGATAAAATTCGCTCCATAGGTGAGAGTTACAAAATCAGTATCAGCGTGTGCGCTATAAAGTTCAACTGAGATTGTTATTGAGTCTTTTTGGGCAATTTCCGGAAAGTGGTGCCACCATCCCCACCTCTTTTCCCTCGCAAGGAAATAATCCTCCGGAGAATCGATAACAAGACTATTCCCGTCTGAACCAGTAACTGTAAGTTTATTAATATTAAAATTATTTGTCATGGTTCCGCCGGAAACTAAAGAAATACCAACCAGCCTCCAGTTCCTATAGGGATTATCAGTGCTATCTATGCGTTCAAACAATAATTGTCGCGTAATGACTGTAGTAAAATTTTTTGTAATTATTGTGTCCGCTTTCGTAGTCGGTCCCTGGGTGGAGGCCACGATATTAACTACACCCTGAAATGTTTTTGTCACTTTTACAAAGACTGAATCACCAACCTGATTAAATGTATAATTTTTATCTTTCAGTATAACGTGCTGCCATACAAAAACCGGAGTAATTGCCGTAGATTCTTTACCTAAGAAATTTATGCTCTGATTTTCATTAAAATTAGTTTCAAAGGAAGAGAGTACTGAATCCTGTTCTGTCATCTGTGTAATCGCCTGTTTATCGGCTGTCTTAAGGTTTGTCCCACTGTTGGTTATTGAAGATGGCCCTGTAACAGAATTATTGCAGCCAGTTACTAGTAAAGCTACACAAAAAAATGAAACGGCTACAAAATTTTTTCTTAACAGAGAAGGCTTAATTTTTCTTTTCATCACATACTCCTTTTACCCGATAGATTATAATTCTCTTAGTTTTAATTATGGAAAATTCTATGCCAATACATCTCGGTTTCTTTTTTACTGTTTTTTTAAAGCATTAATTAACTGGTAAGTAAATTTTGCTCAAAACTACGTAAAAAATTCACGCACAGCCCAAATTTTAATATAAAAACATCGATGTTTTTTGCTATTAAAAATTATCCGTTATATTGATTATATCACTTGTAAGTCTTTGACAAATTTTCTTTTAAAATGGTTTAAGTTTTAGGGACAGATTTCTTGTGTTTTTTTGAATCTCCCAGCTCCTATAAATTAGCATCATTTAACTTCTAAGGGATATATCAAGAAATTTAGCAAGATTATTTGTGAAAAAAGTATTTTTTACCTGGCTGCATTTATCATAATTCTCATTTTTAGTTCATGCTCATCAAGTGGCTTAAGAGTTTTAAATTTTAGTCCGCAGTGGAAAAATAACAAATCTTTCAACTTTTGGATTTTGTAGACAGGTGGCGCAATGTTCCCCAAATGCTACCATTCACCGATCTGAGAAGAAAGACGACCATCCAAACAAAGATAACTTATTATTAGTTGTTAACAATTTTTATTTTGTCATTTCGATCACTACTTGTAGGAGGAGAAATCTTTTAATATCATAATTTTCATCCAGAGAATCATTCGAAATGACATTCCTGGAATAGTATCCCCTCTTTAGAAACTCTCCTTTTAAGAAAATATTTTTCTTAGAAGTTAACTTTCCACTTGTTATATTGTTTCAACAAACATTTTAATTAGCTGGAGGGTACATGCTAAAAGAATTCAAAGAGTTCGCCATGAAAGGAAATGTCCTTGATATGGCAATCGGTATAATTATTGGAGCGGCGTTTGGTACAATAGTAAAATCACTCGTAGCCGATGTAATTATGCCACCGATAGGCCTCCTTCTAGGCAACGTTGATTTTTCTTCTTTATATATTTTGTTACAGGATGGCGCGAAGATGGCAGGCCCTTATGCTTCCATGGCCGATGCCCAGACGGCAGGTGCGGTCACGCTCAATTACGGTGTTTTTATCAATTCCGTTGTTAGTTTCCTGATTGTAGCGTTCTCCGTATTTATGGTTGTGAAATCAATAAATAAATTGAAAAGAAAAGAAGAAGAAATTCCCCCGGCAGCGCCAACAACAAAAAGCTGTCCTTTTTGCTTCACAGTAATTTCTGTGCAGGCAACAAAGTGTCCGGCCTGTACATCTGAGATAAAATAGAGAACTTCTGTTAATTAAAAAATAAAGCTGCCGCGGTTGCACCGTGGCAGAATTATTTTTTTAAGTCTTCAATTTCTTTTCGTGTAAGTTCCCTGGCTTCCCCGGGTTTCATTTCGCCCAACAATAAATTTTTGATCCGTATTCTCACAAGCCTCAGCGTAGGATGCCCTATAGCCGCCGTCATCTTTCTAACCTGCCTGAATCTTCCTTCCGTAATAACTATACTTAACCAGTTGCAGGAAGTCTTTTTTTTGCAATTAACCGGTGGAACTCTTCCCGAGAAACCCGGTTCATCAATTAATTTTGCTTTTGCCATAAGCGTTTTTTTGCCCTGAATATTTACTCCTCTCTTTAATTCCTGTAAATCTGCTTCCGTGGGAATTCCTTCAACCAGTACATAATATTCTTTTTCGTTTTTGTTCACCGGATTCAATAAGTAATCTGTAAGAAATTTATCGTTTGTCAAACGCAGAAGGCCTTCGCTGTCCATATCAAGCCTGCCGACAGGATAAATTTCTTTTGGGAAATTGTAAACATCTGCGAGAGTTTTCCTTTTTTTCTTATCGGTAAATTGAGTTAAAACCCCGTAAGGT
>DATFMR010000086.1:0-7879 GCA_035266865.1 Ignavibacteriaceae bacterium | reverse complement strand
CAAAGAGTACTGGAAGGAAAAATCTGGAAAGGAATGTCTGAAGATATGCTGCAAGATATCTGGGGAAAGCCCGACAAAACAAACACCGATAAACATCCCTGGGGTGTTTTTACACAGTGGCACTACGGCGATATTACCTATTTCTTTAAGAACTCAATTTTAATAGATTGGGAACAGGAATCTAAATAATAATTATATAAGGGGAATAAATTATGCCGCACTGTACTTTAGAATATTCAGATAATGTCCTGGATAAAACGGACGATCGTGCAATTTTAAAGAATATTCACGACGTAATTATCGAAACAAAAATGTTCTCTTTGAATGACCTGAAGAGCAGAACAATTGTTCATCACGATTATTTAATAGGAGACGGCGATCCGGAAAGGGCATTTGTTACATTAAAAATTTCAATTTTAACTGGAAGAGATGATCATATAAGGAAGACAATTTCAGAAAATTGTCTGGATATACTCAAAAAGTCTTTCCCAGAATCTTTCGAAAAATTGAAGTTAAGTATTACAGTTCAGATTAATGAAATGGATAAAGGGACTTACTCAAGAGAAGTCAATTATTAATTTTAGAGACGGGGCATGCCCCGTCTCTACTGTAAGCCTTATTTTATTTTCCAATCGGGCAATCTTCCCGGCGTCCACGGAGCATTGTACTTTTCAAGCTCGTTTTCCAGGTTTTTAAAATCTTCACTATAAAGCTTTTTAATCTGGTTCAAGACAGGAGGAAATTCTGCAACCAGAATATTAAAAGCATCCCGTTCTTTTTTGGTAATATCTGAAGTAGAACGCCAGTGTGTATATGCAAGAGTTCCTAATCTTTCATTAAATGTGACAGGAGACGGTGGTGTTTCTTCAGCACTCGGGTGATCAGCATCCCTGTTAAACTTCAACCAGATATTCTGTAATTGATCTGACAAATTATCTGCCTTAGTCATCAAGTCAGCCGGCGCCTGTGGTGTATTTAATAGTGCCTGTTTAATATCCGCGACTTTATCAATCATATCATTCAGGAAATTATAAGTACCTCTTACAGTACGAACAATTTCATTTGCCTTTTGCTGGAATGCAACGAGTTCATCCCTTTTTGCGGTAGGTAATGTTGTATTATTCAATGAATTAACTTTAAAAATTTCTTGCGTACCAATTTGAATTACACTGTCCCTTGTTAACATTGAAATGCTTACCGTATAGTTGCCCGGCATAACAAGAGTAGAACTTCCTTCCCTGGCAAGAGGATTGAATTTATTCTTTGCAGCTTTAACAGGTGATGTACTCTCGAATCGCAGATCCCAGTTTTCTCTTTGAATTCCCTTCCCTGCTGCCTTTGTAATTTTTCTTATAACATTGCCGGATGCATCGGTTATTTTAAAAACAAGATAAGGTGCAATTTCATTTTTTTCAGCTCGGAGTTGTTCATCTGACGGCTGAGGAATTGGCTTGCCCTCTTTAAATAATTCTTTTTCTTTTTCCTTTCTTATTTGCTTTAGTGTTTTTGGTACTTCTTTAATATAATATGAAAATATTGCACCGTATTCAGGATTTGATGCTTTAAAATAGGTTGAGCCCTGCCCGTATTTTCCAGATGTCTGAATGTACATCAAAGCATCTTTAACCGGAAACGTATATGAGTCCTTGTTCAATAAATCCTTATTTGTTTCTCGTAAAGGTTCATAATTATCAAGTATATAAAATCCCCTTCCAAATGTCGCAAGCACCAGGTCGTTTTCTCTTTCCTGTATTGCAATATCCTTAACAGAAATAGTTGGGATTCCATTTTTCAACTGAACCCATTTTCCGCCCCCATCTGCAGAAAAGAAAATTCCGAATTCTGTACCGACAAACAACAGGCCAGGATTTTTAAAGTCCTGCTGAATTGTGTGCGCCGAGCCATTCTTTGGTAGGTTCGAAGCAATTGATTCCCACGATTTGCCTTTATCCGTACTCTTTAAAACATAGGGAGTAAAATCATCACGTTTTAGATTACTAAAAGTTGCAAAGACAATATTTTCATCAAACTTTGACGGTTGAATATCAGAGACATAGGTATACTGAGGAACACCGGGGAATTCAGAAATTTTTCTCCATGTTTTTGCATCTTCAGAAACCTGTATAAGTCCGTCATCAGTTCCGGCGTACAAAAGATTTTCTTTTACCGGGGATTCGGTTAATGAAACTATTGTGCCCCAGAGAGATGTTGATTTATCTTTTGCTACAGCATCAGTACTCCAGAATTTTCCCATTACTGGCCAGGTATTTCTATCTGTCTGGGTCGTTAAATCACCACTTATTTCAGTCCAGGTGTTTCCCCTGTCATCACTTCTAAAAATTTTATTTGCCGCCGTGTATATTCTCTTGTGATTATGAGGGCTGACGAATAAAGGAGTGTCCCAATTCCATTTAAATGTAAGCTCACCTTTTCCAGGTTCAGGCCTGATATCCACAGCCTCTCCACTTGCTTTATCGTAACGAACCATATTTCCGTATTGAGCTTCAGCATAAACAATATTTGGATCCACCGGATCTATTGCACTCCAGAATCCATCTCCACCATTAGTTACAAACCAGTCACTGTTTACAATTCCGTCGCGACTAGTAGTTGCTGAAGGACCACCCATACTGTTATTGTCCTGTGTTCCGCCGTACACATAATAGAAAGGTTCGGTGTTATCTACAGCTACCCTATAAAACTGGGTGATCGGTAAATTTTCCTTGAAATCAAAATTCTTTCCACCATCAAAAGTTTCATAAACTCCCCCATCACCACCAATTAGAAAATGATCTGTAAAATCAGGATCAATCCACATAGCGTGATCATCTACGTGACGATTATTATTTCCAACAGGCATCCAGGTTTTACCGCCATCAAGGGTAACGCGGGACCTGGTTTCCGTTGAATATACCTTATCTACATTTTGGGGATCACAATAAATTTCATTATAATATTGACCAGAAGACGCATAATCACTCATTTTCTCCCAGCTTGCACCACGATTTGTAGATCTGAAAAATCCGCTTTTACCTTCTGCAGCTTCAACAATCAAATAAATTACATCCGGATTTACAGGCGAAACTGCAATACCCATTCCTCCCAGATCAACATTCGGCAAGCCGCTCATTATTTTTTCCCATGTTTCTCCACCGTCGGTTGATTTATAAACTTTTGATTCAGGCCCACCCCCTATTTTTGTAAATACGTGACGTCTTCTTTGTTCAGAAGTTGCATACATTACATCAGGATCTCTCGGATCGTACACAATATTATTTACGCCGGTATTCTCACTGATGTTCAAAACTTTTTTCCAGGTTTTGCCGCCATCAATTGTTTTAAACAATCCCCTGTCGCTCCCCGGTCCCCACGCAGATCCTTCAGCAGCTATAAAAACTATATTTGAATTTCTGGGATCGACTACGATCCCACCTACCTGGCGAGAATCTTTCAATCCCATATTCTTCCAGCTTTTCCCCCCATCGGTTGATTTATAAACTCCGTCTCCATAACCAAGAGCTCTTTGATGATTATTCTCACCTGTTCCCGTCCAGACTACATAAGGATTGTTAGGATCGATACTTATGCAGCCAATTGAATAAGCACCGTACTTATCAAAAACCGGTTTAAAAGTTATGCCGGAGTTTTCAGTTTTCCAGATATTGCCGCTTGCAGTTGCAACATAATATTCGCTGTGATTATTTGGATTAACAGCAAAATCTGCAATCCTTCCCGATGTAAAAGCCGGGCCGATACTTCTTAATTTTAATCCGCTGAATGTTGAAGAATTCATTGGATCTTTTTCCACATCTTTCTTTTCGTCCTGTGCAAAGTTAACTGAAGAGATAAAAAAAGCGAGAATTAGTAAAATTTTAAGAAATTGTTTCATAAATCACCTGTAAAAGATTTATTAAAAATTGATATGATAAAAAACCTGAAATGTGCATCAATAGGAAAGAAATAATTATAGAGTTTTTAATTTCTTTTCAAATTAGAAAAATAAGTTACTTTTTACAACAAAAATCTGATGGGTGGCATTTGAATACGGCAGGTATTTATCACAATTATATTGCTATGATTATTCTTTTTAAGTACTTTATAAAAGGCAATATTAAGGGGGAACAAATGTGCCGGTTTAGTACAATAGTAAACTTAAATTCAAATCTAAAATTCTCCAAATTACATACATTCAGATCAGCACAGGCCCCAAATTCCCACCCAGCATTATTAATCATTACGAATCTTATTCTCCAAAATTCAGGAGGATTTATGAAAAAACTATTTTTTTTGATTTTAATCTTACCGGTTTTATTCTTTTCAATAACTATGCAAGCTCAAACCGTTGATGAAATTGTTGATATGCATTTCGATGCGGTAAAACAGGATTTATTTAACAGCGTTCAAACGATAATAATTTCATCAGATATTTCAACTCCCGATGGCCTTATTCAACAAAAAATTTATTATAAGAGACCTGACAAAATGAAAATTGAAGAAAAGAAAGACGGATTTACTTCAATAAAGTCTTATGATGGAAATACCGGTTGGTTTATATCACCCGCTGACAGTATACTGAATCCTGAGTTGCTGACCGGAAGAGAATTACGTGATATTAAATTTATGGCAAATCTAGACGGCTATTTTTTCTGCTATAGAAATAAGGGATATAAAATTTCATACGAAGGAACAGAAAATGTTTCAGGGAAGGAAGCCTACAAGATGAAATGCAAAACAACTCCGGATGATTCAACCTTTATTTTTGTGGACACAAAAACATATTTGTTTTCAAAAATTATAAAACCGGCAATCAATAAAGCGACATTTATTAGTAATTACAAAAAAGTAAATGGAATACCGTTCCCATATAAATTCGAGATAGACCAAAACGGCGTAAAAAGTACACAGGTTGTTAGAGGCATAAAACTGGACGTTGATCTGCCGGACAAAGAATTTCAGATGCCAGTAAAATAAAAAACAGGTAGAGGTATTTTGAATCACGGCTAAAAATGATTCTTTATAAAAATAATAATCGATAATTTTTATGTAAATTAAATTTTTTTAATTCAAACTTTATTCTTAATTTCACATAGGATGAGGTGCATGTTTTGCGTAAATGTATTTAACTTCTACAGGAACAATAAATGAAAAAAATTCTTGTTATTGAAGACGAACACCTCATTCGTGAATCAATAGTGGAATTCCTCGAATCCGAAGGCTTTACCTGCAACCAAGCATCAAACGGCCGGGAAGGAATAATTGCAGCAAAAAAAACACACCCGGATATAATTATCTGCGATATTAAAATGCCGGAAATGAACGGCCACCAGGTTTTAATGAGCCTGAGGGATGATCCCAGTATTGCATCAATTCCGTTCGTATTCCTCAGTGCAATGGTGGATAAAAAAGATTTTAGAACGGGAATGTCCCTTGGCGCAGATGATTATTTGACCAAACCCTTTACGAATGAGGACCTCCTTGAGGCAATTAATACAAGACTGGCTAAAAATAAGGAAGTTAAAGATAAACTCAGCAAACTTACTTATAATATAGCACAGTCACTTCCACATGAATTACGCACCCCACTTATATCTATTCTTGGTTATGCGCAATTACTAATGGACAAGCATAAGGAAATATACGATGACCAGGTTTTTGAATTTGCTCAAACAATTCATGAATCCGGTTTAAGGCTTCACAGGCTGATCCAGAATTTTATTATCTACACGAGACTCGAAATGCATGCCAGTAAGGGACCCAATGCAAAGATAGATGCACGTGTTAAGCAGGTATCAAAGGAATTCAGTGAATCCGTGTTAAAAAGGATTTCAAAAAAATATCAAAGACAGGAAGACCTTGAAACCGATGTGTCGAATGCAGAAATAAAAATGTCGCTTGATGATAGCAAAACTCTTATTGAGGAAATTGTTGATAACGCTTTCAAATTTTCACCTGCGGGTTCAAAAGTTTCTGTTAAAATTCAGAATGAAAACGGAAGATTTAACCTGATAGTTGCAGACAAAGGCCGCGGCATGAAACCGGATCAAATAGACAATATAGGGGCATACATTCAGTTTGAAAGGGATCGTTTTGAACAACAGGGTTCAGGACTGGGATTGATCATTAGCAAAAAATTAACTGAAATGCACGGGGGAAATTTTACTATTAACAGCGAGTATGAAAAAGAAACAATCGTTATAGCTTCTATACCTTCAAAATAATTCTTAAATAAAAATTTTTATTGAAAATAACTCTTCAGGTCCAACTCAATATCTTCCTCACAAAAAAACGGCTCTCCGTATGCTTTCCTTATCTGGAATCCATAAAACTTGGAGCGGGTTTTTATATAATCTAAAAATCTCGGACTGCTTATAAAAGTTTCCGGCTCACTGCTTTTGGGATCATAAAACTGTGTGCTGAATGCCCGGACGGCTTTCATTTTCTGCTCAATTGTGTCGGTAATGTCAACAATAAAAGTTGGCTTAAAAGTGTAGGTCTGCATATAATAAAAAAGTTTTTGAGGCCTATATGCTTCCTGTGCAACCTCTTTGTCAAATGTTTTTACTTTTGGCAAACCCGACTGGAACATTGCTTTTTTTACTATTATACTTGCATCTATATGATCCGGATGCCTGTCATTAAAATATGGTGCGAAGATTATTTTAGGTTTGTATTTTCTGATTTCCATTACAACCTTCATCAGGTTTTCCTGGTTGCGCATTATATTTCCATCAGGGATATAAAGATTCTCCCTGAGAGCAGCTTTTAGAGTTATTGCTGCCTGGAAAGCTTCTTTTTGTCTTGTTTCGGCAGTACCTCTAGTTCCAAGTTCGCCGCGGGTAAAATCTATTATGCCCACTTTCAGATTATTTGAAGTAAACTTTGCTATTGTTCCTCCCATTGAGAGTTCGGCATCATCAGGGTGGGCAGCAAAAACGAGTACATCAAGATTCATAAAAAAATATTGAATATTGGTTAGTTGGATATTTAAGAATTAAAATTAAGTATTTCTTTATATCATTCCAAAATAGATATAGTCCTGCTAAAATACTATTTACTTAAAAATAAACTAAAAAAGATGCTATTGATTACAGACTTTTCTGTTTATCTCAATATCCCCCCTGCTGCCGGACAGGGCTACTGCAATGGAATTAATACAGGTATCAAGGTTACACTTTTTTACCAAAACTTGACCAAAAGTTTACCAAAAGTTAACCGGATATTTTATATCGATATGGAATATCATTTTTATGCTTACAAAAGAACGAATGTTAATTTGTTGTCTTGATACTTTTTAAACCCGACAAGTGCAAATTACTTATGGTTGTTGCTGAGTGATTCTATAAAGCCGGGTTGATCCGGAATTACACTTCCTTACAATAGATTCAGACAAAGGACAGAAGTGAGTTTAATTTGATGATTTAATTATTTAATTTTTTGTTGTAATCTATTTCATTTATAAACCCGGAAGGCATAAAATGAAAAAACTGGCGGGGATTCTTTTTTTAGTAGCTATTTTTTTTACCGGAACAACCAAAGCACAATTTGAAAAGACTGCATTTATCAACGGGAAAATTTATACCGTTAATGAAAAGCAGCCAATGGCTGAAGCTGTTGTAATTGAGAGGAATAAAATCCTCTTTGTCGGTTCAAATGCAGATGCAAATAAAATTATAAATAAAGAAACAAAGGTAATAGATCTTAAGGGCAGGTTTATGATGCCGGGATTTATTGATGCACATACGCATTTTATTTCAGGGGGATTTTATCTTACGGGGCTCGATCTAAACCCTGCAAAGTCCCGCGCTGAATTTATACAAATACTTAAAGATTATATAAAAGGAAAAGAAGACAGGTGGATAACCGAGGGAAACTGGGATCA
>DATFMR010000085.1:0-9549 GCA_035266865.1 Ignavibacteriaceae bacterium | reverse complement strand
ATAACCAGCCCAGTATCGATGCTCACTGCCGCCGACAGGAGGTGAGTCAAAATCTTGTCTTGAATCCCCGCCCAATCCATCTACAAAATAGACCAAATCTTTATTATCGCCATTATCATCTCTTAATATTCGTTCGTAATTGTGACGGTGACCGCTAATTACAGCATCAACACCCCAGTCTTCAAAATCCCATCGCATATATGAGAAACTACCTTTTGAACTATAAGCGGGATGGTGAAAAAGAACAATTTTCCATTTTGCTGTTGAGGCTAGGATTTGTTGATGTATCCATTGAGCTTGTGTTGAGGTAGAAGTATATCCATCGGGTTCATGAGGATCGGAATTAATAGCAAAAAATTCGATGTCACCGATTTGCTTAGTGTAATAACGTTCGTTGTTGTTTGCATTTTGAGGCAAAACAAAATAATCTGTATAATCCTGAAAGTCGCCATTGATGTAGTCGTGATTACCTAAAACAGGCCAGAATAGATTGGAAGAAGGGTCTGATGATTGTCCATATATTGGATCGTGAGGAAATATATATTGATGATAGTATTTACCTACATCCCTGGAGTAATCATCATTATATGTATTATCGCCGACAGTAAATACGAAATCAGGGTTCCAGGAATCCACGAGATTTGCTACAGCTGTTTCAGGTCCGCCGTCTGCTCCAAAATCTCCAATAACGGCAAACGTTTGACTTTGTGCGTAAGAATATTGAAAAATTCCCGTCACAGAAAGGAAAAAAGCTGTCAGGCAAATTATCTTATAAAAGAATGCAACCTTGTTAATTGTAATAAACTTAGACTTTATATTCATCTTTGATTATTTTGGATCTAATTCTTCAAAAATTTAATTTGTGACTTATCATGCATTTAATAGATTTTTATTGTCAGCCCTGTTTTTTTGAAAAAAAGTATATACTGGTTTTATTGAAACAATAGATAAAAAACTTGAGAATTAGCCCTCTATGAAATCAAACCAGTTGCAAAAACATAAGAATTTTTTTAGTGTCCTAATTATCATTGATAAATAAAATAAACAGATTGTCATTCTGAATTTATTTCAGAATCTTTTATAATTCGTCCGATCCCGAAATAAATTCGGGATGACAAATTATGAAATTAGGACACTACCAGAATTTTAATTTCTCAACGGGTTTACTTATAGATAGATAAAATATTAAAAAAAAGCAATAATTATTCGACCAACGGCAAAAAAAAGCCCTCCCATAAACATATATTATGAAAGGACTTCCAAGGACATATAATTTTACAAATGCCTGTTATTTAAGCAAATTCATTTTTTTAGTTTCAGAAAAATTACCTGCAGTTAATCTATATAGATAAACACCGCTTGAAACGTTTTCGCCTCTGCTGTCTTTACCATTCCAGTACACATTATGATAACCTGCAGTTGCCTGTTTATTGAATAACGTTGTCACTTCTCTTCCTAACAAATCATAAATTTTAATAGTTACGTCAGAAGGATTTGGAACGAAAAACTTAATGGTTGTTGATGGATTAAATGGATTAGGGTTATTTTGCAATAGTTTTGGCTTTGAAGATGCAATTAGATTTACTGTTATTGCATCGAAGTATTCAAAATTTCCATCTATATCAACCTGTTTCAACCTGTAGCTAAATGAAGTGCCACCTGAAGGATTATCATTAAATGAATAATTCCTGGGAGAATTACTATTCCCTGCTCCCGCGACAAAACCAATATTCTGCCAGCCTGTATTTCCGGAAAATCTTTCAACGTCAAAACCATAATTGTTTACTTCTGTTGCTGTCTTCCATATTAAATTAACAGTGCTTCCGTTCACAACCGAGGCAGAGAAAGAGGTTAATTCAACCGGTAAAGCATCATTACTGCCTCCATTAGTCGTTCCTGGAGATGAATCGACATCATTCTCCACACTCCAGTTTCCGGCAGTTGCTACGCCCGCTGTCGTGCCTCCGGTATATTTTAATCCGCTTGACGTTGTTAAGGGAGGAGTTACAACAGCATAACCCCAACCATTGGTAAAATTGTCAGGAAAACCGGTATAGTTCTGCCAGGCAATAGCCATAATACCATTTATCGTGCTTCCCCCATTTGTTTTGGGATTGAATAATCCTATAGCATCCCCTCCACCACTTGCTTTGCTAGTTTTCCATCCTGTTGTTGAAAGAAATGTAGTATTATTGCTTGGAATTAGCAACGTGCCATCTGAAAAGTCGGTATCAATGGAGGGTAAATTTGGGTCCTTATTTGCAGAATTATAAATTACTATTATTGAACCTTTTGAAACATTTAGAAATCCCCCATAGGTTGTTGATAACTGGACGGAAATATTGCTTCCTAAATCACCAACACGATTATCGACATCTAGGTAAACTCCCTGAATATCTACTCCATCTGCAGTTACAAGCAATTCAATCCATTCGTCAGTAGAAGGACTACCTCCGCTGCCTTGAGATAATTCATTAATTATAATGGGGATGGAATTTTGTGCCAAAACATTAGAAATGAAAAATAATAATGAAATCGCAAGTAATAGTAATGATTTTTTCATATGTACACCCTTTATAATTTTATTTTTTTAAATCCTTATTATATTATTTCCTTTTCTACTTTTCCAGTTATTTTTGATTAATGTGAGTAATAGAAATTACTAATAATCTAACTAAAAATAAAACTGCTCGTTTCTAAAATATCAAATATCATTCCAAAAGCAATAAAATTTCCAAATTAATATACAGCCAGTTCAAAGTACCTAAAATAGCTGATATTAAAATTAATATTTGATGAATTAGTTACTAAAAACTCAATAGTTAGCAATTATTGATTAAATTACTGACCCGTCATTATGAACGAAGTTTTCGAACAGCAAAGTTGAGGATTTGTTTCATATTATTCATCCTGAACTGTAAAAATTTCTTGTTATGCCTCATATTGATAAAATGTTTCTTTTCTATCTAGTAATTATTGCTCTAGAATAAGATAATTGAGCAATTGTCTATTGGTATAATCCTTGAGTACTTATTTAGGTGTTTCTAATCTTGGTTTATTAATTCGTTTGTGCAATGAATCAATAAGAAACTAAGCATTTAAAAAGAGGATAAGATGAGTTTATTAAGAATACTTTTAGTAGATGATAATAATGATTTCAGAAATACAGCTTTGAAGTTTATTAATTCACAAATTAGGTTTGAATCCTTAAGCTGGGCTTCCGATGGGGAAGATGCATTAAAAATGATTGAGAAATTTCAGCCTACACTTATTTTAATGGATAGCTCAATAGTGGAAAAGAATGGAAAAGAAACTATTGAAATCATTCGTAAGCTTGATAGAAATGCTATAATTATATTTTTGACTTTTGATAATGAAATTAAAAATCAACAACAATTGTTAGGCAATCCTGACGATTTTATCTCTAAGAATGAATTTTTACAACATCTTATCCCTACGGTTGAAAAAATATTTGGGTTTAATGTCAATAGGAATTATGCTTGATTATATCTTTACTGGCTTCTTCTAAATAGAAGGTCTTTTGGATGCTGTAAATAAACATCCAGATTTAGGAAGGATAAGTAATTTTTGTGAATAAGGTTAATTCTAATAATTTAAAAATTCTATAAATAACACCCCAAAATAAAATAACATTATCCTCAGGGGATAAATTTAAGGAAGCCCTGGATTTGTTTTTATCCGCATCTGTTTCGGGAAGATAAATATCGAAGTTACCGTGTGGAACTACTTTTACTTTATCTCTTTCAATAGGAAATGCACTTAATAATTTATTTTTAATAAATTCTGAATGAACAATAATCGCATTTAAATTCTTACGATAAGTGATTTTATAAAATAGCCTTTCTTACTATTTCGTGCGGCAATACATTGTGAGCCGTATGTACAAGATTTATATCTCTTAATTTCAAAATTTTGTAAAGTAGCACTCCACCACTTTTTCTAAAAACTGATAATGAACTATGGCAGGTCTGTTTTTCCTAATATATCTATATAATCTATAGATATATTGAATGAACTCAAGAAATTTTATAAACTGATTTTTATCCTTTTTTTTGATGGAGAAAGATAATTTATTATAAAATTTTCTGAGCCATCAATTTCTCTATTTACTGGTACAACGAGATGAACCTCGGCCCCAAGACCATTTAAACTATTGCATAAACAAGCTGAATAATCTTTGCCTACCAGTGAATCAACCATTTTGACTTTCATTTTGCCAGCATTTCCGGAAATGTGTGTTTAAGATTGTAGATTTTATGAAAATTTAGATCCAGGGGTGATCTAAATTTTCTTTTTTTTCAGAATTTTGTTTATTCTAAGATATAGGTTCCACAAAAGTAAAAAATTTTCTTCGAATAACACCTAATCCAGATTAATTATCCGAATTAAGAATTAGTATTTATACTTCTGGGGAAATTAAATTAATTGCTAATTTAAATAATAAACAAATACGTTGGATTAAAATTTTTTTCTCCTAACATTCTGGCAACTATGAATATAATCCAGCAGGATATATTATAAAGGTAGGGTTAAAATTACACCCGAACCGCATAAAATTTAATCCGACTTAAATTGACGCCTAAAAATTTGTTGTGTGTAAATCCAAATTAAAATACTATCCTTTTTCAATTTTATTTTGATTAAAATAGTCATTTGAATTCATTCTAAACCCAAATTTTATGTATATAGTGCAAGCGTATAATAATTGTACGGTATGCTAAATAGCCAACTCTTTGCATTGTTATTGTGATTTTTAACAGCTATAATACTTGAAAATCATTTGAGCAATTATTTTATAACAATGGTGTTTGAAGGATTTTTGCATGCTGTATTCTTTATTCGTGAAATATTTACATAGCTTAGTGCAATTTTTGCTTTTATTGATTTTTATTTGAATATAAAAGCAATATATAATATCTAATTTGACGGCATAATATTTGCCAATATTGGGTAGGAATGTTACAAATCTAAGGGTGCACAATGATGACTAGAACTATTAAAATTATAATAATACTTTTCTTCCTATTTTTTTCATCAAATATTTTATTTGGTCAAAACTTAACTTTTGGAGTAATAGGTGATTTCGGTAATGGCAGTCAGGAGGAAAGCGACGTTGCCAGCGTAGTCAAATCCTGGAACCCTGATTTTATAATTACTCTTGGCGACAATAATTATCCTGATGGCTCAGCATCTACTATAGATCGGAATATCGGGTATGATTATCACCAGTTTATTAAGCCATATACCGGGAGCTATGGTGCTGGTTCGTCAGATATAAACAGGTTCTGGCCGGTTCCGGGAAATCACGATTGGCGTGCGTCTAATCTTCAACCATACCGCGATTATTTTACTCTTCCCCATAATGAATATTATTACAATATTACAATCGGGGATATAGAGTTTTTTATGATTGATTCAGATGGTAATGAACCTGATAAAGTTTCGTATAATGCTACTCAGGGCCAATGGATACATCAGCAAATCTTAGCTTCAACAGCTAAATGGAAAATTGCAGTTTTTCATCATCCAGCATATTCTTCTGATA
This sequence comes from Ignavibacteriaceae bacterium, assembly GCA_035266865.1. Taxonomy (GTDB): domain Bacteria; phylum Bacteroidota; class Ignavibacteria; order Ignavibacteriales; family Ignavibacteriaceae; genus JAKAGZ01. The sequence continues at coordinate 3,983 of DATFMR010000085.1, read as the reverse complement.
GTAACCACGGCAGTAATTCATCTATGCAATGGCCTTTTGAAGATTGGGGAATTGACGCAGTAATGGCCGGACACGCCCACACCTATGAAAGAATTTTAAGAGATGATAATAGTGATGGTGATAGTCTTGTTTATTTTGTTAATGGTTTGGGCGGGAAAAGCATATATGGTTTTGGAACACCAGTAAACGGTAGTAAGGTAAGATATAACGGTGACTATGGAGCAATGAAGGTTAGTGAAACTCAAGACGGACTGCTGTTTCAATTTTTTACAAGGACAGGAAATTTAATAGATTCATATTTGCTCAATAATTCTACTGTGGGAGTTGAAGAAACATCTTTCATACCTGCTTATAAGTTATTTCAAAACTATCCTAATCCATTTAATCCCTCGACTATAATTCAATATGAAATATCAAAAAGTGATAATGTAACTTTGAAAATATTTGATGTATTAGGTAAAGAGGTAAAAACATTAGTTAACAAGTATCAACCTGCTGGTAACTATGAAGTACAATTTGATGCTTCAGGTTTAAAAAGTGGAGTTTATTTTTACAGGTTAACAGTGGGTGAATTTTCCAAAGTTAATAAACTTATATTGATGAAATAAGTAACGCCAATATTTGGAATAAAATTTGCCTAATTAACTGATCTAACTTATAAAATTGAAAGAATTGCATATGAAACCGAATATAAGCTATATTTTTCAAACATTTAAGATGCAATATTTGTCGCCTTTGTTTTCTATTATGTTTATTATATTCTTAATATCATTTCAATTAACTGAAGCGCAATCGATGCCTGATTGCAAGCTACCTCAATTTGGTAGTATATCTATTGACCCGGATATTGTATTAAATGGTGAAGGAAAAAACATAGACAGCATAGAATTCTGGAAAGCACCTGATAGCAGCCAAACTTTAATGTTTGTGACCGCTAAGGATAACCATCTAGTTGAAGTGTGGAAATATCCATTTATAGGAAATGCACAAACATCACTAACTCATCCTACTTTTAATGATAGCCAGGTGAATGGAGTTGCAGTCGATCAGGATGCTGATTTGTTGTATGTATCTATTGGCTCCCCATCAAGTACAATTTCAGTTTTCTCTTTACCTGATTTAAAATTTGTAAAGAATTTCAATCGAGATGGTGCCGATTATAAATCGGAGCCTAACCTTACTATATTTAAACTTTCGAATGGTGCAAAAAATATTTATGTATCTATGGATTTTACCGTGGATATTCACAATGAAGTGACGGGTGAATTTATAAGTACCTTTAAACCAGAAAAAGGTTTGGAAACAATGGCTGCTGACAATTATTATCAGAGAATTTATATCCCGGATGAGAATAATAGAACAGGCGTGTATGTTTATAATCCGGATGGTAGTGTTTACGCAGGTAATGGCTCAAATAATTTTGGAGGTGATGTGTTTGATGCAGATGCTGAAGGAATTATAATTTATACTTGTCCGTTAAACAATCCTGCAGATAACGGTGAAGGGATTATTGTTGTTTCAGATCAAAGAAGCAGCCTGACTGATTTTGAGTTCTTTGATCGTGTTTCATGGAAACATTTAGGCACGTTAAATATAGCAGGAGTGTCTAACACTGATGGGATCGCTTCATTCCCATATTTCTTACCGGATTATCCATTAGGTGTATTTGCCACATTAAATGATGATCATTCAGTTGCTATTGTTGGATGGGATAAAATTTTCAGTAAGATAAATGAAGTTACCGATGTAAAGAACGAAGGTAAGCTCCCTGACAATTTTAAATTGTTTCAGAATTATCCGAATCCGTTTAATCCAACAACTACAATTATGTATACAATACTCCATTCTGGTTTTGTTGATTTGACAATATTTGATCTTCTGGGTAGAAAAGTTGCAACATTGGCAAATAATGATCACGTAGCTGGTGATTATTCAGTCAATTTTGATGGATCAGGCTTATCCAGTGGAGTTTATATTTATCGATTGAAGGTCAATGATTTTATCTCAAACAAAAAACTTGTTCTGATGAAGTAACATTAAATAGTCTAAAATTCATTCATTATAGTTCAAAACTTTAGTATAATACCCGCGGTTATTATTTTCAAAGTATTACTAATCCAATCTTGTGTAATTAGATATAACTAATTTTAATCTCTCCACAACTTTTTAATATTATAAGTATCGCAAAACTTTAAATAAAATTAACATATAATTCCTAGAGCATGCTAATCAAATTAGTTTATTCATAATTATTCCTTCTTTTAGCTAACAATCGTTTGGTCGGCACAAAAGTTGAATCTTCAATTAGATATATGGCTAAAAAAAATTATTGCAGGTATTAAAAATGCTTAAAATGAAAGGAATTAAAGATAATTCAGTATCACAGCTAATTAACACAAATAATTCAGAGTCTCAGTTTAAAACACTTAGGCAAACAGAATCTCAAAATAGGTCTTTATCTGTTGTAGAAGTTAATTCAACAGAAATTCTAAATGAATGGAATAGATATGTTTTGAAACATCCCAGTGCCCATTTTTTCAGCCATCCTTTATGGGTTAGGGCACTGGAAAATGAATTTGGCCTTAAGTCGGTTATCCTCGTCTGCCGTGACGCTGAAGGAAATATGAAAGGTATTTTACCATTAATGCCAACTCTGGGTTTACCTCTTAAAAAGAATGAACTAATTACCAGCCGTAGGCTATCAGCTTTGCCACGTACTCCACTTGGTGGATTTCTTTTTGATAATCAAGCTGTTCAACAGGTTCTTATTGAAGCTGCAATAAAAAAGATTTCAAAACATAATAACATTTATCTGCAATTGAAATCTTACTCTTCAGAACTAAACGAAGGTATAGAAAACCTTAATAAACTAAATTGGCGTGAGTCTTTTTATTTAAACTTACCTGATAGTCCAAATAAAATTAGATTTGGGAATAAGAAACATCATCATAAAGTAAAGTGGGCAGTAAATAAAGCGATAAGTTTTGGTATAAAAATCAAAGAAGCTAAAACTGAAAATGATTTGAAGGAATGGTACAAACTATATCTGGAAACAGTAAGATGGCATATGGTTCCTGCACGTCCGTATAGATTCTTTAAATTCTTATCCGATTATTTAATTCCCAAAGGATTAATGAAGCTATTGTTAGCTGAATATTTGGAAGCTAATAAAAGGAAAATTATTGCTGGGTCTGTCTTTCTCAGTTTTAATGATACCGTATTTTATTCTTTTAATGGAAGGAACCAGACGGGCCTTTTGAATCATGCTAATGATTTAATTCAATGGGAAGCAATTCATAATGCTTGTGAGGAAGGATTTAAATATTATGATATGGGGGAAGTAAGTCAGTGTAATACAAGCTTGGCTCAATTTAAATCTAAGTGGGGGTGCAATTCCAAACAGATATTTCACTATTATTATTCTAATAATAATCGTTATAATCTTGGTAGTTCGAATATTTCTGATGCAAATAATGTATTAAGGACCGTTTGGAGAAAATTACCACTAAAAGTAACTCAAGAATGGGGAGTTTTAACAAATAGATTTCTTTGATTCAATTTGACTTTTAAGTCTTCATTTTTATAATTTATAAATTATCAAAGGCACTAAAGCTATACTATCTTTTATATATTTAGTTGTTGAAATTTATTTGTAGCAACGTCCACAAACTATGTGTTTTGATTAATTTTAATCAACCATAATCAAAATTTTCCACAATTGGCGTATATTGTTAAGTAGCTTTTTGCAACCTGAAAAATGTTTATAATATGTAATAACGGTCAAGTAATTAAAATTGCTACAAAAAAATCAATTATTATGCTACATAGGTGTATTGAGATAATTAAAATGATTATTTATATTATTTCAGCGATCGGGGGTAGAGGGCAATAATTAATAGTTAATTGTAAAAAAGGAGATGTAAATATGAAAAAAAAAATGGACAGTTTATGCATCAAAAAATTATTGCCTTTTGGAATATCTT
>DATFMR010000084.1:0-8021 GCA_035266865.1 Ignavibacteriaceae bacterium | reverse complement strand
CCAAGAAAATTCACCCACGCCTTATTTTTTTCGGAAAATTTTGTGTATAAAACATCTACACGGACGTGGTCATCGACTTTAAGGGTATAAGCACCGCCCATTAAAAATATCAAAGCAAAAATATGCCATTCCATTTCCTGCAAGCCTACGCTGCTAATGTTTAAAACATAGCGTGTAAAAACATCGTAACAGATTAGTAAAACAAGAATAAACGTAAGCCAAGAAGTAAGGTAACCTGTTCTTTCGCTTAACCTGTCAATTTTTTCGGAAATACTTTTTAGATATTCCATAAATACTTCTGTTAATAATCAAACGCGTTAATATAATGATTTATATCAGGCTCGCCTTTTTCAGGCAATACAACTGTTACTACATCGAACCTGATATTAATACCAGTAATTTCCTTTTCGAAAAGATAACCCGACGCAACTTTTTTAACCTGTTTTACTTTATTTGTTGTTACCGCATAAATCGGGTCGCCGTAAAAAAGAGATTTTCGGCTTTTCACTTCCACAAAGACAAGAGAGTCTGCTTCTTTATCTTTGGCGATAATATCCACTTCACCATATTTCCTGAAGTGGTAATTCCTTTCTACAATTTCGTAACCTTTAGACCGCAGTAATTTTTCCGCAAGGTCTTCACCTTTCTTCCCGTGTTCATTGGAAGAAGAACCCATATTATTCCCCGATTATTTCATACTTCTTACTAATGTTTTGTTCGCCGAGAATTTTCCTTAAAAAAGTTTTCCTGTGCAATGGTGTTGGCCCGTATAATTTCACAGCTGCAATATGTTCTTTGGTAGGATAGCCCTTATTTTTTGCCCAGAGGTATTCCGGGTAATATGCATCAAGTCTTTTCATTAACCTGTCGCGTGCAACTTTTGCAATAATTGAAGCGGCAGCAATAGAGAATGATTTTGAATCGCCTTTCACAACAGGTATTACAGGTGAACTGAAATTAAATTTTTTATTACCGTCAGCCAGGACGAGATCGGGCGTAACCTTTAGCCTGGAAACTGCCGTAAACATAGCAAGTAAAGATGCCTGTAGAATATTTATCTTATCAATTTGCCCGTGAGATATCACAGAGATAGAATAAGCAAGAGCATTTTCCATAATTAAAGGAAGTACCTTTTCGCGCTGTTTTTCATTTAATTTTTTGGAATCATTTACTCCTTCAATGAAAGTATCAGTAGAAAAAATAGCGGAAGCTGCCACTACAGGACCGGCCAACGGTCCCCTGCCCACTTCATCAACGCCGGCGATCAGCTTTATATTTTCAGTTAAAAAAGAATTGTCGAAATTTTTCATTTGCCCAGGTAGATTGCGATTAGACCAAAGACCATATTTAATTTGAGAATAAAACTTAATTTATTCAAGTTTTTCTTTGAGTCATCAGAAAATAATGATTTTAAAAAATATACCAGCACTGGGTTTACAATAGCCATTACTACAATAAAATATTCTATCCGGTATAATCTGAATACAAACGGATATAAAGTAGCAAGTATTAATATGAAAGTTAAAACAAATATTATTTTCTTTGTGTTCAGAAATCCATATTTACCCGGAAAAGTGATTGCTCCTTTTGCTGAATCGCCTTCAAGGTCTTCCATATCTTTTATAAGCTCGCGTAACAAATTTATAAGGAATGCAAATACGGCAGGAATAATAGCCAGTCCCCAATTACCAACTGCAACTCCGCCGTAAATAAATGCAAGTCCGGTTAAAAATGAGATTAATAAATTCCCCGCAAGAGGTTTTTTCTTTAGAAGAATTGAATAGAGGAATAAAAATACTGTTGTTATTATTTCAATTATTAATGCAGGCAGATTTATAAGCGAAGAGATAAAAACAGAAAAAATTACCAGTCCGACATATAACCCCAGCGCTTCGGAAAGTTTTATTTTCCCTGAAGGAAGCGGACGGTCGGCACGATTGATCTTGTCGATTTCGAGATCAAAAATATCATTAATTACATTTCCCGCTGCTGCTGTCATTCCGGCAGAAAGGGCGGCAAAAAATATTTTTGAAACCGGGTAATTTCCAATACTGCAAATTATTGCTGCAACAATTATTGTTATAAATGTAATTAATACATTTACCGGCCGTGTAATTTTAATAAATGAGGAAATTCTGAAAGTCAATTGCATAGAGAATAATTATTTAATTCTCTATGAATTTAATAAAATTTAGAATGGATTTGTTAAGAAATCTGCTCAACCCCTTAATTTATCGAGCAGCCTGTTAAGTTCGGTCACCTCTTTATTGGTCAGACTGGAAAGATGACTCTCAACCTGGTCGTTGTACTTATCCAGTTTTGAAAGCACCTTAAGGCCTTTATCTGTGATCACAACGTCCACGTGGCGGCGGTCTGTTTCGCAGGTAGTCCTTTCAATAAGGCCTTTAATTCGCAACTTTTCAACAATCCGGGAGCAATCGGACATTTTATCCAGCATTCTTTCCCTGATAAGTTTTATGTTTGCCGGATTCGGGTGCTGGCCTCTTAAAATCCTTAGAATATTAAACTGCTGCATTGTAATATCAAAAGGCTTCAGAGTGTTTACCTGGAAATCTCTCATCCAGTTGTATGTAAAAATTAAATTTACAACGGCCTTATGATATTCGCTCTTAAATTTTTTCTGAAATATTTCGTCTTCTAATTTCATTTTACTTTCTAATAACATTTAATTCATCGGGACTTCAATTATCACAAACTGGCTTTCTTCATCAGCTTTAATAGAAAACTGTTCCACTTCTCTGATGCCGATTGCGTCCCGTTCGTTCAATTCTTTGTCCAACAAATTAATCTTTCCACTTATCACAAACAAATAATAACCGTTCCCGGGTTTAATATTTTTATAATTTATTTCTTTCCCTGCCTCAGCGTGTCCTAATGTAATAGCAGCATCCTGATGTATATACAACGAATCTTTTAGATTAAACCCGGAGGCTACGGTTTTTAATTGATTCTTTCTTTCTTCCAGTGGGAATTTTTTCTGATCATATCTCGGGGTAATATTTCTTTCTTTAGGAAATATCCAGAGTTGAAGAAGACTTACTTTATCTTTATTTGATGGGTTTATTTCTGAATGTGTTATTCCTGTTCCGGCAGACATAACCTGAACTTCGCCCTTTTCTATTATAGAGCCGGAGCCCATACTATCCTTGTGCTCTAGAGCACCATCAATAATGATTGTGATTATTTCCATATTATCATGCGGGTGCGTACCAAAGCCTGTTTCAGGTTCAACAGTATCATCGTTCAAGACACGGAGCAAACCAAATCCCATATTTTCAGGATTATAATAATTAGCAAAGCTAAAACTGAATCGGCTGTGCAGCCAACCTAATTCTGATTTTCCCCTGGAATCTTTTGGAAATATTTCTGTCTTCATTATAACTCCTGTTTAACTCTTTAGTGTGCTTTCACTTTGTACTAAATCGCTTTTGTTGCCAAAATAATCCTGAAATACAATTTCTTCAAGTTCCTTTCTTTTTCTTTTTGATTTATCCACCGGCCTGACTTTTTCAGGTAAGTCTTCTGAGTTACCCAAATGTCCTATCGCTACAACACTCATAGGAGTGAATCCCTCAGGAATATCAAATAGTTCTTTTGCTTTTTGTGCACTGAATCCGCCCATCTGATGAACGTATAACTCCTGTGCAGAAGCCTGGAATGTTAAATTAGCAATCGCCTGGCCAAGATCGTAGCCGGCATGTTTATTAGGTTCACCATTCCTCTGGTAGAAGTTAGAAGCAATCGTAAGAATTAAAACCGGTGCATTCTTAGCCCATAATTTATTTCCGTCAGCAAGAGTATCATAAATTTTGTCATGTGTTTCATCTTCATTTTTTACACCTACAATAAATCTCCAGGGCTGTTCATTCATTGAAGATGGTGACCATCTCGCAGCTTCCAGGAGCTTTATCAAGTCTTCTTGTTCTATGTTTTTATCATCAAATGCTTTTGGGCTATACCTCTTTTCAAGCAATTCATGTATCATCTAATCCTCCGGTTTTAAATTCATCACGATTTTTATGCAACTTTTTTATTGTGGTTTTACTATTTCTATATCACTATTTATCTTTACTGTTTTACCAACAACAGCTCCGCCGGTTTCTATCAGGTTATTCCAGGTTAAATTGTAATCAAACCTGTCAATAGTTCCTTCTACGTTATATCCTGCACGAATATTTCCCCACGGATCAACAACCTGCCCGCCGTATGTTACATTAAATTCAATGGGCTTTGTAACATCTTTTATTGTCAGGTCGCCTTTCATTTTGTAATCTTCTTCACCTACTTTTTTAATTTCTGAACTTTTAAAGTGAATTTTGGGATATTTTTCTACATCAAAAAAGTCACCTGATTTTAAATGTTTATCCCTGTCGCTAATGCCGGTATTTATTGTTGAAGCATCAATATCAAATTCAATTACCGCAGACTCCAAGCTTCCGTTCATATTATCTACCTTGAAATCATACTTATTAAATTCACCGGTTACTTTAGAGATAACCATATGTTTTACTGAAAACTGAACTTTTGAATGTGCCGGGTCAATTGACCATTTTTTTACATCTTCCATCTCTTCTCCTTTTCATTTGTTTGACACCACAAATATATGTTATAACATCTAAAGTTGCAACACTTATTATCAATTATCTAAAGATTTTATTAAAAAGTGTTTATTTTGATTAAATATGCAGTATTTTGTTAAAAAGCTGATGCCGGATCCCTGAGACCAGATACGGGATGTCTAATAAAGAAGTGGCAAAATTTGTAATGGGGCATTGATTTAAATTCATGAGAGGAAGATTTATGAACTACAAAGATCTTGAAGTTTGGCAACTTGCGCGTGATGTACAATCAAAATTCACAAGATGACCCTAACTTTCCCGAAGTTTGAAATCTTCGAAGAAGGCAGCCAGATCAGACGATCTGCAAAATCAATAAGATCTAATATAGTTGAAGGGTATGGAAGGAGGAGATATAATAATGAATTTATGAAATTTTTGAGTTATGCCATTGCTTCTTCGGATGAGACAATAGATCACCTTGAAATATTATTTGAAACCGGTTCACTTAGGGATGAAAATCTTTTTAAGGAACTTTCTGAAAAATTAAATCTGCTTGACAAGAAATTAATCAGATTCCTGGATGCAATTGAGAAACGGCATATCAGTAAGAAGTAGCCAAAAATTATCAGGCATCAGGGATCCAGTATCTCGCATCTGTTTTTCAAAACTGATTCACAATTCCAAAATGAATCTTTCCGTCAGTAAAGCTATCCCCTTTTGCCAGGCCAAAACTAACGCCAATTACTCCTATTCCCGTTTCCAGATTTATTCCCAAACCATATCCAATTTTGTAGCCTTCGGATTTTGGAATGTTCCTGCTTTGATCCGCCTTCCTGAGATAATATCCCGTATCAAGAAAAAGAAAAGCAAAAGAACGTTTTGTTAATAAGAACCTGTATTCAAGATTTGACCAGAGAACGCGGGAGCCGAGGAACTGGTCTTCTCTGTATCCTCTTAATGAATTTGTACCGCCAAGCCTGAACAAATCACTTTGCTCAAAAAATGAACCCTGAAGTTCACGGCCATTTAGTCCTAGAGCAATTATCTGTCTTGTAAAAGGTTGATAAAATAATTTTAGTTCAAGAGAAAATCTCTGAAGATTTATATTTGTTACCAGGCCCGGTGTAATAAATTTTTTAGGGCCATCAATTGTTTTTCGGCTAAAGGTGTAAGAGTTTATAAATAATAAACCTTGTGTCGGAGAATAAGGATCGTCTCTTGTATCTATCTTGAAATTCAGTCCCGTAGTAATTGAATTTGAACTGTACACTGTTAGTGAAAGTGTATCTGCGTCACTTGGTATAACTGATTCTGTTGCAAAAGTAAACGAAGCGGAAATAGTTTCGGTGGCGAGATATTCCAACGCAAAGTTTAGATTACGCTGAACATAGGTTGAATCCTGTTTCCTTTGAAATAATCCAAGATTGATATTTAAAGGAAACCCGAGCACCCATGGCTCCATATATTTTAATTCGAGTTCCTGCGAAGAACGATCCAGCTTTTGCCAGCGAATTGCGGCGGCTCTGCCGGTACCGAATAAATTTCTCAAGCTTATATTTGCCAGTCCTGTAAAATATCCGCTTTCATCCGGTGTAGCCCCGGGGACATAACCAATTATACCATCAAAAACATTAGTTTGTTTTTCTTTTACAGTAATTGCAAGGACTCCTTTACCATCAGAGTTAAAATAATATTCAGGTACCGCCACAGGATCAAAAAATCCGAGCCTGTTTAGCCTGTAAGGGATGTCATCAAGTGTTTGCTGCGAGAATTTTTCTCCCTCTGTTAAACGCAGTTCTCTTAGAATTACATTTTCTTTGGTTTTTGTATTTCCTCTAATAACAATTTCATCAATTGTACTTTTTGTCCCTTTTATCAGTTGTAATTCCAAGTCAGCATTATATTTTTGTTCAGCTGTATCACTATAGAAATTTATGTTCTTAACAATGATTTTTACGAAAGGGTTACCGTTATCGCTGTAATACTTAAGTGCAGAACTAATAGCCTCTTCAATATCATATTTGTTAAAAACATTATCTTTAAGAAAATTAAAATCTGGAATTATAACTGCAGAATCGGATGATGACAAATTGAGATATTCTATCTTGTTCAGAAATGTTGGCTCTTTCTCTTCAATATCTATTTTTAACAGAACCGAGCCGGAATCGGGCAGTTGAACGATTTCAGTATTATCAAATGTGCTATGGAAAAAGCCCCTGTCTGAAAAATTTACAGCAAGCCTGGACTTTAATGAATCGAGAATACCCGGGAATACCTTTTCACCCTGTGATATTTTTCCCCAGCTTAAAATATCACTGTTGCTGAACTCCCTGTTCCCGTTAATTTCAATGGATTTTATGGTTTGGGTGTGATTTACCGAACACAACAGCAGGAGTGAAATAAATAGATATTTAACGCGGAGTAACATCTAAGGTTTTCATTTTTTTACCGGATGATTCAATTTTTACCTGGTCTTTCCATTTTTCAATATCGTTACTCCGGACATTGGCAGCATCATATCTTAAAGCATTTTCTATTCCCAATGAAGAAGCAACAGCCAGAGAATTATTGAATGTTAAATTCTTATGAATACCGTATGCAATACCGGCAGCAAAAGAATCGCCGCTGCCTGTAGGATCCACAACAGGAATTTGTGGTAAACAAACTTTAAAGTGATAATCAAAATTACTGCAATAAAATGATGAGCTTCCTTCGGTTAAATAGGCCTGTTTTATATTTTTCGAGTATAAATAATTGAGGTAATCGATTTTAGATTTTTCCGAATTTAAGTCAGATTGAAGTGAATTTTCAGTTTCTGCAACATTATTATGTAAAATTGTAGGGCCTTCTTCAATACAATCTTTTAAATGATTTCCATACGTATCACAGATTGAGATTTTATCATATTTATTAGCAGTTCTAATTCCAAACGGGAAAATGGAATTAGTCTCTTTGCATGGTGAGCTGCCTGAAAAAATAACAATCTCACAATTTTCAATCATCTTTTCCAGCTTATTTTTAAACTCATCAGCTTCGTTTTCTGATATTACTGAGTTTTCCTGGTAAAATGTTGAAAGTGATTTGCTGGATTTTTCAATAATAATAGAAGCTTCTCTTATTTCAGCAACAGTTCTAACGAAAGTAAACTTAATATTTTCTTTTGAAAGAATTTCTTTGAAAATTTTTCCGTTACTGCCGCCTGAAAATGTATAGGCAAGATTATCAATATTTAGATTTTTAAGCTGGCGACTGACATTAATTCCCTTTCCGCCGGCTTTAAGTTCAGAGATCCCGTTTCTGTTTTCTTCACTAAATTTTACTTTGTCATAAGTCAATCTTCTTTCCAGCAGAGGATTGAGAGTTACGGTTAAAATCATAAAAGAAATTTACCAGTTAATAATTAATTATTTCTTCCACGTACATAATCAAAATCTAAAGGAT
>DATFMR010000083.1:0-3108 GCA_035266865.1 Ignavibacteriaceae bacterium | reverse complement strand
AAATGTTCCGGATGTTCCGGAATCAGAAATTGCCGGAATTTTACTTACGAAACAGGGTAAATCGAAATGGGATGATATTTATGAAAAAAGACAGGACCCTTACGGAAAAGATTATTACTGGCTGACAGGTAACTTGCTCGAAATGGATAAAGATATTGAATCCGACCAGGCTGCAATTAAGAAAAATTATGTTTCGGTTACGCCAATTCATTTCGATCTTACGGATTATGAAACCTATAAAAGAATGAAATCCTGGAAAATTGAGGATTTATTAAATGACAAAAAAGATTAATATTTTCCAAATAGATGCATTCACCGATCAGCCTTTCGGCGGAAATCCTGCGGGAGTAACTTTTTCCGATGGTTTAAACGATAATGAAATGCGGTTAATCGCGAAAGAAATGAATCTTGCGGAAACCGCTTTTTTAGGAAAATCAGAAAAAGCAGATTATCATCTGCGCTGGTTCACTCCCGCAGTTGAAGTTGAATTATGCGGGCACGCAACAATTGCCTCACTTCATTTTTTAAATGAGAATAATTTATTAAAAGAAGGAAAGGAAATTACTTTTGATACACTTTCCGGAATATTAAAATGTAAATTCGAAAACGGGAAATATCATATGCAGATCCCGGTATATTCAATGGAAGAATTTACAGGATGCAAAGAAGAAATACTCGATTGCCTTGGAATATACAGGAACGATATCGACGATAATATTCCCTTTATACTTGCAGGAAACGGTTATCTTTATATAAATATTAAATCGCTCCAGGCTTTGCACAAACTGAATCCCGATATTAAAGTTCTGAAAAAACTTAACGAAGAGAAAAAAGAATTCGGCTGCGCAACAGTTTATACAATAGAAACAATTGATGAAGAATCATTTGCGCATTCAAGATTTTTTGCCCCTTTTTATGGAATTGATGAAGATCCTGTAACTGGCTCTATGAACGGACCGCTGATACAGGTTTTGATCAAAGCGGGATTCCTAAAAGACGACGAAGAAAAATTAGAATGCACTTTTGAACAGGGGGACGTACTCGGAAGAAAAGGAAGAGTAACAGTTTCCTACAAAAGCAGCAGCAAGGATCTTTACATAGCAGGTAAAGCAGTTACGATGATAAAAGGAGAAATATACATTTAATGTTTGGTTTTGATAAAATCAGTCTCGCATTTTCTTCAAATCCAATATTTTTTATTATTGCTTTAATTATCCTCCTTGCCTATGCAGTCTACTTTTACAGGTTTACAATTCCTCAAATTTCTCCGGCTAAAAAAACATTATTGGTTTCACTCCGTTCACTTGCAATTCTACTTTTGCTTTTTTTCTTTTTTGAACCAGTGCTCACTCTTGCTAAAAAGTTTACAATTATGCCTAAAAGCCTCGTTTTTGTGGATAATTCAAGATCCATAAAAATTGAAGATGGAACAAACAGGCAAAAATCGGAGGAAGGTTTTTTAAATAAACTCAGATCAAATTCAATTTCAGAAAATACCCGGCTTTTCTCCTTCGGATCAAAAATAAATTCTGTGAGCCTAGACAGTCTTTCAAAATTTGATTTTTCAGAAGGGAGTTCAAATTTTTCAAATATTTTTTCAGGGGCAAATAAAGTAAACGAGGAAATATCTTCAATTACAATCGTAAGCGATGGTGCCATAACTGAAGGAGCAAACCCGGTTTTTACTGCAGAGAAAATGAACATCCCGGTTTACACAGTAGGAGTTGGCGATTCATCGAAGAAGATAGATGTAGAAATTAAAAATGTTATTTATAACGAATTTATTTACGCGGAGATTCCAACCACTGTATTAGCAAATATTGTAAATACAGGTTACGCAAACCAGCGAGTTACGGTTTCACTTTTTGAAAATGATGTAATGCAGGATCAAAAAAATATTGTATTGAGTCCCGATGGACTTCAGAATGTTAATCTGGGCTATACTCCAAAATCAGGCGGAGAGAAAAAGCTGACAATTATAGTTTCAAATCTTAAAGGTGAATTTACTTACGCAAACAATAAAAAAGTTTTTTATGTAAATGTTTTAAGCAACAAAATTAAGGTTCTTGTTTTGAGCGGTTCTCCTTCACCTGACCTGGCTTTTATTAAAAATGCTTTATCATCAGATGACAATCTAAAAATAAATTCAATTACTCAGACAGGGAATAATAAGTTTTTAGAAGATAATAACAGGAATAATTTAATCGATAGCACAGACGTAATATTTCTTGTCGGTTTCCCTTCACAAATAACTTCAAATGAACTTTTAAATAAAATTAAGTATTCAATTTCTAATAAAAGCACGCCTGTATTTATAACACTTTCTAACGGAACGAATTTCGGGAAATTGGAATTTCTTCAGTCTGACTTCCCTTTTACAGTAAAATTATCCAGCAATAATTTTTACGAAGTTCAGCCGATTGTCCAGTCGGGACAGACCCAAAACCCGATTTTACAAAATGGTACTCCCGATCCCGCGGCTGCATGGAATAATCTGCCTCCTGTTTTACAGCCGGATGCAATTTTAAATACAAAGCCGGAAAGCAATGTACTTGCAAAAGTTTTAATTAATAATACACCTGTAAATCGTCCTCTAATTTTAACAAGAAAACTCGGGACAAAAAGATCAATAGCCGTACTTGCAAAAAACATCTGGAGATGGAAATTACAAACCGCCGCAAAAGATTCCGATTTATTCGACAGGTTTATTTTAAATTCAGTTAAATGGCTGAACAATAAAGAAGAGCAAAAACGGGTTAATTTAAGAACGAGTAAAAAAGTTTATTCTGCAGGTGAGACTGTGGAATTTTCCGCGCAGGTTTATGACGAAGCTTTTAATCCTGTTTCTAATGCGGAAGTAAATGTTAAAATTAAAAGCGGGGATGAATCCTACAACGTTGCAATGAATTCTCTTGGAAACGGACTATACGAGGGAAAACTGGAATCCAACAAAACGGGAGATTATACTTTCACCGGAATTGCCCTGCAAAACGGGAAAAGACTAGGGAATGATTCTGGTAATTTTAACATCGGAGAAGTAGATATTGAATCCGTAAATCCGCGAATGAATTATGAATTCTTGAAATCTCTGGCAACACAAACCGGCGG
>DATFMR010000082.1:0-32730 GCA_035266865.1 Ignavibacteriaceae bacterium | reverse complement strand
TGAACTAAAATAAGGAAAATTGTAAGAAAGTCAGATATTAGTACGAAAAATTTTCCTGTTTATTTAATAAATAAATTTGTAAATTTTTCCCAGACTTAGTAATTAACATAATAATTAGATTTATGAACAGGCTAGAATAGAATTAAAGTCTGCGCTAGCCTATGAAATATTTGCACTTTATTATTATATTGGAAGGAAAAATTACCTAAAATTTACTTTTAATAGTAAAAGTCTGGGGATCAATTTTCTGTTTTGTCCTTCTTTAAATCAACTTGATTTACCTGACCGGCTTAATAATGGGATAAAGTCCAAAGTGATAAAAACTTTTTTGAATATCAAAAAGTTAAGGAATTGATGTCTCCATTTTTATGTGAACATAAATGTATTTCATTAAAAAGGATATTTCAATTTCAAATAGAGTAATTATAACTATGTAGCAGAATTGAATAAATTACTAAACAGTTTCAAGCAGAGCACGAAGGCTAAAAATAATTGAAAAATATAATTTTTTATGATAAGTATTAAAGATAAAGAAGAACTTGATCAGATTCGACTGATCAATAAAGAGCAATTTGAAACTCTATATAAAATTAGCCAGAGACTAAATTCGGCAGTTTATGAGAGTGCCCTTATAAAGGATTCTCTTGATATTGTAATAAAAGTTATAAATGCCGAGCGCGGTCTTGTAGTAAAATATGATGAAGAAAATAATAAATTTGCAATTATTGCAGCCCGTAATATCAGGCAGGAAACAATTAATGACCTTTCTGATTTTTCTTCCGGGGTGTTACAAAAAGTTATAGACAAGAAAGAACCTTGTCTTTATCACGATGTTCAAAACGATCCTAATGTCTCACAATTTGCTAGTATCCAGCTTCATAATATTAAGTCAATTATCGGTGTTCCAATAGTTAGAAATGATAAAATCTGGGGAGTAATTTTAGCTGACAGCAGAGCAAATAGGAAAGAATTTTCAAACGAAAACCTGTTATTCCTGGATTTCTTTTCTAATATTGTTTCACTGGCTCTAGATAAAATTATTCAGCTTTCTGAATTACAGGATGAAAATATAATCCTTAAAAATCAGATTGAATCTGTAAAAACAATTCCTGAATTAATTGGTGAAAGCTCTACAATGAAAAATCTTGCTGCTTTGATCCATAAAGTAGCAAAATCAGATGCAACTGTTCTATTGCTTGGTGAAAGTGGGACTGGGAAGGAACTTGTTGCAAGAGCAATCCATAATTTAAGTCCTCGTGTAAATAAACCTTATCTTGCTCAATTTTGTGGCTCAATTCCGGATACCTTATTAGAAAGTGAATTATTTGGATATAGAAAAGGGGCATTTACTGGAGCTACTTCTGATAAAAAAGGTCTGTTTGAGGTTGCTAATACAGGTTCTTTTTTCCTGGATGAAATTGCGGATATTTCGATAGCTTTACAAGCAAAATTGCTAAGAGTATTACAGAATAGGGAAATAATGAAACTGGGCGACACTCAGGTTTTTAAAATTGATGTTAGAGTCATTGCAGCGACAAACAGAGACCTTAAAGGTTTAGTGAAAGAAGGTAAATTCAGAGAAGACCTTTTTTACAGGCTTAACGTGTTCCCAATTAATCTTCCCCCATTAAAGGAAAGAAGGGGAGACATTCCTTTGTTGACCAAGTATTTTATTAATAAATTTTCTGATAAAGATATTCAGGTAAATTCCCAGGCCTTAAAGGAACTTGAGGTATATCACTGGCCAGGTAATGTTCGCCAACTTGAAAATGTTATTCAGCGTGCATTGATATTATGTGATTCAAATAAGCTGGAACCTGAACATATTGTTATTGAAGATAGCTCTCAGGCGGTAAATTTTAATGGTACGTTAAAAGAATTTGAAAAATTATTGCTAAAGAAAAGGCTAAAAGAGTTTGATGGAAACAGGACTTCAACAGCTAAATCATTAGGAGTCTCAGTAAGATGGGTCCAGCTAAAACTTAAAGAAATGGATGAAGATTTATAATTATGAATCAAAATTCTAGTGAAGTATTGTTTGAAAAGTTTGAGATTATAGAATGTCTTAAAAAAGATTCTCACACAAATGTGTATCTTGCTACACATATCTACCTTGGGAAGAAGATTATCTTGAAAACTCTCAGGACTGACGATCTCTCCGATCAAACTATCCTGGGACGTTTTAAAAGGGAAGCAAAAATTTTAGCTCAACTTGATCATCCCAACCTTATTAAAGTGCTGGATTTCGGTACTGCTGAAAATCACTTTTATATTTCATTTGAATATTTTGAAAGTAGAAATTTACGTGAAGTTATAAAACAAAATGATCTTACAACTGAAATTAAATTTAGTATTCTAACTCAACTTCTCAAAGCTTTAAATATTGCTCATCAAAATAAAATTATTCATAGAGATATAAAGCCTGAAAACATTTTAATTGGATCAGACTATCATTTGAAAATTGCTGATTTCGGATTAGCACTGGTTCAGTCAGAAGATAAGTTAACTCAGGATTCTTCGGTTGTAGGTACCCCAAGTTATATGTCGCCTGAGCAATTGCGTGGAGAAAAAACTCTGCAAACTGATATTTTCTCTGCAGGAATAGTTGCCTATGAACTTTATTCCGGTACTAATCCGTTTAGCGGAAATGCAGTATCTGATACTGTCAATAAGATCTTAAATTACGATGAAAATTCAGGCACTATTGATTTTGAAAGTTTGCCGGAGGATGTAAGGGAAGCTATTAAAAGTATGTTAAGAAGAAGTGAAAATGATAGAGCTAAAACCGTTATTGATGTATTAAGATTGCTGGGAATTGAAGGGGATGTTTATAAACCAGTTAGCACTGGGAAAATTCTAAAATTTAATTATAAAGGATATATCCCAGCTACAATCACAATAATTATTGTTCTCGTAGCCGGCATCATTATTTTTAATAAGCCGAATGGAAATGAAAAGAATGGTTTTGAAAATATGCCTAATAGCCCAGGATTAATGGAAACCGATTCATTAGGGAATGCATTGTCCGGGAATGATAGTCTTGTCGACGAAGCAAATAGTAAAAATAATTCAAACCAGATAGGAAAAAATAATGTACGAAATGGCAAGGCAGTAATCGGAAAGCTTTTTGTAGAATGCACACCGTATGCTGATGTGTATATAGATGGAAAAAAAGTTGATACGACTCCGTTGAAAAATTATATTGAATTGAGAACAGGACGACATTCACTGAAATTAATCCATCCTGGTTTTCCTCCATATACAAGAAGAATATTTATTAGTTCAGATAAAATAGAATCTATTTCTTTAAATTTTAACGAAGTTATTGGATATTTAAAATGTAATATTTACCCTTGGGGAGAAGTTTTTATCGACGGTGTTTCTAAGGGTATAACTCCAATGTCGCCCATCCCTTTATTGAAAGGGAGTTATAATTTAATCGTCAGAAATCCAAAGTATAATGAATATAAAGAAAAGATAAACATTAATATTGAAGATACTCTGGGTCTAAATTTTAATTTTGAAAAATCCGGAGAAATAGTAAATTAGAATAATTATATTATCAT
This sequence comes from Ignavibacteriaceae bacterium, assembly GCA_035266865.1. Lineage (GTDB taxonomy): Bacteria > Bacteroidota > Ignavibacteria > Ignavibacteriales > Ignavibacteriaceae > JAKAGZ01. Next base: position 29,164 of record DATFMR010000082.1, on the reverse strand, counting down.
TTTTACTTTCCAGTTTTTTAGTTACATTAATAAGAGTTTATATTTCAAGCTTCTGCTGAAAAATTCCTTAATTACGGGCAGAAAGCTATAGGGCACGAAATATAATGACGATAAAGTGTGAAAATTGTTCGTTGTTGAGGTGTTTGGCTTAATTCTAATAAAAATAGTAAATTGCTACGCAAGTTAGTCAATTATGCGTAGTGCTAAGTAGATAATATTAAGTCAAATAGCATGTTTTCAAATAATATGAACAAATTTTATTGCTTTATTTTAATCTTTTTTGCTTCAACAATTCTCTTAAATGCTCAAATAAGCAATTCACAGCTTGATTCACTCGACCAGCAATTCGAATCATTTCAATATATTCGTGTAATTACAACTGCCGACAGTCTGTTAAAATTAAATGTAGGGTTCACTGAAAAACAACTCATTAAAATCTATAGAGTTAAAGGTATTTCTGAGTATTCCTTGCAAGAGGAAATAAATTCCAGGAACAGCTTTAGAGCAATCTTGAATATTGACAGTACCTATCAACTCGACTCTGCTAAAACATCACCCAAAATAATTTCCTTTTTTAATAGTGTTAAAGAAAAATATTTAGACGATCTTGCAATAAGGAAAAGACTTAATGCCGAACAGGAGGCGTTTCGAAATTCCCATTTGATTCCGAAGGCTACCCCAGTTGAAATTCTTAGAACTACTATGATTCGCTCTCTAATATTACCCGGGCTGGGGCACATACATATGGGAGAAAAGTCCAAAGGGATTATATTAGCTTCACTTAGTGCGGTTTCCCTTGGTTCGATGGTTTATTTTATAATTGATGCTAATAATAAAGAAAATGATTATTTGGCAGAGAAAGATCCAAATCTTATGGGCGCACTCTACAGTGATTTTGAGAATTCCCGGAAAATCAGAAATATATCCCTAATTTCTTTTGCAGTTCTTTGGCTATATAGTCAAATAGATATTTTGTTTTTTACTGATTTCAATCAGAAAACAGAATTATATTCAGAGAAATTACCACGGTTTAATTTTGATTCTTTTAGAGGCGTTCAATTAAGTTATAATTTTGCTTTTTGAAATAGATGCTTATCAAATATTCTAATATATTTCCGAGTAATTAATTTTATCAACATCTTCCAGTGTAATTGTGGTCAGATCTTCGTCGGATGGGTTTGCAATTGTGAGTATTCTTTCTTCCTGGTTTGAGATGGCTTTATACAATATATTTCTTACAGTTCTTGCATTACCAAAATTCTTATCCCTTTGTTCATATAAATTTGTAAATATTTCCAGTAATAATTGCCAGGCTCCTTCATCTAAATTGTAACCGGACTTTGTACTAATTACTAAAGTGATCTCAAGCATTTGTCTAGGTGTATAATCATTGAATGAAAAGAAATTGGTAAATCTTGATTCTAGTCCCGGATTTGAATTAACAAAATCTCTCATTTCCTCCACGTATCCTGAAACAATTATAACGAACTTTCCTGCATAATCTTCCATTCTTTTTAATAGAGTATCAATAGCCTCATGCCCCAGAGTATTTCCACCGCGAATAAGTGAATATGCATCATCAATAAATAAAATTCCGCCCAGGGCACTGTCGATTACCTTTTCCGTTTTTGCAGAGGTTTGTCCCGAATAGGCAGCAATAAGGGCTGTTCGATCTACTTCAATTAAATGTCCTTTTTCCAATATTCCCATTTCTTTAAATATTTTGCTCAGCAAACGGGCTACGGTAGTTTTTCCTGTTCCCGGGTTTCCTGTAAAAATCGAATGCAGGTTTTTGGGAATTACTTTAAGCCCCCTTTCTTTTCTTAATTTTGATACTTTAAGACTACTTACTAATTTTTCAACCGACTTTTTAACTGATTCTAGTCCTGTTAATTCAGATAGTTCTTTCATATATTCATCTAAAAGATTATTATTTCCCTCGGTGGTAGTTTTACTTTTATCTTTATCAATTCTAATCAAAGCCTCAACATCTTCCAATGATATCTTTTTTAAAACTTCTTCAGTCCTTTCTTCAACAGGAAGGTCAGCAATTCTAAGCAAATGATTTTTCATAAAACTATCAGCCATATTTTTTATCATTCTTGCATTGCCAAAACTTTTATTCCTCTTATTATATTTTTTATTATAATATTTATTTAAAACTTCTTTTACATCATCATTAATTGAATGGCCCTTTTGAATAAGATATCTTTCTGTTATTTCCAACAGTTCATCGGGTGTATAATCTTCAAAAATTATTTCCTTTGTGAATCTGGATTTCATTCCCGGGTTGCTATCCAGAAAATTTCTCATTTCATTTGTATAGCCGGTTGCAATTACAATAAATTTTCCTCTGTCATCTTCCATTCTTTTAAGCAGAGTGTCAATTGCTTCCTGTCCAAAATCAGAACTGTTATCTTTTTTTATTAAAGTGTATGCCTCATCAATAAGCAATGTCCCGCCACTCGCTTTGTCGATAACATTTCGTGTTTTTTCTGTTGTTTGCCCAACATATCCTGCAACAAGTCCTTGTCGGTCAGTTTCTATTAAATGTCCTTTAGGTAAGATTCCAAGAGCTGAATAAATTTCTGAAAAAATTCTTGCCACTGTTGTCTTACCGGTACCCGGACTTCCTAAGAATACAAAATGATTGGCAAATTTATCCTGCAGATTTTCTTTCTGATCAATATATAATCGCGCTAATTTTATAATTTGGTCAATTTCGTCTTTTATTATTTTTAGTCCTACAAGATTGTTTAATTTTTTCAACGCTTTTTCAAGACTTTCTTCATCAACTCCAAGTTTCACTTCTTTTGTTGAAACTTTTCCAATAACAGCATTTACATCTTCTTCTCCGATTGTAGTCATTGATTCTTTATTTCGTTCTTTTGCAGGTGTTTTCAGGTACCGCTTACTTAGCTGCATTTTTACTTCATTAAAATAATTTCTGACTAATCGTGCATTGCCAAATGAACTATCTCTTTTTCGGTAAAGATTGGTAAGAACCTTAGACATCAGTGAAATTGCTTCACTAGTAATTATATATTCCTCTTTTTTTGCTATAGATTTGAAAATTTCTATTAGCTCGATTGGCGTGTAATCATCAAAATTAAAAAAGTGAGTAAAACGTGATTTCAAGCCCGGATTTGAGTTTATAAAATTTTTCATTTCCTCAGGATAACCGGCGCAAATAACAACAAAGTCCCCTTTACGATCCTCCATCCTTTTAAGCAGTATATCAATTGCCTCTTGCCCAAAATCCTGTTGATTTCCTGCTTTCTTTAATGTGTAAGCTTCATCAATAAAAAGAATGCCCCCTATTGCTTCATTAATAACTTTTTCAGTCTTTTGTGCAGTTTCACCAATATATTGTCCCACTAAACCAGTTCTATCAACTTCAATTACGTGACCATTTTCCAGAATTCCCATTGCCTTAAATATTTTGCCCAGCAGCCTGGCAACTGTCGTTTTACCAGTTCCCGGATTGCCGAGAAAAATACTATTAACTGAAACTATATCGTCCGTCTTTAATCCTATTTTCTCTCTTTCTTTAATAAACCTGAGATACGCAACAAAATCCTGCATTGATTGTTTTACACTATCTAGTCCGATATATGTATTCAAATTGTTTAAAAGATCTTCAAGCGATTCATCTTCATGTTTTTGAAGGGAAGATTGGCTTACCTGTTTGGGTTGATTTGTATTTGGCTTTTCATAATTATTAATAATACTTTCATCAATTTCTGTCTCTTCAAAATTTACAACTTCAGAATAACCAATTAAAAACCATCTTGAACAGATTATATTATTGTCAAGGTAAATATCCACACGTCCCTGACCTCTGCTCCAGAATCCCGGAGTATCAGTTCCCCAACTCTGTACAAATTCAACTGTGTTCCAAGTTTTCTGCATAGGAATGTTGAAATTGTGCTTTCCTACTTCATTATTATTTAAATACCAGACTGCAACTCCATCAATAACTTCATCCTTTTGATTATAAAATGGATTATCAAAAACGACTTCAACTCCGACGTATGTTAGCGACTCTTCAGTGAATTGTAATAAATAAGTCCTTCTTCCGCTCCTTATATTATCTATCAAATTATAGGTCCGGGCATGATGTACTTTAAAAAATTTATTTTTATGGAATGTAAGATCAGATCTCCCTCCAGCCGATTGTATTGGTTCTTCAAATTTGTTTATTTTTTCATCTTCAGGGAAGTATTTTAAAATTCTTTGATATGCACTTTGAAATCTGTCTTCTTCATCTAGAAATTCTTTTACATCATTTGCTTTATCCATTGCTGGCCGAAACTGGAATATTCCAATCAAAGATTCCAGCTCAATTAAGTGTGCAGAATTATGATATTTTTTTTGTGAAGGGGAACCTAATATTTCCTTTGCAGCCCAAAGTGAAAACCAATATTCTTTTTGCCTTAAAGCATCTTCCACTTCTTCTAATAAGGGTTTTTTCTTTGTGAAAAATCCGCCAAAAATTCCTTCATCATAACCAAGAGCTCTTTTAATCCAGTCTCTTACCTGAAGTAATTTGGAATTTTCTGCTGAATCAATTTGAATTGCCTTCTCTATTTCTTCGAGGGCTTCAAAAAACCTGCCTAATCCTGCAAGAGCTCTTGCCTTATTTAAATGTGCCCAAGACAAAAGATCGGGTTCTCTTAATATTGCATTATCCAGATCGGAAATTGCGCCATCAAAAACTCCCATTCTCATTAGTAGAAACCCTCTATAAAGTCTTGCGTTAACGTTATCTCCACTTATCTGAACTGCATTATTCGCCAGTTCAAGAGCATAAACCGGGTCTCCGTTTTCAAGAGTTGCCCATGCAAGGCACATTATGACCTTAAAATCGTCCGGTTTTTGATCATAAACTTTTTTTGCTGCGGTAAGTGCCATTCTGTAACGACCTTGTTTCAGGTGCTCATATGCCTCGGCAAGAATTTCATCAAGATCTTCAGTGACCAAATTTTCTCCCAAATTAACTTTTCTACATTGATTATATCATAATAAAATGTAAATGTCTCTAACGACTAAATATAAGCTATTAAAGAATTTAATGAAAGACTCGCTAATCTTATAAAGTCTCTGAAGAGCAAAAAATTATATTTCGAATTGTTTATTAAATTTGATTTTAAAGCTTAATAAGATTTCAAAATAAATCTAATCTCTTTATATTTAGTTAATTATTATAAAATAAAAAAAATGTAGTATGAATCTGATTAAAAGAAATTCTGGATTATTTACTGATCACTATGAACTAACAATGGCACAGGGCTATTTTCTGGATGGCAGACAAGATCTACCTGCAAATTTTGACTATTTTTTCAGAAAAAATCCCTTCAATTCCGGCTATGCGATTTTTGCAGGTTTACAAGACCTTCTAAAAATGATTCCCGATTTTCAATTTGATTCTGAATCGATTGATCATTTGCATAAAATAGGATTTAGAAGTGACTTTTTAGAATACTTAAAAAATTTCATTTTTAAGGGAAATATTTATGCACCGAATGAAGGAGAAGTTGTTTTTGCCAATGAACCCATTTTAAGATTTGAAGGCAACATTATTGAAACACAATTGATAGAAACAATCTCTCTGAACATTTTGAATTTTCAGAGTTTAATTGCTACTAAGGCTTCAAGGTTAAGATACTCTGCTGGTGAGAGAATGTTGATTGATTTTGGGATGCGTCGTGCTCACGGACTTTCAGCTATACACGGAAGCAGGGCAGCCATAATTGGAGGTGTTGATAGCACGTCAAATGTTTACAGTGCATATTTATTTGGAATGACATCTGGCGGTACACAAGCTCATTCCTGGATACAAAGCTACGGTGATGAATTAACAGCATTCAGGAAATATGCCGAAGCTTTTCCTGATAATTGTGTCTTGCTTGTTGATACCTTCGATACTCTGAAAAGCGGCGTTCCAAATGCTATTACTGTTGGGAGAGAGCTGGAAGAAAGGGGAGCCAAGCTAAAAGCTATTAGGCTTGATAGCGGTGATCTTGCTTACCTGAGTAAAAAATCCAGGAAAATGCTGGATGATGCAGAGTTGCAATACGTTAAAATAGTTGCGTCAAATCAGCTTGATGAATACTTGATCAAAAGTTTGATTGAGCAGGGAGCGCCAATCGATATTTTTGGTGTAGGGACTAATTTAATTACAGGACAAAAGGACGCGGCTCTTGACGGAGTTTATAAATTAAGTATGATAAACGAAAATCCGAGTATTAAACTTTCAAATGATCTTGAAAAAGTAACGCTTCCGGGCGTAAAAAAAATTATTCGTTATTTTAATGGGAATGATAAATTTTATGCAGACGGAATTGCGCTAAATTATGAAGAAGAGCCTGACCGAATTTTTCATCCATTGCATCCTTTAAAGAGCAGTATAGTGCAGGGGATGAATAAAGAAGAAATACAGAGTAAGGTATTTTCGGATGGCAAAATTATAATGAAAGAAAAATCAATTAATGAAATTAAAGAATACGTTAAAGAAAGAATAAATAAGTTACCCGATGAGCATAAGAGATTTGATTATCCGCATATTTACAAAATTGGTATAAGTTCAAAAATAATGAATCTAAGAAATGAATTAATTACGGAGATAACCGAAAAAAACAACAAGGGAGAGATCTTATGAGAGCTTTATTAGTAGTAGATGTACAAAATGATTTTTGCCCGGGCGGATCACTGGCAACTCCAAAGGGGCATGCAGTAGTTCCGGTAATTAATAAATTGATCGATGAATTTGAATTAGTGGTTGCTTCAAAGGACTGGCATCCGAATGAAACAGTTCATTTTGAAAAATGGCCGAAGCACTGTGTTCAGGGAACCGAAGGAGCCAGTTTTCATCCTGATTTGCATGAACACAGGTTTGATAAAGTTTTTATTAAAGGAACGAGAAATGTGGATGATGGTTATTCTTCGTTTGAAGCGACAAATGAAAACCTGGCTGAATATCTTAAGTCACAAAATGTAACTACTGTTTTTATAGCCGGATTAACTATTGAATATTGTGTAAAAACCACTGCTCTTGATGCACTTAAAAACGGATTTGAAACATACATTATTGAAGATGCTGTTGAGGGAATTTATGAGCACACAGGTGATGTTGAAAAAGCTTTTGAAGAAATGAGAGAGAGTGGGGTTAACCTTGTAACTTCATCTGAAGTGATATCTGAAAAAAATCTTGTTTGATTAAAAATATCAGCCCTGAAATATCAGGGCTGATAAGTAAACTTACATTTTGCTAAAACTGTTCCAGTCTTTTAAAATCTGATCGTATTGACTTTGAAAATCCTTGAATAATTCTTTCTGTCCCTGTGTTGGCGAAGCATCAGCTGCCTGTACAGAGGAAGCAAATCCCGAAAGCGCTCCGCATAATCTTGCCGTAAGTGACTTCATTTTTGAAAGATTATCTTTTGCCTTCTTTGAAAGATCATCATTATAGCTTTTAAGCTGACTGTCAATTTTTTTGAACAATGTTACTGCATTATCCAATGTTGTATTAACTTTCATAGCCAAATCTAACTGATTCTTTAAAGTGTTTTCACTCACTTTAACTCTCGGATCCAGTTTTATATTTATTTCTCTCGTATAATCTTTACCATCTGCGGTTAGTACCAATTTATATTTTCCCGGCATTACAAGCGGACCCTTTGGTTCAACAGGTGTACCGAGTGTCCAGACAGCTGCAATTGAATATCCGTAGTTAAGTGCTTTCGGTCTTGGATACCTTAAATTCCAAACAAACCTGTGCATTCCTGCTTCATTTGTAATTTTAGGATCAGTACCTAGCCATCTTTTGTCGAAATAACGATTGGCAGGAAGCTCTTCCGGTTTGTCATTGCTTGAATAACTTCTGATCAAATTCCCATCCATATCATAAACAGAAAGTTTTACAGGTTCCTGAATGTTATCCTTCAGCCAATAATCAATGATTGCCCCATCAGGTGGATTTTTACCGAGAGGAGTAGAGGGCGGCCACGGCGTATCGTGATTTGTATTTCCCCGCATTCTCCAGGCGGCTAACGGATCGAAAAGAAATACATTTTTTTCTGTCATCTCTTTTGATATTTGTCTCAAAGGAGAAAGATCGTCAAGTATCCATATTCCGCGTCCCTGTGATGAAACAATTAAATCGTCGTGGTGAACAAGCAGATCAGTGATTAAAGTTGTGGGAAAATTTAATTTTAAAGATTGCCAGTTTTCGCCATCGTTAAATGAAACGTAAATGCTTTTATCAGTGGCGGCAAATAATAATCCTTTTTTATCTGTGTCTGTCCTGATTACAGTTGTGTATTCATTTGTCGGAATCCCGTTATTAATTACTTTCCAGGTTTTTCCGTCATCATTTGTCTTTAATAGTAATGGTTCAAACCTGTCGAGCCTGTGCATATTAACTGCAGCATAAGCCGAATGAACATCAAAAGGAGAGGGTGAAATTTTATCTATTCTTGACCAGATTGGAATTTCAGGTGGAGTAACATTATTCCAGTTTTTCCCACCATCTGTAGTTAATTGAATAAGACCATCATCAGTCCCGATCCAGATCACATCTTCTTTAACAGGGGAGGGGGCAATATTCCAGATAACTCCGTAACCGGCATCCGCCGCGCCTTGAAAATCCAAACCGGAAAAATCTTTTTTTGCATTTTCTTTTTTACGACTTAAATCAGGACTGATTATTTCCCAGTGATCACCATCGTCCAAAGTTCTGAATAAATACTGCGCGCCGTAGTACAAAGCGTGTTTCCCGATAGGTGAAAATTCAATAGGTGTTATCCAGGAAAATCTGTACTTCACAGTATTTGGCTTTGCTGCGTAACTTGATTGCGGCCAGGGTGAAACATCAATTGACTGGCGTGTTTCTTCATCAAACCTGTGAAGCGTTCCGCCAAGTCCACTTCCAAAAACTATATTTGGATTTCCCGGTTTGGGAATATCATAATCTCGTTCATCTGCTCCAACAGGATGCCAGTCTCTAATCTCAATAACGCCGTAAGGTCCCTGGCTTAAAATTTCTACAGTTCCGTTATCCTGTTGAGCACTGTAAATGTGATAGGGGAACCTGTCATCCGCACCTAAATGATAAAACTGTCCTGTTGGCTGATTATACCAGCTTGACCATGTTCCACCATCGTTTACAGAAACAGCAGCTCCCTGGTCAGCGGCAGTAATCATATGATCTGGATATTTTGGATTTATCCACATAAAATGATAATCGTCACCGCCGGGTGAGCCCTTTAAAATTTCAAAATTGTCTCCGCCATCGGTTGATTTATGAACAGACCTTCCCATTACATAAACTGTTTTGGGATTTGTCGGATCTACATTTACGCGTGCAAAGTAAGAGCTTACAAGTTCCCCGTCAGTGTTTACCCGTTTCCAGTTTTTTCCTCCGTCTTCGGACCTGTAAAAACCGCTTTGATCTCCTGCTTCATCAATTGTAGCATAAACTGTTTGCGCGTTTGTGTTTTGTCCGACTGCCAAACCAATTCTTCCTTTTGGAACATCAGGCAAACCGCCGCCTGAAAGTTTTGTCCAGTGAAATCCGCCATCCATACTTTTATAAATTCCTGAGCTTTTTCCTGCCTGTGATACGTAATAATCCATCCACGGAAATGATCTTACCTGCCACATTGCCGCATAAATTATATCCGGCGAAGACATATCGTAACCAAGATCTACAGCGCCGGTTGTATCATTTGTAAAAAGTGTTTGCTGCCAGTTTTTCCCGCCGTCAGTAGTAACATAAATTCCACGATCTTTACTGTCACCGAAAACGTGTCCGAGTGCAGCAACTATTACTTTATTTTCATCTTTTTGATCGACTAAAATTCTTCCAATGTATTTTGTATTTTTTAATCCTACATTTTTCCAGGTTTCACCTCCGTCCGTAGTTTTAAATACACCATCGCCGTCTAAAATATCGTAGCGAAGCGCAACCTGTCCCGTTCCAACATAAATTGTTTTTGGATTTGAAGGAGCGATTGCCAATCCGCCGACAGCCGCAGCAGATTCATTCTGCATTAGTCCTTCCCATGTTCTACCTGCGTCTGTGGTTTTCCAGACTCCACCGCCTGCCCCACCGAAATAAAATGTATTTGGTTGATCAGGAATACCGTCTGCAACTGTTGCCCAGCCTGCGCGGTACGGTCCAACTAATCGCCATTTCATTCCTGAATAGGCTGATTGTGGAACTGTTTGTGAAAAAGTTAGACTGGATAATAAAATGGTTAGTAGAAAATAATTAAATAACTTAATTAATGGATTCTTTTGAATCATTTTTAATCCTTTTAAATGGTTAGGAGAATATTTTTTGGTTAAGCTGATTTTTAATATACAATAATTTTGATAAATGATAAATTGCCGGGCGACAAATTTCATACAGTCTCAAAACAAAAAAAGATGCCTAGGAAAGACAAACAAATTTAAGCCTTTGTGCTAAATTACTAGTCCCGACTTTTAAGTCAGGAGAGCAAATTTATGTAATCTTCAGGGCTCTAGCCCCAATTTTTTTGTCTTGATACAAAAGAATCAAAAAATCAAGGCTGGAAATAAATTCCTAAAATTATGCTGGCATATCCGATGGAAAAATAACTCCCCCGCATATTGCGGGGTCAAACAGATTTTTCCGGTCGGGTTTTTAAATCATTCATTCTTTTTGATTTATAAACTTTACTATTCTGTTTATACATAATTTTTTACTTCGCCTAGAGCGAGTAAGCTGAATTTATTTCAGGCCGTTTGTTTTTTTTGATATTTAAAAATAAAAAAGCGTCCGATTGGATCGAACGCCTTTAATTTTCCTGATAGAAGGGGAATTATTAATACATTCCGCCCATTCCACCCATATCACCCATTCCACCACCTGGCATAGCTGGCATCGCAGGTTCTTTTTCTTTCTTCTCGAAAACAACAGCTTCTGTTGTAATCAAGAGAGCAGAAACAGAGGCAGCATTTTCTAATGCTGTTCTTGTAACTTTAGTAGGATCAATAACTCCTGCTTTCATTAAGTTTTCAAATGTTTCGCTGAAAGCGTTGAATCCGAAGTCATCCTTTCCTTCTTTAACTTTTTGTAGAACAACTGAACCTTCGAGGCCGGCATTGTTAACAATTTGTCTCAATGGTTCTTCGAGTGATTTGGAGATTATCTTGATACCTGTTGTCTGGTCAAGATTAGCGCCTTTTAATTTTTCAAGCTGGCTTATTGCTCTTACGAAAGCAACACCACCACCTGCGACTATTCCTTCTTCAACTGCTGCGCGTGTAGCGTGAAGTGCATCTTCAACTCTTGCTTTCTTTTCTTTCATTTCAACTTCTGTAGAAGCACCGATTTTCAGTACTGCAACTCCGCCTGAAAGTTTAGCAAGTCTTTCCTGTAATTTTTCTTTGTCATAGTCAGAAGTAGTTTTTTCAATCTGAGCTTTTATTTCGTTAATTCTCTTTTTGATATCTTCTGATTTTCCAGCGCCTTCAACAATAGTTGTATTGTCTTTGTCGATGTTAACTTTTTTAGCTGTTCCAAGGTATGAAACAGTTGCGTTCTCTAATTTGAATCCCCTTTCTTCAGAGATAACTGTTCCGCCAGTAAGAACTGCGATATCTTCAAGCATTGCTTTTCTTCTGTCACCAAATCCCGGTGCCTTAACAGCAGCGATTTTCAGTGTACCACGAATTTTGTTAACCACTAAAGTTGCCAAAGCTTCGCCTTCGAGGTCTTCAGCAATTATTAATAGAGATTTTCCTGCCTGAGCGACTTTTTCCAGTATAGGAAGAAGATCTTTCATTGCAGCTATCTTTTTATCGTGAATTAAGATGTAAGGATTTTCTAATTCAGCTTCCATTGATTCTGTATTAGTTACGAAGTAAGGGGAAAGGTAACCGCGGTCAAACTGCATTCCTTCAACAACATCCAATCCTGTTTCTGTTCCTTTAGCTTCTTCAACTGTAATAACACCATCTTTACCAACTTTGTCCATAGCGTCTGCAATTAAATCACCAATAGCTTTATCGTTGTTAGCAGAAATTGCACCAACCTGTGCAATTTCATTTCTTCCTTCAACTTCACGGCTGATTGATTTTAAGTACGCAACTACTTTTTCTACTGCAAGGTCAATTCCTCTTTTAAGATCCATAGGATTTGCACCGGCGGTAACGTTTCTTAAACCTTCTCTGTAAATAGCCTGTGCTAAAACAGTAGCAGTAGTTGTTCCGTCACCAGCTACATCACTGGTTTTTGAAGCAACTTCGCGAACCATCTGAGCGCCCATATTTTCAACTGCGTCTTCAAGTTCAATTTCTTTTGCAACTGATACACCGTCTTTTGTAACAGTTGGTGCACCAAATTTCTTTTCAAGAATTACATTACGACCTTTTGGTCCTAATGTTACTTTAACTGCGTTGGCTAATTTATCCACGCCTCTTTTCAGCTTGGTACGTGCCTCGCTGTCAAATTCAATTAATTTTGCCATAATTTATTCTCCGATTTTTATTTTCTAAATAATTTTTAAAATCTAATTAACCTACTATTGCGAAGATGTCGCTCTCACGCATAATTAAATATTCAACGCCGTCAACGGTAACTTCTGATCCGCTGTACTTTCCGTAAAGCACAACGTCGCCGACCTTGACTTCCATTTTTACAACTTTACCATCGTCACTTGTTTTGCCAGGTCCTGCTGCAACGATAGTTCCCTCAACTGGTTTTTCTTTTGCTGTGTCGGGAAGAATGATTCCACCTTTTGTTACGTCGTCTGCCTCTTTTGGCTTTACAATAACTCTGTCAGCCAACGGCTTCAAGTTAATTTTGCTCATATTTTATCTCCTGTGTTTAAGTTGTTTTTTGGAAAACCTGTCCGCCAATTGGCGGGGTTGTTAGCACTCATTTTCAGCGAGTGCTAATATAATGTAACTTGATTGATTTGTCAAGATTCAAGATGGGACAAATTGTTAGAATAGTGAATGAATTTAGGATATTTTAGTAGTGTCTTAATTTCATCTAATGTAACATCAAACAGATTGCCTTTCAGAATTTATTATAGAGTCTTCAATAATTTAGCTAGATTCCGGATCAGGTCTGGAATGACAATTTTTTGAAATTTGGACACTAAGGCACTATTAGATAAATCCATTGGTTAAAATTAAAAAGATGATTTAATAATGCAAATTCATCGGTTTTTCTTATTTTTCTCTTATGAGATTCCACTTAAAAGAAGAGCTTAAAAAATTATCCTCAATTATCAAGAAAATGGACAGGAAAGTAATTATTGTTTTCCTGTCTGTTGCCATTTTACAAACCATATCGTGGTATTTCACGTCGAGATTATTTTTTCGTTACAATCTTTTTAATTATTTCAGTTCAAGCCAGAATGTAGATATATACGAGTTTATTTACTGGTTTATTGGTGACTTTTTTTCTCTTTTCCTACTTCCATTGCTAGTAATTTTATTAGTCCTTAAAGGGAAACCAAAAAGCTTTGGATTACAACTAGGTGATTATAAAGCCGGCTTAAAAATTGCATTTTATTTTATAATGATAATGCTGTTTATTACCTGGATTGCATCAGCATCTTCTTCTTTTGTTGAAACCTACCCGCTTCTTAAAAGGACAAAAACTTCCTGGGGACTGTTTTTTATTTTTGAAACGGGAATGCTGCTTTACCTTTTTGCGTGGGAGTTTATCTGGCGTGGCTTTATGTTATTCGGACTGGAAGAAAAATTCGGTTTCTATGCTGTTCTGATTCAAATGATCCCTTTTGTGATTTTGCACAACGGCAAACCACCCGTTGAAACTTTCAGTGCTATTTTGGGCGGTATTGCGCTTGGCATTCTGGCTTTCAGAACTCGTTCATTTCTGTATTGCGTAATTGTGCACATGAGTGTTATGTTTACAATAGATTTATTTTCAACCCTGAGATACAGGGTTGCTGATTATGGAATCGGCATTAGTTCACTTATTCATATTATAAAAGAAATTTTTTAGGAAAAGAAAACCAAATACTTATAAATCTAAGAACTTGGACTAAAAAATTGGCTAATATTTACACACAAATTTACATTCAAATAGTGATTTTTGTAAAAGGTAGGCATTGCCTGATACCAAATGATAAGAAGGCAATTCTGTATAAATATATAACAGGAATAATTAAGAACAAAAGACATAAGTTAATTTCAATTAACGGTGTATCTAACCATATTCATTTTCTAATCGGATTAAATCCTGTTGAAGCCTTATCAGAACTTATTAAGGAAGTTAAAAGGTGTTTCACTAATTTTATTAATGAAAAGAAATGGCTTAAGGGGAAATTTAGTTGGCAGGAAGGATATGGAGCATTTTCATATTCACGTTCACATTTAGATAATGTAATAAAGTATATAGAAAATCAGGAAAAGCATCACATTAGAAAAACTTTTAAAGAAGAGTACGTTGAAATGTTAAATAAATTTGAAGTAGTCTACAATAAAAAATTTATCTTTGAGGATATGGGATAATTGAATTTTATATTCAACTCCTACGGAGTTGTACTGCTTGTTAAGTTTGCCAGTTACAAATATTCAATCGTTCCGGGATTGAAGGGATCTATTTTGTCCTCCTATTATAATTATTATAATTATCCTCTATGAAATTGTAAGATTTTTGAAATATTTATTTAATAGTATTAATAAGTGAAAGAATTATTCCCGTTAAGGAATAAATATTTGTAATTTGAAACAAATAAAAAGTTAAGCCAATCCCGTAGGGATTGTACATTAAATTATAGGTAATAATATGAGATTTTCATTAAACATAGATCACTTTGCTACTTTAAGAAATGCAAGGAGAGGGCAGCAGCCCGATCCGGTAATTGCAGCATTGATTGCAGAACAGGCAGGAGTTGATGGAATTGTCTGTCATCTCCGTGAAGACAGGAGACACATTAATGAAAGAGATGTTCGATTGCTTCGTGAATTAATAAAAACCAAACTCGATCTTGAAATGGCGGCGGTTGATGAGATTGTGAAAATTGCCTGTGATGTAGGTCCCGAACTTGCAACTCTGGTACCTGAAAAAAGGCAGGAGCTTACAACTGAGGGCGGACTAAATGTGATCGATAATATTTCACGAATTAAAGATACAATTGATGAATTGCACGAAGCGGAAATTGAAGTCTCACTTTTCATCGAACCTGAAATTGAACAGATCGATGCTTCAGCAGAGATAAATTCTGATTTCATTGAGATTCACACCGGCGTTTTTGCAAATGCATTATCTGAAGAAGAGCAGTTTGATGAACTTGAAAGAATCCGTGCTGCTGTAAAACACGCCAAGAAACTTGGAATGGGAGTGAATGCCGGGCACGGACTGGATTACCAGAATATTAAAATTTTCTGTGAAATTCCTGACATTGATGAAGTAAGTATAGGTCATTCCGTAATTGCGCATTCAATGTTTGTTGGAATTGAACGAGCAGTAAAAGAGATGATGTATTTGCTGAGAATCTAGTTGCCTTCACCCTACAATGAATATTCAAATCCAAACATTACAGGTATTAAGTCCTGTGATTTATTTATTTTATCAAAAGTAATTGAATATTTTCCCTGTAAATTTAATGATATTACATCCGAGACAGGGTACTGCAGACCAAATCCAATCGATATAAATCCTTTTTTCTCGGAAATATTTTCTGTTATGTATGGAAAAGTTGAATTTATTCCGTTTAACCAGTATGAATAATAAATACGTTTTTCATAATTGAAAAAATAAATTCCTGAATAAATGGCAAAAAAAGGGAAGATTGAAGACTTCTGATAATTTGCCACAGAAATACCAAACCCAATTTGATAAACTTTAGCTGCCGTTTTTTCTTCAACTGATATATTATATGCTTCTGCTGGCAAAGTGGTAGCAAATGCATAAAATAATCCGGCTGAAAAAATACTATAATTAGGGAAATTATAGTAACCCGTTAACAAATTTAATCTCACAGCCGGAAAAATTGAATACGATGTATTAAGCCCAATTGTGAACGCATTTTTTCCCGCACTAAATAAACCCTCACTGGCACCCTGGAAAACGTATCCACTATTTAAGCCGATATGAAATTTATTCTGTGCGGGAATCTTGTTTATAAGGATAATTGAGGAAATTAAAATTGTTAAAAAAATTATCCTTTTCATTATTTGCCCCTTTTTTAAGATTGAAAATCTTACCTACTAAAAATGTAATTAGAATTGCAGATTGATGCTACATAAAAATTAAGGCGTTAATATTTTATTCAGAATCCCAATCTGCCCAAGATGGTAAATATCGTGTTGAATAATTCCATCAATCAGAAATTCCATATTAAATTTTCTACCGGGGACTATCCCAAGTAAATATCCATCATTCTTATTTCTTAAAAATGAAATAATGTCCTTTTGATTTTTGTCCAGTGCTCGTAATAGACTTTTCCAGGCAGTTTTCTCATTTTTATTAAATCTTTTCCAATTAAATGTTTCTTTTTGCTTTATTTTATCTCCACTTTTTCCAATTAAATTGTTCAGTCCGTTTTCTCTCCATCCAATTATATGTGCTAATAATTCTGCGATAGAATGAGAGTGCTTGTCGGCTTTTAGAAATACTGTTGCAGGATCAACTTTATTTAGTATTTTAATAATTGAAGTGCCATACCATGGATTTCCTTTGTATACATTATCGTATTTATTTATTATTTCTTTTATTTTCTCTTTCATTTAATTATTCTCCAAAAAAAAAGTCTAATTCAAAATTAAGAATTCAAAATTTTCACATCCCTTCTTTAATTCCTTTTTCTACTAATATCCAATTTGCCGGGTAGCTAGTTAAAAATCCGATTACCATGGCAAATTGCATCATGAACCAATAAGTGATGTTATCAGGTTTCAACGGGGGAGAGAATAATACTAATCTTGTGATCGCCATCCAGCCAAACATCCCAATTTCAAAAGCTACCAGAGAAAAAGTGTCCGCTATGGCTGCAGCTTTTATTATTTGAAATGGTTCCATTTTTGTCATCTGACCAATTGCAGCATACTGAAAAATTATCCCGGTTAAATATGCGACGCTGAAATCAACAATGTAGACTGTTAATGACTCTGAGGCAAAAAGTGTAATTCCAATCAGAAAAATTCCCCATTCACCAATTAAATCGCCGAAAGTACAACCCGCTCCACAATGACTTGTTGAAACAAAAACTTTTTGCCAGAAAGGATTTTCTTTTTTGTTTCTTCCCATTTCTTAGTAAGCCCACAAAGCGATTGGTTCAAAGTAAATTCTGGAAATTGGCCACACAATATTCATCACTTTCATTTTTTGATTGTGCCCGTTGAGAATGTCCACAATAATTATTAAAGCACAAACAAGTCCTGAGAAAACAAAAATGTAAGAAATTATTTTTAACAATTCAAAATTCAACTTTCATAATTTATTTTGTTGTCCAGATTCCGAAAACTCCTCCTGCGACGCCTCCGGACAGAGCAACAAATTTAACAGTGATTTTATCTTTGCCTTTAGTTAACTTTTCATCAAGTTTATAAGTGACATCAATAAACCCACCCGGGTTATCTTTATTTAAAGTTTGACTAGCGACTTTTTCATCATCAACATAAATATCAAACTCTCTTTCTTTTTTTACGCTTCCGGAATACCTGCAAACTAATTTTACAGGATCATTTGAATTTATTTTCAAATCAAAAGACATCCATCCGCCGTAATTAGCTACGCGCCATTTATTTCTTGCTTCTTCACCTGCGTTTGATTTTTCACCTTTAAAATTATGAACATTTTCCGATTCTTCAATTCCGGGATGTACAAAATCAACAGATGTATGCATCAAATTTTTATAAGCAGAAATTTCATTTCTTATTTTTTTCTGTTTTTCCTGCCACTCCTCGTAAGTTAAAAAATTCCAGTAAACATTATACCTGTAATTATGAACGAGGTAAAAAGGACGTAATATTATGTCTCTCGGTCTGCCTGCTTTAATTGTATGAAATTCATTTTCAGAACCGGGTAATCTACTTATCCATTGATTTATTTTTCTATCTTTTACTACGAGGTAAGGAACATAATCGGGCTGCTCTGCTTTAAGATCATTTTCAGGACCGAGCAATCCTGCTAAAACAATTGGTCCATATAAAATTACTGCTTTTTTAGGATCATCTTTCATTGTTTCAAGATGAAGTGAAGGGGAAAGATCAATTTCAATAATATCACCATTTTCCCATTTTCTATTTAATGTGATATAACTACCGGGATTATTTGCAATAGACTGTTTCTTTCCATTAATTGAAACATTCAAATTTTCATCTGACCAGGCGGGATAACGAATTAAAAATGAAAATTCTTCGGGAGTACCACAATTAATAATAAATTTAGATTTACCCGAGTTTGGGAAATCAGTCTGTTGAGTAATTGAAATTCCTTTTTCGTTCCAGTAAACTTTTGAAGGAATAAAAAGATTAACAATCAGGCTGTCGTTGTTATGGAAATAAATATTTCGTCCGTACTTTGAATGATTTTCCATTCCGCTTCCCACACAGCACCAAAAATCATTAAAGGGAGTGGAGAAAGTTTTAAATGCTCCGGCTTCAAGAGGAACGAAATAGCACATCATTCCGGTTTCAGGATTTTGTGAAGCCAGAATGTGATTATATAATGCACGCTCGTAGAATTCTATATAACTTTCTTTAGGATCTAGTTTGTAAAGTTCCCTTGTAAGTTTAAGCATATTGTAGGTGTTGCAGGTTTCACAGGTGTTTGAGTCAAGCCGGGCACTTAAGTTATCCGCTTTGCCGAAATATTCATTTTCGCTGTTTCCCCCAATAACATATGAATGATGTTTTACAACAATGTTCCAGAAAAATTTTGCGGCGGATAAATAATTATCCTTTCCTGTTAATTCATAAATACGCAACAATCCAATTATTTTAGGAACCTGAGTGTTGGAATGTAATCCATTTAAACTATCAGAGTGATTTATTATTGGCAGCAAAACTTTATTATCGAAAAACTCTTCTGCTAGTTCCAAATATTTCTTATCTCCGGTTCGTGCATAAAGTTCTGCCATCGTCTCATTCATTCCGCCATATTCACATATCAGCATTTTTTGAAATTCATCTCTTGCAAGATTTTTTGTGGTATTCCATGCCCAGGCACCAAACTTTTTTGCAATTTCCAGCGCTTTCTTATTGTCGCAATACTTTTGAACGTCAAGTAAACCTGCAAACATTTTATGGATAGTGTACCAGGGCGACCAGATGCCGTTTAATCTAAATCCTGAAGTCTCTTCTGAAATAATATTTCTTTCTGAGATTTCTTTAAATAATTGCTTTCCACCGGGGATTGCCCCTAAATATCCATTCCCGTTAGCAGACTGGCAAGCATCGAGTTCATCAACAATATAATTTATACGGTCCAATAATTTTTTATTTCCGGTTGATGCATACATCATCGAACAGGCGGAGAGATAATGTCCGAGTGTATGTCCGGCTACCTGATCCGATTCCCAACCTCCGTAAACTTCGCCTTTCGGTTCTAATCCGGCTTCTTTTCTGAACCAACTTAAAAGCCGATCCGGGGCCAGGCTCAACAAATATTTCTCATCAAGATCCATCGCTTTTTTGAAAGGGCTGTCCAAAAGTTTAACCTCAGTTAGATCAAAGGGAGCTACAGATGAGTTGATTTTATTTTTAACAATGTTGGGATATTTGACCTGTGAATATGTCAAACTTGAAATAACGATTATAAAAATTATTAGAAGTTTTCTGAGAGGAAGAAATTTCATAAATAATCCGGGATTAATTTTTTGTTTAAAATTAAAATAATAAATAAAAGACTTTATTTGTTGAAATAAGGATAAAAAAGGGGACCCAATTGGAAATTATTTCTCTTTGTCCATTATTTGAATGATAGGAAAGACATCTGCAAAGATTTGCCAAATTTTTATACTGTCATTATGAATAACAGTATACCACGCAGCGGGGATCTGCCATTTGTTTTTTGGTTTTAATATACCGTTTTTAGTAAAAGTTCCTGAAGCTTTACCTATTATCGCCGCAGTATTATTCCCGAAGAATATTTCTTCAATTTCAATTTTATAATCAGGGAACATTTTGAAATACTCTGTCCAGGCTTTTCTCAGTTTTTCTTTTCCGGATAATTCAATTCCCGAAGAATCTATAAATTTATGATCATCCGAAACCAGTTTAATAATATTATCTGCAGAATGATTATTAATTGCTGAGATAAAATTATTTACAATTGAGTCCATAGTAAATTAGTTGCTTATTTATCGAAAACGATTATTCCGGTACTACCAATTTTAAAAGTTTTAATTGAATTTTCCAATTCGTTTATAAATTCAGCCCTTTTTATATCCAGACCCATAGCTGAAGCTCTGTCCATACCCCTTTCCGCAAGTGATAAATTCCTGGTATCAACAATAAAACATACGGGAAAATTGTTATAATATGCCAGTGCGCTGAGTCCGGGCAGGGGAGAGTCTTCAGCAAGTTTATGGATAATTTCAGCGTTCATAAGTGAATTTAATGGTGGTTCTTCAAATTCCGGGTATGGCCAATCCGGCGATGGTTTTTGCGGAAATCTAGAAAGGGTAGCCCATAGTTTAAGCCCACATTTTTCACCAAGTAGTAAAAGTGTTTGAAATTCTGATCCATAAAGTTGTGTAGCTGTAGGAAACTCATGTGTTAATGCTTCCGGATGCCCGAAAGGAAGTAGTCTAACAGGAGTAAAAATTCTTGCGCCTTCTTCAATTTTTCCTATAAATATTCCAAATGTTAAGTAATCTTTTTCCGTATTAACAGTATCTAATTGTGAATAGACTACATTGCTAAATAGAAGAATGGAATAAATCAAAATTATAAACTTAGTTTTCATATTTTCCCCGAATGAAATAACTAAAATCTTTACACATTATAAGACTTAAATATTCAGAAAATGTTTGTAAAAAA
Organism: Ignavibacteriaceae bacterium; assembly: GCA_035266865.1. Taxonomy (GTDB): domain Bacteria; phylum Bacteroidota; class Ignavibacteria; order Ignavibacteriales; family Ignavibacteriaceae; genus JAKAGZ01. Next base: position 8,170 of record DATFMR010000082.1, on the reverse strand, counting down.
TTAATCGTTTTTGCTAATATTTAAATTTCTATCAGAAAACAACCTGAATCCACCTTCAATTCCAATTGATAAAATGACCATCCCGAATAAAATCCAGATATGTGAAGGGTTAGTTTTTAAGGTCTGCCATATCAAACTTGCAAGTGCGCCAAGACATAATCCAACACCAAGATAAGATATTATTTTTTTACTGCTAGTAGATTTTGAAAGTTTTGCATTTGCAAGATTTACGCAGGCAAAAATTAATAAAAAGCCCGCGCTTCCCATTGTTGAAAGACTGGATAGATCAAAAAGATTTGCGACAAGTAGAGTAACAACTGAAGTAATAATTAATCCTTCCAGTGGTTTGTTCCAGATATTTTTTTCAAGAAATTTTGGCAGTTCACCGTCTTTGGCAATAATGTAACTTAATCTTGCCGATCCGTAAAGCGTTGCATTTATCGCAGAAGTTGTTGAAAGAAGGGCAGCAACAGAGATTAAAATTATTCCAAATTGTCCAAGGAATGGTTTGGCAGCTATTGCAAGTGCATAATCTTTTGCTTCAACAATTTTATCCACTGGCAGGTTGCCGACAGTTACGGCAGCAACAAGAATATATAGGCCGATTACAAATATTACCGAAGCATAAAAGGCGCGTGGCAAAGTTTTCTCCGGTTCACGCACATCACTGGCAGTGTTTGCGATTAATTCGAATCCCTCATATGCGAGAAAAATAATAAATCCGCCGGCAACAAGATCCATTGCGGGCGACCACTGGCTGATTGATAATTTATCCCCCTGTATACCCCAAAATCCAATGGCACAGAAAAATAAGAGTATAATCAATTTTATTGCGACAATAAAATCTTCTGCTTCACCAATTAATTTTGCGCTGAAAATATTTAATAATGTAATTAAAATTATAATTCCACTGATAAATAAATGCTTTGTAAATTCATTTGAGCCGCCCCCAAATAATTCTTCTCCATAGCTGCCAAAAGCAAAAGCATAAAGAGATAACATAATTATATAGCTGATCCATAAAAGGATATTCATTGAACCTGTGAGCAGACCGGGACCAAAAGCTTTATCAATAAAAGATACGGTGCCGCCCTGGCTGGGCAGGGCAACAGATAGTTTTGAATAGGAATAAGAAGTTACAAGAGCGACAATTCCTGCAATTAAAAATGCAACGGGTGCGCCGCCTTTTGAAAGTTGTACAGCCAGACCAAGAACAGCAAAAATTCCGCCGCCAACCATTCCACCAATTCCAATTGATGCAACTTCTACAAAACCAATTTTATTCTCTTCTGATTTTTTCATTCGGATTTATTTTTAATAATCAAAATTATTTAAAGATAATAATAATTAGTTCACTTTATAATGTTTTATAGAAAATATTTTAAATGATAATGTATGGTATGAAATAAAAAAACCGGGCATTGCCCGGTTTTTTCTAAAAAACTTAACTTTATTTTTTAATTAAGAGAGTATCTTATTCCACTTGTTATGGCAAAGCCAAACACTGTTCTACCGGTAGCGAATACCGGACCAAGTTGTATATCTGCAGGGATATAAATGTTAGGTGCAATTTTAAAATTTGCGCCACCGCCAAATCTTATTCCAAAATAGGGGCCGTTGGTAACAAAGAAAAGGCTCATTCCTGCGTCAAGGTACGGTTTTATATTTGGACTTGGTGCATCAAGTGCATATACAAATGAGCCATTCCATTCAATCGGTGTTCCAGCTTGAGTATTTATATTAAAATCGGAACTGACGCCCATATTTTTGTTAAAATAATAGGCGGCTGTAGGTCCAATTTGTAGTCCGGCGTTTCCATCATATAATGACAGTCCCAATCTTCCACCTATAACAAAATTCTTGCCTGATGAAGTTTGAGCATTTACTATTGATGATGAGAAAAATAATAAGAATATAAATATGAAAGCAGTCGCTTTATAATTTAATTTCATATAATCTCCTTTTAAATAAAATTAAAATATGAACTATGAAGCAATTTGATTTAAGCCTTTAAAGAAAGTTCTTTTCTGTACAATTGTCAATACAAATATAAGTATTATAAACTAATTTCTGAAACTAACTGTATCAAATTTTCAGTTTAATATTGATTTTAATTCAGAAAAAATGGTTTCATCGAATTCCATTTGTCTTTCCATACAACTGGCGCAAGTTCATTTACTATAATCGGCGGCAGGTTTTCTGCAAAAAGTTTTCTTTCTTCCTCGGGAAGATTATACAGCAAAAATGGAACAATTAGATAATCCGGGGCCGCATTCGTTTTACTAAAATTTGCAAATTCAGCAGCCAATCTTTTTTGTTCTTCCTGGTTAATAAGTGCCATTATTTCCTTACTGGCAAATTGTTCCTCTTCCAGGGCAATATGAGGATGCCAAAGATTCTTTATTTCAGAAAGAACCTTTGAGAGGTCATTCAATATTAAATTGGATTCGATATTCTTAAGTTTAGTTAAAATATTGTTAGCTTCCCTAAGCTTAGTGACTATTTCAATGTGTTGTTTATCCAATATATTAAATGGTGCAAGAGGAAACCTGTCCTGTAAAAATGGAAAAGCAACTTCATCTTCAAGTTTGTGATGAACATCAATTACTGTAAACAGACTGCTTACATAATTTAGAAAACCTTCTTTTGTGTCATTATCTGGATATCCAAGTTTAATAATTTTGTCACTATTTTCTATTGATACATCTAGAGCCCTTGTAATAATCTGGTGTACTCTATTAAGATCCCTGCTCAAATCATGCTTGAGTTCTTTATCCATCTGGATACTCCTATTAATTATAATTTTATTCTAATTATTTTTATTGGCGAAGGAATTAGTGCACTTAAATTAAAAGCGCTAAATAATGTTCAAATCTAATAAAATAATTTACACAGTTAAAATTAATTTTTTACTGCATTTTTCTAATTCGAATCTGGCAATAAGTTTCATTTTTCAGCAATTCTGTTAATTCACTTATGTCTGTATTACCTGTATGATACGGATATAGAATATTAGGTTTGAACATTTTGACTGCATCTGTAACCATTTCAGGAGTCATTGTATATGGCAAATTCATTGGTAAAAAGGCAATATCAATATTATTAAGATTTTTCATCTCAGGTACATTTTCAGTATCGCCGGCGATGTAAATTTTTTCTTTTCCGAATCTTATAACATAACCATTACCCATGCCTTTAGGATGATAAAATTTACCGTTATCTCTTTTGTGTACCAGGTTGTATGCAGGCACGGCTACTATTTCAATTCCATCTACGATCAAGTAGTCGCCGTTTTTAAGTTTGGTACCTCCTTTCATTGTTTCGGCACAGGTAAGTGTATAAATGATCCTGGTATTCTTCTTTTCAAGCTCTTTTATTACTTTGGGGTCAAAGTGATCACCATGATGATGAGTTACAAGAATGATATCTGCTTTTGGCATTTTTGAAAAATCTGCATACCGGCTTACCGGGTCTGCATAAACTATTATTCCATTGAAATCAAAAAGCAGGGAAGCATGTTTAATAAATGTAATTTTTATGTTGCCTTCGAGAGTTTTAATTAAATCAGATTCAAATTTATTTTGTGCTTTGGAATAAGGGAATGTAAAAAATATTATCACAAACAATAAGCTGCAAATATATCTTTTCATGAGTTTGTCCTTTCAAATTCTGAATTAATCGTTCTCGTCCGCAAGATACTATTTAAATATAAAAAGTAAAATCTCTTTCCAATTAAATATCAATTTTCAATTTTTACCATTACAAGTTTTTTTAAGATTTCAAGATGGTTTTTATCTTTAATATCTAATCTGGTTTCTCTGCCTTCAGCATACTTTGTTGAATTTATTAATTCATCTATCAGATTTTTCGGCAAATCGCTTTTCTTAATTACATTTATTGCTTTATCACCAAAAACCATACCTGCTCTGAAAAAACAATTGTAAGGTATGAAGAAAAATAAATTTCTTTTTTTCAGCAAAACTTTACAATTCCATCCGCCTTTTCCATAAAATTTCCATTCTTTAGTAACAGGGCCATAATTATTTTCAATAAATTTTAATAATTCCACCCATAATTTATAACTCATTTTAAGTGAACCCTTGATATCCTGTTCAGTTGGCTCGTGGTTTTGATCTACAAATATTTTTTCTTCCGTCAAGCTCACCTCTTGAAAATATTAACCAACGGTAAAATAAACCTAATAGTAAAATTATTTAGAGCTTATATTTATTTTTTCAAATATCTTCCAGATTATTTTTAAATGTTCGTTTGTTAAAGATGATAAATTAAAGAAAGAGACACCTTTTGCACCGGAATTTTTAGAAATTAAGATAGCCTTTTTAAGTTCCTGAGGAGTAAGTGATGGAATAAATAATCCTGCATAAATTGGAAATTTATTTTGGACCTCACGGACACCCTGTTCAATCGAAAAACCGGCCCAGTTTAAATCCTGCTGATAGAAATTTTGATAAACCATTGGAATCGCAATATCAAGATTCCATGAGCTCCAATCCTGTCTTACATTCATTCTTGCAAGCTCAGGGTAAGGGAACACAGCAGCAGAAATTTTTTTACCATTTTTGTGTGCAATTTCTGCCAATTCATTTACAAGTTTTGTTACGGCGTTAAGTCTGAATTGCCGCCACTCATTGCTTAATTCAGGATGTTCCATTTTAACGGGATCAACTCCAAATAATTTTTCAATTTCTTTTCTTGCATTGGGATGATATCCAAAATCATATTCCGGCATTTCTTTGTCCTGAACAAGATTATATTTTGGCTGAAGAGCTTTGCCCAGGATTACATCACAATATCTTACATAATCAAGGTGAACAGAAGCCAGCCCATCAATTTCAGCAATTTCACGGATATTTTGTTTTATATAATTTGTTGCACCTTCACTAAATGGGCTAAGCCACTGGTAATAATTTACATATGGTTTGGCTTCAAGACTATTTTTGCCTTCCCGGTTAACAGAATACCAATCAGGATGTTTTTGAGCAGTTGTATCGTTTGGTCTGTTCAATGTCCAGATCCAGCAGTGTATTCGAATTCCTTTATTTTTTGTGAGATGAACAAGTCGTTTTAATTCGGAAGGAGAGGCCATTAAAAAATAATCGGTAATGCCTGCATTGTAAAGCTTTGTAAAAACAGAATCCCAGGAAGCTTCGGACTTATCAGCATCTCCGTGTCCCCAAACAGTAAAAACAAAATTCTTATCTTCATTTAAATTTTTCTTTTCAACTTGATGAGAAGCAGAACAAGAAAATTGAAAAGTAACTATTACTGAAAGAAAAAATACCAAAAATAACTTTGTAAATTTTATGTTTATCACAAACTTTTTATTTCCATATTTTAAGAGGATGTGCTTCAGTATTAAAGATGATTTTATTAAAATCTATTGTTGCCTGTGGTGCGAAAATCAGGTAACAGTACTTTAAAGTTTCAGCTAAAAAGAAACTGTGCATCAGGTCTGCCTGCTCTTTTGTTATTACGCTTTTCAGAGTAGAATAACCCGCATCGTTTCTGCAATATTTTATTAGAGATTCAAAGTAATCTTCCCCCATTTTTAAATATTTCGGATCATTTGTGTAATGGTAAAGATAGTAAGCGGATTCAATATTTTCCGGGCGGAGTGCATAATTAGGATAAGTAACCTTCATATTTGAATAATCAAGCTCTTCCGGCTCAATTCCGTGAAGCATCCACATTTTGTAGCAGCTTTCCTGAAGCATTTCGGCTCTAGCAGTATCACCACTTAAAACCAGAACAGCAGGGAAGAATGCATCAAGAGATCCAAAAAGTGTTGAAGTTCTTTTTCCGGTGTTCATATCCGCGTGACCATACCATAACCCGTCTTTTGTTTCGTCGGCAAGATATTTATTTATTGCATAAATACTAACATCCCACATATGTTTTAATGTTTTGTCGCCGAACATTTTCCAGCCTTTGTATAAATATTCGTAATAAGAATCAATTGCTCCGCTTATGTGTGAATCTGTATTTGTCCAGGTACCGTCTTCTACATTTAAAAATGTTCCAACCAATTCAATAGTTGACCTTCTTCTATAAACTTCTTCAAGGGCTTTTTTTGCCTTTGAATAATATATCTCCCTGCCTGTTATTTTTGAAAGAGTGCCCCACTCTAAAATTAAGGTCCCGATTTCAGCTGGATTACTAACCGGATCTTTTGTTTCACCCGTTTTTAAATTTACGTACCTGTACGGCATCCCTGTCGGGGAATCGAAAGCAGGCAAAAGCCTGTCTGCCAGGTCAATTGCCAGGTCAAGAAATCTTTTATCTCCATCTAGCTGGTAAGCTGATAAGAGCCCTCCCAGCAATCTTATATTAACTTCAAATACCTGAACGGAAATAACTCTATCGAACGATAATTTTGTCAATATGAGGTTTTTTGCTTCGTTGGCTTCTTTGTCAAGCCCCATAATTTTCATCGTTCCGAAAGCATCCATTGGTGTCAGAAGCAGTGATTCATCATACCAGTCTTTGTAATTTTTAGAAAGTGGAAGAAGTTCATCGTGTCCCCAGGCATATTTTTTATATCCATTCCAGGCGTGCAGAAATTCCTTTTTAACCTGGTTTACGAGTTTTTCTTTATCAATCTTTTTTTCTTGAGGAAAAATAAGTGTGGAAGTGAAAACAATAATAAGCAAATAATTTTTCATTTGTCTCCCTGTTAAATTATATCACAATTTATGAAATACATTTATTAAAAATAAGTAGTAATTTTCTAATTCTAAATTTGAATACCGGGTTATTTTATGACACTCGAACAAAAACTTAATTTTCACTATAAAGCATTTGATAAATCACAAATATCACCTGATCCTCTCCAGTTTTTGCATTTATTTAAAAATGAAAAAGATATTGAATCATTCGGGTTTATAGCCTCGGTTTTTGCTTACGGTAATGTCAGGCAGATAATAAATACACTTGATAAAATTTTAATAATTACAAATGCAAAACCTCAAAATTTTATCACGAATTTTAACAGAAGTGAAAACTGGATAAAGCTAAAAGGATTAAAACATCGTTTCTATACCGATGAAGATATCATCAATCTGTTTTTAGCTTTACAATCCATTTATAAGAAAGAAGGTTCCTTAAAAAATGTATTCCTGAAATATTATTCAGGAGATAATAAAAATATAAAAGAAGCTCTATCGGGATTCTCAAATGCTTTTATTAATAAAATCAAATTAAAAACCAATAAAAGTAAAGTTTCATTAGGGGTCAGGTTTATGTTTCCTCTTCCTGAACTTGGAAGCGCTTGTAAAAGAATGAATTTATTCCTTCGATGGATGATAAGAAAAGATGATCTTGATTTTGGTCTCTGGAATGAAATTCCTGCAAATAAACTTGTAATTCCGGTTGACACTCATGTTGCCAGAATTTGTAAACAACTAAAACTAACAAATTATAAAAACGTAAGCTGGAAAATGGCAGAAGAGATAACAGATAACCTAATGAAATTTGACCCGGTTGATCCTGTAAAATATGATTTTGCTATTTGTCACATTGGAATGAGAAAAATGGAGTTCTGAATTCCGAAATCTTAAGTTGCATCTATATACAATTATTTCAATATTCATAAGCGATTTTTAAAAGTTCTTAACATAATTAAGGAGCTCTGAATATGGCGGAAAACAACTCTCCAAATCCAGGTTTTAAACCTTACATAGCTGACTCCTCAAATGTCGCCGAATTTACTGTAAAATCGATAATCATGGGCGCATTTTTTGGAATACTTTTCGGTGCAGCTTCTGTTTTTCTTGCTTTGAAAGCAGGATTAACTGTATCTGCTTCAATACCTATCGCTGTTCTTGCTATCTCAATCGGCCGCAAATTTTTTAAAACAACTATATTAGAAAACAACATTATTCAAACAACTGGTTCTGCGGGTGAATCAATTGCTGCCGGTGTTGTTTTTACATTGCCGGCTTTTTTGTTTATGTCTTTAAATGATGCCGGGGTAAGTGTTGGTGCCGGTTATTTTAATTACTGGACAATCTTAGTACTGGCTATGTTTGGCGGTATTCTCGGAACTTTAATGATGATTCCGCTGCGCCGCTCCTTAATTGTAAATGAACATGGAACACTACCATACCCGGAAGGAACAGCCTGTGCACAGGTTCTTATTGCCGGGGACAAA
>DATFMR010000081.1:0-10397 GCA_035266865.1 Ignavibacteriaceae bacterium | reverse complement strand
GGTTTTCGCTAATGCTTTTGCGACTTCCATAACAGTAACAGTTCCCGAACCATCATCGTCAGCGCCGTTGTAAACTTTTCCGTTTTGAACACCAAGATGATCGTAGTGCGCACCAACGGCAACATATTCATTTTTCAGAACAGGATCTATTCCTTCAATTACACCTACAATGTTTTTTGCTGTTCTTATATCTGGAGTTTTTACAATTTCTGATTTAAGCTTTCCATTAATTTGAAATTCTGGTAGTGCTTCACCATTTTCGGCTTTTGCTTCCAGGTCATCGTATGAAAATTTTTGTCCGCTCAGGATCTGTTTTAAAGCCGTTGATTTTATATATACAGATACGAAATTATTTTCATCATTATTTGAGTCATCCATAATACTCATTGATGGATGTGAAAAAAACCTTTTAATAAAATCCCACCGGGTTTCATATTCCGGGCTTAAAGTACCGAGGAATCCTGCCGCACCGTGCTCTTTTGCAAATTCAACCTTGGTGCGGGCACTGGAATATTTAGTCTCTTTTTCACCGTCAAAATAATTTTCATCTTTTGAGGTAGGTTCCCCGCTCATTGCAATTACATATTTACCTTTTACATCAATATTTGCATAATTGTCATATTTATATTCGGGTGCTGTAATTCCGTAGCCAACAAAAACCACAGGAAGTGCATCGTTTACCTCTCCACTGGAATTTCGGCTGTCAACGAAGAAGTCATTAAGAAATTTAAAATCGCTTGTGTTATTTCCATTTGTGAACACAAGTTTTGAATCTTCATTAAAGGTGCTTGCATCAACCTTAAATGGTTCGTAATAAGAACCGTCATCAAAAAAAGGCTTTACACCATTTCTCTGGAGTTGTGTAGTGATGTATAGTGCGGCTAAATGAATTCCCCTGGTTGTTGTTTCTCTTCCTTCCAGCTCATCTGAAGCCAGGAATTCGAGATTTAATTTTATGTTACTTTTGTCAATAAATTTTTGGCCGTTGCTTTGAGCTCTTAAAACCGGAGCTGAAAAATTAAAGCTTACAGCTACTAAAATTGCGAAAAACAGTGAAAATCTTTTCATCAGGACTCCTTTATAAAATGCAGTATTCCTGAAAATAATAAATTATTTATTATTAATATGCATTAATGTGATAAATGAGTTTAAATTATTCTGATTATTTTAATTCTATTAAATAAAGATGGACTATGAACTTATTATTAATTGGTCAGTCGCTGGAAGACCACATTTTATCTAATGGAAAGGAAGAGGTTAAACCGGGTGGAATTTTTTATTCTGTTTTGGGAATGCAAAGTATCATGGATAAAGATGATAAAATTACACTATGTACAACTGTGGATAAAGAAAATATCGAATTATTCTATCCGGTTTATAAAGATCTGGATAAACAATACTTTCAGGATGATCCTGATTTACCGAAAGTATTTCTGAATATTAACGGTAAGGAAGAAAGAGAAGAATGCTATTCAAAGGTTAGTAAAAGTTTGCAGTTTGAAATTGAAAACCCAGACCGGTACGATGGAATATTAATAAATATGATTACAGGGTTTGATATTAATATTGACCAACTTGAAAAATTAAGGTCAGTTTATAAAGGTCTTATATGTTTTGATGTTCATACACTTGCGCGAGGAATTGATAAGGAAGGAAAACGGGATTTCAGAACCATCCCCGATTTTAATTCATGGGCTAAAAACATAGACATTCTCCAGGTTAATGAAAGAGAATTTTTTACTCTTTATAAGAGTAATAATGAAAGTGAAATTGTTCAAAGACTTTTTTCGGGTGGAATAAAAATCCTGATAATTACAAAAGCTGAAAAAGGAGCAAAAATTTTTTACAAGATTAAAGGTGAGACGGCTGCTGAATACAGGTCGGCTATAAAAGTAAGCACAAAAAATAAAGTTGGATGCGGGGATGTTTTTGGGGCAGTATTTTTTTATAGTTATATTAGTAGCTTAAACGCCGGGAAAGCATTAAAAACTGCAACCATTGCAGCCGGTTTGGCTGCTTCTTATGATAAAATGGAAAACTACTTAGAGCTGAAAGAAGATGTTTACACAAGATCTGGTTAGGAAAAGAATACTGGTTACCGGCGCAAATGGTATGCTGGGGCAAAGAACGATTAAATTTTACAATCAATCTAATAATGTCCAGCTTGCCGGAACTTCCGTAGAAGATACAGCAGTTTTTGAAAATACTGATTATATTAGTTGTGATATTACTGACCGTGAAAAAATAAAAAAAGTTGTATCTGATTTTTGTCCCGATTTTATAGTTAACACCGCAGCATTTACTAATGTTGATCTTAGTGAAGTTGAAAGAGAACTCGCTTGGAAAATAAATGTAAAAGGTGTGGAATACCTGGCTGAAGCTGCCAGGATTATTGATGCACATATTATTCATATTTCATCAGATTATATTTTTGATGGAACCAGCGGACCTTATCCCGAAAATGCAAAACCGAATCCACTTGGGTATTATGGACGCACAAAGCTGGCAAGCGAGAACGCTCTGAAAATTAGCGGAGCTATTCATACAATATTAAGAACTAATGTTCTGTATGGAATTGCAAGCAGCAGACCTGATTTTGTAAGATGGGTTGTTAATTCCGTTAGAGAAGGAAAACAAATTAATATAGTAACTGACCAGGTTAATAATCCGACTTTTATCGATGATCTCGTTCAGGCAATAAATGAAGTTATTGAGTTCAGGAAAACAGGTGTTTATAATATAGGGGGAAGAGAATTTCTTACAAGGTTTGACTTTACCGAAATTATTGCGGATTTTTTTAATCTGGATAAATCTTTAATTAATCCTATTACAACGGATGAATTAAATCAAAAGGCTACACGTCCTTTAAAATCAGGACTTTTAACATTAAAGGCTGAAACAGAAATGGGGTTCAAACCGCATTCTATAAGTGAAACACTGGTGTTAATGAAAAGAGAATTAAATTTATGATAAATAAATATGATGCTTTTATTTTCGATCTTGACGGTACAATTTACCGGGGAGAAAGTTTAATCAAAAATGCAGAAATAACTATAAATGAATTAAAGCGGATCGGAAAAAAAATAATATTTATTTCAAATAAGACTACCGGAAGTACCAGAGATTATTATAATTTTTTGAGTGGTAAAGGATTAAATATTGAAATTGATGAAATTCTAAATTCAACAATTGTGCTTAAAAAACATCTTGCTGAAAACTTCCCCGGATCAACATTTTATGCCATTGGTGAAGAAATTTTTATTAAGGAAATTTCAGAGTCAGGATTAAGATATTCAGAAATTTCCGATGAAATTGATGTATTACTTGTAACGCTGGACAGAACACTAAATTATCAAAAACTTGAAATTGCTGCACGTGCTCTTGAAAAAGGCGCAAGGTTTTTTGCGGCAAATATTGACGATACATGTCCAGTTGATAACGGGGAAGTAATGGATGCCGGCGCAACAATTTCCGCACTTGAAAAGAGAACTCACAGGAAACTTGAAAACCATTTTGGAAAACCCTCAGATTTTATGTTCAACGAAATTACAAAAAGGATGGCTGTTGATATTTCAAAAGTTTTATTAATAGGGGACAGGCTTGAAACTGATATTGCGATGGGAAATAAATTTGGAATTGACACAGCACTTGTTGCTACCGGTGTAAAAAACTTTCCAAATGGAAACCGGAATATTAAACCGACTTTTTTACTTGATTCCGTATTTGATATTATAAAAAACGGGGATTGAATTTTAAGATTTAATATTATTTAAGTTTTTTTCTGCTCATCACAAATAATAACCGCTCATCAACTAATGTAATTTTCCACCAAACTTTTTTATCCAACGTAAGTCTAAATAAACAAGTAGATGATAAATATGCCCAAGTCTTCACATTCACGTTTATCATTTAACTGAACCACTTAACAAAAATAAGTCTTTTGAAAGTATAGTGGTTATTATTTTTGAAACGAAAATATTCAGAAATAATAACTGACTAAAAAAGTAGTTATTAATTTTATACCGGGAATTATAATGAAAAAATTATCACTGATCGTGTTGCTTTTAGTTGGGCAGATAATTGCCAATCAACCGGGGGAAGTAAAAAAGAAAGAAAAAGTTGAACTTAAAGCCGTCAGGGTCACCGGCTCATTAAATATTGATGGTCTGCTTAATGAAAATACCTGGAGTAATACCCGGGGAATTACTGATTTCACCCAGCTTGATCCGATTGAAGGATCTGAGCCCTCTGAGAAAACAGTAGTTTATGTCGCTTACGATAATGAAAATATATATATAGCTGCGCGTATGTATGATTCTTACCCCGATTCAATACAAGCAAACCTGGTACGAAGAGACAACGACTCCAATTCTGACCAGTTTACAGTATTTTTTGATCCGTATAACGATAAAAGAACGGGATATTATTTTGGACTAACAGCAGCCGGCACAATTAAAGACGGTGTGCTTTATAATGATGATTGGGATGACGATTCATGGGACGGAGTTTGGGAAGGAAAAGCGAATATCGATGAAGAAGGCTGGACGGTTGAAATGCGAATTCCATTTTCTCAACTTAAATTTAAATCATCTGATGTACAGACATGGGGGGTGGATTTTAAAAGAGAAATTGCCCGCAAACACGAAAGGGACTACCTGGTTTATATACCTAAAAAAGAGAGTGGTTTCGTTTCCCGCTTTTTTGATTTAACAGGAATAAAGGGAATCAAACCTTCAAATAAACTTGAGATACTTCCTTATGTAACTTCAAAAGCTGCATACACCAGCCACGATCCAGGCGATCCATTTAATGATGGCTCAAAATATTCAGCAGGGATTGGAGCAGATATAAAATATAATCTTGGAAGTAACTTCACTTTGAATGCAGCTATAAACCCTGATTTTGGACAGGTGGAAATAGATCCTGCAGTTATAAATTTAAGTGACGGCGAAACTTACTTTTCAGAAAAAAGACCATTCTTTGTTGAAGGTTCAAATATATTTGGCTTTGGGTATGGCGGCTCAAATAATAACTGGGGATTCAACTGGGGCGGACCTGAATTCTTTTACAGTAGAAGAATTGGAAGAAACCCGGAAGGAAGTTTGCCAAATGCCGATTATTCAGATTATCCATCAGGAACTCATATTCTTGGTGCTGCTAAAATTACGGGAAAAATCGGGAATAATTTTAACATTGGTGCAATTCAATCAATAACTCAAAGAGAATTTGCACAAATAAATTTTAATGGTAAAACATCTGATATAGAAGTTGAACCGCTTTCTTATTATGGAGTTTTTAGAGGTCAAAATGAATTTAATTCCGGAAGACAGGGACTCGGTTTTATTTCAACAGTTACGCACAGGTTTTTTAAAGATGATCGCTTAAAAAATGAAATTAATGGAAGCGCTTACACTGGTGGAATTGACGGATGGACATTCCTTGACGAAGATAAAACCTGGGTTGTTACCGGCTGGGGCGGATTCAGCTACCTTAAAGGAACACAGCAAAGAATGCTTGATGTGCAGCAAAATCCAAGGCATTATTTACAAAGACCCGATTCTAAATTTTTATCAATTGATAGTTCAGCAACTTCGTTAAGTGGATATGCAGGAAGAATAACCATAAACAAACAACGCGGTGATTCATATTTAAACGCGGCTCTTGGCGTAATTAGTCCCGGGTTCGATGTAAATGATCTCGGTTTTATGTGGAGAACGAATCTAATTAATATGCACATTGTAACCGGTTACAACTGGAGAGAACCAACAAGCTGGTACAGAAGTGCATCAATGCATCTTGCCGGTTTCAGATCATATAATTATGATGGCGATATAACATGGGAAGGATTATTTACAAGAGGCAATTTGCAGTTTCTGAATTATTATGAAATTTACTGGAACGGTGCGTACAATCCTCATACAATAAACGATAGAGCTACAAGAGGCGGTCCTGTAATAATTAATCCAAGAGGTTACCAGGCTTATTTTGGAGCAAATACAGATTCAAGAAAAAATTTACAATTTGCTGTTAATTATTCCGGCTACTGGCAGTCAGATAATTCATACAACTGGGATTTCAACCCGGGTATTTCCTACAGGCCTGTGCCGAGTTTATATATAAGTCTTGAGCCCAGCTATTCAAGAAATTATGACAGATCTCAATATGTTGGTACCTTCGATGATCCGTATGCAACAAACACATATGGAAAAAGATATGTTTTCGGTGAACTTGATCAAAAAACTTTTTCAGCAGGTATCAGGGTAAACTGGACGTTCACCCCGAAGCTAAGTTTACAAATGTTTATACAGCCTTTGATTTCAACAGGCTCTTATAGCAATTATAAAGAACTGGCGAAAGGCAGAACTTACGACTTTAATGTTTACGGAATGGGAAATTCAACATTTGATAAAGCAAATTATACTGCTGATCCTGATGGTTCAGGTCCGGCACAGCCGATAGATATCGGTAACCAGGATTTTAATTTTACATCATTAAGAGGAAATGCAGTACTAAGATGGGAATATAATCCGGGCTCAGTAATTTATTTTGTTTGGACACAAACAAGAAGCGATTTTACAAATAATCCAGATTTCCAATTTGGAAAATCATTATCAAATTTGTTCGATATACATCCTGACAATATCTTTTTATTAAAGTTTACATATTGGCTTAATATGTAATTATATCTCCATGAGCACAAAAAACGGAGAGTGGTTGGTTAAATAGTGGAATCCCGGGAGCCCATCCCGGGATTTTTTTGTACCCACGACGTGATTTGAACACGTGACCTACGGTTTAGGAAACCGTTGCTCTATCCAGCTGAGCTACGTGGGCGGATAATTTTAGATCTCAAATTTACAGAAGTTTTGATTTATTAGAAAGAATTGTAAAGTCAAAATAAGAGTAATATTTTGTATTTTTATAATAACAATAGAAAATTATTTCTATGTATTTGAAAATCAATACAATTACTTTTCTGATGATAATCTTTTCCTTTGCAGCTAATGCGCAATTCAGAACAGATTTTAAATCGTTCACAAGTGATAACAACAAGTACATACCCGGCATTTTAAAAAACTCGTCTTTTATATCAAATGATATTAATAGTAAGCTGAATGTTGCTACAAATGCATTGTCAACAAACACATCTTCTCCTGATTTAATGCTATTCGGAAACGTGGGTAATAACATTTTAAATAGTTTTAAAGGAGATAACGTCTACCTTCATCTTGCCGGAATTGCATCGACAGTTTTAATTGTAACAACTAATACAGATTATAAGGTAAATAAGTTTTTTTATGAACACGAAGAATATGGAAAAGTTGCATCACCCATCACAAGGATTGGATTTTATTTACCTTTCGTTGTAGGAGGATCTTTATTTGCGTATGGCAAAATAAAATCCGATGATGAAGTATTGGGTGCTTCATTCGCAGTTTTGCAATCCAGTTTAATTGCGCTCGCCTATAATTCATTATTAAAAGCAATAACCGGCAGACCACACCCGGATTATGCAGGCAGTTATGATCCTGAAGGATTGAGCAAAACATTTCGATTTGGAATTTTAAGAGGTGGGGTATTCTGGGGTTGGCCTTCTGGACACACATCTTCGACAATGGCAGTTGTATCTTCGTTAACAAATTATTACCCGGATAAAACCTGGCTCAAAATTGCAGGTTACAGTCTTGTTGCTTATATGATCTACGGTGTTACATCGGTTCACCAGGGAAGAATGCACTGGTTTTCAGATGCGGTTGCTGCAGCATTTATGTCTTATGCAATCGGATCAACCGTTGGAAAATATTACAGGAATAAACTTGACCAGGCTGGAAAGCCTGTAGTTGTGCAGTCTCCTCCTTTGAGTTTTAACTTTTCTATTCATTTTTAAAATATTTATTCAGGGAGAAACTGAAAAGGATTAATTTTAGAAATTCAAAATGCCCAATAATTTGTGTGCTATGAAATAAATTATTGCTGCTGTAAAAAACCATCCAATAATATCAAGTATAAAGCCTCCTTTAATCATATCTTTGATTTTAATATAACCTGTTCCATAAACCAGGGCATTTGGTGGGGTAGCCACCGGCAGCATAAATGCCATAGAGGCGGCAACTGTAGCAGCTACACATAATGTCACGGGATCATCTCCCGTACCTGCGGCTATTGAAATTATTATCGGTATCATCATCGAAACTACTGCCGTGTTTGATGTTACTTCTGTTAATAGATCCAGCATTAAAATAAGTGCGAACATAAGCACAATTGTTGAAGGGGAACCGAGGAGTGCCACTATAGAAGTCGCAATCCAGCTTGCCAAACCTGTTTTAAACATACCATCCGATAATGCAATGCCTCCGCCGAATAGGAGTAGAGTTCCCCAATCTACAAATTTTGCATCTGACCAATCCAGAACAAATTTTTGTTCTATCCAGTTTACTGGCAAGAGAAAAAGCATGAATGCACCGAATAAAGCTATTATGTTTACATCAAACCAGGATAAATTTTCAAATAATGATTTTGAAAAAATAAATTCCCAAAAAGGATTTGAAACCCACAATAGTACTACTGTAACAAAGGCTGTAATAGTCAATTTTTCCGCACGAGACCAGTGCCCAAGTTCTTTTCTTTCGTTTACCAGGAGTACTTTTCCTCCTGTAATATTTTTTATTTCAGGTGGGAACACTTTTAAAAGAACAATCCATAAAACAGGAATAAAAAGTATTACAAATGGAATTCCTATTTTCATCCAGTCAACAAAATTAATATCTCTGATTCCTGAAGTACTGAGAATTGAAACACATATTCCGTTTGGTGGTGTTCCTATAATGGTTCCAACTCCACCTATAGAGGCGCCCCAGGCTATTCCCAGCATTAAGGACTTTCCAAAATTTGATTCTCCAATTTTTCCTCCGCTTTGAACAATGATTCCTGCACCGAGAGGGAGCAGCATAGCGGTAGTGGCTGTATTGGATATCCACATTGAAAGAAAAGCAGAAATGAAAATCATTCCAAGCAAAACCAACTTTGAATTGTTTGCAATATTTCCACGTGTTAGAATGAAAAGTGTCAATCTTTTATCGAGTTTCCATTTTTGCATTGCCGCAGCAAGAAGGAATCCGCTTAAGAAAAGAAAAATAATTGGATTAGCATAATTTACCAGTATGTTTTTCCCGGTGAATTGGAAAATTTTATCCTGATAATATCCTGTTACGTGAAATAGAGGTAAAACAATTCCCGGCAATAAGGCGGTAACAGGAATTGGCACAGCTTCACTTACCCACCAAATAACCATTAAACATAGCAAAGCCAGTGTAATTTTGGCTCCGAAAGCTAAATTTAATATTTGTTCCTTAGAAGAATCCGGCGGGAGCAAATCTTTAGCATTTTGAATTAATCCCTGGGGAGTTGAAATAAGAATAATAGTGAAAAAAATTACCGGTCCTGCAATGAATCCCCCAATACGGCGGTATTTTTCAAAATTTTCCAGGTTTGATGTGTACTTATCCTCTTGCACAAATAAAAACACCCCACTTTACTAATTGAAAATTACAATATTTATAATTAAAATCATTATAAAGTGAATAAAAAGAAGAATTCTCCTTTTATTTTTAGTATTATTTTATATTTTTAGTTGAGGTCAAAACCGGATAACGTGAGTTTTAGCACTTCTCAAAATTAAATTATTTTTCGTTCAGTAAAGAATTTTATCTAATAGCACTATAGTAAATTGCAAAAATTTTTAAATAAACAGGGAGCAGATTAAATGGATGATAAAAAGAAGAATGAAGAAGTAACCGAGTCCCAGATTGCGGTGCATTGGAAAGAAGAAGATTATTTTAATTTGATTGATAAATTTGCTGAACAGGCAAATGTTAAAGACGATAAAATATTTGACCGGTTCAGTATGGATAATTTTCCTGACTGTTATAAAGAATATGCTGATATGCTTGACTGGTTTAAGCCTTACGATAAAATTCTTGATTCAAGCAACCCGCCATTTTTTAAATGGTTTACAGGCGGGAAAATAAATGCTTCTTATAATTGTATTGACAGGCATTTAGCAAAATATAAAAATAAAACTGCAATTCACTTCGTTCCGGAACCTGAAGACGAAGAGATTGAGCATATGACCTACCAGGAATTGTATATAAAAGTAAATGAATTTGCGGCTGTGCTCAGAGATTTCTGCGGACTTAAAGCAGGTGATACTGTTACACTTCATATGCCGATGATTCCTGAAATTGCAGTTGTAATGCTGGCTTGTGCAAGGTTGGGTGTGATCCATTCTCAGGTATTTTCCGGATTTTCCGGTAAAGCCTGTGGCGAAAGGATTGCTGATGCAAAGAGTAAAGTATTAATTACAGCCGATGCTTATTACAGGGGAGGTAAATTAATTG
>DATFMR010000080.1:0-5700 GCA_035266865.1 Ignavibacteriaceae bacterium | reverse complement strand
TATAGCTTAAATTAATTTTATTTTTTTAGACGTTTTAAAATGCAGCTTTATTAATTTAATTAAAAATTCGTCCCCATAAATTCTTTTTATATCAGATGCGGTTTTTTCAACCTGTAATGATGCGCCTTTGGGAATTTTCATTTTAAGCTCAATATTTTTCTTTTCAAACCATTCGTTAAATTTATTCCTAGCAAGAATTGAAGCCGCTGCAACTGCTGTAAATTTTTCAGCTCTTACTTTTTGATGTAAAATGATTTTTTGACCATGTGACTGCAATGAATTTATTATATAATTTTCATCCCCGAATTTATCACTTATTGCCTCGGGTGCTTTATGTTCAAACAGGACATTTTCAAGTACTTTTGCATGCGCCCACCCTAAAAGCTTGTTAAGATTATTAAATTTATCATATAGTTCATTATATTTTTCGGGTGAAATAACAACAAGATCATATTTATTCTTGACAATTTTTTTTATTTCTGAAGAAACCTTTGCGATTGAAACATCACTTAATTCCTTACTATCTTTTACACCAATTCTTTTTAATTCTATTAAAGTATTGGAATCCACGAAAACTCCTGCAACTACTAGAGGTCCAAAATAATCTCCTTTACCTGATTCGTCGGTACCGATATAGATTTTGGGCTCATTCATCCTATCTGGAGTTTCTGAAAATAAACTTTTTCCATTAATTAATTCATTTAGGTTAAAATATATGGCAGAATCTTTATTTCCCTGCAAAACAACCTTATTGCCTTTCCTTCCAAAATATACGTGTATCTTAATTCTTTCTTTCGCTTTAAAAACATTAATTTCGAAACTATACTGATTTTTCGAAATTTCTGAAACTGTAAATCCCTTTTCAGAAAGAAAGTCCGAATAATTTTCTATAATACTTTTTGCTGATTGTTCAAGTGAGTTCACTGAGGATATCTTTTTGGGGGATAAATTATTTTTTTACTGGTACAGTAAAACTAAATGTACTGCCCTCATTTATCTTACTTTTAAGATTAAACTTACCGCCATTTTTATCTATAAAATCTTTTACTAGCTGCAGGCCCAGGCCAGTACCAAATTCCTTTTCTGTACCGGGAGTAGTATAAAGATCTCCTTCAAAAATCTTCTTAATTTCGGAATCACCAATTCCAACGCCTGAGTCTTTGACTTCTACTCTTAAGAATTCCCTGCCTTCATATTCCAAAATTTCCTTAGCTATAATTTTAATATCGCCTCTTTTCTGAGTAAATTTTATTGCATTGGATAAAAGGTTTTGCAAAATTGAAGATAACATATCTTCATCGGCAAAAACGTTAATATTCTCATTCATGTCAACTTCAATTGAAAGCTGTTTTTTAACAGCGTTCCCTTTCAATAAATTAAGCGTGGCATTTATAATTCTTTTTAAATTCAGTACTTCCGGCTTAAATTCTATTTTGCCCATTTGAAATCGTGAAAACTGTAATAGATTATTTGTAATTCCAAATAAATTTTTAGATGAATCGTAAATTGCCCTGATATATTCCTTAATTTCATCAGGAGTCAAAGTTTCATACTCTGTAGTTAAAATTTCGGAAAATCCAAGCAAAGAATTAAACGGGCTCCTGAGATCATGAGAAATAAGAGAAAACAATTTATCTTTAGAAGTATTTAGTTTTTCTAATTTTTTGATCAGTCCTCTTCTTTCTTCTTCCAGCCTTTTTCTTTCAATAGCACGCGAAATAGAATAAGCTATAACTTCGAGTATATTCTGCTCTTTTTCAGTATATGTACCGGGATTTTCATAATCCTGAACAACAAGTGCACCAATTGTAAAATCCGATATTTTCAACGGAATGCCAAGCCAGATTGACGTAGGCGTTCCAATCATTTCTGTTTCCCCTTGCTCTACAAGTTGTTTATCCATTTTCGCATCCACAAGAGCTGATTCCCCTTTTCTCAATACGTATTCGGTTAGCCCTTTCCCAAACTTTTTAGGCGGTTGATCTGGATCATATTTATCAACAAAATAGGGAAAAGTAATCATTTCGGTATTTTTATCGTAAAGAGAAATATAAAAATTCTCTGCAGTCATTAATTTTTTTATCGAATTATGAATGTAGGAAAAAAATTCATTTATATCGGATTCAGAGTTTGATGCCTGGAGTATACTGGAAATTACCTGCTGAATTTTTTCATCATTTTTTTTATCAGTAATATCCTCGCCTGAACTTAGCATAAAAAGGATTTTGCCATCTTCATTCCTATATGCTTTGTTATGCCAGGCTATGATTTTTTCTTCTCTATTTTTACAAAGGACAGGATTTTCATGATATTCGTAATCCTTCTCTTCACCGAAAACAATAGAATTTGCCAGGTTTAATAATTCATCTTTAATTCTTCCAGGCACCAAATAATCAAACCAGTTTTTACCTATAAGTTCTTCACATCTATAGCCAAGCAATTGGCAGGCCTTTTTATTAATCATTTGTACATTACCGTTTGTATCGAGTACAAGAATAATAACTTCAGCCATATCAATTATAGCTTTCAATTTATTATTCTCAAATTGTAATTCAGTGATAAAATTATTCAATTTGGTAAGATCCCTAATAAAACCGGAAACCATCTCCCCTTTATTATTTTGATCAGGATCAGGGTAAGCAAAATTTTCAACTAACTTCCATTCACCTCCCTTAGTTTCAATCCAATATCTTGAGTAATATTCCTTAGTTTTGACAGAGTTTTTATTTACGTGTTCCAGTTCTGACGCAACATCAGAACCGATTGCTTTATTAAAACCAAGTTCTTTTAATTCTTTCTTAGAGTAGCCTGTAAGTTCTTCAATTGAAGGGCTAAAATAAGAGGATTTTAATGAAGAATTATTAAATTTATAAAAAACTGTGTGCGGTGTGTTAAAGAAAAGATTTTTATTCCTTTCCAGTTCAAGAAATACATCTTTATATTTTGGAGTTGATTGTTTTTTATCCATTAAACTTTGGAGAATGCAATTCTTTTTTTTATGTAAATTTAAATTACACTATTCTTTAAGATACTATTTCATTCAATCAGATTCAAAGGGATTTTCTAAAGAAAAATGCTAAAGCAAGTTACAAAATAAAAATCTTTGTAAAGTTTTTACAAAGCATAAATTAATCAGTAATTCATTTTACTAATAATAATTAAGAATCAATTATGTAATGCCCAAAAGATAAGAATTATCTATGTTAAATTGGGAGGAATTATTATACTTGACTTTAACCTGTCACACACCTATTTTTATATAGACTAAATCTAAATAGTATTACTTATGGTTGATTTAAGGAATAGAAAATGAAAACGGCAGCTCAATTACAGTACGGAGAAAAAGTAAAAATAGACGATATAGATGGAGCACACCCATCTTCAAGAAGAATAATTGAAATTGGATTTACACCAGGACAAGAAATTGAGCTGGTAAACAAATCTGCTTTTAACGACCCACTGGCTTTTTCAGTCAGAGGCACGGTAATAGCAATAAGGAAAAATGAAGCAGACTGCATCAAAGTGATATGAGTTCTCTCGTTCAGGATAAAACTACTCTAATAACTTTAGTCGGCTCACCGAATTCCGGAAAAACTACTCTTTTCAATCAGCTAAGCGGAAGAAATTTTAAAACAGTTAATTATCCAGGCGCTACTGTTGAATATTCATTTTCCAAATTGCAGGACAAATTCAACTTAAATGCCAATCTGCTGGATTCTCCGGGAATTATTAGCCTCACTCCACACTCTCCGGATGAGAAAATAGCTGTAAAATCTTTGTTCTCTCACCCAGTTTTAGGTATACCTGACCTTTTAATAGTCACTGTTGACTCAAGCCAGCTTTCAAGGCATCTACTGCTTGTTAAACAACTACAAGAATGTAAATTTAATCTTTTGGTTGTATTAACCATGAATGATATACTTGAGAAAAAAGGATTCAGTGTATCAACAAAAAACCTGAGCAGTAAACTAAATTGTGAAGTCGTTAAAACAGATGGGAGAACAGGAAGTGGCCTTGCAGAATTAGTATCTTTAATTGGGAAAAAGTTAAAAGAGAATAATACACTCGCTAAAAATACACCCGTACCTTATCGAATTAATGAAAACAAGGAAAGTCTTCTTAATTATTATAAAAATATTGAAATCATCAACGATAATGTACTTGAAGAATTGCCTGAAAAAAATACTGTAAACTTAAAAAAGGCAAACCGTCAGTTGAGAATTTTGCATCCTGATCCCATAGCCAAGAAAAATTGTTACCAGATTGATCAACGAACAGTAAAAATTGATAAAATACTTCTACACAAATTTTGGGGATTGATCGCTTTCTTCCTGATTATGGCAATAACCTTTTCCTCAATTTTCTGGCTTGCTCAGCCAGTGATGGATTTTGTAAGCAACGTGTTTGCTTTCCTTGCTGACGAAGCTCTCGCACTAATCGGGAATAATTGGTTTGGTGATTTTATATCGACCGGAATAATTACCGGTGTCGGTTCGGTTATGGTCTTTGTTCCGCAAATAATGATACTTTTTTCAATCTTAGGTCTGTTGGAAGATTCGGGGTATCTTGCTAGGGGAGCAATGTTAATAGACAAACCACTTTCTAAAATCGGACTTAATGGAAAATCCTTTGTACCGATGCTCTCTGGTTTTGCCTGTGCCATCCCGGCAATGATGGCAGCACGAACTATTCCAAATAAGAGGGAAAGGTTACTAACAATATTTATTTTACCTCTTTTAAGCTGCAGCGCAAGATTACCTATTTATGCCCTTTTACTGGCATTCCTATTCCCAGGAAACAAAGCTTGGATAGCAGGATTGGTACTGGCAGCAATTTATATTTTTAGTATTATCAATTCAGTAGTGGTTGCTGCTATAATTAATAAATTCACCAAAAGAATCATTAAAGAAGAGGATGATTCTTCATTCATTCTTGAATTGCCAGCTTATCGAACACCCAAGATAAAAGTTGTATACAACAATATGGTAACCAGTGCAAAATCCTATTTAAGGAAAGCCGGTCCGGTAATTCTTGTCCTATCAATTGCAATCTGGTTTCTTACTTCGTTCCCCGATTATAATCCTAAAGTGGAGATGCAAAATCATACTCAAGATGAAATTGTACAGCTTAAAAATTCAGAAAGGTTGGCAAATTCTTATGCATCAGATATGGGAAAATTTATTCAGCCTGTTATGAAACCCTTGGGAATGGATTGGAGAGTTGGTGTATCTTTAATTGCTGCATTTACAGCTAGAGAGGTTTTTGTAAGTTCACTTGCATTAATATTTAAAGTGACAGGCGACGGTGAAACTATTCAGAATTCAATGGTAAGAGCAATGAACAATGCATCCATTGACGATACTGGTCAAAAGCTATTTACTCCGGCTACTATAGCGGGGTTAATAGTATTTTTTCTTTTTGCTTTGCAATGTCTTTCTACTGTTGCAGTTTCAAGACAGGAAACCGGAAGCTGGAGAATTCCTATTCTTCAACTTGTAATATTTACTGTATCGGCTTACTTGCTTACTTTCATAACAGTAAATGGGTTAAGGGCATTAGGTATTGCCTAACTAAAATATTGCCGGTTATCGCTTATCTCATCCTCCTTGCTATTCTTAAAAAGCAGTGATATTTTAAGTTCATAAATTAGAACAAATTGAATCTAAAAGTGAAGTATCCAAAAGCAGCAGAAATATTTAC
>DATFMR010000079.1:0-7396 GCA_035266865.1 Ignavibacteriaceae bacterium | reverse complement strand
AAACGGGGAAGAATATCAGGATAACGATTATCAGGATGAAGTGGAAGCACGTCAGTTTTATAGCACACTTGAGACTCAGATTATTCCACTTTTCTATTCACGAGGTGAAGATATGCTTCCAAGAACGTGGATAGCAAGAGTCAAAAATTCTATGAAAAAACTTGGCCCCGCATTTAATACTCATAGAATGATTGAAGAATATTTTTCAAAATATTATAAATCAGGCTTCGATAAACGTGTAGAGTTACAGGACAAAAAATGGAAAAAGGCTAAAGATCTGGCAAACTGGAAACAGACTATTTTGAACGATTGGTCCAGAATTAGTGTTAAAAGGATTGAGACAAATGGTAATAGTGGAAAAATATTTGTGGGGCAGGAATTCCCTGTAAAGGCTGAAATCGATCTTGGCAGTCTTACACCAAACGATGTAGAGGTTCAGATTTACTACGGTCCTCTTGATAACAAAGATTATCCGCAATTGAATAATACTGAAATTATGGAAACAACTGCTGCTAAATCCAAAAGCGGTATTTTTATATACTCAGGTAATATTACGTGCAAAATGAGCGGACAACAGGGATTTACAATTAGAATATTGCCGAAGAACCCATTATTGTTTAGTCCGTTTGAATTAGGAGTAGTTTATTGGGCAGAATAAAATAATTTGCCCTGAATATCATTCCTAATAATCAATTTATTTTATAACTTGATATTAAACTAATAATATTTGTAGAAATGCTACTTGAAACTCTGGATATTAAAAAGAATGACGTGATAATATATTCACAAAATCTTTTTAATATTGAAAAAAACTTTAAGATAATATTCAAGGATGATCCTGAAAGGTTAACGCGGAAGATTAATTATTCCGACGTTTGCAGGTTTGTCAATCAGTATGTACCCAAAAACCTGATTGTTTACAGATTGCTAACAAACATCAGGGATTTTAAGATGCAGCTTTCACGTTATGGATTTCTGATTAATATAAATGGAAACACGGAGCTAATTTATTTTGATACCGTTTTTGCTGTAAAAGAGCTGGAAGAATATAACGACCTTGAAAATCTACAAAATCTCCGGTTCAGGATACAACAGGTAGGCCTTACTACTCTCAACAGGAAAGGCAATCTTCCAAATTATGCTGAAATTTACAATGTTGATCTGGAAGCAATGGAAGCAAAATTTCAAATTGATAAAGTTTTTGCTGAAGCTATTGTTTCACTTGGCACGTCACCTAGGGATTTAAGAAAAGAAGATAAATGGAATCGTGAGTCAAAGAGCAGGGTATCGGGGAATATTTCAGGATTTGGACGGAAAGAACAATCATTTGCTGAAAAGATAAAAAATCCAGGAAATATTGAGCCAATAGCAAAATTACAGGCAGCCGTGGAGCACGAAGGTCATAAATTGATATCACACGATGTAACCGAGGATAAAGATTTCGATCACTCCCAGATAGTTAGAATGAACTCTCGTCCGAAGGCTATGGCCAACCTAGGTGAAAGAGCTACTACACAAGAAAGATTGCTTGAAGAAAAAAAGAGAAGTGATTTTAGTGAGTTCTTGAAAAGAAATGCCTCAGAAGATAAAAAAATCAGTACAAAGGAAAAGACTGATTTTGTAGATATCTTTAAGACTCCAACACCTTTGAAAGAATTTATTAGAAAGAAAGAAAATCAGCGCATCGTGCTGAAACTTAAAAAGAAATAATAAATCCTTATTATTTCAGAACTATTAATTTTCTCGTCATATTAAAACTTCCCGCTGTTATCCTGTAAAAATATACACCGCTGGCTAGGCTCGACGCGTTAAAATTCACCCTGTAATTACCAACCGGTTTTTCCTCATTTACGAGGGTCTGAACTTCTCTTCCCAGCAGATCATAAACTTTTAATGTAACCATCGACCTGTTTGGAATCGAATATTGAATTATTGTTGTAGGATTAAACGGGTTAGGGTAGTTTTGTTTTAAGGAATATTCCACAGGCAAAGTGGTTTTGAAATCATCTATACCTGTAGGATTATCGATTTTAAATGTATTTGCGCTCATTGAATGCAGATTAGTATCAGCGGTGCTGCTTACGAGTATTTTATAGCCGTCTCCTTCCTTCAATGAATCGGGAACGAGCCAGCCGTAGGCATTTGTAGCGGATGCAATCGATGTGTCGATTGTTGTGTAAAGTGTGTCCTTGTAATACAAATTTATATTTACATTATCATTTACGTTATCGTCCCACCTAATAATTAATGTTGTATCCGTTAGCACCGTCTCACCGCCGTTCGGGTATTTCATATTCAGGAACGGGGAAGTAGTGAAAACTTTCATAGTAGAAGACCAGTCGCTGGTTCCCTTTGAATTTGTAATGTTCACCCTCCAGTAATAATGGGTATCATTGCTGAGAGTGCTGTCGGTAAAGTTAGTGGCTCCTACCATGGAAGTATCCTTCACAAGGTTAGTGAAAGCAGCATCGGTGGCAATTTGCAGCCTTGAACTGGCGATAATTCCCTTTACACCCCAGCTGAAATCAACCGGTTTAGTCCCGTCGACGTAAAGGCTGTCGGAAGGTGAAAACGGAACCGGAACATAGGCTGAATCCACGGAGCGGGGCATGCCAAACAGAAAATCTCCTTTATTATCCGCCACGTCTGCTATGAGCACTCTGCCAAGGTTAGGGTAATTTCCGTTGAAGCTGGTAGCGAGAGGAACAAAATCTCCGCTGGTTTTGGGCCTTGCGTAAACAACCACTCCGCTGGAATCAGTTATGTCCGGGAAATACTTCAATTCTATTATGAGCTTCCCGCCGTACGAAGTTATCCCACCGTCGTAATCTATATTAAAATAATGAGGGAATACAACAGGAGCGTCTGTATTAAATGTTGGGCTCATCGGCGAATAATTGTACCTCCTAACGTAATATTCTGAATAACCACCGGGGGAGAGAGCCTGGAAATATGTATGAATGCCTATTTTTGCCGTATCATTAATATTTGCCGGGTTTGGATAGGTGTTCCCCCCAACAGGCGAATAAAGCGTATATGAGTATTCCGGCTGAAGTGCGGGCCACGGATATTTATAGACCCTGTAAGAAAACATCTTATTTGTAGCTTTGAAGGAATATTCCTGGACAATAGTCGTATCGTTTACTTCAGTGAATATAGGATGATAGATTGTTGTGTCAGATGGCGGCCTGCTCCACCCGACTATTGTATTGCCGTTAGGGAGCCTCTGTACAGACCCGCCTGAACTTGTGTAAATCTTCCGGCCGTGATCAAATTCCCACACCATCGTCGCGGATGTATCCGCTTCGTCGAGTACGTATTCCACGCCCCGCGAATAATGATCAGGGTGCTGGTCCCCGTTATCGAAAAGGAGTACGTGTTCTTGAGGTAGGACAAGAATATTGTGCTGATTTGAAAAATATGTCGGTGCATTTTCCGAATGTTCGCCGTAAAATTTAAACTGGTTTGCCTTTCCGCCAAGAGTCCATTCCAAGTCGCCGGTTTTCCTGTTAATCTTCACAATAGCCGAACAGTATCTTAAGGAGAAAAGTATATTCCCGTCGTTATCAACATCGAGTGCGTTCCCGTGAACGTAGGGGATTGACTTCTGTGTAAGGTCGAAGTAAGAATTTGTGATTGGAATATAATCAAAAGTTCTCCACTGGAAAATTACGTTTTTTGAAGCGTCGAGTTCCTGTATCACTGCGCCGGTTACAATCGCGTCGGGTCTTCCACCGGAAATAATTTTGCTCATATCAACAGGCTGCCTATCTGTTGCGAACAGGAGCGCGTGTCCGTTCGGGAGCAACAGGAAATCGTGCGAATCGGCTGTATACCCGTTGCCGCATTTAAACGTGTCTACCGGAGCCAGCGTAGAGGCAAGTATAATGTGCCTGCCGTTTTCTGATGTCATTAGTTCGCCGTTCGGCAGTACCCTGAAGTTTGATTCCGGGCTGTTGAATTTCGCGTACTTAACTACATTTCCATTGTTATCGGCAATAATCAGGTAATACCCGTATGTCAGTCCGAATGCCGCTGGCTTGTTGGCAAAGAAGATATTTCCCGGAGCCGGGTTATTTACGGTATCGATCTTGAATTCGGGGAAATCTGCCGGAAGATTATTTGTGGACATCACTGTAAACGGGGCGATATTTGATACGACAGCTTTTGAAATATTAACGCCATTTGTACCTGTTTCAAGAGGTGCCGTTTTTGTGATAAAAAAATTAAATTTTAGAGGGGGCACTGGATTACCGGAATCGGTCTTTAATCCTTCATTGAGTTTTACAGTTACAGTTTCTCCCAGAGAGAACGGGACAGCCGGAAGAAATACAAGTGTTTTATTATCATCGGAAAGATAAAATCGCCCTTCGTGGTTCCCGCTTAGACTTCCTGTGACTTCAATATTGCTCCCGACAGAAATGCCCACGTTCTGCAGTACGTTTCCCTGTCTTATAACTATGTCATTACCCGGATTCACAAACTGGGAGCCCGGTTTAGGCAACAAGTACTGGAATTTATCAATATTGTAGCTGCCGGATTGGGCGTTAGAAACAACTGCGGCTGACAAAAACAGTAATACTAAAATTGAAAAATTTTTCATGCTTGTGGCTCCGGTTTTATTTTAGCAGGATCATTTTTTTTACACTTGTAAAATTACCTGCCCTTAATTTATAAAAATAAACTCCATTTGAAAAGTTGGCTGGATTGAATTCAATCCTGTAATTGCCCGCCTCCTTTACACTGTTTACAAGTGTTTTTACAAGGCGTCCCAGTATGTCATAAATCGTCAGTGTAACTAATTGCTCAGTAGGAATTGAATACTCGATAATTGTTGAAGGATTAAACGGGTTTGGATAGTTCTGCGATAAATTAAATAATTTTGGCAAACCTGATTTATTGTCTTCAATTGAGGTAGTTTCAGAATTGCCATTCAATATTATCGGCAGGTAAACCATCATTGTCTGATCATTATTCCTTGTAACTACATAGGCTGTATCGATAACTTTGCTTGTATCATTAGGACTGAATGTTATCGAGAGGCTTACTTCTGAACCCGGCTCAAATTTTATCGGGAATAAATCCGAAGCCTGAAAAAGGGAATTTTTGTTGTAAATACCCGTTATGTTCAGCGGAACCTTACCATTGTTCGTAATCTTAAATGTGCCCGTTGTATCGCGTGAATTTATTGGAAATTCCAGCGTACTTTTATCCGAAGTTATTAATTTTGTCTCCCATGGAAATTTAACTGCGCGGTAACTAAATACAAATGTAGGACTACTCAATGTGACATCATTGCTAATTTTTCCGGTTGAATCATATTCCGAAAAAATATACTTGCCGATTTTTCCATCAAATCCAATATTTCCCCACCCAATTACCATATTCCCCTCATGGGTTACCTGGAGATTTCCCATATTTTTTCCGAATAACCCGGGGTTGTGATAAATTTCTTTTACCATGGATCCTGTTTTATTTGCCACGTTAAGATGATAAATAAGCCCCCTTGAATACTTTCCGCTATTCGGAGGAGTATTATCATATAAAGAAAAATTATCGTTGCCGATATATCTTGCGTCGTGCTGATATTGGAAATCAGGTCCTGATCCTGCAATATTGAATTGATTATTTTTTCCGCCAAATCTCCAGATAATATCCCCGGTAATTCTGTTGATTTTTGTAATTTCATTGAAATAACGCGTAGAAATTATCGCGGTAGTATCGTCAATTATATCTATCGAGTTTACATGACAGTAAGGAATATTATTCTGATAAAGATCATATTCGGAATCAGTTATTTTGTAATGATCCCAGCTTCTCCATTGCCATACTACATTTTTGCTTTTGTCTATTTCCTGTATAACACATCCCGTAAGACACGCAGTGTCTGTCCTGGTATTAATAACCGTGTCCATTTGAACCGGCTGGCTGTCATATGCAATCATGAATGCGTGGCCGTCCGGAAGCACCTGTAGATCGTGAAAGTCAGTGTACAGACCATTACCCGTGTAAAAACTATCTACTACCGCGTAAAGACTGTCAAGACCGTAAAATTTACTTGTACTATCCTTTTTTAGATAGTAGGTAAGCATTCTGTTGGGCTGAATTTTGAAATCATAAACGGGACTTGGTTCTCTTTTAATAAATATTGGGATACCGTTATTATTTAAAATTGTAAGAAAATTATTTTCAAATAGATTAAGAGCAAGGAAATAGTACCCTTCTTCCGGTTTAGAATCAAAATTGTTTACAGCACTAATCTCCGGAAAGTTGGAAGGGTATAACAATGATGAGTCTGCCCTGGCGGTATTGCCGGATTTATTTGATGAAGTGTTAGTTCCCGGCAGCCAGGAAATTGATTTATAGTTCAGTAAAATCTCACATCCATTATCGCTTGTGACATTAAAACTAAAATCCAGAGTGCCAAGATTTTTCCCCGATTGAGTTTTCAAAGAATCATTCAAATGAACCGAAACACTATCGCCGGCACTAAACGGCAGGTCCGGCTGGAAAACCAGTGTTTTTGAGTCTTCTGTCAGGTAAAACTTTCCGGAATGGGGGCCTGAAATATTGCCGTTTACTATTAATATTGTCGTGTCATTTAAATTAAACGGAGCTAAAGGTTCCCCCGGTCTGATAATGATATTGGTTTCGGGCGTAACCAGATGAGAACCTGGTACAGGAGAAATATATCTGAATTTTGAAACGTTGCTTGTCTGCGCAACCAGAAAGAAACCGGGAAAGAGAAAGATAAGTAGTAAAAGATTTTTCATATTACCGGAAGTCCCAAATAATAATTAATTAAACTTAATTTTATAGAAATTTATCTTCCGGATCAACATCGTCAAAATCATCATTTTCTTCATTTGCACCGGACGGCATTGTAAACATTGAACTTAACATATCTTTAAATTGAAGCCCTCTTTCAAGCCTGAATTTACTCAATAATGAATATTCGGCTAACCCGTGAAGCAGGAATTCCATAAATAATAATTGTTCGTTTTTCTTTGTGTCAGGCAAAAGTTTACCTATTAATTCTTTCAGGCCGGGTACATCATTAAGAATCCTTTCATATTCATTGTCCGCCATGTTATTCAGGATATCTACCTGGTTTCCTTTACTGAACCAGCCCGTAATTATTGAGTACGGATTCTCACCACCGTTCTTTTTCATTTTATCGGGAGTGGGGAAGTAGCTCTCAAACAAAGTTTTAATTGATTTACTTATCAATATATTAGCCACTTTAAATGGTCCTTCCTGTTCTCCTTCGTAAACTAGTTCAACCTTTCCGGTAATGGCAGGAATAACACCGTATAAATCAGATATTCTCACATCTGTCTTTTTTTCATTATTTATAATTCGTCGTCTTTCAGCTGTGCTAATTAAGTTTTCATAT
>DATFMR010000078.1:0-12798 GCA_035266865.1 Ignavibacteriaceae bacterium | reverse complement strand
TATCTAATGAATCAATGGTTGCAGGATTTTGCATACAAGATTAGCCCGGGAATCCTGACGTTATTATTTGCATCAATAGTTGTTTTAATAATTGCTTCTATTACACTTAGCATTCAGGCAATAAAAGCAGCTTCGGCAGACACTGTAAAATCAATCAGGTACGAATAATTAATTAACGTTTTAGGGGAACTAAAATGTTTAGAAATTTTTTAACCATAGCAAAACGTAATCTTTTAAAACAAAAGGTTTATTCGTTAATAAATATTATCGGGCTGGCAGTTGGCATTACAAGTACAATATTAATCATTTTCTATTTACAATTTGAGTTCAGCTTCGATAAGTTTCACAAGGATGCAGCAAATAAATACAGGCTTTCTTTTGCAAGCAGCAGGGAAGGCAAAATAGAATATGAATCACCAATATTTGTACCTCCTGTTGGTCCTGATTTAAAATCTGAATACCCGGAAGTTGAACAATATACAAGATTTTCTACACCTCGAACCTATTATTACTACGTTGATAATAAATATTTTAAGATCTCTGGTAATATTTATGCAGATTCTACATTCTTCGATCTTTTTTCTTTTAACGTAATTGCGGGTAATAAAAAGAGTGTGTTATCAGAACCATACAGCATTGTATTAACTAAAAGAATCGCCCAAAGGATTTTTGGAAACAAAAATCCAATCGGTGAAGCATTAAAACTTGGTAATAATTTCGTTTATAAAATCGCTGGTGTAGTTGATGACCCTCCTGCAAATTCTGAAATTCAGTTCAATGCTTTGTTATCATTTTCATCCCTGTACAAAAACCCTAAAAATTATATGGACTGGAATGGGGGAAACCAGTATTATACTTACATAAAATTAAAAAATGGAATTTCCCAAAAGTCTTTTGAAAGTAAATTTCCTGATTTTATGTGGAGACACATAAACCAGGAACTGTCAAAAGTAAATATTGTCTATAAAGCCTCCCTCCAGCCACTAACCGATATTCATTTAAAATACAATGAAAGCAATGAAGCAGGAATGACTAATATTTATATTTTTTCAGTTATAGCATTGTTGATAATTCTAATTGCAAGCGTAAACTTTATCAACCTTTCAATTGCCAGATCCTCAAAAAGAATTAAAGAAATCGGCATAAGAAAAATTCTAGGTGCAGGGAGAAAGAACTTATTCTTCCAGTTCATCACAGAATACTTGATAATAAGTTTTGCCGTCTTGCTTGTAGTAATTCTATTGCTGGAATTATTTTATCCTTCGTTTAATGTGATTGCCGGTCAGAATATCAGTCTTATCAATCCATATTCATTAGTTAATATTTTGCAGGTTTTAGGAATAATATTTCTCGTTGGTATTCTGGCAGGTGGATACCCAGCGTCGTACTTATCTTCATTGGAAGCTATAAAAAGTATAAAAGGTGAGAAGATTGAGAGATCAAACAAAGTGAACCTTAAAAATATCCTGCTTGTTTCGCAATTCGTCATTTCAATCTTATTAATTATTTCTACTATCTTTATAGCCAAACAACTCTCGTTTATTAATAATAAAGATCTCGGTTTTGATAAAGATAATATCGTTGTATTGCCATTATTAAATGATGAATCAAAAAATAACATTCCGACACTGAGAAATTCTCTTTCTTCCTTAAATGGCGTGGAAAATGTTTCTGGATCATCTGATATCCCACATAACAATTTTACAAGCAATGGTTACTTCCCTGAAGGATTTTCAACTCCGGTAATGATACACGTACTTGATTGTGACCAGGATTTTCTAAAAACATATAGAATTCAGATAAAGGACGGGAGAAATTTTGTAGCAGGAAGAGCATCTGACAGCTCTACGTATCTTATAAACGAAGCACTAGCTGAAAAATTAAACTGGAAAGATCCTGTAGGAAAAACAATAAGGCGGGGAGGCATTCATACTGTTATTGGTGTTGTTAAGAATTTTAATTATAGTTCTCTTCATGAGGGGATAGAACCTTTGATAATTACTGAAAAACCATACAGAAATTTATTTGATTTTGTTTCTATTAAAATTGGCAGCGGAAATATTGCTGGTACCCTTGCTGCAATAAAAACGAATTGGGAAAAGATAAATCCAAATACAGCTTTCGATTATTCATTCCTCGAATCAGATATTGAACAATTATATAATGCTGAAAATAATTTCAAAAATATATTTTTCACATTTACATCTATTGCAATAATTCTTGCTTTGTTTGGATTATTTAGCCTTGCATCACTTTCAACTGAACAAAGGACAAAAGAAATTGTGATAAGAAAAGTACTTGGAGATACTTCGACAGGAATAATTTTCAAGCTGATGAAAGAATATATTGCTTATATATTTGTCGCAAATATTATTGCCTGGCCTCTTGCATATTATTTTGTACAAAAATGGCTGAATAATTTTGTATACAGGATAGAAATAAACTGGCTGATGTTTCTCTTAGCCGGAGTTGCAACAATGATAATTGCTTTGTTTACAGTTATCTGGCAGGCAACGCGTGCTGCTTCTGCAAATCCTGCTGAATCTTTAAGATACGAATAGATAAAGTAAATATACAAGGATGATATATGATCAGGAATTATTTTAAGATAGCTTTTAGAAATCTTTTAAGTCAGAAAGTCTACTCCCTGATCAATATTTCAGGACTTGCAATTGGAATAGCATGCTTTATCCTGATTTACTTGTTTGTAGCAGATGAACTGGGTTACGATAAATTCAACACAAAGTATGACAGAATTTACAGGATAATTGAAAAGATTAAAAACGACGGGCAGGGAGAGGAATCAACCAGCAGTCCAATACCTCTTGCGGCTGCTATGCAAAATGATTATCCACAGTACATAGAAAACATTACAAGGTTTTTTAATTATCAACAACCTACCATTACTTTACAGGTTGATGATAAAAAGTTTAATGAAGGGAAAGCATTCTTTGCAGATTCAACGGTATTTAAAATATTTGATTACAAACTGGCGAAAGGAAATCCTGATAAAGCCCTGGCTGCGCCGAATTCAATTGTCCTTTCCAAAGGAATGGCAAAAAAATATTTCGGTGAAAAAGATCCGATGGGGAAAACGCTTAAATTGCAGGGCGCAGTAGATGTAAATGTAACCGGAATATTTGATGACCTTCCGACACAATCTCATATTCAGTTTGACTGCCTTATCTCTTTTAGCACGGTTAAATCTCTTAGCGGTCCAAATTACGGAAGAAGTTTTGTCTGGAATCCTGCATGGACATACATACTACTAAAAAAAGGTGTAAAACCTGAACAGCTTGAAAGTGAATTCCATAATTTCGGGCAAAAATATTATCCGGCATTAATTAAAGATCAGGTACACAATTATCTGCAACCACTGGGAGATATCCATCTTAAATCCCATCTGGATTATGAAATAGAATCGAACAGCGATATAAGTGTAGTTTATATTTTTTCAATTGTCGGATTTCTAATACTGATTATTGCCTGCATTAATTTTATGAACCTTGCTACGGCGCGTTCTGCAAAACGAGCGAGAGAAGTTGGAATGAGAAAAGTTCTCGGTGCAGGGAGGAATCAATTAATAAAACAATTTCTTGGTGAATCATTACTTATAAGTTTTATTTCAGTTTTAATCTCTGTGTTGCTTATAAATTTATTGCTGCCGCTTTTTAATGGTCTGGCTGATAAGAATTTAAATTTCCATATTATTTCAAATCTGGAATTGCTGGGATTATTAATTTTTGTGGGACTAGTTGTTGGGATTGCTGCAGGAATTTACCCGGCATTTTATCTTTCTTCCACACGGCCAATAACTACAATAAAAACAAATGTTCAGCCGAAGGGCGGGGCAGCTTTGTTGAGAAAGATACTTGTAGTAACACAGTTTGCAATATCCCTTGCTTTAATTATAGGTACCATAATTATTAATAAACAGTTAACCTTTCTTCAAAATGCCAATATCGGGTTTAATAAAGAACAGGTACTTGTAGTCCCGCTAAAACCTCAGATGCTCAGGAACTATGAATCGTTAAAAAATCAAATTCTTCTAAACAGTAATGTGATAAATGTTACTTCAATGAACGAAGTTATTGGCGAAAATCACAATACTCACGAAGTAAATTATGAAGGAATGCAGGCAGGGAAGTGGATATATCTGCCGGGTTTAATGGTCGATGATCAATTCCTGCCAACATTTGATTTAAAACTCGTAGCAGGCAGAAATTTCTCAAAAGAATTCCCGGGTGATGATTCTTTAAGTATTCTTATAAATGAGTCTATGGTAAAGCACCTTGGATGGGAAACACCTGAAAAGGCAATTGGAAAAAGATTTAATTTATTTAACGGATCAGAAAGGGTTATTGGTGTAATAAAAGATTTCAATTTTGTTTCCCTGAAAGAACCGATAGGGCCATTTTTTATTGCTTTAATCCGACCACAGCTGGCATTCTTTTTCAAAAAGAATATGGCAATAAAAATTAAGCCCGGGGATATTAATAAGACTATTTCAGACCTTGATGAGAAATGGTCAGAAATTGTACCTTCAATTCCATTTGAATTTACTTTGTTAAATGACAGACTTAATAATATGTATAAAGCGCAGGACAGGCTGGGTAAGCTTGTCGGCTATTTTTCCATTCTTGCTATTTTTATTGCGTGCCTAGGAATGTTTGCTTTGGCTTCTTATTCCGTGGAAAGAAAATTTAAAGAAATTGGTATTCGAAAAGTACTCGGCGCAACTGAACCTGAAATAATAGTATTATTATTAAAAGAATTCCTGATACTAGTCTTAATTGCTAATATAATAGCCTGGCCTGTTTCATATTTTATTATGAATAACTGGTTAAAAGATTTTGCATTCAGAATTGATTTCCCGATTTGGGTTCTAGCCGCATCAGGATTAATTACATTATTTATTTCAATTTTGACTGTCGGTTACCAGGCAGTGAAGGCGGCATCGGCTAATCCGGTTAAATCGCTCAGATACGAATAAAATTCAATGATGTAGCTAACATTGAATTTTGGTGACATTCAGTAAATTTAAAAATCATTTAATATTAAAGAACATTGGAGATATAATGTTTAAAAATCACATGAGATCGGCTTTACGTAATCTGTTAAAGTTTAAAGGATTTTTGATTATCAATCTAAGCGGATTATCTATTGGTATTGCTTGTTTTTTATTGATTGCACTATATCTTAAAAATGAATTAAGCTACGATAAGTTTAACAAAAAAGCTGATAGGATCGTAAGATTAACGCTTCCGAATTTTATGAATACAGGGAAAACACTTTCGTTAACACCAGCAAAAGCTGCCGGCTTCATAAAAAACCAGTTTGCTGAAGTGGAAGACGCGACTCGCATTTTAACAACAAGACCAACTGAGATTAATTATAAAAACAAAGTATTTACTGAAAAGAAATTTATTTATGCTGATCCAGGTATC
Organism: Ignavibacteriaceae bacterium; assembly: GCA_035266865.1. Lineage (GTDB taxonomy): Bacteria > Bacteroidota > Ignavibacteria > Ignavibacteriales > Ignavibacteriaceae > JAKAGZ01. Next base: position 7,351 of record DATFMR010000078.1, on the reverse strand, counting down.
CTTAATATATTTACATTTGATTTTATCTCCGGCAATAAAAGTAATGCGCTAAACAGGTTAAACTCATGTATAATAAGTGAAAGTGCAGCGAAAAAATATTTCAATAATGAAGACCCGATTGGCAAATTAATTAAAATAAATAATAGTACTGATTTCGAAGTAACCGGTTTAGTAAAAGATTTCCCGGCAGCTTCTGAATTACATTTTGACTTTATAGGTTCAATAAAGACCGTTCCATGGGTAGCTAAGCAGGAACAAGGATGGAAAAATCCTGCAAACTTTTATACCTACATTCTATTAAAAGATGTAAATTCTATAAATATTTTCCAATCCAAACTGGATAACGGCGTAGCTAATATGCCTGAAATTAAAGTTAAACTTGAACCTCTGACAAGTATTCACCTTCATTCAGTGGCAGAACCAAATTTCGAACCATTTGAACCTTACGGTGACTACAGCTATTTCATTTCTATGCTGCTAATAGGATTGTTGATTTTATTAATTGCAAGCATTAACTATATGAACCTAGCAACCGCAAAGTCTCAGGTCCGTTCAAAAGAAATTGGTATGAGAAAAATGCTCGGTGCGGAAAGAAGTCAGATAGTCCGACAGCTTTACCTCGAATCTTTTATTGTAGTTTTTTGTGCTGTTGCATTGGCACCATTCTTTGCAAAATTATTTTTACCTTTATTTAATTCAATCAGCGGCAGGGAACTTGCTTTATCTCAATTCGGATTCCAAAATTTAGCTTTATTATCAGCAGTGATCTGGATAATTGTAAGTCTTCTTTCTGGCAGTTACCCTGCAATTATGCTTTCATCACTTAAGCCGATCAAAATGCTGCAGGGAAATTTTGAAACAAGTAAACAGGGCACTATTGTCCGAAAAGCATTAACTGTTATCCAGTTTTGTATATCTTTCTTCCTTATTGCAGGCACAATTATAGTTTATTCACAAATGAACTTTATCAGCAGCAAAAAACTCGGATTTGACAAAGAACACTTGCTCGTAGTACCTGTTAAAAATGTTGATGAATCAACTATTAAAGCATTTGAAATAGAAATAAATAAAAACGCAAATATCAGGAATATGGCTTTAATTTCCGATATTCCAGGGTCAATGAGCTCAGGTTATAGTATTCAATCAGTCTATACGAACGATAAAAATCCTCTTGTAACCGGTGTATCTGCGGGACCTGGAATAATAAATACACTCGGTCTAAATATAATTGCGGGTAAAGATCTGCCCGAGAACTATTCACTTGAAAATGGCTACCTGTTTATTTTAAATGAATCTGCCCTTGGCCTATTAAATTTATCTCCTGAAGATGCAATAAATAAAAACATAGATTTGAATGGAAGAAAAGGTAAAATCTGTGCTGTAGTTAAAAACTTTAATTATGCTTCTTTGCACAATAATATTGAACCTCTTGTTATTTTTTCACAAATAGACAGATCAAGACAATTACTTGTGAGAATATCCGGGAATGATTTAAAAAGTACCCTCACCTATATAAACAATACCTGGGATAGGCTTAATATTAGCAGCCCCTTAAATATTAGTTTTATGGACCAGGAATTTGATTCGCTTTATAAATCGGAGCAGAAGTCAAGTGAAATGTTTACCATGCTTACGGTAATATCGATATTTGTTGCCTGTCTTGGACTTTTAGGACTTGCCGCGTATACTCTTGAAAGAAGAAGAAAAGAAATCGGAGTAAGAAAAGTTCTTGGTGCAACTGTTTCGAATTTATTTGTTTTACTAACAAAAGATTTTCTCATACTGATTTCCGTTGCTATTGTATTGGGTCTTCCTCTTGTAGAAATTGTAATGAAAAACTGGCTTGATAATTTCGCTTATAAAATCGACATTGGCATAGGTCTGTTTGTAATAGCCGCGCTGGTAACCTTAGCAGTAGCATTAATTACAATCGGCTACCAGATACTTAAAGCTTCAAATATAAATCCCTCAAAAATTATTAGGTATGAATAAACAGTAGCATAACAGTTTGTTCTGAAAAAGGCTGTAAAAATATTGGAAATCTTGGAATTTCCCTGCAAAAAATTATTTTTTCCGTTTATCATTTTTCAAATTATTAATTGCTATTTTTGATCTATATTTTCAGGCAATGTAAGATACTAAATGGTAATCTTATAAATAATCAGGGTTTCTGATAAGTTATTCAGGAGGGGAGTATGATAAAGAATTACATAAAGATTGCACTTCGAAATTTATTTAAATATAAAATATATTCTTTTATAAATATTATTGGCCTTTCCGTTGGAATTTCCGCCTGCATTTTGATTCTGCTTTTTGTTAATGATGAGTTAAGCTTTGATAAATACAATGCAAATTACGATAGAATATTCAGGGTGCATACCCAGGGTTCTTTATCCGGCAGAGATATAAACATTGCAGTTTCGCCGGCTCCTTTGGGAGAAACCCTTGTTAAAGAATTTCCCCAAGTATTAGCTTATACCCGTTTGATGCCCAGCAGGGATATGCTTATCAGATATAAAAATAATGTATTTGTAGAAACAAATTTTTTCTGGGCTGATTCTGGTACGTTCACTGTTTTTACAATCCCTTTCATTAAAGGAAATCCTGGAAAAGCTTTAAGCGAACCACATACAATTGTCCTTACGGAAACTCTCGCAAAGAAATATTTCGGTGATGAAGATCCAATGGACAAAATAATGAACTTTGAAGATGGTACTCCTTATACAGTAAGAGGAGTAGTTGAAGATTGCCCGAGAAATTCACACTGGCATTATGATATCTTTGCTTCGATGAGCAGCATAGGACTGGCAACAAGCCAGGAATGGCTCGGTAACAGCGTACATACCTATTTATTGCTGGATAAAAGATCATCAATAAAAAATCTCGAAAGCAAGATTGGTGACTTTACTAAGAAAAGAGTTTCACAGAGAATATTTGAAATATTCGGCGTTACATATGATCAGATGCTTCAGGCAGGAAATAAATACGAATTTGTATTCCAGCCTTTATCGGATTTGCATTTGTCTTCTCATCTTGATTATGAAATTGAACCGAACAGCGATATAAAATATGTTTACATCTTTTCAATGATCGCTCTTTTTATCCTGATACTTGCCTGCATAAATTTCATGAATCTTTCTACAGCAAGGGCCTCATTGAGAAGTAAGGAAGTTGGTGTCAGAAAGGTACTCGGCTCCGAAAAGAAACAGCTAATTATTCAATTTTTGTTTGAATCAATGTTACTTACAGCTTGTTCGGTTTTAATCGCAATACTGTTTGCAGAATTACTTCTGCCTCTATTTAATGATTTAACGGGCAGAGAACTCTATACTTCATATTTTGGCAATTTTGAGGCTATACCAGCGATAGTTATTACTATTTTAGTGGTCGGGTTTATTGCAGGAAGCTACCCCGCATTTTTTCTTTCTTCATTTAAACCGGTTGAAGTTTTAGGGAGCAAAATAAATTTGTTTGGAAAAAGTTGGCTCAGGAGCGGTCTAGTAGTATTTCAATTTGCAATTTCAATTATTTTGATAATTGGAACTATGGTTGTTTACAACCAGATGCGCTATATTCAGGATATGAAACTCGGATTTGACAAAGATCACATTCTTGTGATTCAGAGAGCGTGGGCGCTGGAAAGCCAGGCAAATACATTTAAAGAAGAATTAACAAAACATTCAGGAATTGTAAGCGCGTCCAACAGCGATAATATTCCGGGTGGATTTTTTAATCAGACTTTGTTCAGAACCGAAGGCGCAGATACAAAACAGCAAATATTTGCGGTAATCTCCACCGATTATGATTTTGCAAAAACCATGGGAATAAATATTAAGGAGGGAAGATATTTTTCAAAAGATTATCCTTCCGATACAATTTCGGTAATTATAAATGAAACGGGTGTAAAAACTTTTGGATTTAAAGATCCCATTGGTAAAAAAGTAATTTTTGTCGGTAATAACAATATTGCAAGTAATACTTTTAAAATAGTTGGAGTGGCTAATGATTTTCATTACGAGTCAGTGCATCAGAGAATAAGGCCACTATTGATATTTCTTAATAGAGGGCAAACCGCATTTTTACCTATCAGATTAAGCACGACTGATTATTCGGGAACTATTTCCGAAATTGAAAAATTATGGAAAAAATTTGTTCCTGATAAACCGATCGAATATTATTTCCTAAATGAAAATTTCAATCAGCTTTACAGGGAGGAACAAAAAACAGGACAGATATTCACTACTTTTTCGATTATTTCAATTCTTATTGCATGCCTTGGACTGCTTGGCCTGGCATCATTTACAGCCGAAAGAAGAACAAAAGAAATTGGTATAAGAAAAGTGATGGGTGCCAGCACAAGCAGAATAATCCTGCTGCTTTCAAAAGAGTTTATAAAATGGGTCCTGATAGCAAATATAATTGCATGGCCGGTGGCTTATTATTTTATGAACAGCTGGCTTGAAAGCTTTGCTTACAGGATCTCATTCCCGTATGGGATATTATTTGTATCAGCATCACTTGCGATTATAATAGCACTTATTACTGTCAGCTCACAGGCAATTAGGGCAGCAAATTCAAATCCTGTAAAATCATTGAGATATGAGTAAATAGAAAGGTAATTTCCATCCCGCTGTCCTTTAGGATTATTTTTACCCTTTACCCCACGGGTTAATCCGTGGGGTAATAATTTCCCAAAATCACACCCTCAAAATCAAATAAAATCGAAAAATTTGACCGTTAACTCACCAGATCGACCGTTAAATAAATGGTTTCCAAAATTTATTGCTAAATTGAACATCGTTTCTTAATTTCACAAAGATTGTACTGATTCTCTTTCAATAGCAATTCCGGTTTGGGGAGTTTCAAAAGGTCTTATGGTTACAGCAGATTTATTGAATGCCTGCTTGTAATAAGAAATCTAAAAATTAACCAGGGAATAATTATGTTAAAAAATTACATAAAGATTGCGCTTCGCAATTTCGCAAGGAATAAAAGTAATACATTTATCAATATTACCGGCCTGGGAGTAGGTATTGCAGCGTGCCTGTTGATATTCTTAGTAATAAATTATGAGCTTGGTTTTGATTCTTTTCACAATAATAATGACAGAATTTACCGCGTGGTTTCTGTCCGGCATTCACCACAGGGGAACAGATATTCATCCGGTGCGCCTTTCCCGGTTGCAGAAGCATTAAGAATTGATTACCCGCAGTTAAAAGACGTCGCAGATATTTATCAAATAAAAAAAGCCCAGGTGATTGTTCTTCCGGGAACTTCAGGAGGTGTTGAGAAAAAATTTGTTGAAGAGACAGGGGCATTTTTCTGTGAACCACAGTTTTTTGATATTTTTAATTTTCCCTTTGCTGCAGGTGATCCCAAATCAGCTTTATCAGAACCAAATTCCGTTGTCCTTTCTAAAGAGACCGCGAAAAAATATTTCGGTGACTGGAAAAGTGCAATCGGCAGATCTCTTCTTTTTCAAAATCAATACACTGTAAAAGTTTCAGGTATAATTGAAAATCCTCCCTCAAACAGTGACTTTCCACTCGGAGTTGTTGTTTCCTACAAAACTTTTAAAAACGATCAGAAAGATGACTGGATTAGTGTATTCGGTGGAAACAATTGTTTCGTTTTATTTCCACCTGAATTATCGAGATCACAATTCGATTCATATTTAAATGATTTTGTTAATAAACATAAACCTCCTGAATATCAAAAAGATGGACTAATGACACAGGCTTTGAGTGAAATCCATTTCGATGACAGGTTTGATAATTATACACACGTCACTTTTAACAAATCACTGATTACAACTCTCGGATTTATTGCTTTATTCTTATTAATAATTGCCTGCGTAAATTTTATAAATCTCTCAACCGCGCAGGCAGTTAAGCGTTCTCTCGAAGTTGGGATTAGAAAAGTGCTCGGGAGCACACGCAAACAACTTGCTGCACAGTTTATGACTGAAATGGCATTGGTCACAATATTTTCAGTAATAATTGCTGTGATTATTGCAATACTTGCCCTGCCATTTTTAAATAGTCTTATTGAAACTTCAGTTGGATATGATTTTTTTCTTAACCCTGTAATATTATTATTCCTTCTTTTGGTTACTATTTTTGTAACTCTCTTTTCAGGATTTTATCCATCAATTGTACTCTCAGGTTTTAACCCGGTTGTTGCAATTAAAAGTAAAATATCAGTCAGAACTGTCGGCGGAATTTCTTTAAGAAGGGGATTGGTAATGACGCAATTTATAATTGCTCAGATATTAATCATCGGTGTGCTTATTGTCGTAAGCCAGATGGATTATTTTAAAAATGCTCCTCTTGGATTTAATAAAGATTCAGTTTTGCTTGTCCGTGTCCCACTTGACCCAGAGGCACAAACTAAATTTCAAACACTGAAAAACAGGCTGCTGCAAAAGTCGGGAGTGAAAATGGCGAGCTACAGTACTTTCAGTCCTTCCGATGATCAGCACTGGGACAGCGATTTCAGGTTCAATAATTCTACAAAGAATTCGGATTTTAATGCAGACCTGAAATGGGCTGACACAGACTACTTTAAATTATACGATTTGAAATTAATTGCCGGAAGGCTTTACGCTCAGACAGATACCGTGAGAGAATTTGTAGTAAACGAAACATTCCTGAAGAAAATGGGAATGAAAGATCCGAACGAAATTATAGGGAAAAAACTTACATTCTGGGGAGGAATTCTCGACGCACAAATTGTTGGTGTAATAAAAGATTTTAATTCATATTCGCTTCACGATCCTATAAAACCGATAGTAATGGGATGCTGGCTGGAAAATTATGAGTTACTAAACATTAAAATAGCTCCGGGGAATGTGAAAGAAACCCTTGCAGGAATTAAAAATGATTATAATCAAACGTTCCCAAACTTTGTTTATGAATCTAAATTTTTAGATCAGAAAATTGAAAGTTTTTATGTAGAAGAGAGCAGACTTTCAAGTCTGTATTCAATATTTGCATTTATTGCAATATTTATTTCCTGTTTGGGTTTGTACGGACTTGTTTCTTTTATGGCACAACAAAAGACAAAGGAAGTTGGAATAAGAAAAGTGCTCGGCGCTACAACAGGGAGTATACTATATTTATTTTCAAAAGAATTTACAATTTTAATAATTGTTGCTTTTTTAATAGCCACGCCGATAGCTTATTATATAATGAACGACTGGCTGAACGATTTTGCTTACCGGATAACTCCGGGTATAGGTTTGTTTTTGCTTACGGTTGTTGGAAGTCTGATTATAGCCTGGATTACGGTAAGTTACAAAGCTTTGAAAGCAGCAAATACAAATCCTGCTGAGACTATTAAGTACGAGTAA
>DATFMR010000077.1:0-14401 GCA_035266865.1 Ignavibacteriaceae bacterium | reverse complement strand
GTATGAAAGGATTTCAAAACCTCCCTTAAACACCGGATTTAACGGTCATTTAATCCTTTGCCGTTCAGGATTTTATTCCTGTATTTTTCAATTCTCGAAGTCCGTGTTTTGGATTGTTTGGGTGCTGAAAAGTAAAGAATATATCCTCTTTTTCTTCCCGGGGTTAGTGCATCAAACGCAGCTTTAAAAGAGGGGTTTTCATCCAGTTTATCCCGGAATTCTTTCGGCATTTTGTAATCCGAGGTCTTCTTAAATTTTACTTTCAACCCGGCTTTTTCAACTTCAATTGCTTCAAAAATGTAGGCTTTTAAAATCGTTTTCAACTTTACAATTTCGCGCACGCTTGTAAAACGAACCTGGCGTGCTGATTGTACATTTTTAGTCTGCTGTACAAGAATTCCTCCCGTGTCTTTTAACAAAGCACCTTTGAGAAACAATATAGCACAGTATTCTTTAAACCCGTGAATCAGGACGATATTATTATTCTCAAAAGTGTAGCAGGGTTTCATCCATTTATATTCTTCGGTCAATCCGCAATCAAGGATTATCGACCGCAACTTTTCAAATTCTTCTTTCCACTTCCGTGAACGGTTTAGAAAAATATCAACCTTTGGATTCAAATCGTTTTTTTTCATTATATATTAAATATTTTTTTACAAATTTCTTTTTGATAATGTTTCCCTGTTGTCACGGTCGTACTGTGACACTAAAAAGAAATACTGCCACGGCACTGCCGCGGCAGTCCTGGCGTGTTTTGTTTTTGTTTGTACAAAATTGGTATATCATTTATTCAATAGCTATTTATTTAAGATATTTCCAATCAAAAAACTAGCTTGTAGCAGGGAAAGTTCATCAAAATTATTTGCGAGAAGCTGTGCGCCCACAGGTAATTTTTTTGAACCCTTATTAAGCGGGATGCTTATTCCGGGGAGTCCGGCAAGATTTGCAGAAGTTGTGTAAATATCGTTCAGGTACATTTCAAGAGGATCAGTTGTTTTTTCGCCCAATTTAAAAGCGGTTGTTGGAGTCGTCGGAGTTAAAATTAAGTCCACTTCTTTAAATGCTTTATCAAAATCATTTTTAATTAAACGGCGGACTTTCTGGGCTTTAATATAATATGCGTCGTAATATCCGTGAGATAAGACATAAGTGCCGAGCATAATGCGTCTTTTTACTTCCGGTCCGAATCCCTCTGTGCGTGAAAGTTTGTACATATCCTGCAGATCCTGCGATTCCTTTGCTCGATGTCCGTATCTTGCGCCGTCAAATCTCGCAAGGTTTGACGATGCTTCGGCTGTTGTCAATAAATAATAAGCAGCGATTGAATAATCGGTGTGGGGGAGTGAGATTTCTGTAAATTCAAAATTGTCTTTTTCCAGTTTTTTTATAAGCCTATCAATTTCTTTCTTCACATCTTCGGATAAACCTTCACCAAAATATTCTTTCGGCAAACCGACTTTTATTTTTTCCCATTCACTATTAAGATTATTTGTTAGTTCAGGTACAGGAATTTCAACAGAAGTAGAATCAAGCTCGTCTTTGCCTGACATTGTTTCAATAATTAAAGAGAGATCGGTTACATTATTTGAAAAAGCACCTATTGAATCGAATGAAGAGGCGAAAGCAGTAAGCCCGTAACGCGAGATTCTTCCGTAGGTTGGTTTAATTCCGAAAACACCGCAGAATGAAGCCGGCTGCCTGATCGATCCGCCCGTGTCCGTTCCGAGAGCCGCATCGCATAAATAAGCGGCTACAGCGGCTGCAGAACCTCCGCTCGATCCACCCGGGACTCTTTCGTTATCAGCCGGATTTAATACCGGGCCGAAAGCTGAATTTTCATTCGATGATCCCATTGCAAATTCATCGCAGTTCGTTTTGCCGATTATAATAGCGTCTTCATCAATTAAATTCTGAACAGCAGTGGCAGTGTAAACGGAAGTAAAATATTTTAGAATATTTGAAGAACAGGTTGTCGGTTTGTCTTTAATTGATAACACATCTTTAACGGCAATTACCATTCCCGCCAGTTTTCCGGCTTTACCGGATTTTATTTTTTCTTCAATGATTCTTGCTCCACCCCTGGCGTCATTATCAAAGACAAAGTTGAATGCATTTAAATGTTTGTTCTTTTCGATTCGCTCAAGAAAAAATTCAAGGTTCTCAATTAATGATAATTCACCGTTTTTTATTTTTTCAATTTTTTCAAGATGGTTGGAATATGGAAGCAAGTGAGGCTCAGTTAAAATTGTTTTGTTTAAAAAATGTCAATCCCACGAAAGTGGGAATCTAATGTCTGTATTGATGGATTTCCGTTTGCACGGGAATGACAGTTTATTTTGCTTGTTTACTATCTTTTTCACTTATTGAAATATCGTCCTGAACATCTTTCATAGCTTTTTTAAATTCTCTTATTCCTTTACCAACACCCTGTGCAAGTTCAGGAATTTTTTTAGCACCGAATAGAAGTACCAAAACGACGATAATTATTAAAAGTTCTCCGCCACCTATATTTTCAAACATTTAAACACCTTTTTATTTCTCAAACATATAACATATTCTCCGTTCAAAAAGTTTCTAATAATCAATTGGAACTAACTTTTATCATCTTTCTTTTTATCAGAAGAATCAGATTTTATATCATCTTCAATGTCCCTGATTGATTTTTTAAATTCTTTAATTCCTTTTCCCAGTCCCTGTGCCAGGTCAGGTATTTTTTTTGCACCGAATAAAACCAAAAGTACAAGGATAATAACAATTACTTCAGTTGCACCTAAATTACCAAACATTTTTTCACCTTTTAATTATAGAAATATTTCCCGATTGAATCGAAAACTAATCTTCCGTCGGTCTTTCCTAAAACCGGGTCGGAAGCCCTTTCAGGGTGCGGCATCATTCCGAGAATATTTCCTTTTTTGTTTACAATTCCAGCTATATTCTGCAAAGAACCATTCGGATTAAATTCTTCTCCCGGTTTTCCTTCAGGAGAAGAATATTTAAAAACAATCTGATTATTATCGTTCAATTCTTTCAGTGTCTCTTCATCGGTAAAATAATTACCTTCTCCATGCGCAACAGGAACCTTTAAAACTTTCTTTAATTCGATTCCTTTTGTATAAAGACAACTGTTACTTTCGACAGAAAGATACACATCTTTGCTTACAAATTGTAGAGAATTATTTTTCAGTAATACTCCCGGCAGCATTCCGGCTTCAAGCAAAATCTGGAAACCATTGCAAATTCCCAGCACGTAACCACCTTTGTTTGCAAAATCTATCACGGAATTCATTATCGGAGAGAACCTTGCAATTGATCCGGTCCTTAAATAATCGCCGTATGAAAAGCCTCCCGGCAAAATTATCATATCAGAATTTTTAAGGTCTGAGTCTTTGTGCCACAGAAAATTAACATCAAAGTCATACAATTTTCTTAAAACATAAAAAGCATCATAATCACAATTAGAACCGGGGAAAATTACTACTCCAAACTTCGGCTTAGTCATATCTGGTCCAGTGTAAATTCAAAATCTTCCATAATCGGATTTGCGAGTAATTTTGCACAGTAATCGTTTACTTCTTTTTCGGCGGCCGATTTGTCCTTTGTATCGACTGTAAACTCAATGAACTTTCCTATCCGTGTATCGCGAATATTATTTAACCCAAGATGTTGCGCACCCTTTTCAACTGCTTTGCCCTGCGGATCTAATATTGAAGGTCTTCTTTTAATTATTACTTTTGCTCTAAACAAAATATTCACCTGAAAAATTAATTTTTTGGAGGTATGTTGGTCTATTACTTCTTAGAAATCATATAAAATATATGTCTAAAAATACCAAATAGAACAAATAAAACAAAGATGTAAAAGACTGCATTACCTTTTGTAATTATCAATAGTATCATACCTGCTAATGCCAGAATAATTGTGAATGGTCTTTTCCTTATCTCCTGAAATGAAAGATTTGGAAAGGTATCATATTTTATCCTGCTTACCATTAAAAATGATAAAATGATAACCATAGGAATTATGAACGATACTTCAGGGGAACCGAAGCCTGTTCCCGGTTCATAAAATGAAAGTATGAATGTTGACACTGTCATTGCTGAGGTCGGAATAGGCAGTCCGACGAAGAAATTTTTATCGAAGCCAATTAATTGAACATTAAATCTTGCAAGTCTGAACCCGCCTGCGATCATCAATAAAGAACTGATTATAATTCCCCAAATATCCATCTGGTTCAAATAGGTTGTATAAACCAGGAATGCGGGAGCTACACCAAAACTTACAACATCGGAAAGTGAATCCAACTGAACTCCAAGTGAACTTGTGCTGCTGGTTAACCGAGCTACCATTCCATCCAGTGCATCAAAAATTGCTGCTACAATAATTAACCACGCTGCATAGATAAATTTCCCCTGGCTGGCGTTAAGAATAGAAAGGAAACCGCAGAACATATTCATTGCGGTAAACAAATTTGGAATTACAGAAGCTCTCGATCTAATTTTTGTCATTATTATTCTTTATGTACAAAAAGGATTGTTTCTCCGGCAGTAACTTTATCATCCTTTTTGACCTTTACTTTCCAGTCTTGTGAAACAACAACATCAACTCTGCTTCCAAATTTAATCATTCCAAACCTTTTTCCAATTGTTACTGTGTCACCCTTATTAATTTCATATACAATTCTCCGGGCAATAAAGCCGGCTACCTGTGTGAAAAATACCTTCCCGAATTTACTTTGAATTCCAAATTCTGACCTTTCATTTTCCACAGAGGCTTTATCTTCGAAAGCTGCAATATATTTCCCTTTAATATACTGCAAGTATTCTACAGTCCCGGAAATTGGAATTCTGTTTACATGGACATTTAAAGGAGACATAAAAATGGAAATCTGGAGAGCCTTTTTATTGATAAATTTATTATCCAAAACTTCTTTTACAAATAGAACTGTACCATCAGCAGGTGATACAACTACATTATCGGCATCAGGTGGGGTTCTGCCCGGATCTCTGAAAAAATTTATAGAAATAAGAAGAAATACAATCGGAATAATAATAAGTGTATATTTTAGATAACTATTTTGTACAAAAAAACTTATGCTTATCAGAATAAATACAAGGATGGAGATTATTCCAAGAGTTACATAACCGTACTTTGTTAACATATTTATGAACTCATTAAATTGTATAAATGGTCAGTGTATTTCCTGATTGTGGCAGCAGTGTCAATTTTATATGGACTAACCGATTTACTATCCTGCGAAAGCGGGAGAACTTTCAGACTTTTAGGTGTGAAATCATCGACTATATAAATTTTGTCATCATTTTTACCAAAACTGCAGCTAACTTCAGCCAGCATTTCGCCTCGTCTTTCAAAGAATGATTTTAGCACTGCATTAACCTTAGAGCAAATCCTGGTGATTATTTTCAAATCATCGTAAGTACATAATTCAAATGTAATTATATGGCTTTCAGAAATTAGGCTGTCTTTTCTATTTCCATAGTGAAACTCAAAAACCGGCAGGTGTAAAGTTTCGCCCTCTTTTTTTGAGAAAATTTTGGCTGTTCTTTTATCTACTTGATTGAATATTTTAACCTGGAAATCAAATCTGTCATATTTTATAAATTTTAAAGAATTTTCGTCCTGAGTTTTTATAAAAGCGGTGGGAATGTGATATTGCTTCAGATAGTCCATAAAAAATGAATTCATATAAGCAAACTTTTTACCAAGGTCTTTTACTTTTATCTTTTTCGGACTGCCATTTGTAAAGTAATCCGGATATTCAAAAAGAATATAATTCTGGTCATCCAGCGGGAGTTCTTTTTTGATTTTTTCGTTTGCGCGGTTTTGAGTTTTTGCCTTCAAAATTACCCTTATTTAATTATTAGTGCAGAAATTATAAAAATTAGCTATACAAAGTCAATTGAATATATTATATTTGCACGAAAATTAAAATTTTTAAGCCTTTTTAGTAAAAAATTATTTTAAAACCGGAGGATTTGATGAAGGGTGGAATGCAGGGCATGTTGAAACAGGTTCAGAAAATGCAGGAAGAGATGCAAAAGGTACAGGGCGAGCTTGGAAATATTACTGTAACAGAAGAAGCAGGCGGCGGAATGATTAAGGCTACAGCCAACGGAAATAAAGAAATAATATCTGTAGAAATTGATCCACAAGTAATAAATTCTGAAGAAAAAGACATACTGGAGGACCTTGTTGTAGCTGCAGTAAATAAGGCGTTAGGGTCTGCTGCCAAATTGGCAGAAGAAGAAATGTCAAAAGTTACAAAGGGAATGCTGCCACCCGGACTTAATATGCCGGGGATGTAAAATTGCATATAGCAGAACCACTTTTAATTGCTATTGAGGAATTGAGCAAGTTGCCCAGTATCGGCAAAAAAACTGCTCAAAGACTCGCTTTACATATATTGAAAAGTGAACCGGATGCAGTTTCCAGCCTGGTAAATGCAATAAAAAATTTGAAAACCAAATTAAGATTCTGCTCAAGATGCTATAATCTTTCTGAAGATGAATTATGCGAAATTTGCAAGAGCGAAAAGCGGGACAAGAACGTAATTTGTGTTGTTGAAGAAGCGAGCGATGTAATTGCAATTGAACGTACACACGAATTTAACGGACTTTATCATGTTATTGGTGGCGTGCTTTCCCCTTTAAGTGGAATAAACCCGGATTCGCTTAAGATAAAAGAATTAATAAAGAGATTTGAAAACGAGGACATCAAAGAAATTATCCTTGCTCTAAATCCAGATACAGAAGGCGAAACTACTGCACTTTACATGGCCAGGCTTATCAAGCCGCTGGGGATAAGAGTTTCAAGAATTGCCCGTGGATTGCCTATTGGCGGTGATCTTGAATTTGCCGATGAAGCTACAATAGGTAGAGCAGTTCTCGGAAGAATTGAATTATAATGGCTGACTGGTTTAAAGATTGGTTTAATACAGATGAATATCTGAATGTTTACAGGCATCGTAATGAAGCTGAAGCAAAACAACTAGTAAATCTTATTATCGAATCAATTGATTTACCAAAAGACTCTCAAGTCCTTGATCTTGCCTGCGGTGCAGGAAGACATTCTATTTTGTTTGCTCTAAATGGTTATAACGTTACTGCTGTTGATCTGAGCGATAAATTGCTGGACGTTGCAGAAAAATCTGCTCTTGAGAATAACGTTAAAATTCACTTTATAAAATCTGATATAAGAAAATTTGATTCAGACAAAAGATTCGACCTGGTTATTAATCTATTTACAAGCTTCGGATATTTTGATAATGATTCAGAAAATTTCAGGCTTTTCACACTTGCAAATAAATTATTAAACCCAAATGGATTTTTTGTGCTAGATTATCTGAATAAGTTGTACACAGAAAACAATCTTGTTGGCGAATCAATTGATAAATATAATCATAAAGAAATTATTCAGCGAAGGCACATTGAAAACCAAAGGGTAATCAAAAATATAATCATTCGCGAAAATGGGGATGAGCGCAGTTACAGTGAATCGGTAAGAATGTATAGCAAAGAGGAATTGACAAATGCAATAACCGCGAGCGGATTGGTTATCGAAAATATCTTTGGGGGCTTCGATGGTGAAAAATTTGACGAAGAAAAATCTCAAAGAATAATTCTCATTGCAAAAAAATGAAAATTCATTTATTGTTAATATCTTTATTCTTTTTTACAGGATGTGATTTATTTAGTGTAAGAGATGCCCAGTTTCCTGATACTCCCAGATCAAATTACCAGCAGCCAATTACACCCGAAATTGTAATAGATAATTTGGTTAACTCATTAAAAGATAAAAATATCGATAATTATCTGGCATCATTTTCAAACCCCGCTTTTACGAGTAAGCAATTTTCCTTCTCTGCGTCAAGTTCGGCAACTTCCCAATTCCCTGCATTAGCAGACGACTGGGGAATTTCAAACGAAGAACAATATTTTAATAATCTTAAAAATAAAGTTGATGCAAATAACCCGATAACTTTAACACTCTCGAATGTTTCAACAAGTCCCCTGGGAGACAGCTTATATTATACAGCGAGCTATTTTCTTAATATTCCAACATTATCTTCCGATATACCGGATAATTACCAGGGTGAACTAAGGTTTAATATGATAAGAGATTCAAGATCGATATGGTCAATATATTTCTGGCAAGATACAAAGAACAGCAATTTACCAAGCTGGAGTGAATTAAAGGGGAGGCTTTATTAGTTTAGGTCAGGCTAAATATTTAATTGTTTTGATTTTCATTTTTATTGGTTGTAAAAATCCATTTGCACCTGCATTTGATACTACTGCAGGTAGCAGCGGGAATACGTTGTCTGATCAAACTACCATTGATGGTGTTTTTCAGAATTTTCAGTATGCATATGCATTTCAGGATACAAGCATATACGGTAAATTAATTAATCCGGATTTTATTTTTACCTACAGAAATTACGATCAGGGAATTGATGTATCCTGGGGACGTGATGAAGAATTGAAAACAACTTATGGATTATTTACAAGTACGCAGAGGTTAGATTTGATCTGGAATAATATTATATTGTCTACTCAGGATTCTTCAACTGCAAATATTGTAAGAAGTTTCAATCTTACAGTAACTTTTAATCCAACAGATGTTATAAGAATTAACGGAAGAGTAAATCTGAATATGAAGAAGAATTCCGGATCGGGCAAATGGCAAATAACAAGCTGGCGGGATGAATCTAATTTTTAATAAGTTTAATTTATGCTAATATTCTGGATAAAAGAATCATTCAAATTAATAGGAAGGGCAAAATCCTCTTTCTTTCTTTCCCTTGTGTCTACAAGTATTTCCGTACTGTTAATAGCAGCTTCGCTAATGATATTGCAATTGTCAGAAACTTTCCAAAACAAGTTAAAGGAAAGTGTTAATATAAATGTTTTTTTGAAGGATGCCGTTTCTAATAATGATGCTGTTTTGATCGGGAAGGAAATAGATAAACTTGATTATGTTAATTCAGCAACATTCATTTCTAAAAAACAAGCTGCTGATAGTTTCATTAGACAGACGGGCGAGGACTTTACAAAACTGCTGGATTATAATCCGCTACCGGCCTCATTTACAGTCTCTGTAAAAGGCAGGTTTGTTCAAAAAGACTCACTGAATTTTATCATAAAAGATCTGCAGGAAATTAAGGGAGTAGATGAGGTTTCATTTCAACAGGAACTGGTATATAAACTTCTTTCATATCTGAATGAAGTTAAAAAATATATTTTTATTATAACTGCCATTTTGTTTTTTATATCTCTTTATATTGTTTACAGTACAGTAAAATTGATAACAACTTCTAAGTATGAAGAACTTGAAACGATGAAGCTTGTCGGGGCAAAATTATCAACTATTAAAATGCCTATTGTTTTAAACGGTCTATTGATCGGCTTGTTTGCAAGTATAATTGCATGCGGATTGTTTCTATTGTTCCTTCATTATTTTGACAGTTTCTTTGGGATAAAAAGGTTGATCCAGTTTAGAAATCATTTCTATCTGGGTGGCATATTATTAATTGGTCCATTCCTTGGATTGTTTGTAAGTATATTCTCATTACGAAAAATAAATTTGAAAATTTAACCAGAGGGAAATTTGTCTAAACCTGTAGCTGTTGTTACCGGAGGAGCCGGATTTTTAGGATCACATTTATGTGATAAACTTCTAAAAGAAGGTTGTAAAGTTATCTGTATAGATGATCTTATAACCGGGAATACAGATAATATATCACATCACTTCGGCAATAAAGACTTTAGTTTTATAAATCACGATATAACAAATTATATTTTTATTTCGGACAAAGTGGATTACATACTCCATTTTGCTTCTCCGGCAAGTCCAATAGACTATTTAAAACTTCCAATTCAGACTTTAAAGGTGGGTGCCTTAGGGACACACAAAGTGTTGGGACTTGCAAAAGAAAAAGGAGCAAAAGTTCTGCTTGCTTCAACTTCAGAGGTTTATGGCGATCCGGAAATTCATCCTCAGAAAGAGGATTACTGGGGAAACGTTAATCCAATTGGGCCAAGAGGTGTTTATGATGAGGCGAAGAGATTTGCCGAGGCAATTACGATGGCTTATCATCGTTATCACAATGTTGAAACCAGGATAGCAAGGATTTTTAATACATATGGTCCAAGAATGAGGCTTGATGACGGAAGAGCATTGCCGGCTTTTGTCGGGCAGGCACTAAGGGGAGAAGATATTACTGTTTTCGGCGATGGTTCTCAAACAAGAAGTTTTTGTTTTGTGTCTGATCTGATTGATGGAATTTATAAGCTGCTACTTTCGGAGGAGACTGATCCGGTAAATATTGGCAATCCATCAGAAATTACTATAAAGCAGTTTGCTGAAGAAGTGTTGAAAATTACAGGTGCCAAAAGTAAAATTATATATCAGCCTCTTCCAGCCGACGACCCAAAGGTTCGCCAGCCCGATATAACAAAAGCAGAAAAGCTGCTGGGTTGGGCTCCAATGGTATCAAGAGAAGAAGGGTTAAAAATTACAATTGATTACTTTCGCAAAATATTAAAAGCTGAAGGTAAATTAACCGGGAATAAATAAATTCCGGGAATGTTGAAAATCGTCTTAAATTTGACAAAATTAATGTGATGATTATTAAAAATTCTGATAAAAGAGGTAATCGATGTGTGGAATAGTTGGATATATTGGGGAGAGAAATTGCATTCCGATTCTAATTAATGGTTTAAAAAGATTAGAATACAGGGGATACGATTCCGCTGGTATTGGAATTATTAATAATGGCAATTCCGAAGTTCATAAAAGAAAAGGCAAAGTATCTGTTCTTGAAAAAGAAATTGAAAAACTAAACCTTAATTCAAGTCTTGGAATTGCACACACCAGATGGGCGACTCACGGAATTCCTAATGAATTAAATGCACACCCGCATTTTAATAAAGAAAAAAATCTTTTTGTAATCCATAACGGGATCATAGAAAATTACCAGGTTATTAAAAAAGGGTTACAAAAATTAGGATATAATTTTATAACTGATACTGATTCTGAAGTTATACCTCACCTTATAGATAATTTTATTAATAACGGATTGTGTTTATTTGATGCTGTTAGAGCTACACTATCTGAAGTCGATGGTACTTACGGACTTGCTATTGTTTTTGCAAACGAACCTGACAGGCTGATTGCTGCAAGGAAAGGTTCTCCATTGGTATTGGGCATTGGAGATGGTGAGAATTTTGTGGCATCAGATGTATCAGCTATAATAGCGCATACAAAGCAAGTTGTTTATCTGGAAGACGGAGAGGTTGTTGAAGTATTTAAGGACAGGTTTAGAATAAAAAATCTCAATGAAGAAAATGAAATAGAAAAAGAAATTCATGAAATTACCATGACTCTGGATGAACTTGATAAAGCGGGTTATCCCCATTTTATGTTGAAAGAGATTATGGAACAACCTGAATCTGTTTGTAATTCTATGAGAGGTAGAATTTTACATAAGGAAGGGACTGCAAAGCTCGGAGGTCTTGAACAAGTTGCCGAACAACTTGCTAATTCAAAAAGGATTATAATTTCAGCCTGCGGAACTTCCTGGCATGCAGGGCTGGTTGGGGAATACATGTTTGAACAGTTTGCCAGAATACCAACTGAGGTTGAATATGCGTCTGAATTCAGGTACAGGAACCCGATTGTTAATAATGACGACTCAATATTTTTTATCTCTCAGAGCGGTGAAACTGCTGATACTCTTGCAGCGTTAAGAGAAGCAAAAATACGCGGTGCACTTTCGCTTGGAATTTGTAACGTGGTAGGTTCATCAATAGCAAGGGAAACTCAGGGCGGTGTTTATACACACGCGGGGCCTGAAATAGGAGTTGCTTCAACAAAAGCATTCACTTCACAGCTTGTAGCCCTGGCACTTATCACTCTTTTAATTGCCAGGAAAAATAATATGAGCCTGGTTGACGGACAGGCAATTGCAAAGGAACTTGAAGCGATTCCTGATAAAATCGCAAAGATTTTAAAATTAAATGATCAAATAGAAGCTATTGCAGAGGATTTTAAGGATGCAAAAAATTTCCTTTATCTTGGAAGGGGATATAACTTTCCCGTAGCATTGGAAGGGGCATTAAAATTAAAAGAAATTTCCTACATTCATGCTGAAGGATATCCGGCAGCAGAAATGAAGCATGGCCCAATTGCGCTAATAGATGATAATATGCCTGCAGTGTTCATTGCACCAAAGGACTCTACTTATGAAAAAATCATAAGCAACATTCAGGAAGTAAAGGCAAGAAAGGGGAGAATAATTGCCATAGCAAATGAAAATGACAATTCAATAGATGAACTTGTTGACTTTTCTATAAAAATCCCCGAAACCATCAGAATGTTAATGCCAATACTAACCGCGATTCCCCTTCAATTACTCGCATATCATATTGCAGTTAAAAAAGGATTGAATGTTGATCAGCCAAGGAATTTAGCCAAGAGTGTTACTGTAGAATAGCAGTTCGCTAAATAAGAAAAATCAATAAAGATGGAGTTACTATGTCGAAAACTAATGTATTGATTATGGGAGCAGCAGGAAGGGATTTCCATAATTTCAATGTTTACTACCGAAACAATGATAAGTATAATGTTGTTGCATTTACTGCAACTCAAATTCCGAATATAGATGGAAGAAAATATCCTTCGGTTCTTGCGGGTAAATTATATCCTAAAGGAATAAAGATTTATGATGAAAAAGATCTTGTTTCATTAATTAAAAAACTAAAAGTCGATGAAGTTGTCTTTTCATATTCAGATGTAAAATTTAATTATGTAATGACTAAAGCCTCGATAGTAAATGCCGCCGGTGCATCATTCAGATTACTCGGTGCGGCAGAAACAATGATCAAGAGTACCAAACCAGTTGTTGCAATAGTTGCAGTAAGAACAGGTAGTGGGAAATCGCAGACTTCGAGAAAAGTTGTTGAAACACTTCGTAATGCAGGGAAAAAAGTCGTTTCAATCAGACATCCTATGCCTTACGGCGATCTAGCCAAACAAAAAGTACAAAGATTTGCTTCAATCGGCGATCTGAAAAAACATAAATGCACAATAGAAGAAATGGAAGAGTATGAACCACATATTGCAATGGGAAGTGTTATTTATGCGGGTGTTGACTACGAGGCAATTTTAAGAGAAGCGGAAAAAGAGGCCGATGTTATAATCTGGGACGGTGGAAATAACGATATGTCTTTCTATCATTCAGATGTTACTTTTGCAGTTGCCGATCCTCACAGGGCCGGACACGAATTGACTTACTACCCTGGAAATACTTCTGTTAGATTAGCAGACGCGGTTATAATTAATAAAATTGATTCTGCCGATCCTGAAAGTATAAGACAAGTTAGAAACAATATTCACAGCATCAATCCGAAAGCACAACTGATAGAAGCTGCTTCACCGATTTTTGTGGATAAACCTGAAGTTATCCGGGGTAAAAATGTACTGGTTGTTGAAGATGGCCCGACTTTAACCCATGGAGAAATGAAGTACGGCGCAGGAATGGTAGCAGCCTGGAATTACGGAGCAGATGAAATTATTGATCCAAGGCCATACACTGTAAAATCAATAACTGAGACTTATAAAAAATATCCCAATATAGGTATGCTGCTTCCTGCAATGGGCTATGGAACACAACAGATGAAAGATCTTGAAACAACAATCAACAAAACCAAATGTGATTCTGTTGTAATAGGTACGCCAATTAATCTTTCAAGAATTATAAAGATCAACAAACCTCATACAAGAGTAAGGTACGAACTCCAGGAGATTGGTGCGGTTACAGTTGAATCAGTATTGAAGGATAAAGGAATAATTTAGTCTTAAAATTTCATTAACCCACGACTTTTAATCGTGGGTTAGCATTTGAAAATTTTTAACTAGAAACTTTTGAGATTAGAATAAAAATCTATATTTTTGTGCTCTTATTTCCGCCAAAGGCGGATGAGTTTTTGAAGGGCAGATAGCTCAGTCGGTAGAGCAAAGGACTGAAAATCCTTGTGTCGGGGGTTCAATTCCCTCTCTGCCCACTTCAAATGCCGGATATAACCGAATATCCGGTTTTTTATTTTAAACAGATTTGGAACTTGACTACCTGTGTACCATTTGTGCACCTTAAAATTGAATTTAGGTACACAGTTAAGTACACACCTACCAGATACTGGAACACCCTGTCAAAGAGCATAGATTTAATGAATGATTATTTAATTCTGCTATAAGTTATTAATTTCTTTTGAATTTTAAAAGAGAAATATGTTTTTATTTATTTACTTAAATAGAAAACAAAGACAAGTTTACTTTAGACAAAGCACTCTATCAAAAAGAATACTAGTCAAGCTTGATTTTTTTT
>DATFMR010000076.1:0-4910 GCA_035266865.1 Ignavibacteriaceae bacterium | reverse complement strand
ATGCTACCACAAACCAGACCGGTGATGATAATACAGCAAGTATAAATCAAACACTAAATTATAACACTGCTACACTTACACAATCAGATGGTCTTAATGCGGCAGATTTTACACAAAATGGTAACACGAACACTATACAGGCTACTCAATCATTTGGCGGCAATACTGCAACAGCAAGTCAGTTGGGAAATACCAATTTGATAAAATTAACTCAGGCTGGGGCTGGTGGAAATTCAAGTATTACAACACAAACAGGAAATGGTAATACTGCAACTGTTAATCAACATTAATTGAAAATAATTCTGGGGGAAGCCTTTTGCTTCCCTCTGGAAATTTAAAGATGGTAATAAAAGTAGAATGCTTTCAAAGATAAAAAATTAAAAATAAAGGCATCATATGAAGCCGAAAATTATAGTAATATTTATAGCTTTTGTATCGATAGGAGTATTATATGCACAAAGCAGCCAGTTAAGCAAGACGGATTTTGTGGATATAAACTTGACCCCTGCAGCATATAAACAAATAGTTAGCACTTTTGGTGTACAATCTATTTCATCCGCAATTAATAATTCAGCAAATATTCAACAGGTTGGTAACTTCAATCAGGCTTCTATAAACCAAATAAATAACAATGGACTAAGCCCAAATATAGCTTCTATTATGCAAAATAATAATTATAACCAAGCACGGATTAATCAAAAAGGTAATGGGAACAACAACGCAATTACTCAGGATGGTTCCGGCAATGAAGTATTTCTGAATATTGAAGGTGATAATAATTTTACAAATATAATTCAAAGTGGTAATAATAATTATTCAACACAAGATATAAAAGCAAGCAATAAGCTCTATAATATTTTACAACAGGGAAATAATAATTTATTTCACAGATTTGATAATGGGCAGAGTCCAAAAGCTTATATAATATCACAAAATGGTAATGGACTTCACCTGATAATATCAACTAATAACTAATAAAATGAATTATGGAAATTTAAGATGCATAACTCCCAAAATGTGAAATAATATATTAATTTAAAAAATAAATTGGATTGAGAAATAAAATGAGAGTTAAATATATTCTATCGTTGCTTATATTAGTTACAATAACTTCCTGTACAGAAAATACTGTTAGTCCGGTATTATACGGAAGCATATCCGGTATAGTATATGCACCAAATGGAAACACTCCGCTTGCGGGGGCAAATATTACTACTAATCCAGCAACAAGTGCTATTGTATCTGATGCTGCAGGTAGATTTGCGCTTGAATCAATCCCGGTTGGGAATTATTCAATATCTGTAGTTAAAAACGGTTATAATATCACTACCGTATCGGTTGCAGTTTTGGCAAATAAATCAGTGCAGGCAGTTGTTATTTTAAACGATGGAAATAGTTTTACCCCGGGAATACCAAGTAATCCTTTTCCTGCAAACCAGGCAACCAATCAATCAATTTCCTTAAAACTCTCATGGCATAACAATGCTTCTACAGGTTTTTATTCTGATACTACATCTTTTGATGTTTATTTGTATGAATCCGGTTCAGCAGTAAAGCAATTAATTGCTTCTGGAATAAAAGATACGAGCACAGAAGTATCAAAGCTAAAATTCAATACTACATATTTTTGGCAGGTTACTGCCAGAGGGACAGACACTTTAAAGGCAAACAGCGAAATATGGAGTTTCACAACGATGCCGGTTCCGGATAATTCCATTTTATTTTCAAGGATTGTAAATGGAAATTTCCAGGTGTTTTCTTCAGATACAGGTGAAGTCAATCTTGTACAACTGACAGATAATAATAATAGAAACTGGTGGCCCAGATTTAATCCGGTACACGACAAGATAGCTTTTACATCAAACAGTACAGTGGATCCACAGATTTATACAAAAAATAATGATGGAAGCGGACTATTCAAGGTTACAACAGTTAGCGTAACCGGGTATGGCAACAACGGAATAGGATTCAGCTGGTCACCTGATGGCTATCATATATTGTACAGTCATAATGATAAACTTTATAGAATTGGTTCAGATGGAAGTAATCTTACTTTAATTGCGACAGCTCCGGCAGGCAGAAATTTTCGTGAATGTGGCTATTCTTTGGACGGAAGCAAAATTGTAGTATTAACTGTTGGAGCAAATATCTATGATTCAGAAATATATACTATGAATTCTGATGGTTCTAATATGATATTGCTGGTATCTAATTCTGTGGGAGGAACTGCTAGTCCCTCTTTTTCAATTGATGGCAGCAAAATATTGTACACTCATGATGTCTCAGGCTATCAAAGCAACGACGGAAGGATGCTCAATTCGCACATATTTGAAATTGATGTAAATACAAAGTCAATTGTGGACCTTTCAACTGTTAATCAAAGTAATCAAAACAACAATAAACAAAATGGTACAAACGATCTAAATCCAAGATATTCGCCAAATGGTGCAAATATAATATTTGAAAATGGCTCAAATGTCTTGAATTCGGCAAAAGATTTATGGACCATGAGTGTGAATGGAAATAATCGAATTAAAATAATTTCAAATGCTGTAATGCCGGACTGGAAATAGATATTTATATTCTATAGTATTAAATAGTTGCTGTTACAATTTTAGATTTTCTTTTTTACCAGGAGAGATAAAGAAACTGATCCTACCAGGAAGAAAATTATAATTCCAAGTGATATCGCTGTATGGATATGGTAGATTTCTGAAAGCAACATCTTTATACCTACAAAAAACAGTATGCATGCTACTCCATATTTCAGGAAATGGAAGACTTCCACGAGTCCGCTTAAAGCAAAATAAAGAGCCCGAAGCCCGAGTATTGCAAAAATATTAGAAGTGATAATTACAAATGGATCTCTTGTAATCGCAATTACAGCGGGGATTGAATCCACTGCAAAAATTATATCGGAAGATTCAATAACTATCAAAGTTAAAAAGAGGGAAGTGGCAAAGAACTTTCCGCCCTGTTTTACAAAGAATTTATTTCCTTCAAATTTATTGGTAATGTTAAAAAATCTTTTAACAAATTTAATAAGCGGGTTTTTTTCGTAGTCAATTTTTTCTTCTCCTCCGAACGCCATTTTGTAGGAAGCGAATAAAAGAATTATCGCGAAAAGATAAATTATTGGATGAAACAGATTTATCAGTCCTACGCCGGCGAGTATAAAAACAATCCTGAAAATTATTGCGCTGAGAATTCCCCATTTAAGAACGTGAGGCTGGCTCTTTAAAGGAACGTCCATTACCCGGAAGATCAAAAGGAAAACAAAGAGGTTATCTACTGAGAGAGAATATTCAATGAGGTAGCCGGTTGTAAATTCGAGACCTTTAATGTGCCCGTCTTTCATAAAGAAGTAAATACCGGCATTAAACAAAAGAGCGGTTGTTATCCACACACCACTCCAAATTAAACTGGTTTTTAATCCCGCCTTGCCCGGCCTGTGATCTGTTACATATAAATCAATAATAATAATAATTAAAGCAAGGGCAGAAAATACTATCCAGAACGTAAGTTCTTCAAACAAAATATGTCTTCCTTTTTATGGGAGCAAAATACCCGCAGCAAGTACTGTTGTCCAGAGCCCGTTTTTATCGCCTTCAGCAGATTGAGTAATATTAAATGACCGCACAATTTTGCCGGACATCTTGTAAATATTTTCTCTTTCACTCCAGTCTGTATCAGGATTAAATTCCACTCCAAGTGTGGTAGCCAGCATTGTTGCTGCGAGATCTTCCGCATATTCACCTGCTACTTTTTCAGTTTCTCCAAATGGATGATGTTCTGAAAGATATCCGTACTGAGTATTGTCAGCGGGAATTGCAACTCCAATTGAAGAAGCGACCAGCCTGTTCGGTTCATTCGTGGAATTCCTTGCCATTACTGCGAATGTAATTTGTCCCGGGCTCAATTCTTTGATTCCTTCTTCTCTGCTAATTCTTTTGCAGTTTGTAGGGAAAATACTGCTAACCGTTACAAGATTACATATCTCAATTCCTGCACCCCTTAGTGCAAGTTCAAAAGAGGTTAAGTATTCTTTATGTCTACCTACTCCTTTGGTAAAAAATATTCTTGAGGGTACATACAAATTCTCATCTCCTTTTACGCTAAATAAACTTTATAAATTTCCTTTTTCCTACTTTAAGTATCATTTCACTTTCCAGTTGGATCGGCTTGTTTATATTATCAATCTTTTCTCCGTTTATACTAACGCCACCCTGAACTACAAGTCTTCTTGCTTCACCTTTTGATGGAGCAAATTTAACTTCGACAATCAGATCGACAATTCCTATCTCTTTTTTACCGGATGGAATTTTGAATTCGGGTAAATCATCCGGAATTTCTTTCTTTATAAATATCCTGTCAAATTCTTCTTCAGCTTGGTCGGCTGCTTTTTTATCATGATACATTGCTACGAGATTCTTTGCAAGTTCTCTTTTAATATCTCTTGGATTTACAGAAGAATCATCCAGCTTATTTTTTATTTCTTTTAATTTTTCATTGCTGACATCTGACGCTAGTTCAAAATATGTGTAAATTAAGCTATCGGCAATAGATAGAGCCTTACCGAAAATTTCTTTTGGCGATTCTGAAATACCTATATAATTATTATATGATTTGCTCATTTTTTCAACGCCGTCTGTTCCGACAAGCAAGGGCATCGTAATTATAACCTGGGGTTCAATATCAAATTCTCTCTGGATATCTCTTCCAACGAGCAAATTAAATTTCTGATCGGTTCCGCCAAGTTCCACATCACTTTTAATTGCAACTGAGTCCATTGCCTGCGCTAGCGGATACAGGAATTCGTGAATGCTTATTGCAACACCGGACTTAAATCTTTTTGTAAAATCATCTCTTTCGAGCATCCTTGCAACAGTGTATTTTGAAGAAAGTTTTAT
>DATFMR010000075.1:0-2329 GCA_035266865.1 Ignavibacteriaceae bacterium | reverse complement strand
ATTCCGCTGAAATTCGAGTATCAGTTCCTCGTCACTCAGCTCATTAAGATTCTTGTCTGTCAACTGTATTGTACTTCTTTTTGGTTAAAAGGTTTCCGAAATCAGACACCAAATTACTTAAAATTCCTGAAAATTCGAAAGTTCTCATTTTTCCCCCTAAAGGGGCTTTTGGTGTCCAATAAAATATTCACTTAATTATTATATGGGAAGCTGATTTCAAAGATAGGTGAAAAAAAGAGCAAATCAATAAAATTATTAAGGCCGGTCATACCAGCATTTCAGAGATCAACAGAGTAATAATAGACTTATTGTCCGAAGAAGTGGTCTTAACCGTAATGTCTGCCTTGAGCAGTGCCTCTGAGGCGCGGTGCAGATCTCTGTCGGTAAAAGCCTTTCTTGCAAACCTGTAATTTTTCAGATAGAACGGGTGTGTACCAATAATTCTTGCCGCAGCATATTCATTCATCTTTTTCTCGGTCATCTCGTTAACCCGAGCCAGCCCTGTAAAATACCTTGTAAGCATATGAATGATGAATGTTGGTTCCTGCCCTTTCTCCAGCATATTGTAGGCAATTTTTAAGGAGCGTGATTTATCTCTTTTTGAAACCGCATCCTGAAGATCAAAAATTGAAAACGCTTTAAGTGAGGTGGATAACGATTTCACATCATCAAGACTGATCTCTTCCTTGTCTGAAATATATGTAAGAATTTTATCAAGCTGCGCTTCTATCATACTTCTGTTTTCGCCAACAATGTCAACAAGCATTGAAGCATTTTCAAAACTGATCGTTTTGTTTCTTACTTCGCAAAAATCAACAACCCAGTTAACAAGATTATTTCCTTTAAGTTCTTTTGCTTCATAAATAAAATTATTTTTTGCCAACGTTTGATAAAGAACCGTATCAGTATTTTTAATTCCGCCATTATGTACTATTACCATCACTGTAAAATCAGCCGGAGACTCAGCATACGACAAAAGATTCTTTTTGTCTTTTACTTTTTCGAATTCTTTAAGGATTAAGAGTTTTTTATCGGATCCGAAAGGGAAAGCAGTTGCAAAATCAAGTACATCAGAAATTAATTTTTCCTCACCGTAAAATACCTCACGGTCAAAATCTGAAGTTACATGTGGAAGAACTGTTTCTTCCACTGCTTTTAAGGCTTCATCAATGCTGAAGGAATCTTCACCAAAGAAAAAATAAAGGGGAAGGATATTTCCCTTTTTCAGGTTTTTTACTGCCTCTGAAATTCCGGTAATTTTTATTTTACTTTTCGCCATTTTCCGTTTTCATTTTTTCATACTTCATCGCCCGGGTAAGGAAGAATGTTAATCCGCCCCAAACAATTCCCAGTACAACTACCGCAGTTAATATTGTAAAGATGTTCATGGTTTTTCCCGGTCAAAAATCTGTTTATACATAATTTTATTCAAAAGAATAAACGCGCCAAGGACAATTGCCCACTGGAACAATACTGTACCCGTATTCAGGGAATGGAACGGGTTCCACCATTCCGGGTCCCAACCAACCGATGAAATCAGCCACCAGGATATTAATACAATAACCTGCAGCGGAATTAATATCGCTATAACAAAATTAAACCACTTGCCTATTTTTACATCGCTGCCGGTTCCGTTAATAATTTCTGTTCTGAATTTATCTACACCGTAGCGAATAATTGAGAATGAAATAAATGCGCCGCTTAATATTAATCCCACACCCCAGACCCAATCCTGGTTTGCAAAAAAGTCCAGGTTTAAGGCCGATGGAACGCCGAATAAAAATCCGGCAACGGCTACAACTATAATCGCTTTACTTCTTTTTAATCCAAAATCAATTAACGTTCTGGTTGAAAGCTCGACCATTGACATTAGTGATGTTACGGCCGCAAAAAATAAAGCAATAAAAAATATTGAAGCAAAGAAAATATTTACTGCATAGCTGCCTGAAATTCTTGCAAACAACTGCGGCAGGTAAATGAAAGTCAGCCCTGTATTTGCCGGACCTGATTGTGAAATCTGCTGCATTGCATCAACGGAACTGAGAGCAAAAACTGTGGAGAAAATTGTAATTCCTGCGAGCAAAGAAACGGTGTTGTTTCCAAATCCTATCAGTGCGGCATTAAGGGAAATATCTTCCTTCTTTTTCATGTAAATCGCGTAAGTGAGAATTAATCCCCAGCCCGCACCTGTATCCCAGGCATTTTGTGTTAAAGCGTTAAGCCATACTTTATAATCAAGAACGGTATTAAGGTCCGGAGTAAAAAAATATTTTATCCCGTCAATCGCTCCCGGCAAAGTAACAGCACGTACAAAAAGAATAACAAGAAT
>DATFMR010000074.1:0-27080 GCA_035266865.1 Ignavibacteriaceae bacterium | reverse complement strand
TAATCTTAGTTTGCACCTGCAGGCAGGTTTGTATATAAATAATTTGTAAGTAATGTAAACAAATGCATTCTTGTTCCTGATCCTTCATAAATACCGTGTGACCTGTTTGGATATGCCATCATTGAGAACTGTTTATTGTACTTAACCAATTCATTTATTAATCGCTCTGTATTTTGATAATGCACGTTATCATCTCCGGTTCCGTGAACTACGAGAAGATTTCCTTCCAGCTGATGTGCATAGGTTAAAGGTGCAGATTCTTTATACCCATCTGCATTATCTGCTGGTAAACCCATATAACGCTCAGAATAAATAGTATCATATAATCTTTCATCGGTTACAGGTGCAACAGCTATACCTGTTTTAAATATTTCAGGATAGCGGAACATCAAGTTTAATGTAGAAACAGCTCCACCACTCCAGCCCCAGACACCTACTCTCAATGGATCAACAAAGCTAAATTTTTTAATGATCCCTTTCATTGCTTCGGCCTGATCTTTGGAAGATAATCCGCCGACATTTTTATAAATATATTTCCTGAAATCTCTTCCTCTCGGTGCGGGAGTTCCCCTGTTATCAACGCTCATAACTATATATCCTTTCTGAGCTAGCATTACATACCACAACATTTGGCTTCCACTCCACCTGTCAAGCACAGTCTGGGCTGCCGGGTGCCCATACAAATAATAAAGAACAGGATATTTTTTTGAAGGGTCAAAGTCCGGAGGTTTTACCATCCAGCCATCAAGTTTCACATTATTTCCAATATCAACTTTAAAGAACTCTATCGGCAGCATATTAATAGCGGCAATTGTTTCTTTAAGTTTTTCGTTTGCAACAAGATTTCTTACAACCTTATGTGAAGGAAGTTCTACGAGATCTGTTGTATTGGGAGTATTAATATTTGAATAAGAATGGATTGCATAATTTGAACCATCAGAAACCTGGTAAGAATTTGTACCTTTTAATACCTCTGGAGTAATTTGTTCAATAGTTCCTTTTCCATCAAGTGAAACTCTGTACAAATATCTCTGTGTCGGATTATCTGGAGAAGCGATATAATAAATCCATCTATTATCAAAATCAATTGTTTCAATCTCTATTACATCAAAATCACCTGGAGTTAGCAGTTTCACATCTTTTCCATCCCTCGAAACCTCATAAACATGTCTCCAACCGTCACGCTCACTTACCCAGGTAAAACTTTTTCCATCATTAAACCAGTGCATATCATCATTGATATCTATCCAGGCTTCAGCATTTTCAGTAAGAACTGTTTTTACATCCCCTGTTTTAATATCACAAAGTAAAATATCTAGTTTATTTTGTAACCTATTAAGATGCTGGACATAAATCTCATCTGAATTTCCTGTCCAATCCATTCTTGCTATGTAATTATTTCTTGGATCACCGGGAACTTTCATCCAGGTTGTTTTACCACCATCGGCACTCACAACTCCAACTTTTGCAGCAGAATTAGTTGTTCCAACTTTTGGATACTGAACCGGAATAGTGAATGAATAGATTGAATCTGTTGTATTGATCATTAAAAATTCACCTATTCCAGTAGCATCGAGTTGCCAGTAAGCAATTTTTTTACTGTCCGGACTCCACCTGAAACCATCACGGTCATCAAGTTCTTCCTCATAAACCCAGTCGAATGTACCATTAATTGTCGTATTGGAGCCATCAAAAGTCAACTGTGTGATTTTTCCATCAGATAGATCTTGAGCAAAAACATTGTGCTTGCTTACATAAGCTACTTTTTTATTATCAGGAGAAAACTTTGCAAACATTAAAGAAGATTCAGGAGCATCACCACCAAGCTTCATTAATTTTTTAGATTCCAGATTAAGAACCCAGTAGTCACCCTTTGTATTATATCTCCAAACTCTTGCAGTGTTTGTAAAAATAAGAAGCATATTTTTATCCGGTGACCATTCATAATTTGCTATCGATAACGCAGTCGTATCACCTTCAGGAATTAAGAGAGATGCTGAAACCAATATCTCCCTGTCGCCTGATTCTGTATCATATTTAATTATATCCCTTGTCCCTTTTACAGCTTCCGATTTTTCAAGCGAAGTATAGCCTTGTCCGTTGTCAAGAAACCGAACCGGACCAAACCTGTCACCGAAAAATTCCGGGCTTTTGAATAACCTGTTTAGTGTTAAGACTGATTTATCTTGCTCCTGTTCCTGCGGAAACACAGGCTGGATATAGAGAAACAAAACAAGCAGAATTAAAAGTTTTTTTAATGAATTCATTTTACCCTCACTATTATTGATTAATTTGTACCGCTAACTTTTTGATTCTAGTTAAATGGCGTGGAAATAATTTCGCAGCCCCCGGGATTGAAATAAAAGTAGAAAATGTATTAAGGTTCAAATTCTGTTATCTCACATTTTGGATATGAATAGTTAATATTCCAATTTGTAACAACAAAATCATAAAAATTAACTATGAATACAATTTTTACTTGATAAATGGGGATTAACCTTAAAATATTGTATTTAGTTAACTTATTGTTATTAAATGATTTATATCCGTTAATTCTCAAATATGAATTATATTCTGGAAAATTTATTTATTTCATTTTTTAGTGGTTGTAAATTACTTGCTAAAAAAACGGTGGCGTTTATAAACATGCTATTTTACTTTTAATTCAGGAAATAAAATTAGAATTCTCAAACAGGATTAATAATGAATTTGCAAATGACATTACCCGATAAATCAGTTATGTACAACGCCCTGCTGAAAAGAGACAGCACTTTTGAAGGAATTTTTTATGTGGGTGTAAAAACTACAGGGATATTCTGCAGACCTACTTGCCATGCTAAAAAACCAAAAATAGAAAACGTTGAATTTTTTAATTCTTCAAAAGAGGCGATTCAACTTGGTTATCGACCCTGCAAACTTTGTTATCCACTTGAAGTTCAGGGAAAATTTCCTGGTTGGATGATACAATTAATGAAAGAGATTGAAGATAATCCGAATGTTAGAATTAAAGATTATGACCTGGTAAAAAGAGGAATAAGTCCACATAAATTAAGAAGATGGTTCAAACAAAATCTTGGAATGACTTTTCAATCATACCTGAGGACTTTAAGAATTGGGAATGCATTCGGAAGAATTAAATACGGAGATAAAGTGATTGAAGCAGCATACTCATCAGACTATGAATCTTTAAGCGGATTCAATGCAATATTCAAAAAAACAACAGGCTTTGTGCCGAATAAAAGTAAAAACAGCAATATTATTAATGTTACAAGAATTTTAACACCTCTCGGACCAATGCTTGCCGGCGCAACTGAAAAGGGGGTTTGCCTGCTTGAATTTGTTGACAGGAAAATGATTGAAACTCAAATCAAAAGAATAAAAAAAATCTTTAATGCGGAATTAATACCAGGAAAAAGTAAATATTTTGATTTATTAAACAATCAGCTCTCTGAATATTTCAAAGGTAAATTGAGAAAATTTGATGTACCTCTTGAAATGGATGGAACAGACTTCCAGGTAAAAACATGGAAACAGTTGCTAAAAATTCCTTATGGCAAAACAAGATCATACGAAGAACAGGCAATTGCAGTTGGAAATAAAAAGGCGGTAAGAGCTGTTGCAAAAGCTAACGGAGATAACAGAATTTCGATTATTATTCCCTGTCACAGAGTAATCGGAAAAGATGGTAGTCTTACTGGTTATGGAGGCGGTATCTGGAGAAAGCAATATTTATTAAATCTTGAGCAAAAAAAATAAACCGCCTTGTTTTTACAGACGGTTTATTTTAGATACATTTATAATAATATTTTTTAGAAAGCAACCCATCCGGAAACAAAAACCGAATTGTTGTCGGAAGCATTTCTTCCTGTTCCATCGTAATTATTTGATGATCCATTAAACTTATTATAGGCAACATATTGTACAGAGAATTTTGTATTGTACCATGGCAGATAATCAAACTCAGCAATCAAACCATTACTGTCAGGTTTTCCAGTTACACTGCCAGTAATTGCATCCGGCGCATATAAAATAGCATCTCCATCACCAGAAATCATAAAGTAACCAAGTGAAAACCCAACTTGCTGGTGTAGATAATAATTACCGACTGCTTTAAACGAATTCAGATTATCTTCAGAATTGGATGCATTGCTTGCTGCAAAAGTTCCATTCAAACTTCTTTTTTCATTTATATAGGTTACGTGAGCAGTAAGTTCGTTAACTCCAAACGGCATTTCATAATTCAAATCAGCACCAATATCTCTGTATGTATCAGTTAAGCCGCTTACTCCGGCTGTATACATTTGAGTAGACATTCCAAAAGTACCTAATTCTACATACGAATTTTCAAACTGTTTCTGGAATGCAAATCTCCAGTAAGGTGCAAGTGTTTTAATAATACCTGTTGCTGTATTATCAGGTGGCTGGGGGCCACCCTGTTGAGCTGACCTGTAAACACTAAACTCAGCATAAACAAGATTATTCCATAACCCATAAGCCCCAATTCCTGCAACACTTTGTCCAAGTCCATCTTCAATTAATGTAGTTGATATTGGTGAAATAGTTGCTGACGAAGAAGAATACGGATAACCCCACGCTGGAGTGCTGTTCCATAAATCCTGTATAGATGGATTGTTATTTAAACTTACACCGTAAATTAGATTTTTTGAACCCAGTTCAGTTTGATTAGCATATCTTAAGTCCATATTATCTATTCCAAAACTTCCTTCAGGTCCGTCGTAAGTAAGCTGAATAAACGCACCAATTTTAGGAGCAATTTGTCCGCCCAAAAACAAGCTTAGTTCCTGTGGCAAAGCAACAATATCGTTCTGTGTGCCGGGCTCTTTTTTGGTTTTATACGTATAAGTAGCCTGAATCATAGCAGAGAGAGGTGAAACTTTTAACAGATTTAATTCAAGAACATCATTTGTGTCTCTTACCTGAACGGTTTCTATTCCTACCATTGTATAACCGTTTAATTTAAATAATCTGCCAAACGGTGTAAGTTCAGGAAAAATGGTATGACAGGAACTGCAAGGTAAATTTGTTTGTCTTGCAAAACTAGGTATTGCCAAACTTGTATTTGAAGAAGCAAAAAATAAAAGGACTATAATCCCCAATACTGAAATTGAATTCATTTTTTTTCGTAACATAACTAATCTCCTTAATATTTATTAATGCTATTTTTCCCCTAATTCACGTACGTAATTAACCACTTCCCATCTCTGATTGTCCGATAAGTTAGATCGCCAGGAAATCATTGCTGTTGGAGGAAAACCAGTAGTTATTTTCCAATAAATCGCTCCATCAGATTGCTTTTGAACTTCCTTTGAGGTTAGATTAGCAGGTTTTGGATTTAGTCCGGCGGCACCGGGTCCATTTCCTGTTCCCGATTCTCCATGACAGGTAAAACAATTAATTTGAAATATTTGTTTCCCTTTTTCTGTTGCTTCCTTATTTCCGTCAAAAGGATTTTTAAGTTTATCGGCTATTGAAGGAGCAACCCATTTCTTTTTCGACTGTTGCGCACTTTGTAGCACATTGTATTGATTTATAATACTACCCGCGTTATTCAAATCTGTAGTAAATCCGAATAACAAAAAAGGAGTGATTACCAGGTAAAAATATTTTACCAGTTTCGTAGTTTTCATTTTAAACTCCAATTAAAATTTTAAATAGATTTAATGATGAATATTAATATTCACCTTTGAGCTAATTAATTTTAATGGAATTTTAAATCAGTAGTTTGTCTGACTGAAGTGCTTTGTAGGTTTGTAATTCAGGTATGAATGATTCTGGATATTTTATAATTCTATTCAGATGTAAATTTAATTTTGATATTGAAAATTTTAATGAAGTAATAATAATTAATGATTTTGTTCCAGAATTTATTTGAGATTCATTTTTATTTTCAAAAATTGAAATAACTGATTTAAAATTTCTATCAATTTTGTGAAGAGGAGTTTTAAGTTCATTTTTAAAATCAACTGAAAAATGTTCGGAGTTATTCAGGTTCGAGTCGTATTTTATATTCCCTACTCGATTATCTGCCGATACGCTTAGTTGAACATAATTCAGAAATATAATTGATACAGAAAGGCTTATTAGAATTAATGATATATTTTTATAAAGACCGGGTAGTTTTATCATAATATTAACTTAGTTACAACAAATATGCCATTTATAATTATTATATAACCTAACAATCGATAATGTTTCAACTACTGTTTTTAATATAATGGCTGGATTCGGGAATTTTTATTGATATTGAGAATCTATTAACTCATTTATAAAAAAAATAAGTTATCTATAGAAAATAAAGACCTAAATAAATTAGATAAATACGAAAATTTCCCGGTGTTCTAGAAAAAAGGAAAATTTTTGGCCCATGTGATAATGCTTATTCAAAATGCAGCGCATCAATTGGATTTAAAGCAGCAGCCTTTCTTGCCGGATAAAATCCAAAAAATATCCCGACCAGTCCTGAAAATCCAAATGAAATTAACATTGTTAAAACCGATAAAGATGTGTACCAGCCGTAAAGGTCATTGACAAGTTTTGTTGCAACAATGCCGATGATAATTCCAATTATTCCACCACCTAGACTCAACAAAGTTGCTTCAACCAAAAACTGAGTTAAAATATCGCTTCCTCTTGCGCCAATTGCCATTCTAATTCCAATTTCCCTGGTTCTTTCAGTTACGGAAACCAGCATAATATTCATAATTCCAATTCCACCTACTATTAATGATATCCCAGCAATTGAAGCCAATAGCGTGGTTAAAACATCTGTAGTTGATTGAGCTGCTTCCGCAATATCAGTCTGGTTACGGATGGTAAAATCATCGTCTTCGCCGGGTTGAATTTTATGACTTTGTCTCATTAATGAAGATAATTCTTCCTCGGTTTGCGGAATTGTTTTTGCAGTAAGCGCACTGCATAAAATCTGACCAATAAAACGGAACCCGCTTAACCTGTATTGAACAGTAGTATAGGGAGCAAGTACAACATCATCCTGATCCTGTCCATTAGCATTTTGTCCTTTCTCTGTAAGAACACCAATAATTTTAAATGGAACATTCCTGATTCTAAGTTGTTGACCAACAGGATCCTGATCTGCAAAAAGATTTTTCAAAATAGTCTGCCCGATTACACAAACTTTATTTTGCGCTCGGACATCTGTCTCTGAGAAAAAGTCACCTGAAGCCAGATTCCAAGCGCGAATTTCAAGATAATCGGGAGAGACACCATAAACACCAGTATTCCAGTTTCCACTACCACCAATAAGCTGCGCTCCAGTCCTTATTACAGGAGATACGCCCGATACAGTAACTGCATTCTTTTTTACTAAATCAACATCTTCAAGAGTTAATCTCGTGAAAGAACCGGCTCCCATACTTACTCCACTGGTTCTTGCTGCACCGGGATATATTATTACTAAATTGGTACCAAGACTATTAATCTGACTTTCAATTTGTGACTGAGCACCCTGTCCTATCGCAACCATTACCAGCACAGCACCTACGCCAATAATAATTCCCAGCATTGTTAAAAGACTTCTCATCTTATTTTTTGCTATAGAAATAATTGCCGCTTTAAATAAATTTTTTGTTCTCATATTTCTTCTGCTATTTCTACTTTAAAATTTTTAAGCTCAAAAAGTGCATCCTTTCTTTTTCCCACCTGATAATCCTTCAGGATCAATCCATCTCTAACTTCTATTATTCTTTTGGCATAATGAGCAATGTCATGTTCATGTGTGATAAGTAAAACAGTAATTCCATTGTCATTTAATTCCTGGAATATTGACATAACTTCAATTGAGGTTTTTGTATCGAGGTTCCCGGTAGGTTCATCTGCAAGAATAACTGACGGATTATTAATTAGTGACCTTGCTATTGCAACACGCTGCTGCTGACCGCCCGACAATTGATTTGGATGATGGTCAATCCTGTCACCAAGACCAACTTTGTCAAGCGCTTCACGTGCCAGTTTTCCCGGATCGGGATAATGAATGCTCCTGTTATAAAGAAGAGGCATTTCAACATTTTCCAGTGCTGAAGTTCGGGATAACAAATTGTAGCCCTGGAAAACAAAACCAATTTTTTGATTTCTTATATCAGCGAGTTCTTTTTTGGATAATTGATTTACGTGGACATTATCAAGGAAATAATCACCTTCGCTGGGTACATCCAGGCATCCCAATATATTCATTAAAGTTGATTTGCCTGAGCCTGATGCACCCATTATAGCAACAAATTCACCTTTTTGAATTTCTAAGTTTACTCCCTTTAAAGCTCTTACAGTTATATCACCTGTAACATAATCTTTAATGAGATTTTGAGTTTGAATTATAATTTCCAATTTTTTATTCCTGCAATTTTAGAATCCACGCCTTGAACCCCGGCTTTGATTATTATTCTGAAACGGCGATGTACTTGTGTTTGTAACCGGGTCCGCTATAAGAATACCATTTATTACTGACATACCAGCTTTAATTTTATCTGAAATCACTTCTGTAAATTGTCCGTCTGTAATTCCTAGTTTTACAAGAACAAAAGCCATTTGTCCTTTATCATCCAGATACCATAGCTGAGCAAATTTTCTGGTACCCCCATTTCCACCTGAAAACATTCTTTGCATTCCGCCCTGTCTATTACCACCTTGCGCCATTCTTTCCTTAATTTTTGCCTGAACAGAATCCGGCAAATTTTTCATTCTCTCATCTGCAGCTTTTTGAATCGCTGCCATCATTTCCAGGTTTGGTTTCAATCTAATCGCAGCATTAGAAACTTTTAAAACGCTATCTGCAGTTTCAATCAAGAAATCTATTGTAGCAGTCATTCCAGGTAAAAGTAGTCCATCCTTATTCGAAAAATTTACAACCACGGTATAATTAACAACATTCTGAATAGTTTCTGGCGCAAGTCTTATCTGGTCTACTATCCCTCTAAATTTTTTATTAGGATATGCCTGTACTGTAAATCTAACATTCTGTCCCTGCTTAATTTGTCCAATATCGCTCTCATCAACATTTGCCAGAATTTGCATTTTTGAAAGGTCGTTTGCAATTAAAAATAAAGTAGGAGCAGAAAAACTTGCTGCAACAGTTTGACCTACATCAATATTCCTGGAAATTACAGTCCCGTCAATCGGAGCTTTTATGTAAGCATAATCAAGATTGGTTTTTGCTCTTTCAAGACTTAGCTCAGCAGATTTTACGCCGGTTTTTGCAATTGAATTATTGTACTTAGAAAGATCATAATCACTTTTAGATACAAGATTTTTTTCATATAAAGTTGTCATTCTTCCAAAATCATTATTTGAATTTTCTAATTGTGCCCTGGCCCTCTCCAGAGACGTCTGGGCATCTTTAAAATTTGCAAATAAAATTGTTGTGTCTATTACAGCAATTAGTTGTCCTTTCCTGACTTTCGAATTAAAATCAACATAGATTTTGGAGATAGTACCGGAAACCTGGCTGCCTACCTGGACAGTAGTTACAGCACTTATAGTTCCAGTGCTTGAAACAATTGATTCAAGATTACCTTTTTCGATATTTGTAAACCTGTATTTTTCGATGGTATCAGAATTAGATGAAGAAAAATACCAGTATCCTGCTGTTGATAAAATAATTAATGCAAGAAATACCAAAAATATTTTTGATTTTAAAAAATTTTTCATTGTTTTTTTAACTACCCGTTAATTCTTTCTAAATATTTAATTATTTCACTGACCAAAATTTTTCATCCTTTCTTCTCTCTCTTTTTTCCACTGTTCTTTGAGCACAGTAAATTTTTTCTTTTGTTCAGGCGTAAGAATTTTTTCAATTTCTTTGTTTGTTCTTTCTGTGTTTTCTTTTAATGCTTTCATCATTGCATCCCTGTCACCCATATTTTCTTCTCTGGTTTTCTGCATATCTTCACGGGACTTTGTATAAATCGCTTTTACTTTTTCTGTTTGTTTATCAGTTAAAGACAATGTTTTTTTTATAGCTTCAACTCTGTCATTTTGATTTTGTCCGCGTCCCTGTGCAAATGCATTAGCTCCAGTTAAAATCACGAAAGAAAAAACAAGCAAAGCACTTAATAATATTTTTGTCTTCATTTTTTTCCCTTTTTAAAAATGTTTTACTTAATCATGCGAATTTGACACGAAAACATACATGATTGGTTTAACATTTTGTAAAGAAATCTCTCAGCAGAAGGCTTTTTAGCCTCAAATAATGATGGGTGGTAATTTGAGGTAGTGGAAGAGCTGTAACTTATTATTATATAATTATTTAACTATGCACATTTATTTAAGCTGGAAAAATTCGAATTTAGATCAAATTAAAATATTCATTTTTAAGGACAAAGGTCAGGAGATTTAACGGTACCTTCTTCAACAGTTTTAAAGTACTTTTTCTGCAGCCAGAGTGAAACATTTACAAGACTTATTAAAACCGGAACTTCAACCAGTGGACCTATAACTGCTGCAAAAGCTTCCCCCGAATTAATTCCGAATACGGCAATTGTTACAGCTATTGCTAATTCAAAATTATTGCTGGCTGCAGTGAAGGAGAGTGTTGCCGTTTTGGAATAATCAGCGCCGATTTTTTGACCCATATAAAATGAGACAAAAAACATAATTACAAAATAAATGATTAGTGGAATTGCAATTCTTAAAACATCAATAGGAATTTTAACAATATATTCCCCCTTTAATGAAAACATTACAAAAATTGTAAACAATAAAGCAATTAAAGTTACCGGGCTGATTTGAGGGATGAATTTTTTCTCATACCATTCTTTACTTTTAATTTTTAATAATACAAAACGTGTAATCATTCCTGCAAAAAATGGAATTCCTAGATAAATCATTACACTCTCGGCAATTTGACCGATTGTGATATCAACTTCGAATGATTTTAATCCCAGCCAGCCGGGCAGAACAGTCAAGAATACATAAGCATAAACTGAAAAGAAAAGAACCTGGAAGATTGAATTAAAGGCAACCAATCCGGCTGCATATTCAGTATCACCTTTTGCAAGTTGATTCCAGACAATTACCATTGCTATACATCGTGCAAGACCAATCATTATTAATCCTGCCATATAATCAGGATGATCTGGCAATAATAATATTGCAAGCAGAAACATTAATATCGGTCCAACTATCCAGTTTTGAAAAAGTGAAAGCATTAAGATCTTTAAATTTTCAAAAACATCCGGAAGTTCTTCATATTTAACTTTTGCGAGAGGAGGATACATCATAAGAACCAAACCAACAGCAATTGGAATATTTGTTGTACCGCTTTGAAAAGTATTCCAGAAATCCACAATAGGAGGAAAAAGATAACCGGAAAATACTCCCGCGATCATTGCTAAAAATATCCATAATGTTAAATAACGATCAAGAAATGATAATTTATTAATTAAAGATTTTGCCTTCATTACTGATTTATTTCCATTTCACTTATGAAATTTTCAATTTTCTTTTTTATCTGGTCCCGGATTAAACTTGTAGTTTTTAGTTTCTCTTCAAAGGGACCATCAATTGCAGAAGGATCTTTAAAGCCCCAGTGAAGTTTTTTTGCAATTCCCGGAAAGATAGGACATTTTTCAGCTGCTGCTTCATCACAAACAGTAATTACATAATGATAATTTTTCCCTTGCTTAAAAAAATCAAAAACACTTTTAGTCTTATTTTGGGAAATATCAATACCCATCTCTTTCATAGCCTCTACCACTACCGGGTTGAGATTTCCCGGTTCCAACCCTGCACTTTCGGCATTAAAATTACCTCCACCAAGCTGGTTTAAAAATGCTTCAGCCATCTGGCTCCTTGCGCTATTATGAATACATACAAATAATACTTTTATCAATTCTTTACCTTGCTATTTTGATATTGAGCGAAACAACTTATAATTTTCAATTTTAACACACCAAGTTTCTATCAACAGAAAGTGCTTTCTTTTCATCTTTTATTATGGACTTTTCATCTGATATCCAGAAATCAAGGGTAGAAAGAATAGAACTGATCCTTGGATCACCAGGTTGAGGATTAATTAAATAATTAACCCATTTCCCTTCCTTTTCTTCAATAATAAAATTGTTTTCTTTCAGGATGCTGAGATGTTTGGAGACTGTCGAAGTAGCTAATTCCAAAATGCTTGTAATTTCACAGACACAAAGGGGTTTGGTCTGCAACATTTTCAATATTCGCAACCTGCCTGGGTCCGAAAGTGCTTTGAATATTTTAGTATTATCCTTAATCATAATTCATTTCGTTAATGAACGAAATGTAATAAAGTATGAAGAAATGACCAAATTAAATAATTGTTAAATTTAATTTGTTACATCCAGACCGGAGGGTGTTTGGGGTGTTGAAATAATTTTAGCAAATAATTCCCATCTTAATTGAGGATTATCCTTTATTCCACCATTTGAAAGTATATATTCTTTGACGATATCCTGCCCTAAATTATAATTTATAACATAGCTTCTGTATTTTTCAATAAATTTTAATCTTTGTTCAGCCCTTTCCCTTGTCATTAGAGAATATTTCATTAACCATTCTATTGCTTCTTCATTATTAAATTTGCCATCAAGATAATTTCTGGCAGCTTCATTTCCTGCATAACTAAGTTTGTCAATTAATCTTAAAATTTCATAGTATTCATCAGCTTCTGAGCTATCCAGTCCGGCGAGTGGGAAAAGAATTTCTTTTTCAAATTTTATTCTTTCCTCGCCCGGCAATACAACCTGGATTCCGTAATTGGCTGTACCTTCGGCAATCAATGATTGGGGACTGAAAAGAGGATAAACTGAAAACTCTACCCACCCTCTCCTTCTAAATAAATTCTGATCAAGCAAGGTGTTTAATACGTGATGCCCCGGATAACCTTCATGAGCAGCAAGATCAATAGCTCTATCAATATAAATTGGTAAATCTGTATTTACCTGGATCAAGCTGTAACTATCTCCTTTATACCAGTTGTAACCACTCCAGGCTTTATCAGTTACATATTCAACGTGAAAATTTTCATTTTCCGGTAACTGGATATGCTGACGAGTAATTTTTCTACATTCATTAATTGCAGCCGAAAAAACTGTATCGAGTTTTTCTTTGGGAATTACAAATCTATTTCTGAAATCATTAAATCGATTTAAGATATTTCCTTTCCCGGGCAACTTTTTATTAAGATCATTTATAATATTTCGGAAATACTCAGAATTATGCGTTGGCGCTACTGCATCGTATAAAGCTTTGCTCTCTTCATCAAATGTGAACTCGCCGCCTTTGAGCATAAATATTTTTGCTTTTACGGACAATAATTGCTTCGATAGGAATTTGAACCTAAGTGTCTGCATTTCGTCAACTTCATAATTCCCCAGGCTTTCCATATTACTTAATAATGAGTCAGTTTCAATATCCAGTTGGTTCAATTCAGTAATACTATCTTTTTCAGATACAGTAGGTCTCCATTCAGCCGGCCCATAATATGCATCAATATAATCAGGATCAAATTGTCCAACCCTTAAAACAAGTTTAGTATAATTTTCAGCAATTTTATTCATTTTATTCTCAAGTTCTTTATTTGTAGTTGTTTCATTTTCTTTGGAACATGAAGAAAATGAGATCAATAATATTATAGGTATAGAATAAATTAATTTTTTCATATTAATTTTTTAT
The DNA here is from genome assembly GCA_035266865.1 of Ignavibacteriaceae bacterium. Lineage (GTDB taxonomy): Bacteria > Bacteroidota > Ignavibacteria > Ignavibacteriales > Ignavibacteriaceae > JAKAGZ01. The sequence goes on along the minus strand of DATFMR010000074.1, from coordinate 13,406 downwards.
TGAACCATTAAAACTTTTAACTGAAAGACTTGCAGAAGTTTTATCTCCTTCTCCTATTTGCTGACGCCACATTGCATAGTATAAACCATTTAATTCAAGCAATTCTTCATGCTTTCCTGATTCTATTATTTTACCTTTTTCAAGAACATAAATTCTATCGGAGTGTAAAACTGTCGAAAGTCGATGAGCTATTAATATAGTTATTAGCTCTGAGCTGCTGGAAATTTTTCTAATAGTTTCAGTTATTTCTTCTTCTGTAAGAGAATCAAGTGCCGAGGTTGCTTCATCAAAAATCAGGAGATTTGGTCTTCTTAAAAGTGCTCTTGCAATAGAGAGTCTCTGTTTTTCTCCTCCGGAAACTTTAACTCCTCCTTCACCAATCATTGTGTTCAGACCTTTATCTGCTCTTGCAAGGAGATTATCGCAGGCTGCTTTCTGAAGTACACTCAGGCAATCTCTTTCGGAAGCATCCGGTCTTACAAATAAAAGATTTTCTTTAATTGTTCCTGAAAATAATTGTGTATCCTGAGTAACAAAGCCGATTTTTTCCCTTAAATCATCAAAATTAATTTCATTATCGGGATACTTATTATAAAATATTTTTCCTTCCTTTGGAGTATATAACCCAACCAATAATTTTACAAGGGTTGTCTTTCCTGAACCTGAGGGACCGACAAAGGCAATTGTTTCTCCTTTTTTTGCACTGAAGGAAATTTCATCAAGCGCCTTGGTTTTTGCAGTCTGATGTTTAAAAGTTACTTTCTGAAAATCAAGCGAATTTATTTCAGTGATTTTAGCAGGTTTTTGGGGTTTCGTTTCAACAGGCTGATTTAAAATATCTTCAAAATTATTTAATGAAACTTCAGCTTCACGGTAAGTATTTATTATATCACCCAGGCTTTGCAATGGACCGAATATGAAGAAAGAATAAATAAAGAGTGAAAAGAATTCACCGACTGTTATTGCCTGGATAAAAATAAGATATAGCATTAAAAAGAGGATGCTCGTACGAATAAAGTTAACAATAGTGCCCTGGATAAAACTAAGGCTTCTAATATATTTTACTTTTCTTAGTTCTAATTCTAAAATTTTATCTGTAGTTGAATTTAGCCTGTCAATTTCCTGGTTTCCCAGCCCAAGGCTTTTTACAAGTTCAATGTTCCTGAGAGATTCGGTTGTTGAACCTGCAAGTGCTGTAGTTTCAGTTACAATTACCTTTTGAATTTTCTTGATTTTTTTGCTTAGCACTGAACTGACAAATCCGAGCAGAGGAACGGCAGAGAAAAATACGGGTGCTATTAGCCAGTAAACATTTATTGCATAAATCGTAACAAAGATTACGCCTACAAGAGTTGTAAATAAGACATTTATAAATGAGTTAAGCAGTTTTTCAACATCAGTTCGAACCTTTTGTAAAACACCAAGGGTTTGCCCGCTTCGCTGATCTTCAAAAAGTGAATATGGCAATTCCAGGGAATGCTTAATTCCATCGTTATAAATTTTTGCACCGAGTCTTTGAGTTATGACATTTACAAAGTAATCCTGGAAATTTTTTGCAAGACGAGAAATAAATGCTACTCCAACCGCAGCAGCAAGCAGAAGACTAACCCCCTTAAAGAATTCAGAAGTTGTGTATTGACTAAATTTTGTTGCGTATTTATCAATAACTATCCTGAATATCCAGGGATCCAGCAAAGAGAAAACCTGGTTAATCGCAGCAAGTACCAGCGCGAATAATACAAGTTTCCAGTAATTTTTTAAGTAAGTATATAATAGTTTCATATAGGCTTGTATAAAATAGCACTGAAAATATACAGAAAAAAATCCGATTAAATTTTAATTGAACTTAATATTTCAGGAAAGAAATAATTGGGGAAAGAGGAAAAAACAAAGCCCGTTAAAACGGGCCTTGTTGTAAGTAAATTATTTTTTCTTTGGCATAATTGCATCTTTAGCTGCTTTAGCAATTCTGAATTTCAGAACTTTCTTAGCAGGTATAACAATAGATTCGCCAGTAGCAGGATTACGTCCCATTCTTTCCTTTCTGTCAACCACTACAAGCTTTCCTAATCCTGGAATTGTAAATGAATTTTTAGCTTCTTTATGAGCCAAAGATACTAATTCATTTACGAATTGTTCAGATAGCTTTTTTGTTGTTTCGGTCTTTTTTGCAAGATGATCAATAATTTGACTCTTGGTCATTCCTTTTGCCATTAGATTTTCCTTTTGTTTTGTGAATTAGTTATGATGTGAAAATATAGATTATTTTAGTCAAATGAAATAATTATTATAACTATTTTTATTCTGATTATTCATTACGTACCCGGTTTACAGGGACATAACCAGTTATCCGAAATCAACCAATCCCAAAAGAATAAATCCGGATAAATATTAGAAATTTCTAATTTTGTAGCTTTATCTATATTTAATTATTTTCAGGTAAATATATTCATAATTAAAGCTAAATGAAGTATCACCTTACTATCCTTATATTATTTGTTCAAATTGGTTATTCACAGAATATTAATTCCACAAAAACCAGTCAGGATTCCCTGTCAAATTCAATTATTTCCGATTCACTTTCAGTTTCAGATTCAACTAAAAAATCTATGGTGGTTGATACTCTAAGCCCAATTTATCAGGAACCTTTATACTCGGGAAGTGATTTTATAGGAGCAAACAAAATAATAAGAAGTGATTATAAATATGCCGGAGATTTTTTCAATTTATATCCCTTCGGTTTTACAAGAGATTATGGGTTTATTGGACAGTCAAATGAAACGACTATATTTGGAGCAGGATTTGGCTCAGTCAGTTTTATGGAGGACGGTATTCTTTTAAACAACAGAATTTTTAACTCATTTGATCTTAATATATTGCAAACTGAATCAATTGATTCAATTGAAATTGTCCCGCTTACAAGAGGATTTTTGTATTCCCCTTTAAACAATTCTACAACTGTAAATTTCATCTCAAAGGATTTTCTTTCGCGCCCTGCATACACTCGAATAAAATATTATCAGGGACCCAATGGCCTGGCATTGGTAGATGGATACTTTAACTCATGGATATATAAAAAACTTGATTTATCATTTGATATTACAAACAGGAAAGTTGATGACCGCTATTATAACAGCAGTCTTGGTGAGTGGCAGACATCATTAAAATTAAAATATTTCCTCAATGATAATATTAATATTATCGGCACCTTTAATTATTTTACTTTACAGCGAGGTTTAAACGGCGGAGTAAATGTTGATTCAATAACCACATCTGGCGGGGATTTAAATACTGATCTATACAGCGAACTACTTGCCCCCGTAAATTCATATAATCGAATGGAGCAGATAAGACAGCAATATTACAGCATAAAAATGCTGGGAAGATTTGCAGATTTTTCAAAAACTGACCTTACTTTTTATTACAGAAAGAATTTCGATGAAATTACAGACGGCACTGATTCTACTTTTTATTCTGATAAAAACGGCGGAAATATTTTTGGAATTCACTTTAAACAAGATTTCTCTTTTGAGACTTTAAATTTAACAACAATTGTAAATTATGAAAAATATGATTTAAACTATAACCAGCTGATAATGAGCTATAATTACACAACCGATTATAATTCATCATTATATTCTGTGGCAGCAATTTTAACATTTAAATCAAGAAACAACATATTTTTCCCTTCCATATTTTATAAGGTTGCACAAAATTCCTATAAAACGTATAACAGAAAATCATTAGGCGGAGGAATTGATTTAAAGGTTAATTTATCTAACAAAATTTCAATTTATGCCGGGTATTCATTTTTTGGCGAATCGAGTTTTCATGATGCCAAAAACCTGGAATTTTCCGCTTCCTACATTAGTAAAGAAATATCAACCAAAATAAAGTATTTTATAACTGATGATCATACCAATAGGGTACTACCATTGCCCGGTCCTCCCACACCGCATTATAAACAAGCCTTGTCTTATTACTCTCCGTACATAAAGGTAACTGGTCTTGGAGGAAATCTGGATTTTAAATTTTGGAAATTATCATTTGACAATTACGGATCTTATTATATCAATAAAGATAACTCGTCCAATTTACTGAGCAACGTACCTCAATTTTCATATCGCTGCGGTCTCTATTATAATGGCTATCTATTTAATAATAATCTTGATTTAAAAGCAGGCTTGGTCTTTTATTATAATGGTGAGAGAATTGCAAAGGAAAGCCAACTTAATTCCTCGATAATTGCAGCAAATAATCGTCTTGATCTAAATGTAAACGGAATAATACAAAAAGTTGCAACTATTTATTTTACCTGGGAAAACCTCCTAAACAAAAAATATTATATCGTTCCCTATTACCCGATGCCCGGAAGAAGTATAAGATTTGGAATAGCGTGGGAATTATTTAATTAATGAATAATGAAAAAACAGCAATAAATTTTATCCTGATCGCTGGTTGTATTGTTGAAGTGTTTTTTATTGTTTTTGTGTTACTAAGCTTTACTACCGGAAATATTCCTCTTTTCATATTCGTTTATGTAGAAACTTTTTTAATAATGTTATGCGTTTTTTACTTGTTAAAGAAGTTAGATTTCAAGTCTCGATTGCAAACAGGCAAAAAATATTCTGATTCATTTATTGTGAGATTATTTGCAAAAATTCTCTCAATTGAAAAACCCGATGCATATAAGTTAAAAATCCCTCTGCTAATAATTTTATTTGGAATAGTTTTCCGTATTACACTGCTGCCTGCTGTAAATACTACATCACCTGATGTAAACAGGTATATTTGGGAAGGGAAAATTCTGTATCACGGATTTAATCCATACACAACATCACCTGATGATGAACACTTAAGTCAATTTCACGATAATCTCTACAGAAAAGTTACATTTAAGGATATGACTGCAATTTATCCGCCAATGGCTCAGTTAACATTTGTCGCAGCTTATGTTATTTCGGGCGAAAACTTAATTGGACTAAAACTAATCTATCTTTTATTTGATCTGCTAATAATCTTTTTTCTACTAAAGCTTTTTTACATTAAAAAAATTGACTTAAATAATATTATTCTTTATGCCTGGATACCTCTTGTCTTGCTAGAATTTTTTGTAAATACTCATTTGGATCTTATTGGTATACTTTTTATGATATTATTCATTTACTTTATGGAAAAGGAAAAATTCTATATTGCATCTGTATTTTTTACATTTTCATTTCTTTCGAAAATGTTCCCGATAATATTATTGCCGCTTATCATCAAAAAAGCTGGCATTAAAAAATCTTTTAGATTCGTTTTAATTTTTGCCGGGCTTATAATCTTATTTTATTTCCCGTTTATTTATAAAGATTTTTCTATTTTCAGCTCTTTAACGACTTACTTAAAAACCTGGCAATTTAATGCCTCAGCTTTTTATTTATTAAAACACCAGTTGTCAAATGAAAGCTTAGCAAGAATGATCTGTGGTTTTTCATTTGTAGCTTTAGTAGGAATTATTTCCTACTTATATAAGGATTTTACAAGAGGAGTTTATGGAATTTTAATCGGCTGGCTTATTTTCAGTACAACTGTATACCCTTGGTATTTAGGCTGGATTGCTGCTATAAATCCTCTTTATAGTTTTTATTCTGTAACCAGTTTATTATTTACCGCTAATTTTTCTAATTTTACACCAATGGGAACAGAATGGAGAGAATATACTTCAGTTCTTTTAATTCAGTATATACCATTTTATCTACTTTTAATAAATGATTTAAGACTGCTGTGGAAAAAGTCTAAGCAGGAAAATTTAGTAATCGAAGCAAAATTTTAATTTATCTATGGCTTATCCTCCACTTTGCCACCCAGGTATTTGCCAAAAAATTCTTCCATAGCCCTATAAAACTCAAATCTATTTTCTTCATTGTTAAAACCATGTCCTTCATTATCCTTCACAAGGTAAGGAACATCAATTCCTCTTTTTTTCAAAGCTTCAACCATTTGGTCTGATTCAGATTTTGCAACACGTGGATCATTGGCACCCTGTGCTATTAATAAAGGTGCTTTCATTTTATCAACATGAAAAATAGGAGATGTTTCCTTCAAAAGATCTTTATCTTTATCAGGGTCACCAACCATTTCATAAAACATTTCAATATACGGTTTCCAATAAGGCGGAATTGACTTCATAAATGTAAAAAGATTTGAAATCCCAACATTATCTACTCCACAAGCATATAAGTCGGGAGTAAACGAAAGCCCTGCCAATACAGCATATCCACCATAAGATCCACCATATATGCCTACACGGTTTTTATCAGCAATTCCCTTTTCAATAAGCCAATTAACACCATCTGTAATATCATTCTGCATTTTCTTTCCCCATTGCTTAAAACTCATTTCCCAAAATTTCCTGCCATATCCGGTTGATCCTCTGTAATTTATTTGCAGTATAGCATACCCACGATTTGCCAGGAACTGAACTTCGGGATTGAAACCCCATGTATCACGTACCCATGGTCCCCCATGTGGGTTAACAACAACCGGTAGTTTTTCAGAATTTTTATTTTGGGGAAGTGTCAAATATCCGTGAATAATAATACCATCCCGGGATTGAAATTCAATTGGTTTCGTTTCAGCCATAAGTTTTTCATCAAGCCAGGGAGACACATCTGTTAGTTTAAAAAATTCTCCATTCTGCATATTAAAGAAATAATATGAACCGCGGGATTTGTCATTGAAAGTTCTTACTAGAATTTTATCTTCATTTTTATTCCAATCAGCTACTACTACCTCATATCCAGGCAATTTATCCTGGAGCTGATTATGTAATTTTTCTCTTTTTTTATCAAAAAAGACATAGTTCTTTTTATCTGTTGTAAATGAAATACCTGTAATTATTTTCCTTTTTTTAGAACTAACCAAATCATCCACATCAACTTCCGGATGTTCAAATATCACTTCCAATTCTTTATTATTTTCAATATCATATTTTACTATTGCTGATTTATCCCTGCCAATATTTGATTTCGCATATATTAACTTATTATCAAACGTAAACATTAGGGGTAACAATGATTCTTTAAAATTACAGGTTTTTATAATTTTAAATTCGTCATTTTCAGTTTTCCTAAAAAGCAAACTTGTATTCACACCATCGGTAGTCATAGCTACTCTTAACTTACCCTCGTGATCTGTTAGCCAACCGGTAATGTTACCCGGGTTTTCAGCAATTAAATTCATATTTCCGGTAATTGCATTTAACCTGTAAACATCAAAAACTGATGAATCACGGTTATTCATTGCGATGATCATTTCTTCTTCATTTTCTTCAAGTTCGTCAATTATCTGTACCGTAACCTTTTCAAAAGGGGTAAGGTCAACCAATTTTGATCCATCAAGACTGACTGAAAATAACCTGAAGTTTTCATCACCGGCATTATCTTTAACATAGACTATTCTCTCGTTATTAACCCAGCAATATTCGGCAACATCCCTGGTGGTTTCGCCCGTTATTCTACTTACTTCCTTGCTTCCTATCTTTTGGACAAACAAATTAAGCCTGTATTTCCAAGGCATCATAAATGCAAAATATTCACCATTAGGAGATAAAGTATAATTAGTTTTTTCCGGGTTTCGGAAAAAATCTTTCATTGGAATCAATTGGTTTTCCCTGATTGTAATGAAGGAATATTAATATATAAAGATAATAATTAGAGGGGAAAGGTAAAATAATATTTGTCTTTTTAAGACATAAAAAAAGCAAGAATATAAATTCTTGCTTAAATTATTGCATATTTTATGACTACTAAAGGCTCAACATTTCCTTAAATTTTATTGCCTGCCTGCGAGACACTTCAACTTTATTACCACCTTTCAATTTAACAAGCAATCCGCCATTGAGCCAGGGCTCGATATTTTCAATCCATTTTAGATTGATTATATGTTTTCTGCTGGCACGGAAGAAAGTTTTATTATCCAATCTTTCATCAAGATAGTTTAATGTTCTGAGTATAAGAGGTTTGTTATCATCAAAATATAATCTTACATAATTTCCCTCAGATTCCATCAACCTGATTGTTGAAAGTTTAACGAACCAGCATTTCTCACCATCTTTAACAAAAATCTGGTCTTCCTCCAGCAATACCGGCTGTTCACTGGCTGCAGCAGTATCTTTTTTATTTCTTTCGATCACCTTCTTAATTGTTTCCTCAAGTCTCTTTGGCTCAATCGGTTTGAGGAGATAATCAAGTGCATTGTATTCAAATGCTTTTAGTGCATATTCGTCATAAGCAGTCGTAAAGATAACAATTGGAACGCTGTCAAGTTCTTCGAGCAATTCAAACCCGTTTTTTCCGGGCATTTGAATATCAAGAAAAATCAGTTCCGGATTTAATTCTGTTATCTTATTAACAGCATCATCAACGTTAACTGCTTCGCCAATAATATTTATGTCTTTATGTGCTGATAAAAGTCTGCGAAGTTCAACTCTTGCGAGTCTTTCATCATCAATTATAAGTGCTTTCATAGAGATGTACCTCCAATTGGAATTACTAATTCTGTCAGAACCTCATCCGAAGATTCATTTTTAATTGAGAAAATTGCGTTTTCACCGTATAACAAACTTAAACGATGTTTTGTATTGCTTACGCCAAAACCTTTTGCATTCTGTATTGATCCTTCTTCAAATTGCCCGCTGTTTCTAATTTCGATATTTAACTTTGAATCTTTAACATATGCATCAATAGAAATATTTCCGCCTTCCCTTTTCTTTGAGATACCATGTTTTATTCCGTTTTCAACTAATGTCTGAACCATCATTGGTGGAATTTCAACTTTTTTAGATGCCTGATCCATTTTAATCTTATACCTTAATCTTTCTTCGAATCTTATTGTTTCCAGTTCAAGATAATCTTCGACAGTAAACATTTCGTCTTCAAGTGAAACTGTTTCCATTCTTTCAATCCTTAACGAATATCTTAAAATATTCGAAAGGTTTGTAACAGCAGTCTGTGCACTTTCGGGATCTTCTTCTATTAATGCTCTTATGCTGTTTAGTGCATTGAACATAAAATGAGGATTTAATTGTGACTTTAAAGTTTTAAGTTCAAAATCCTTTACAGCTGCTTCCCAGATCAAGGCTTCAATCTCAGCTTTTTTATAATTTTCAAAATAATGAACTGAGAAATAAATCAATCCCCAGACAAGAATAACGCTGCTTAGATTAAAAGTATTGAATAAAAATCCACCAAGCCTGATCCTTTCAATATGGTAAGTGCCTGTCTGGAGATAAATAGCGTAGACAAGCAGAAGCATAATTAGTCCGATAACTATACTGGAAACTGTAACACGGGGAATTATTTTTTTCAGCGGCAGTGAAAGCCAATCTTTTTTACGTATAACATTTCGATATACATGAGTAAGGCAAACACCTGTAAAGCCGATATACAAATTTACAAAGAGCCTGCTGATCGAAAGATCATCGAACGAAGCAATTACTAAAATGTTTACTAAAACAAAAATTGACCAGCCAATAACCTGGCTTAGCCAGTAAACCTTTTTCCGGTTCATGGTATTTTGAATTCCAGCCCCCGTCGTTTTGGTTGTCCCGCCAAAAGAAGGATCATAATGAAATAAAGGAGTTCTGTTCTTTAACATCTAATATAATCGTATCATTTCTTAAATAAAATTTCTTTTCCTGACATTCTTACCGGTATCATTTCCCCCGTTATACAGCACTGGAATCAATACGGTTAGTAAAATTAAGCCGGGAGAGTACACAAGGTTAAAATTATATTATTAAAGGTTTTATAAAGTGATAAACGGGTAATTGGGTTGAAGGGAATATTTAGGAATTGCAAGAATTCAGATTATTTGATAAACGAAAAAAGCCCCGGAAATCCGGGGCTCTCATCTTTTAAACTTTTCATCAATTCTACAGATTCAAAATATCGTTATAAATTATAAATGCCATTAGCGCCAGCAAAAGCACAAAGCCTGTATTCTGAATAGCAATTTTAACTTTGATTGGTATTTCTCTCTTAATAATTGCTTCAATTATAATAATAATTAAATGTCCGCCGTCCAATACCGGGAAAGGCAAAATGTTTATTATTGCTAAACTCAAACTTAAAAGCGCAAGAAAATACATAAAACTCGTAAAACCATTATCTGCCGATTGTGCTGCAATCTGAGCAATTCTTACCGGACCACCGAAAGCTTTTCCAAAGGCTATCTGTCCATGTATCACCTTTCCCATCATAGTAAAAGTCAAATCAGTAATTCTTATTACATCTTTCCATCCATAATAAAAAGATTCAAAGAAACCGTATTTTTTATAATCAACCGGACCTGTAAATGCCTGACTAATAGATATACCAATCAACCCATCATTCCCAGGAGTTACACTTAGTTGAAGCGTATCTTTATCCCTTAATACCTGAAGTGGTAATGTCTTATTCTTGTTTTTACCAACCAATTGAATTGTTTCCTCTGCGGAAAAAAGCGGCACATTATCCAATTTCAAAAATATATCCCCCGCTTTTATGCCCGCTTTCATTGCTGGGGAATCGTTTAATACATCGCCAACCACAGGGCGTATTCCATTTGGCAGCAGATAAGTATTTACATTTTCATTTTCGGGTATTAATGAACGATTAACGTGTAATGATTCAGTACTTCCATTTCTCAATAATTTTACATCCAGGTCCTCACCAGCAGTATTAATAAATATTGCGTTTCTTAATTCATCCCAATCCGTTACACTTTCTCCATTAACAGAAATAATTTTATCATCAGTTTTAAATCCAGCAGAATCGGCTTTAGAACCGGGAAGTACATAACCAATAGTAGTAGTTTTAACAATTTGTTTCCCCTGAAAGAAATTTGATCCCCAGAAGACAAAAAGTGCGAGCAACAGGTTCATTATTACACCTGCAGTTATAACAATCACTTTCTGGTAAACAGGCCTTGCACGGAATTCATAAGGTTGTGGTTCTTTATCAGCAAATTCAGTATCAAAACTTTCATCTACCATTCCGGCAATTTTTACATAGCCGCCAAGCGGGAGTAAGCTCAAACGATAATCGGTGTGTCCGCCTCCGTCAAAATCCTCGGGAAGGTCACCAAAGGTAAAACCGTTTATTTTATTCCATCCAAATAATCTTTTGCCGAATCCAATTGCAAAAACCTCCGCACGCATTCCGCAGGCTTTAGCCGCAATAAAATGTCCGAACTCGTGTATAAAAACCAGTATACCAATAGTAAGCGCAAAATAAATTACATATTCCATTAAGAGTTTTTCTCCTGTTAGCTCAGTTCAGTTACAAAATTTCTTGTTTCTTTATCACAGTTAAAAATAACGTCAAGATCCGGGGATTTGTGATTTTCGATATTTTCGAGTGCTTTATTTATCAGTTCAGGTATTTGTGAAAATTTAATTTCCCCATTTAAAAATTTATCAACAGCAATTTCATTTGCAGCATTCATAATACAGGGTGATGTTCCGCCCGATTCAAGTGCATTAAAAGCAATTTTAAGACATTCAAATTTTTCAACGTCCGGTTCAAAAAATGTTAAATTATTAATTGCCGGAAGATTTGTTCTTTCATATTTATTTTTGAGTCTTTCCGGATAAGTTAACGCATACTGAATCGGAAGTTTCATATCCGGCAATCCAATTTGTGCTTTTATTGAACCATCAATAAACTGAACCATTGAATGAACAATCGATTGCGGATGAATTACAACCTGAATTTTATTTTTCGGCAAACCGAATAACCAATGAGCCTCAATAATTTCGAGACCTTTATTCATCATTGAAGCTGAATCAATTGTAATTTTGTTTCCCATTTTCCAGTTCGGGTGATTCAAAGCTTCAGCTACTGTAACAGAACTAAATTCTGATTTATCTTTTCCCAGGAAAGGTCCGCCTGAAGCTGTAAGTATTAATCTTTCAACTTCAGAAAGTTTTTCACCAACTAAACATTGAAAAATTGCACTGTGTTCAGAATCAACAGGAATCAATTCAGCATTATGTCTTTTGCATAAACCTGTTACAAGTTCACCTGCTACAACAAGGGTTTCTTTATTAGCCAGTGCAATTCTCTTTCCTCTTTTAATTGCTTCAATAGTAGGAGCGAGCCCTGCAAATCCAACCATTGCTCCAATCAGTATATCAAATTCGCAATCAGATGCAGCTTCGCATAAGCCTTCAATACCTGACAGAACTTTGCACTTTTCACCAACTCTGTTCTTTAATTCAATTGCTGCTTTTTCATCTTTAACTACAACAGTGCGGGGATTAAATTCGCTAATTTGTGACTCAAGCAAATCAATATTCGTATTCACTGTTAAAGCTTCCACCCGAAATTTTTCCGGGAATTGTTTTATTACTTTAAGAGCGTTTTCTCCAATCGATCCGGTTGAACCTAAAATTAAAATTTTTTTCATATTTCCTGACAAATAAGGTCTTTAAAGTACGCAAGAAAGCCCTTTTAATCAATGAATTTAGGCTGCTCAGAATGGCGTTTATCATTAAAAACAACCATTAATCGCATTTTTTTTCAAATATTCAAAAATTGATAAAATTACAACAATATTCCTTCTGATAATTATTTAATTTAATATCAGATATTCATAAAAGAATAAAGAAAAAGTAAAGATTCGAAATAAGCTCAAACTTTTATCAGCTAATTGTGTCTATTAATACGAAAGCTTTCAAAACATATTGAGACATAAAACAAATGATATTGTAGAGTTCACGATTGTTTATAACCGACTAAAAAAACGGCTTTACAATTACGTACTCAAAATGACTTCAGAAAAGCTTACTGCTGAAGATATTGTGCAGAATGTTTTCCTGAAGTTGTTCGAGAATTACAAAAAAATTCAGAATAAAGATAAAATTGATATCTGGGTATTTAAAACTGCAAAATTTGAAGTTTATAATTTCTACCGTGGAAAGAAGACAAAAGCGGATCAGTTTGGTGTAAGTGATATCGAAAATGTTGAAATTGAATCAAATCTTGATATCGCTGATATAATAGAAATACATGAACTAAGAGAACTGATTCTGACTGAACTCGAAAATATTCCTGTTGAACAAAAAGATGTTTTTGTTTTAAAAGAATTTGGAGAATTAAACTACAACGAAATTTCAAGGGTTTTGGATCTGACTGAAGAACTTGTGAAAAGCAGGTTATTCCTTGCAAGGAAAAAGCTAATTTCAAGAATTTCAAAAATATTAAAGTGAACCGAGGGAAAAATGACAAACAATGATTTGGTAAAAATGATAGACGAATACTTCGACGGTGAATTAAAAAACGGTGAGGAAACCGTTTTGTTTATTTCTCTTTCAAAAAATGAAAAAGCCAGGAATTATTTTAAAAGACAGCATATTTTAAAAAATGCTACGCAGGAACTGA
>DATFMR010000073.1:0-16008 GCA_035266865.1 Ignavibacteriaceae bacterium | reverse complement strand
TGAATTTACCTCACCCTTGAGAAACATCCTGATGCGCCTCTACACCCTTAATTTTTCAATCAACAATTTCATATCATCCGGCAATTCGGAATCAAATCTCATTTGCTTTTTTGTGTGTGGATGAATGAACCCAAGTGTTTTAGCGTGCAGAGCCTGCCTTGGCATAATTTCTAAAAGATTTTGAAGACGACTTTTCATTTTAGGAAGACTCGATCCTGAAACCATTTGAGCTCCTCCGTAAGTTGAATCGCCAAATATAGGATGCCCGATTGAAGAAAGATGGACCCTTATCTGGTGAGTCCTTCCTGTTTTTAAATTTAGTTTTACCAATGCTGCAAATTCAAATTGTTCAATTACTTCATATAGTGTTATTGCTTTTTTTCCTTCCGAATCGCTCGTTGTAAATTTTTTCCTGTCTTTTTTGCTTCGTGTTATAAAAGTCGAAATCTCACCTTTCATTTCTATAAATGCTTTCCAGCAGATTGCCCTGTATTCTCTTTCGGTCGTGTGCTTTGAAAACTGTTCGGCGAGTTTTGCATGTGTCCAATCGTCTTTAGCAACAACCAGCAGTCCGCTTGTGTTTTTATCAATCCGGTGAACAATTCCCGGACGGTCCGCTTCATTTTTATTACTGAGTTTCCCGGTGTGGTGAAGAAGTGCGTTTACGAGTGTTCCCGTATAATTTGCATAAGCGGGATGCGCTACCATTCCCGCTGGTTTGTTTACAACGAGTAAATATTCATCTTCAAATATTATATCAAGAGGTATTTCTTCCGGTTCTGCAAATTCTGGTCTGGGAGAAATCGGGTGAGTTGCATCAATTATATCGCCGGGTTGAACAAGGTAGCTCGCTTTAACTATTTTCCCGTTAACTTTTACGTTTCCGGATTCGATAAACTTCTGAACTTTTGAGCGGGTTGCATTTTCGACTGAGGAGGCGAGAAAAATATCTATTCTTTCTTTTTTCTTTCCTTCAGGAATTTCAAACCGATATTTCTTTTCCTTTATCAGTTTCGCCATCTTCTGTTCCTCTTTCCTGTTCGGGAAGATTTGTTTCAACAGATCCGTCTGTGTTTACAGTAACGGGATTTTCGTCTTCATTTTCGAGATCATCTTCTTTTTGTTTCTGACGATAAAAAAAGATAAGAATAATAACGCCAATTGTAACAGCAGCATCTGCTATATTAAAAATCGGCCACCTGTCAAATGTTTTTCCGAATAATGAGAAGTGGAAAAAATCAAAATCCAGGAAGTCAACAACTCTCCCGTAAAAAACTGGAGCATAGCCGTAGAAAACCCCGTAAAACATTCTGTCAATCAAATTACCTATTGCACCGCCAAGTATAAATGCCAGGGAAAGTTTAAGAGCAAGATTTTGTTTGCGGACAAAGTAGATATAAAAAACGAGCCCGATACTTGCTATTATAGAAAAAATCGAAATCCATAATTTAAAGTTTATTCCAGGATCAAATCCGAATGCCATACCGGGATTCTCAATAAATGTAATCCTAAAAAAATTTCCAATTACGTGAATTCTTTGTCCTTCATACATTCCTTCGTAATTAATCTTCAGGAATGGAATTGAAAATCCTTTAACAGCAAGTTTACTAATTTGATCAATTAATACGATACCGAATGAAACGAGTAAAACTCTCAAATTATTCCTTATTATCAGCTAAATAGTTTTCTAAATCTTCAGGTATTTCTCTTCCAGTTACTTTCTTCCGGTTAACAGAAAAAAATAAAATTATAACCCCAACAGTTACGGCTACATCAGCAAAGTTAAAAATATAACTTCCCACTGCCTTATTGAACATAAATAAATTAAAAATTCGGAAATCTAAAAAATCAACAACTCGCCCGTAAAACATGGAACCGTAGCCATAGAATAATCCATAAAAAAAGACGGTCTACTAAATTGCCGATTGCGCCACCCAAGATAAGTGCCAGAGAAAATTGAGTGCTTAAATTTTTATCCCGGTTTTTATATAAATAGTAAAACAAACCAATGCTTGCTAACAAAGTAAACAACGAAACAAGCAGTTTAAATTCCGAACCCTGGCTGATTCCGAATGCAATTCCAGGATTTTCCACGAATGTAATATTAAATAAATTACTGGTTATTGGAATCTTCTGACCGGGAAACATACCTTTGATATTAAGACCAATTGCCTGAACTGAAATGCCTTTTACCAGTAATTTCGTAACCTGATCAACAATAACAACAAAAAATGTAACAAATAAAATCCTCACGAAATTACCTTTTAGTCGATTACAATATTGTATTGTAATGCACAAAAATAATTATACATCATCTTCATAAAAAGTTTATTTCTTTTCCTGTTTTTGCTTCATTGGCAGGCACAATTGACTGTGCGGTACAGCTTCCAGCCTGGCTTTGGGAACCAGCGGGCATGTCGGGCATAAGTGTTGTGGTTTTTCAATACATTCAATACAGATTCCGTACGTTCCGGCATCGATTCTTTTTAATGCATCTTCCAGGTAGCCCAAAAATTTATTTTCTCTCTGTGCATAAAGAAATGTTTTTTCCCTTTCCATTGCATCAGTACCCTGTTCTGCCATATGCAGAGAATAGGGAGAATTTTCGTTTATATATTCACCCGTAGTCGGATCCATCATCTGGTCTTTAAGATTCTGGAGTTGTTCAAGTATCTCATTCTGCTTATCTAAAATTATTTGTTTAAAATGTTCCAGATCCCTTTTACTGTATCCTTTAATTTTTTCAAGGGCTTTTGCACGGGCTGCAGCAGTGGATTGTTCATCCTGATATATATCTTTTTCTTTCTTACGTGTCTTAGTTTTCGCCATAGTAGATTTTTTTCCGGATTTAGTTGTATTTAATTTTATTGGTTTAGCAGTAGTTTTTTTTACGCTTTCATTTTTTTTAATTGTACTTATAGCTTTTTTCTTTACTGATTTTTTAATTGCCTTTGGTGCAGCAGTTTTTTTCTTTGCTGATTCTCTTTTAGACTTCGCTTTGACTGAAGTCTTCTTTACTGCTGTTTTTTTAATCTTTGCCATTTTATGGTCTCCTTAATTTAGGAATTCGCTTTCTCAATTTTAATAGTACACTGATAATCCCCTATACTCCAATCCTGTTTTGTATCTCCATTAGAAAATTCTGATTTTGAAATCTGTTCTGCTAATGTCTCTGCAGAAACATAATTATTAAACGAATTTACTGCATCTACAATTTTTCCGCTCCCATTAAAATTAATAACTATTTTATCAGTAACTTCAAAGCCTGCATCTTTTCTCATATTCTGGATGCGATTTACAAATTCTCTTGCCAGTCCTTCTTTAATTAATTCCTCGGATAGTTCAGTGTCAATAGCAACAGTTATGCCTTCCTCGCTTTCCACAATCCAACCGGTGATTTCGGAACTAACTATTTCAACATCTTCTTTTGAAATTTTTATTTCTTCATCTCCGATATTTAATTTTATATCTTCACCTTTTTCCAACAGTGAAATTTCACTCTTACCGAGACTTTTTATAGAAATTGCAACAGGATTTACATTCTTGCCGAACTTCGGCCCTATTGATTTAAAATTTGCTTTTGCAGTTTTATTAACAATCCCGGAGTCATCCCCAAGAACCACAAGTTCTTTAATATTAACTTCTTCCAGGATAACATCCTGCATTTGCCGTAAAGCATCCTGCTTCTGATTTTCAATTACAACCATTATTTTGGAGAGCGGCTGCCTGACTTTCAGGTTAGATTTTGCTCTCATAGTTCTTGTAAGATATACAACTTTCTGTGCAATTTCCATCTTGTCTTCCAGACCTTTATCAGTATAACCAATTTCAGGAAACTTTGATAAATGAACCGATTCAAATTCTTCTTTTTTAGTTTCGGAGTTTAAATTCTGATATATTTCCTCTGCAATAAACGGCGTAAAAGAAGCGACTAATTTAGTAATTTTTTGTAAACATTCGTACAAAGTCTGATAAGCAGAAAGTTTATTTTCGTTCATTTCTGACTTCCAGAAGCGCCTTCTACATCTTCTTACATACCAGTTTGAGAGATGGTCAATTGTAAAAACAGAAACAGCCCGGGCAGCTTTTGTAATATCATAATTATCCATTAACAGCCTGTATTCAGCAATAAGTGAATTCAGCTTTGAGATAATCCACCTGTCAATTTCAGGCCTCTTTTCATAGGGAATATCATCCTGTGTATATTTGAAACTATCGATATTTGCATACAAAGTGAAGAAAGAATAAGTATTAAATAGCGTCCCGAAAAATTTCCTTTGAACTTCTACTAATCCTTCTTCATCAAATAAAGTAGGTCTCCACGGCGGACTATTTGTTACAAGATACCACCGTGTTGCATCTGCACCGTACTTATCAAATAAAATAAACGGATCTACTGTATTCCCTTTTGATTTAGACATTTTTAATCCCTGCTTATCAAGGATCAATTCATTAACAATAACATTTTTATAGGCAACATTATCAAACAGCATTGTTGCAATTGCATGCATTGTGTAAAACCAGCCGCGTGTCTGATCAATTCCTTCACAAATAAAATCTGCAGGAAAGTATTTTTTTTCAAACAATTCCTTATTCTCAAAAGGATAATGATATTGCGCAAATGGCATAGAACCAGAATCGAACCATACATCAATCAATTCAGGCGTCCTGCTATATCTTTTACCATTCTTTTCAAAAAATATTCTGTCTACAAATGGTTTATGAAGATCAAGAGATTCAAGCTGACCAACAGAAATTTTTCTGCCATCTTCCTCAATGAATCCTTTTTTCAATTCTTCAATACTTCCAACCGCAATCATTTCTCCATCTTCATTTACCCAGATTGGAAGTGGTGTAGCCCAGAACCTGTCCCTCGATAAAGCCCAGTCTTTATTTTCCTCAAGCCAATTGCCGAATCTTCCGGCACCAACTTCTGGCGGCTGCCAGTTAATTGTTTTATTTAACGCAACCATTCTGTCTGCTACAGAAGTTGTTTTTATAAACCAGGATTCCCTTGCATAATAAATTACCGGAACATTTTCGTGTCTCCAGCTAAACGGATAAGAGTGAACTATTGTTTCCTTTTTAAAAAGTTTTCTTTCAGCTTTTAATTTCTGAATAATTCCCTGGTCTGCATCTTTTACAAAAAGTCCCTTAAAGTCAGTTACTTCATCAGTAAAAATTCCTCCGCGCGTAACAGGCTGCAACATAGGCAGATCATATTTCTTTGAAATGTCGTAGTCGTCCTGCCCAAAAGCCGGTGCAATGTGAACTATTCCGGAACCATCTTCGGTACTTACAAAATCGGCACACATTACAAAGAACGCTTTTTTATCGACTTTTAAATAATCAAACAATTGTTCATATTCAGTCTTCTCAAGCCTTCTTCCCTTAAACTCTTCAAGAATTTTGTATTCATCTTCTATTATTGAAAGTCTTTCCTTAGCCAGAATAATTATTTTGCCATCAAGATTAATTTTTACATAATCTATTTCAGTACCAACAGCTAGCCCAACATTTGAAATAAGAGTCCAAGGAGTGGTTGTCCATACAAGGAAATATTCATCCTTATCTTTTAATTTAAAATAAACGTAAACAGACGGGTCTTTAGTCTCGCGATAGCCTAGTGCAAGCTCGTGAGAGGATAACACCGTTTCCGATTTAGGATCCTGTGGAACAATTTTATAGTCTTTATAAATCAGTCCTTTATCAAAAAGAGTTTTTAGAGCCCACCAGACCGATTCAATATAATTATTATCCAGAGTTATGTATGGATCGCTTAGATCAATCCAGTACCCCATGCGGGTCGTCATTTTTTTCCATAAATCGAGATATGTAAATACAGATTCACGACAGGCTTTATTGTATTTTTCAACCCCGTAATCTATTACTTCACTTTTATGTTTTATACCAATTCGTTTTTCAACTTCAATCTCAACAGGAAGTCCGTGTGTATCCCAGCCGGCCTTCCTTTCAACACGGTAACCTTGCTGAGTTTTATACCGGCAGATAAGGTCTTTTAAAGTTCTCGACATAACGTGATGGATTCCAGGTCTACCGTTTGCTGTAGGCGGTCCCTCGTAAAAACTAAATGAATTTGCTTTATCCCTGCTTGTTATACTCTTTTCAAAGATATTATTTTCCTGCCAGAACTTTAAAATTCTTTCTTCAGTTTCCGGATAGTTTAATCTGTCTGTATATTGTTTGAACATTATTCTCTGATTCTATTTTCAATTGGTAATTATATATCTTCGTATTTTTTTATTAGTTCTTTTTCAACTTCTATAAAATTTTTCAATTCTTCTTCAATTCTTTCTTTTTTAAGAAAGATATTTTGAGCGTCGGCAATTGCATCATTTAGAATTTTCTGAGCATTTATCTGTGCTTCTTTTATAATATTTTCTGCTTGTTTCTTAGAGTCCTGAATTCCTTCTTCATACATTTTTAATTTTTCCTTTACGCTTGCATAATCTTTTTCAAGGTGAAGAATTTCGGCAACAGCCATACCGAAATATCCCATAGCACCCAGAGTTATATTTCGTAAGCTATAAAGGATAATATTTTCACTCAGCATAGTATTAAATTCAAAATAATCTTTGAAAAAAGTTATTACAAGTACACTAATAAAAGTTGCAGCTACAATAGTTGCAAAAATTACTTTCCCGCCGGTAATCCAGTTAAGTGTTCTGTCAATAAACCAGCCGCATGCAAAACAAAAAAGTGAAAGGATAAACCAGACGGCAAAATTATTCTCCCCGTAATTAAATAGATTTGTGTTCATAAAATTTGAGGAGAACATTAATACTCCAAGAAGAACCGGAGTAAAAAATCTATAAGTTTTTTTTATTTCCATTTTATAATCTCTTAATAACTTCTTTCATAATTAAGGTCATTCTCGGCTCAGCTTCCATTGCTGCAGCTATTATTTCCTCAACATTAACCGGTTTTAATGAATCAGGGAAACATTCGTCAGTGACTATACTGATCCCCAATACCTTAATTCCCATGTGGTTTGCAACAATGTTTTCAGGTATTGTCGACATTCCGACAACATCTGCGCCAATAGCTCTTAAAAATCTATATTCAGCTTTTGTTTCCAAGTTTGGTCCGGGAACAGCAACGTAAACTCCCTTTTGAATTTTTATTTTATTTTCCAGGGCAACGTCTTCAGCCAGCTTTAAAAGTTCATTGCTGTAAGCTTCACTCATATCAGGAAATCTTGGCCCGAGATCGTTTTCATTTTTTCCAATCAATGGATTATCGCCAAGCATATTTATGTGATCCGCCATCAGCATCACATCGCCTCTCCTGTATTGCGAATTCATTCCTCCACAAGCATTGGAAACCAGTAATGTTTCAACACCTAGAAATTTCATCACTCTAACAGGATAAGTAATCTGCTGCATCGAATAGCCTTCATAAAAATGAAAACGACCCTGCATTGCAACAACTTTTTTGTCACCTATTTTTCCAAAGATCAATTTACCTTTGTGTGATTCAACAGTTGAAAGCGGGAAATGAGGCAAATCTGAATAATCAATTTCCTGCTCAATCCGGATATCTTTTACAAGTCCGCCGAGCCCGGTACCAAGTATAATTCCAACGGGATATTCATCTTTGGTTTTTTGCCTGATTACATCAAGAGTTTCATTTATTTTGGTTTTAAGTTCACTCATTAATTTCTACAATAATTTATTTACAATATCGTCCACGTTAATATCGAGCTTTTTAATTTCAACAGGCCTTTTATCAGTTGTTTTTTCTGTACCGGCATTCTGAACTTTCATTTCTACAAGTTGGGCCTGTGTATTTACTATGGCTTTCAATTTTGAAATAATCATATCCCTTTCTTCTCTTAAATGAATTACTGCGTTTCTTATTTCATTTGCATTTTCTCTTGCTTTTTCAAGAATCTGGGAAGCTTTGATCTCAGCTTCCTTAACAATTAACCCTGCCTGTCTTTTTGTCGATTCAAAAGATTTTGAAGAAGATTCCTGGGCTCTTAAAAGTGTAGCCTGTAAGTTTTTTTCAATTTTTCTGAATTCGGTTAAACGGTTATTAGCTTCTTCAAGTTCTTTTTTCAGATTATCATTTTCTTTTTGAATTATTTCAAATTCATCCGCAAGTTTATCCAAAAAAGCCTGTACTTCTTCGGTGTCGTAACCTCTCAGACCTTTTTTAAATTCCTGTTTTTTAATACTTAACGGGGAAACTCTCATTTTACTTTCTCACATTGTGATAATTATTTCACAGTTTTTTTTGAATAATTCCTTTCACCAAAAATAGCAGAGCCGATCCTGAGCATTGTCGCTCCTTCTTCAATAGCAATTTCAAAATCAGAGGTCATTCCCATCGACAGATGTTCGTAGCCAAACCCCTGAGATTTTAATTTATCTCTTAATTTACGCAAATCACTGAAACTTTTCCTAATTAAGTTCTCATCATCCGTAAATGGAGCCATCGTCATTAAACCAACAGTAGAAACATTTTGAAGTTGCCTGCATTTTTCTGCCAGATCAAATAGATGTTCTTCCTTTTCAACTCCTGATTTTGTTTCTTCGTCCGAGGTTTTTACCTGCAGAAGTATTTTTTGAATTTTACCTGATTTTTCCGCACGTTTGTTTATTTCTTCTGCAAGTGAAAGTGAAGTTACTGAATGAATATACTCAGCAGATTTTATAACGTATTTTACTTTATTCTTTTGAAGGTTTCCTATAAAATGCCAGGTAACTTTATTTCCTAACTCCTGAAATTTTGAGTCAAGTTCCTGTGCTTTGTTTTCACCAAAAATATGAACACCTTCAT
Organism: Ignavibacteriaceae bacterium; assembly: GCA_035266865.1. Classification (GTDB taxonomy): domain Bacteria; phylum Bacteroidota; class Ignavibacteria; order Ignavibacteriales; family Ignavibacteriaceae; genus JAKAGZ01. Next base: position 7,203 of record DATFMR010000073.1, on the reverse strand, counting down.
TAATAGCCTCGTTTATTTCATCTAAGCCAAAGTTCTTCGAAACAGCTATCAGCATAATTTCAGATAAATCCCTGTTTGCGCTGATGCATTTTTCGGCTATTCTGTTATGTACAATCTTTAAATTTTCTACAATCATAATAAATTTAAGAATGTGAATCTATCGCTTTTTGCCATAATAATCAACGAAATTAGGGGCTGAAAGCGACATGAACTAAATAACAACACAGAAATAATAGGTATTATTCTTAAAAGAATACAGAAGAAGATTTTACAAGTTTTTATAGCTAAAACTGAGCCAATTTAAGTCAAATTTATTCTGTTTATTTTAGACTATTTACTCCTATTTTTCGTAATTTTTGTTATCAAAAATGAATAATTCCGGGGATAAAAAATGAATATTGAACTTCTTGAAGAAATAAAGAAAAAAGCCTCAAAAGTAAATAAAACTATTCTGCTTCCTGAATCTCATGATGAAAGGGTGTTGAAGGCCTCTGATATTCTGTTGAATGAAAAAATCGCTTCAGTAATTACTCTCGGCAATGAAAATAAAATTAGCGCGGAAGCTAAAAAACTTGGGTTGAATTTAACCGGGCTCAGGGTAATCGATCCGGAGAAATCTGATAAATTAAGTGACTTTACAAACATCTATTTTAACCTTAGAAGAAAAAAAGGAATTACAATTGAAGAAGCACGTGAAACGATGAAACGTGACCTTTTCTTCGGAGCAATGATGTTGAGAGAATCCATGGCAGACGGCAGTGTTGCAGGATCTTTCGCATCAACCGGTGATGTACTAAAAGCCGGATTTCAATGTATTGGTATGCAGGAAAATATATCAATTGTTTCCAGTTTTTTCTTTATGGCATTTCCTGAAAAGAATTACAGTTTTGGAGATTGTGCAGTTGTTCCGAATCCTGATCCTAACCAGCTTGCGGATATTGCTATCAGCACAGCGGAAAATCATAAAAAGCTTACTGGTGATGAACCTTATGTTGCCATGCTTTCCTTTTCAACAAAAGGAAGTGCAAAGCACGAATTTGTTGACAAGGTTCTAACAGCAATGGAAATTGTAAAATCCAGGAAACCTGGTTTAAATGTTGACGGTGAACTTCAGTTTGATGCGGCTATAATTGATTCAATTGGAAAGAGAAAAGCTCCCGGAAGCAATGTAGCCGGAAGAGCAAATGTTTTAATTTTTCCTGATTTAAATGCAGGAAATATTGGTTACAAAATTGCCGAAAGACTCGGTGGAGCGCAGGCGATTGGTCCAATTATCCAGGGATTAAAGAAACCATTTTTTGATCTCAGCCGTGGATGCAGTGTTGATGACATAGTTAATACAGCTTCAATTGCTACCTTAATGTAACAACTCAAATTGCCAGAGAGACTTGCTTAATAATTTAAGACAGTCTAAATTTAATTATGCAAAGAAATAATTACATCATATCCCAAATTAATGTAGCGCCCTTTGGGGTTTTATAAACGAGCTTTATTACATATGGTGCATTTTTACTTATAGAAAACACCATATCCTGATTTGTTTCAACTTTAAAAGTACTTATTGTTTTTCCGCCAATTGTTTTAACCTGTTCCATTTCATTAACATCAACTGTTAGCCAACCATCTTCAGGATTTGGAAATTCATAAATCGGCAGAGTAGCATGGAAACCGACTTTTAGAGGAAGACCGGCAAGCAATATTCCATACAGGCTCCAATCAAAAACGTCACAGTTAAAAGTTTTATCAAATTTTAGCACCTTTTCTTTATCAACTTGTGATGTATAATTACCCATAACATGGCTGTCGCTAAATTCAAAAAAATTATAAGATCCATCAGTACCAACAATAGAAGCTCGAACAGGTACCAGGTTTTCCTCATTTACAAAGTTCATCTGCGTTCTAAGCAAATTTTCTTTTGTATCATAAATATCCTGAATCCTGTGTATGTAAGTTTTTCCATTTAACTCGATCTTTTGAAGATAGTCTGTCCAGACCTGGAAAAATCTCTTATCTCCCTTCGGAGTAATTAGCGTGACTTTCCACTTGTTAGTGTATGGTTTTAAATGCTTACCATTTACTTCTTTGTTGCCGGGAAGAATTTTTTGGGTACCAGTCTGTCCTAAAATGGTATCAACATTCAACAAAATAATAATTATCATACAAACAGATTTTAGGTATACTTTCATACTTATTTATTCTCCTTTCATTTAGAAATTTTAAGGTAAGATAAGAAATCTTAACGCAACGGAAGTAACCAAATTTAGGGGATTTTTACGAAGGATTATAAATTCACAATTTTTCCCGTAAACCTTTCAATTTTGTATTCTTTGATTGAAAGGATAAAAAATGGTGCTGAAAGAATAATGTTATTAATGATCTGACCTTCGCCTGAAAAGAAAATGGCAGAAATAAACATCAGCAAACCGGAAACAAACAACAACTCCTGGTAATCACTAATCATCCATCCGGCATACAAAACAATTAAAAGAATAACAACATAAATCCAGGCAGGGAGTGTGGCAAACGAATTTGTAAATGGTCCATAAAGAATGAACAAACGTTTGTCAAGATTCATAAACGGGAAGATGAACATAAAATAAATGAGCAAAGAGATTAATAGAAAGACAAAAAGTTTCGGAATATTATTCCTGAAAAAATATAGCAGCATTAATATGAAAGGAATAGTTAGCAATAGTCTTGTACATAAAAGTAATCCGACTGCCATCGCAAGCATTAAAAACCTGAAATTTAATTTATCAGGATCAAGATATCTTTTCATTAGGTAAATGAGAGAGACAAACAGAATTGCGTTTACGAGAATATCATTTTTGCTGTAAAGTTCGCCATAAATTAATGGTAAAAATAAAACCGCACTGAATCTTGAGAATAATTCTTTTGATGTATTGGAACTAATTAGAATTATTAAAAAGAAAATAATTAATCCGAGTAAATTAAAATAATTCAAATCGCCTAACTGGTAAAACGGTCCAAGCAGGTAATAAATAACAGGCAGATTATATGAAAAATCCGTAAAATTATATGGATAAACTCCTCCCTGGTAATTTTGCAACCATACAAGATTTGTATAATATTCCTGGTTGCTTATTGAATGTGGAATAAATTTAATTATTATAAAAAATATGACCGGGATTAGAATTACTGCCAGGTAATAATATTTATTTAATCTTACAGGTGTAGATTCAGGAAATTTTTTGTCTATAAATATTATTATGCCTCCAAATATTAAAAGAAAAGGAATGCCTTTTAGTAATATGTTAATGCCATTACCATTTGAAACATCCGCAATAAATGGAATACTGATAATAAAAATCAGGAGATAGGAAATTAAGTTGATATAATGTTTTTTTGTTATCATATTTGTAAAGAGTTAACCGTTACAAGGATAAAGAAAACCATGAAAAAACACACAAAATTAAGCGGGACAGTAATTATCATTCTGTCTTTTTTACTTTTAGCTTTTACTTCATTGAAAAATAAAGAAATAAAAACTGAAACAAAATCCGGGTTTATAATGAGTGATAATATAAATGATATAGTTGTAAAGGATATGAATGAAAAAGATATTCATCTTTCTGATTATAACGGAAAAGTTTTATTAATTGTAAATGTTGCGAGTAAATGTGGTTATACTCCACAGTATGAAGGTCTTGAAGCAATTTATAAAAAATACAAAGATAAAGGATTTGAAATCCTTGCCTTCCCCTGTAATGAATTTGGCAAACAGGAACCGGGAACCAACGAGGAGATTAAAGAATTCTGTTCTTCAAAATATAACGTTACTTTCAAATTGTTTGATAAAGTTAAAGTCCTCGGCCCGGAAAAATGTGACCTATATAAAAGACTGACAAATAACAGCGTAACTGAAAAATCAGATATCGGGTGGAATTTTGAAAAATTCCTTGTTGACAAAAAAGGGAAGATTGTGGCAAGATTTAAAAGTCCGGTAAAACCCGAAAGTAAAGAGATAACCTCAGAACTTGAAAAGTTACTTGCTGAATAAAATTATAGCTGAGTAAAATATTGCGGAACCTAAGTTATATTTTTTTCCTGCTTAATCTGCAGTTTTGCATCAATAACCTCTTTGTGTTCCATTTTCAGCATATCCCCTATTCTTTTGATTAAATTATCTTCATATTTATTTAGGGTATTATCAGAATAAATTAGTCGCCATAAATTTTTAAGCAATTCAAATTTTCCTTCTTTTTCCAGGTATTCATCTAATAGTCTTGTAAATTCATAAACACTTACACTTTTATTAACGCTTTCCTCCGCATTAATAATTAATTCATTAACCTCTTCAGTATCAAGGTCAAAACTGTCTTTCATCACGGACAATATTATATCTCTTTCTTTATTCGTAAATTCATCATCAGCCCTGGCAATTTCTATAAACAAAGCACACGTAGCAACTTGTATTCTTTTATTTCCATCGGAAGGAGTTCTGTTTTCTTCACTTACGTTCTGTAATATCCCTTTAATGTAATCGAACATCTACTCTCCAAAAAAAATTGATCAACAAACTATATTAAAAAAAGAAGTGATAACTATCAAAACAAATAACGTAAAAATTTAGGATAAAGTTTCACTATGATAAAATTATTCCCGGCTTTACTCTGAAAACATCAAAATCAGAGCCGGGGAAATCCGAATATTAATTCAAATATTTAGAATGCTAATTATTTTATTTTTTTAGCAACCTCTTTATTTTCTGGATATCCAACTTCTTCCAGGCACATTTTTATCTTATTGAATGAACGCTGAATGTTGTGATCCAGTCCAACTGACATACGCACAAGTCCGTCACTAATCCCGATTTTCTTTTGTTCATCTTCCGGAATCTCAGAAGAAGTACTGTGCCCGGGAGCACTAAACAAAGTTTTAAAATAGCCTAAACTAACGGCAAGATATCCGACTTTCTCTTCCTGCATTCTCATCATTAACTTTCCAGCTTTTTCACTTGTGCCTAAATCAAAGGCGAGCATTCCGCCATATCCGTAATCAGGATTGCGGAGTTTGTTTATTTTTTCGTGATGTGGATGAGATTCTAACCCGGGGTAAAATACTTTAACTCCTATTTCCTGTAATTTTTTTGCGATAAACATTCCGTTCTCGCTGTGTTTTTGAATCCTGATATGAAGACTGTGGAGGTTTTTTAAAATGCTCGCAGCGCGGTAGCTGTCCAGTACAGGTCCAAGCAGCATACTTGCCCCACTGTTTATATCAATTAAATCGTGAATAAAATCCGATGAACTGCAAACGCAGCCAGCAACACAATCGCTTGTTCCATTAATGAATTTTGTCAGGCTGTGCACGACAACATCTGCTCCAAGTTCAAGCGGTGAAATTATCATCGGACTGAAAGTGTTATCAACCACGAGTTTTATCTTATTCGATTTTGCAATCTTACTAAGAGTGGGAATATCTGCAATTTCAAGTAATGGATTGCTAACTGACTCACAATAAATAACCTTTGTGTTTTTAGTAACTGCTTTTTCTACTTCTTCAGGATTATTCATATTTACGAAGTTAACTTTTATTCCAAGCCTGGGAAGAAAGTTTTTAAAGAAAGCGTAAGTACCTCCGTAAATTGTATGGCTTGAAATTATTTCATCTCCGGCACTGCATATTTGAAATATTGTTGTACTAATTGCAGCCATACCTGAAGCAGTTACCTGTGCAAGTTCTGAATTTTCCAGTCTTGCAAGTGCATCTGATAATTCTTTATTTATTGGATTCCAGTGTCTTGAATAGAGGAAGCATCCTTCAATTTCGTGATCGAAGAGCTCTTCCATTTTTTCCTGGCTCATAAATGTAAATGTTGATGAATCTGTTATCGACGGGTTGACATCCCCAAATTCCCCAAAGACTAAATAGTCTTGTATATTACTGGCAGGGTCAAAAGACATGATTTTTTCCTCCTACGTTATTTGTTGCTCCCCGTAATATCACGGGGATTTTGTTACTCAAACTTAGGTATGGTTTAGCTGAGTTCAAATCCAAAAGGAATTACCAAAAATAAATAAAAATTACTTTTGCTAATTGAAACGTGTTTAAGTAATTTAGATACAAAAGGTTAAGGAAACACAATGCCACAAACAATATTAATTTTAGCATTACTACTTGGTTTTAACCAGCAAAGCAGCGAAAACCTGAAACAGAAGCTTGATGAAATACTCACAAAATGGCACCACGCTGCTGCGGTTGCCGATGCAAAAACTTATTTCGGTTATCTTGCCGAAGATGCAATTTATATGGGCACTGACGCAACGGAATACTGGACAAAAGAAGAATTTCAGAAATGGTCTGAGCCTTGGTTTAAGAAAAAATCAGCATGGAATATTTACGCAACAAAAAGAAATATTTTTATTTCTCCTGACAAAACATACGCCTGGTTTGATGAAGAACTTGTTGCCGGGTTTGGTCCTGCGCGCGGCTCGGGAATTTTAATAAAAGCTAAAGATGGATGGAAAATAAAGCATTACAATCTTGCGATGACAATTCCCAACGAAGTTTCAAAACAGGTTAAGGATATTGTTGAAAAAGAATTGGAGAAAAAATAGGTTTTATTGTTATTTATAAGGGAGGGTCTAATACCTACCCTAATAAATAATTATATAGCCCACACACTACTTGATCTCAGGAAAATTTTTAGGTGCTTTCCTGTATTTGGTAGCCTGCTCATATGAATAAGCAAATTTTATTAAAGTCGGTTCGTCAAATAATTTACCGTAGAATGTGATACCTACCGGTAGATTTTCTTTTGTGTAACCAATCGGGACCGTGATAGCAGGCATTCCTGTTTGTGGAGAAAGTATCTGGCTGTTGTCACCATCCGGACTTGTCATATCACCGACTTTTCTCGGCTGGTTATTCCAGGTTGGATAAATAATTGCATCAACTTTGTATTTATTCATCTCTTTTAAAACAGCATCACGAAATTTTATATTCTTTTCTGTGTGGTAAATATCCAGAACTTTTGGAGTCCTATCCTGTGGCGGAGTTGTATATTTTAATTCATCTTCCATTGTCTCTTTTACATATGGAAGAAATAACCCCGAATCATAAATCTCTTTTAAAGTTTTATAAGGTGCTTTGTCGCCGAGAGAAGCCAAATAATTATTTAAATCATACTGAAAAGTTTCCTTCCAGATTTCCTCAATCAATGCATCATAATCAGGAATA
>DATFMR010000072.1:0-43049 GCA_035266865.1 Ignavibacteriaceae bacterium | reverse complement strand
CCCGTTAATTACTATTTGCTGTCCTTCTTTCAGTCCGCTCAGAACTTCAAGATAATTATCATAGGTATTACCAATAACCAGATCTGTAAGTTTTGCTGTGTTATTTTCAACAACAAAGACTTTCGGATTTTTAATACTTCCGAGTAAAGCCTCTCTCGGGATAAGAAGGATATCACCTTTTGTATTAGAAACAAAGTTTGCTTTGCCGAACATTCCTGCCTTTAAAGGATGTTCTTTAGAATTAGGCAGAATAATTTCCACAGGATAAGTATGTGCTTCATCCGCCTTAGCACTGATCGTTGCAATTTTGCCATTAAAAACTACACCGGGATATACTTCCGTTGTAATTTCAACTTTATCCCCGATTTTCATTTTAAAGACATCACTTTCTGCTACGTTTACTACAACTTTTAATTTTGAAATGTCTACTACATTTGCTACGGGGCTGTTCATCTTAACATAATCTCCAATATCAACCAACCGGGAAGTAACTACACCTGAAATTGGAGTTGTTACTTTGGTATCTTCATACTGGCGTTTTGCAGTTATATATTGAGACTCAGCAGACTGGTAAGCCAGTTTTGCATTTTCAAGCTGCGAATCTGTAACTGAATTTCCTTTATATAATGCTTTAAATCTCTTGTAATCTTTTTTTGATTTTTCATAATTTACTTCTGCGGTTTTCATTGCAGTAAGTTTTAATTCATTGTCAATTTGAATTAATACAGAACCGGCTGGTTTATAATCCCCAACTTCTGCATTAACTTTTACGACCCTTCCCTGTGCTTCTGCCACAATAGAGACATCGTTATTAGCATGAATAGTTCCGACCAATTGAAGATCTTTACTAACCAGCTTTCTATCTACTTTTGTTACGTTAACAGGATAGGAATCAAATTTTAGGTTAGCGGTGTTCGCTTTCATCCTGGCTTTATTATAAAATAGCACAGCAATAATAACGGCAAGCACTACTAATGTTATAGATATATATTTTGTCTTTTTCACTTTGTCATCCCGCTTAAATTCTTATTCACCAATTGATTTATTTAATTGTGCTTTTGCAAGTTCATAGTCTACTACAGACTGGATATAATTCGTCTTTGCCTGTAGCAATGCTACTTCGGCATCCAGCAAATCAGAATTAAGAGCCAAACCGTTTTTGAATTTTTCGTCCGTTATTCTGAAATTCTCTTCAGCCTGATTAACATTCTGTTCAGCAACAGTCATCTTTTCTTTTGACTTATTTATATCGAGGAAATTTCTTGTTACTTCCAATGTTATGGCATCTTTAATAATCTTCTGGTTATCCTTTACCTGTTCGTATTGAGCTTCTGCAGCATCAGTTCTGTCACCGGTCGCACCCCAGTTCCATAAATTAAAAGAAAGCGAAAGGCTCACATCCCAGGTTCCGTTAAATTCATCCTTTGCAGGTTGAATTCTCTGGTTCGGTCTGGAATAATAGTAATTACCTGTAAGATAAAGCTGCGGCCACCAATCTGCTTTTGCTGCAGTAATTCCGGTTTCGCTGGCTTTTACCCTATAATCAATTGATTTTAATTCCGGTCTTTTATCATAAGCTGTAGACAGTAATGTACTTAGATCTTCAGTTTCAGATATTTGCTTATCAACTTTTTCTGTTGTTTCTATATCTGTTGATAATGAAATTCCCAGAACATTATCCAGGTTAATATTTGCAAGCTTAACAGCATTTTTTGTGTCTATTAATCTTAACTGTGCTTCACCAAGTTGTACTTGTACTTTTAATACATCGTTTTTAGTAGCAAGTCCCTGTTCAAAAAGATTCTGTACATCAGTTAAATGTGCCTGAACCTGTGCAACATTTTCTCCCGTAACTATTTTTAGTTGGTTAGCTTTGAATAATCCCCAGTATGAATTCTTGATATTATAAACTAATTCTTTTTCTTCTTTTGAAAAATCCTCTTTGGCTGCCAGGTAATTATATTCAGCTATTTTTGATGTGCTTTCCAATTTAAAGCCTGTAAAAATCGGCTGCTGCAGGGAGAGTTTCATGTTATAATTATTTAGAATTGATGGTGCAATATCAAATGTGCCGAACGGTGTTGTAATGCTGAAAGGATCAACTTCACTTAATCTTGTGTATGAAGCTCCAAAAGTTAGTGTCGGCAATCTATATGTGTCTGCTTCGTTCGATTTTGCATTTGCATACTGCATACTCATTTTAGAACTGTGCAGGACATTGCTGTTCTTAAGTCCTATATTTATGCATTCGTCTATGCTCAGACTTCTTTTTCCCTGCGAATAAATATTAGCTGTGAACAATATTGCAGCTAAAATCGTAATCCTTAATTTTAGTTTTCCTGAAACCATATTATATAGTCTCCTTATTCTTTAATTCATTCTGCTGTAAGAGATATTTTTCTCTTCCTTCCTCTGTAAAAATCCCTTCGAACATTATTTTAATTATTGTTTCAAAAACCTGATCCCCGGTATACGGTAACAGAGCGAGCATGTTAGGTGCAATTAATTCAGAGACAGCATTTACGTACATCAGCACTATTATTTGTTGATCAATGTCTTTCCTGAATGCGCCCTTTCTGACCCCTTCTTCAATCAGGTCTTTAAACTTTGTAAAAGCTTCCTGCTTCCTGTATTCATTAATTCCATTCCAGATATCGGGTAAATTTTTTTGCAAATCTTCCGGCAGAGGTCCTCTCAGTTTTGATGATTGCTTTGCTATATAGTTCATTAATTTTTTTAGTTTCTGGATAAAATCCATTTCTTGGTCATCGCAAATCAAATGGCAGTTAGTTTTAATTCTAACTTTCAACCTATCAACAATTTCTCTCAACATTTTTTCTTTACTATCAAAATACTTGTACAGCGTCTTCTTACTAATCCCAAGACTTTCAGCTATTTCGTCCATTCTAACGCGCGTATATCCATACTGAAAGAATATTTCCTCAGCTTTTGAAAGAATCCTTTCTTTTATTTCAATTTCTTCCAATTTATCAACATCCTTTTCTTTTGGAAACCGGTTTAGTTTATCAGGTTTCCTAGTGAGTGTAAAAAAAACGGCTAATACCGTCTGTTTTCAACATTATTTCGTTAAGGAAACTCATAACGTTTATTTGGTTTCCAAACTTATATAAAAACCCAAAGCTTGTCAAGTTAAATTTTAAATATATTTTCAGAAGGTTTATAGTAAGGAAAAAAGGAATTTTTTAATGAGGATTGGCAATCAAATAACCGCAGAATTATTCAACGGATACTAATTTATTAGAAATTATTCTGAATTTAGGCTGCGCTCGTATTGGGACTTAAATCTTTTCACAGCTTCATAAATAGATTCCGCTATGTCGCTTTGTCCCTTTTGAGTCTTAAGAATATTTGCATCGTGATAATTTGAAAGAAATCCTGTTTCAATCAAAACGCTTGGCATTGAGGCACCCACTAAGACATAAAACCCAGCTTGTTTAATTCCTTTTGAACCAATATTTAGATTTGTTTCCATTTGTCGATTTAGCAAGTCTGAAAATTCTTCTGAATATTTCATATAGGCAGATTGAGCCATGCTTACAAGAATAAAATTTTCATCAGTTAGTTTCTGATATCTTTGCGGATTATCTTCATACTGGATTACGCTGTTTTCTCTTTCAGCAATAGCAATTGCTTCCTCAGTTCTTCCAGGACGAAGCAGGTATACCTCAAATCCGCTGGCATTGCTTGGTTTGTGAGGTGTAGAATTACAATGTATAGAGATAAATAATTTACCGTTATTTTCATTTGCTATTTTTCCCCTCTTATAAAGGTCAACAGCTTCATCAGATTTCCTGGTATAAACAACTTTTACATCTTTAATATTTTTTTCAATTAATTTGCCAAGCTTTAAAGCGATACCAAGAGTAATATTTTTTTCTTTTAAACCGCCGACTCCTATAGTACCCGGATCAACACCTCCGTGACCTGCATCAATAACAATAACATCAAAATTCCATTTATCTTTATTTTTATCATTAGCATCAACCGTTTCAAAAACTTTATTGTGCAATGTTATTAAAATGTCATTCCCCTTGTTAGCATTTAAAACTTCACTGGTTGTAAATTCTTTTCCAACAGTAAAACTAAATTCCGTATCATTACCGATATTTCTAACTCTAATATTTTTTACCAGGCCTCCAGGACCTTCTTCCGAAATATTGTCAATATCCGCATGAACATCACGAAATATGATTGTTAAAACACCATCGTTAAAATCACTTTTATAAGTCCCTATCTTTTTATTTGCTTTTACTCTGATTAATGTGCCATTCGCTTTTTCATCAATAGATATCCCTGAGATTCCATACTGATTGCTGATTATATCAGCAAGTGATTTATCCTTTTCTGTTCTTGTAGTTAATACCAGGTGATAATTATCATCCCAAACCAGGTTTTTATCAAGGGCAATCTCCAATGGCTGCAATGAATATTTTAATGGAACATATATCTCCCCCTTAATTAAATATGTGGAGGTTGGAAGCTGATAAACTTTTGAGTTGTTATCTGAAGTAGATGTTAAAACAATAAAAGGATTAGAAGCTGTGAATTTCAGATTATAATCTTTAAACTTTAATTCAATTTTTTCCGACTGTGAATTATAATATGAATTTAGTGAGAGTGCTTTAGCGAAAGCATCAAGCGCAAAATAAACCGTGCTGTACCTTTCATATACAGGTATTTGTGAACTATTTGCACCATTTATTAATTCAAGTGTAGCTGATTTCTGTGCAAATCCTGTAAGTGCTAAAAGTATAGTCGTTAATATTACTAATCTAATTTTCATTTATCATGATATTTCGAATCAACCAATGAATGGAAACATAAATCCACTTTTTGATTTATATACTAAAAATTTCTCTTTAAAATTTTTTTCTAATAATTTTTCTTCAAGTAATGCACGAATGATTAAAATAGGAATTTCAATCAACGTTAAAGGAATTACAAGAAAACTTAATGTTGCTAATCCTGCTCCAATATCCATCAAAATTTGAGATAAATATTGCGGGTGCCGAATTAATTTAAATGGACCCCTCTCTATTAGTTTATGGTTTCTATGAATCAAAACTTCCTGCGAATAACAAGTTCCAAGAGATTTATATGCCCAAATTTGGCTCCAAGAAAAAACCAGATAAACAACCAATCCGACTAATCTTAATGTTTGATATTGGTCTTTGTACGAAAATGTTCCAATTTTAAACAGAGCAAGGATAAATAATAGCAATATTATTGTAGAAAGCGCCAGAGGAAGTTTTTGAAGGTAAGTATCTGGTTTTTCTTTTGCTACAGTAACAGTGGATTTAAGACCTTTTTTAGCACCGGTGGCATTAGCACCAAAAGTTGCTATTAAATTTAGTCCTGCAATTATATTAATTGGATCCATATTTTTTAATCAGTTTTCCTTCCATGTTTTTCCATTATGCTTTTCCACTCATTCATTTCTAATTGTTCAGATTCATCAATAAGCATAATGGGAATATCGTCTTCAATCCGGTATCTTCTGCGCGTGTTCTTATCTGTTGAAACAAGAGTCTCACCATCCAGTACAAGATCAGCTTTTGTTTCAGGGCAACAGAGAATATCAAGCAATTCTTTTTTTATCATATTTTGTAATCATTTTAATTTATTGACTTATTTCGATAAGTATTTAAAGCTTAAATTACTCATTGAAATTTATTATTTCAATTCTTTGTACCTGAAACAATCAGTTACGTGATCATTCACCATTCCGGTTGCCTGCATAAAAGCATAACAAATAGTTGATCCGACAAATTTGAATCCCCGTTTTTTTAAATCTTTGCTCATTTCATCAGATTCCTTTGTTTTTGGAGGAACTTCTTTAAGGCTTTTAAATTTATTGATCTTTGGCTTGCCATCGACGAATTGCCAGATATAATTATCAAAACTTCCAAATTCCTTTTTTACCTCAAAAAAACATTCTGCATTAATTTTTGTAGCATTTATTTTCAACCTGTTCCGGATTATCCCTTCATCTTTCAGCAATTGGTTTATCTTTTTTGAATCATATTTTATTATTTTTTTAGGATTAAGATTATCAAATGATTTTTTAAAGTTCTTTCTTTTTTTTAGAATAGTGATCCAGCTTAGTCCGGCCTGAAAACCTTCAAGTATCAACATTTCAAATAGTTTTCTATCTTTATGGCAGGGAACCCCCCACTCTTCATCGTGATATTTTATATAAAGCGGATCACTAGTGGACCATCCGCAGCGTTTTTTATTCATATTGATTAATTCGTAGAGTAAACTTTTAATCCAACAAGACCAACAATTATTAAAAACATAAAAAATAACCGGATAAATTCTTTTGATTCACCGAACAAAACAATTCCCAGAATTGCTGTACCAACTGCTCCAATACCAGTCCAAACTGCATAGGCCGTTCCGACAGGCAGGGATTTTAATGAATAGGATAATAATCCCATACTGATAAGTATACAGACAATCGTAAAAATGCTGGGCCATAATTTTGTAAAACCTTCGGAATATTTCATCCCGATTGCCCAGGCTGTTTCAAATAATCCAGCTATAAATAGTATAAACCAAGCCATTGATTAATGCATAATGAATAATTTATAATGTAGAATTGTTCTTTCTTAAAAATATGAATTTTTTATAAGAGAAATGAGATAAAAATACTAATTCAAATATTCTTTTAAATACTTGCCTGTCCAGGAATTTTCATTAGCAGCTATTTCCTCGGGAGTTCCGACAGCAACAATTTCGCCGCCTTTTTCTCCTGCTTCAGGTCCAAGGTCAATTACATAATCTGCACATTTAATTACATCCAGGTTATGTTCAATAATTATAACCGAGTTATTTCTTTCTAAAAGAAGATTAAAGCAACTGAGTAATTTTGAAATATCATCAAAATGCAGACCTGTAGTTGGTTCATCAAAAATAAAAAGTGTGTGTTTCCTGTCCCGCTGTTTTACCAGATGAGAAGCAAGTTTAATTCTCTGTGCTTCACCTCCGGAAAGTGTATTAGAAGGTTGTCCAAGTTTGATATATCCAAGACCAACATCAGCCAGCAATTGAATGTAACGGGAAATTTTTTCTTCTTTTTCAAAAAACTGCACTGCTTCGTCAACAGTCATATTTAGTACATCGACTAAATTTTTCCCCTTGTACGTAATTTCGCGTATTTCTTTTTTAAATCTTGTGCCTTCACAATCTTCGCAGGTCAAATAAAGATCAGCAAGGAACTGCATCTCAACTTTAATAAAGCCGTCACCAGTACAGGTTTCGCATCTTCCACCCGGCACATTAAAAGAAAAGAATCCCGGTTTATATCCCCTTGCTCTCGCCTGGTGAGTTGATGCAAAAAGCTCCCTGATATGTTCATAAGCTTTAATATAACTTATTGGATTTGATCTCGGGGTTTTTCCAATCGGAGATTGATCAACAATTTCTACTTCATCCAGATATTCCGAACCTTTCATATCAAGAAAGGAACCAATCTCAGAAACAGGAGCTCCAAGTCTTTTCATCATTCCTGAGTACAAGACACTATGAATTAAAGTACTCTTTCCAGATCCGCTAACACCAGTAATAACAACGAATTTATTTAATGGAATTGATACATCAATATTGTTCAGGTTATTTTCTTTTGCACCCACAATTTCAATTTCTTTTGTCTTTTTCTTGTTCCGTTTTTGGGGAACAGGAATTTTCATTTTACCTGAAAGATATTTACCGGTAAGTGAGTCTTTATTTTTTAGTACATCATCATATGTCCCCATAGCTACGATTTCGCCACCGTGAACCCCGGCTTTGGGTCCCATATCAATTAATATATCAGCTTCTTTCATCATTTCCGGATCGTGCTCTACTACAAGTACAGTATTACCAATATCACGAAGATTCTTTAGAATATTTATTAAACGTGCATTATCCCTTGGGTGAAGTCCGATACTTGGTTCATCAAGAACATACAAAGTTCCGACCAGAGATGAACCGAGAGAAGTTGCAAGATTTATTCTCTGGGTCTCTCCACCGGAAAGTGTGCTGCTCAACCGCTCTAAAGTCAGGTAACCAATTCCTACGTTATTTAAGAATGTTAATCTTTTAATTATTTCTTTCAGAACTCTTTCCCCTACTTTCATATCAAATTCAGATACTTCGAGTTCATTAAAAAAGTTTAGTGAATATTCAATCGGTAATTTCACAACATCATATATTGATTTATCACCAACCTTAACCTGCAATGCCTCCCTTCTCAATCTTGAACCTTTGCAAGCTTTGCATAATGTATAACCCCGGTACCTGCTTAGCAAAACACGAACATGCATTTTGTATGTTTTGCTTTCCAGTTTTTCAAAAAATTTATCTATCCCGATATAATCACCAAAACCTTTCCTGATAAGCGATACCTGATCGCTCGAAAGATCTTTAAAAGATACATTTAAAGGAATGTTGAAATTTTTTGCATTTTTAACCAGGTCGCGAAGATGCGTACTGTATTTTGCAGAACGAAAAGGAGCAATTGCACCATCCGAAATTGTCAGTTCCGGTTTAGGAACAACAAGGTTCATATCTATTCCAATGGTCTTGCTGAATCCCTGGCAAACCGGGCAAGCTCCAAATGGATTGTTAAATGAAAAAAATCTTGGCTCAGGTTCCTCGTATCTTATTCCACAGCATTCATAAAACTTGTTAAATTCCTTTATCTCACCAGATTCAGCATTTATAATTGCCAGCCTGTTTTCGCCTTCCTTAAAAGTGACTTCAATTGTGTCTGATAATTTTTCCCTTACTTTTCCTTTGTTAACCTTGAATCTTTCAACGATAACAAACACGCCTTTTTTCTTTTTAGGAAGTTTATTCTCTTCATTCAGATCAACTACCTTTCCGCTAAAATAAATTCTGAAAAAACCGCGTTTTTTTATCAAGTCAATTTCTTCTTTAACTTTTCTGCCTTCGTGGTCGTGCAGTGGAAAAGCCATATAAAATTTTGTTCCATCTTCCTGTTCTTCAAGCCAATCGGATACACTTGTAGTAGTATCTTTTTTTACTTCTTTGCCACATTCAAAACAAATTGTTTTACCAATCCTTGCAAATAACAGACGAAGATAGTCATAAATTTCAGTGCTTGTTCCAACGGTTGATCGAGAGTTTTTCGAACCTGTTTTTTGTTCAATCGCAACAGCCGGACTAATCCCCTGTATATAATCAACATCAGGTTTGTTCATTCTTTCCAGAAACTGGCGTGCATAAGCGGAGAGACTTTCAACATATCTCCGCTGTCCTTCGGCATAAATAGTATCAAATACTAAAGATGATTTACCACTTCCGCTAACGCCGGTAAATACAACCAGTTTATTTCTTGGAATTTCAAATGTCAGGTTTTTAAGATTATGTTCCCTGGCATTCTTAATTACAATTTTCTTTTCTTTTTTATTGGCAGTTTTCATTTAAAGATAAACGGGGATTTTTTGGACCAAATTAATCAAGTGTGCAATTTACAAAATTTGTAAAACAAAAGATGAATAAAAAAGGAGTACACTTCTCCATGAAAAATTCAGGTGGGTTGCGCTTAAGTAATTGATTTTGAAGAAATTTGGGCTGACTTTTGGCTAATTGTTCTTATTTTCCAGCTTTTTTAATTCTTCAATTTTTTGGTTAATCAATTTCATTTTTTCTTTCAATTCTTTAAGACTACTGTTTATTTCATCTTCATATTCGGCTTTATCCCAGTAGCCTCTTTCTTCAAAATAATCCTTAAAGAGCCAGTTATGCTTCAATGCTTCCATATTTTCTGCTAACCTGGATGCCGCCAGTCTTGCCGCTTCAGATGTATTCTGAATATTCTGCATTGTTACAGCAAAAGTAGAATCATATTTGCTGCCATCAACAAGAACTTGTCCGAGCATTCCTTTACCCTGTTGCACACCAATCATAATAGTATCAAGTCTTGCAACAGCACTGTTTACATTTCCCACTACATCCTGAACTCCAACCCCAAGTTTATCAAAAAGGTTAGTTACTTTTTGAAGTTCAGTAGTAATTCCTTTTAAACTCTTATTAGCCTGTAAAGTCAGATCAGAAGCATTTTTATAAAGCTGGTCATCATTTAATAATTTACCAATAGAGCCCTTTCCCGAATTTACTTTCTCAGTAATTTCAGCAAGGCTTTTTGTCATTTCTTTTGTGTACTGAATTACACCCTGAGTTTCATTTATAATAGCTGAAAAACTTGGTTGCTCTTCAGTTTGAATATAGCCGCCATCATTAACCTCTTCACTTCTGCTGGAGCCCATTTTTAAAACGACCACCTTATTTCCAACCAAGCCTTCAGTTTCAATTAACGCTTTAGTGTCTGTTTTGATAAATCTCTGGATATCTTTTGAGATGGACATTCTCACTCGTACACGACCGGTTGTATCCGGAACAATCTGAATTGCTTTAACACTTCCTACATCAATTCCATTTAAACGGACAACTGCACCATTTCTTAGTCCCTGAACATTTGTAAAATAGGCATTGACATCAAAAGAACTTCCAAAGATTGCTCCCTTTTTTCCAACCATAAAAATTCCAATTACTAACAGGACAAAGCCTAGAACAATAAATATTCCTAGTCTTACCGGGGCAGCGTTCTTTACCATTATGTACTCCCTTTTTTGTCTTCAAAAAAATCCCTGTCGAAAAAATCGTTTAGGAATTCATCATCAGTAGTAGTCAGCTTACTAAGATCACCTTCGTATCTAATTTTGCCGTCCTTCAAAACAACGGCATGATCAGCAATTATATGTGCACAAATTAAATCGTGAGTTACAACTACAGCAGTAACATTCAAATCTTCCTGCAGATCTACAATTAACCTGCTGATTTCTTTTGTAGTAATAGGGTCAAGCCCAGTAGTAGGTTCATCATAAAGAATAAGCTGGGGTTCAGTAATAATGGTTCTTGCAAGCCCTATTCTCTTCTTCATTCCACCCGATAATTCAGCCGGCATTTTATCAATTGCTTCCAGCAGATCAACTTTTTCAAGAACTGTTTTTACCTTGTTATCAATTTCCCCCACTTTAAAATTAAAATTTCTAATAAGCGGAAATTCTAGATTTTCTCTTACTGTCATCGAATCATAAAGCGCGGAACCCTGAAACAAAAATCCGATATTTTTTCTTATTTTATTCAATTCCTTTTCTTTCACCTTAAGAATATCAACTCCGTCCACAAAAATTTCACCGGTATCCGGAACAAGCAGTCCCACTATACATTTTAAAAGAACACTTTTACCTGTTCCACTTCTGCCAAATACAACAAAATTTTCTCCGTCTTTTATTTTCAGGGAAACGTCATCGAGTACAACATGCTCATTAAAAGCTTTTGAAAGATTTTTTATTTCTACTATCATATGGGCCAAAAGAATAATGTAATTTTTACAAGTATCATATCAAATACCAAGATCAGAAGAGAGGCCAAAACTACAGAACTGGTTGATGCTTTACCAACTCCAACAGTACCATTTTCGGCAGTATAGCCTTTGTACGAGCCAACCATGCCAACAATAAATCCAAAGAAAAACGTTTTTGCAATACCGGGAAGTACATCTGAAAAAAGAAGAGAAGGCAGCAGCGAGTTTACATATAATTGGAAATTCATATTCAACAAAAGTGCTACAGCAATGTAACCTCCGAATATTGCAATAAAATCGACAAAAACGGTTAACATTGGTAAAATAAAAGTACATGCAAGAACCCTTGTAACAACAAGGAATTTAAATGGATTTATAGCAGAAACTTCCATTGCTTCAATCTGCTCGGTAACTCTCATTGATCCAAGTTCAGCGCCAATTCCTGAACTGACACGTCCGGCAAAAATAATTGCTGTAAGTACCGGACCAAGTTCGCGGGTAACTGATAAAGCAACCATGCTTGGCAGAAATGACTCAGCCCCGAATCTTGCCATTACAGGCTGACTTTGCATTGCAAGAACAAATCCAATAATAAAACCGGTAACTCCTACAATGGGAAGAGTTTTAACACCGAGTTCATCCATGTGTTTTCTTATTTCCGAAAATTCATAGGGAGGTAAAAAAACATTCTTAAAAAACAAAACCGTAAATGAAGCCATTCCTCCGACTGTTATAAAGAACTCGGTGAGTCTGTATTCCAGCAAAGTGTAGTGTCTATTATCAGTTAATTTGAATTTAGATTTGGACAATTCAGGCTTCTTTGATTTTAATTAATTAAAAATATTAATTAAGACGAATATAAAAAATTCAACTATTTAATGACGTGTACCCCAACAACCGGATAAATTTGTATGTAATTTTAAGACTATCCTGAATAGAAATCAAATGAAATAAGATTATGAAACAATATAATTTTTAATATTTGCAGTAATTGAATAAATTTAAAGTAGTGTACAAAACAAAAGAGGCTTGTAATGAAAAAAATCCAGCGAAGAGAATTCTTAAAATCTGCTTCTGTAGCAGCAATTGCTGCAGGCAGCGGAATGACAATGCTATCAGGATGCAGTACAGAAGAAAAAAATAAAAGCACTGTAATAAATACGGGTGAAACTTTTGAATGGAAAATGGTTACAACCTGGCCGCCTCATTTCCCTCTTTTAGGTGAATTTGCAGATAATATGGCTGAATGGATTGGCAAAATTTCAAATGGTAGATTAAAGATACAGGTTTATGGCGGCGGCGAATTAATTCCAGCACTTGAAACGTTTGATGCAGTCTCACAGGGAGTTGCCGAAATGGGACACGGGGCAGCATATTATTGGTCAGGCAAAGTACCAGCCGCGCAATTTTTTGGAAGCGTTCCTTTCGGGATGAATGCACTCCAGGTAAATTCCTGGTTTTATGATGGTGATGGAATAAAATTATGGCAGGAACTTTACGAGCCTTTTGATTTGGTACCAATGCCCTGCGGAAATACAGGCGGACAAATGGGAGGCTGGTTTAATAAAGAGATAAAATCAGTTTCAGATATTAAAGGATTAAAAATAAGAATGCCCGGGCTTGGCGGAAAAATTATAACAAAAGCAGGAGCTTCGTCAATACTTTCACCCGGCGGAGAACTTTACACAAACCTGGAAAGAGGAGTTATTGATGCCCTGGAATGGATTGGACCTTACCACGATTACCTAATGGGATTTAATAAAATTGCAAAATATTATTACTACCCCGGCTGGCACGAACCCGGTTCTCCGCTTGAGCTAATTATAAACAAAAATGCATACGAGAGTCTACCTGATGATCTTAAAGAAATAATCAAAAATGCTGCAGCTGCTATAAATGTTATGATGCTCTCTGGATTTGAAGCAAAAGACACGGAGTATTATTTCAAATTAAAAGAAGAAAACACTCAGTTCAGAAAATTTCCTGACGAGGTAATTGATGTATTCAGGAAATTATCAAAGGAAGTAATAGATGAGATAACTTCATCAGATCCGAAAGCAAAAAAGATTTATGATTCATATAGCAGCTTCCAGAAAAGAATTTCTCAATGGAATGATATTGCTGAAAGAAATTATTCCGGATTATAATTTACGCTGTGATAGTTTCGTTATAATTATTTTATAAGTTTAATTCAAAAGTCAGCAATTATTATGAAAAATGTTTTAATTATTGAAGACGATAAAGAAATTTCCGATCTGCTGGAACTTCACCTGAAGGATTTAAATTGTGAAATTCAAAAATGCTATGACGGCTCGTTTGGATTAAAAACTGCTAAAACTGAACAATTCAATTTAATTGTACTAGATATAATGCTGCCCGGAATTGATGGATTTGAAATTTGCAAAGAATTAAGAAAAGCTGAAATTAATACTCCAATTTTAATGCTGACTTCAAAATCAGAAGAGACGGATAAAGTGCTGGGACTCGAATTCGGTGCAGATGATTACCTGACAAAACCATTCAGCATTCGTGAATTCATAGCAAGAGTAAAAGCAATATTCAGAAGAGTTGAAACTCTTAGCAGCGAGAAGAAAGAAGTTAAAGATATAAAGTACAAAGATTTAGTTATCGACGTGACAAACAGGAAGATTTTACTTAAGAATGACAGAATCTATTTAACTCCAAAAGAATTCGATCTTCTTTATTTAATGGCATCACATCCCGGAAGAACTTACACAAGGGAAAACTTATTAAACATTATATGGGGGACTCAATACAGTGGTTATGATCACACCGTAAATTCTCATATTAATAGGTTGAGGACTAAAATCGAAGATGATGTTTCAAACCCTAAATATATTTTAACAAGCTGGGGCGTCGGCTATAGATTTAATGATGAATAATATTAATTATTTAAAATTTTAATGAAAGAATTTTTCAATTCCTTATTCTGGAAAATTTCAGCGGTATTCTTATTAATACTGATTGTCATATCAGCGGCATATATTTATATATCGGTAAACACCGCCGAAATGTACTTCCAGGAAACACGCCAGAAACTTGATATCCAGGTTGCATCGCATATCACTTCGGATAATGAATTTTTCATGGACGATTCTGTAAACGTTAATGCGTTGAAAGATCTTTTTCATAATGTGATGGTAATTAATCCCAGTATTGAGGTTTACCTGCTTGATACAACAGGAACCATTCTTGCTTTTGATGCCCCGTTGAGCACAGTAAAAATTAAAAAAATACCGCTTTCTCCTGTTAAGAAATTTATACAATCAAATGAAGAGACTTTTTTGTTGGGAATTGATCCGAAAAATCCCGATAAGATGAAACCATTCTCTGCTGCAAAGGTTGTTGAGCAGGGTGTATTCAAAGGATATATCTACGTAATACTCGGCGGACAAAAATATGAAACCGCTTCTCAGCTTGTTTTCGGAAGTTACATTTTAAGCCTTGGTGTTCGTTCCATGGTAATTGCACTAATATTCGCTGCAATTATCGGCTTTATTGCAATTGGATTTATAATCAGGAACCTCAGAAAAATTGTAAAGGTCATTCGTGATTTTCAAAAAGGAAATTTAAAAGCAAGAATTCAATTAAAGAGTAAAGGTGAATTACAGGAATTTGCAGATTCCTTCAATGATATGGCGGATACAATAGTCAGTAATATTGATGAAATGAAAAGAATGGATAGTTTGAGAAGAGATCTTGTTGCAAATGTATCACACGACCTGAGAACTCCTCTTTCAATTATTCGGGGATATGTTGAAACTATAATTATAAAAGATGATAATTTTTCTCCGGAAGAAAGAAAAAGATTTTTAGATACAATTCTTAAAAGTACGGACAGATTGTTATCACTTGTTGAGGAATTATTTGAACTTTCTAAACTGGAAGCAAAAGAAACGCTGCCAGAAAAAGAAAAATTTTCACTTGCCGAACTACTCCAGGACATTCATCAGAAAAACATGATTATTGCCCAAAAGAAAAACATAAACTTGAAATTAGAAACCGAAAGTGATATTCATCATATTTATGCTGACATTTCTATGATGGAAAAGGTTTTTCAGAACCTTCTGGATAATGCATTTAAATTCACTCCCGAATCAGGGAAAATTAAAATCATTTTAAAAAAGGAGACCAGGAATGAACTTGTTGTTGAACTTAGTGACAATGGGAGAGGTATCGAAAAAGAAGAGCTCCCGTTTATTTTTGACAGGTATCACCAGATAAAAAGAATTTCTTCCGAAAAACCGCAAGGCACGGGTTTGGGGCTGACAATAGTTAAGAAAATCCTCGACCTGCATAAAATGAAAATTGAAGTAAAAAGTAAGATTAATTCAGGAACATCTTTTATTATAACAATCCCTGTATAAAGCTAATTTCAGTTTATCCCTAATAATTTTTAAACCAATATTTTATCCTTTTGTGACTGTTTCGTGATAATTGCATTTTACTTTGTAACTGCAATAATAATGAACATTAATGTAAAAGGGACAAAATGAAACTATTATCAATTATATTTTTAGTGTTTGCAGCTATATCATTTAGCTGTGGAAATACATCTTCAAAAGATAAGGACACAAAAAGAGCAAGTATGTCCGAAAATGTTAATGCATCAAACACTGCTGTTTTTGCAGGCGGCTGTTATTGGTGTATGGACGCTTCATTTGAAAAACTGCAGGGACTTGAAGATGTTATCTCAGGTTATGCAGAGGGAAAAATAAATGATTCTG
The DNA here is from genome assembly GCA_035266865.1 of Ignavibacteriaceae bacterium. Classification (GTDB taxonomy): domain Bacteria; phylum Bacteroidota; class Ignavibacteria; order Ignavibacteriales; family Ignavibacteriaceae; genus JAKAGZ01. The sequence goes on along the minus strand of DATFMR010000072.1, from coordinate 26,906 downwards.
AAACCACAGGAAAAGTAGAGGCAATAAAAGTAATATTTGACCCCGCTGTAATAAGTTACTCAGAGCTACTCGAATATTATTGGAGACAATTTGATCCTACAGATGAAGGAGGCTCATTTTATGACAGAGGACCTGAATATAAATCCTATATTTTTTATTTAGATGGTGAACAAAAAGAGCTTGCAAGAAAATCTAAACTTCAATTGGAGGTTTCAAAAATATTCAGCGATCAAATTGCTACAAAAGTTGTAAAGTTTACAGAATTTAGTCCTGTCGCTGAATCTGAGCAACATTTTTATAAAAAGAATCCGGAAAGATATTACAGCTACAGGAAAGCATCCGGTAGAGATGACTTTATAAAAAAATCCTGGGGAGAATTATTATCAACAAATTACAGTAAACCTTCTGAGACTAAAGTGAAAGACAAATTAACTGCGCTGCAATATAAAGTAACGCAGAAAAGCGGGACAGAAATTCCATTTCAAAATGAATACTGGAATAATCACAAAGAAGGAATTTATGTTGATATAGTTTCTGGTGAACCATTGTTTAGCTCACAGGATAAATTTGAATCAGGTACGGGCTGGCCAAGCTTTACAAAGCCTATTTACCCGGGCAATGTTGTAAAAAAAGTTGATCGCTCAGTTGGAATGATTAGAGTTGAAGTAAGAAGTAAGGAAGCTGATTCCCACCTGGGTCACGTTTTTAATGACGGTCCGGATCCTACTAATTTAAGATATTGTATGAATTCGGCAGCAATGAAATTTATTCCAAAAGAAAATATGCAGAAAGAAGGATACGGTGATCTGCTGGCTTTATTTAAATAATTCTCCTTTCTAATTATGCAGCCTTGAAGGTTCTCGCTTCAAACCTTCAAGGTTTTTGCACGTAAATAGATTTAATTTGCTCCAATAACCCGCGGCAGCCATAAAACTATATCAGGCCAAACAGTCAGAATAAATAAAGCTATTAATTGAATTACCACGTATGGAATTACACCCCGGTACAAATATGAAGTTGAAACTTCTTTTGGAGCGACTCCTTTCAAATAAAATATTGCAAATCCAAACGGCGGAGTTAAAAATGAAGTTTGAAGATTCATCGCAATAAGAATTCCAATCCACAATAAATTCATATTTAAATGAATGAAAATCGGCGCGACTATGGGCACAAGAATAAAAGTGATCTCAATAAAATCGATAAAAAAACCTAGTATGAATATCACTATCATTACAATAGCTAAAAAATGATGCGGCTCAAGATTGGAAGAGAGTATCCAATTAGATAGATAAGTATCCCCGTGCATTCCCCTGAAAACAAGACTGAATGCTGTAGCGCCAACCAATATCATAAAAGCCATACTTGTAATTGAAGTTGTTTTAAGCATCACCGATTTTATCATATTCAGTGTAAATCTTTTCCTGATAATTGTAAGCAAAGCAGCTCCAAAAGCACCAAGCGCAGCAGCTTCAGTTGGCGAAGCTATTCCAGCAAATATTGATCCGAGAACTGCGATAACTAAAAAGAACGGTGGAATAAAAGCTGTAAAAATTCTCTTCACTTTTTCTACACCAACAAACTTATCCAGTTCTATTTCAGGCATCGCGGGAACTGATTTAGGGCGAATAAATGAAAGAACAATTATCCAGACAAAATATAAAAATACAAGTAGTGTCCCCGGAATTACAGCACCAATAAACAGATTACCAACCGGAACATTTAAAACACTTCCAAGCAAAACAAGCATTATACTTGGTGGAATGATTTGTCCGAGCGTTCCGGATGCCATTATTATTCCGGAAGCAGCCCGTGGATGATAACCTCTTTTTAACATCACAGGTAAACTTATCACACCCATTGTAACAACCGTTGCGCCTACAATTCCTGTAGAAGCGCCAAGCATTGCGCCTACAATTAAAACAGAGATTGCCAGTCCACCTTTCATTTTTCCAAACAATAAAGCCATCGTTTCAAGAAGTTCCTCCGCAATCCCCGATTTTTCCAGCATTACCCCCATGAAAATAAATAATGGAACCGCAAGCAAAACATAATTGGACATTATTCCCCAGATCCGCAGCGGAAGTAAATTGAAGAAATTTAATCCGAAAGTAAGAACACCAAAGATGAAAGAAACTCCACCTAGAGTAAAAGCCACAGGAAATCCCATCAGCAGGCAGATTAAAACAACAACAAAGAACAGGATTGGTAGATATTCCATTAATTTACTTTCTCCTTGTCTTCAGTGTTAAAACCACGAATAGTTAAGAAAGATCTGACTGCGAGTGCAATACCCTGTAGTAGAATAAATAAAAATGAAATTGGAATAAGTGCTTTTAAGATGTACCGGGCAGGTAATCCTCCTGCATCAGGAGAAGTTTCTCCCATTATAAAAGAAGTTTTAACAAAACCGAACGATGTGTAAATAATTAAAGAGCAAAAAGGGATTAAAAATAAAATAGCTCCGAGAAAATTTACCCAGGCTTTTTTCTTCTCAGAAAAGCGTGTATAAAGTACATCCACCCTGACATGATCATCAATTTTTAATGTATAAGAACTACCCAGCAGAAATATCAGAGCAAATAAATGCCATTCAAGTTCCTGCAGTCCCACAATACTTTGATTCAGCAAATAGCGGGTAAACACATCATAACAGATTATAAGAACAAGAATTCCGTTTAACCAGGATGTCCAGTAACCAATTTTTTCACTCAGCTTTTCAATTTTATCTGCTAATGATTTAAAGATTTGCATAACCTTTTCATGTAAAAGCATTTATGTAATGATCAATTTCCGGTTTTAATTTTCCTTTAAATAAAACCGTTACAACATCAAACCTGCAATCTATTTCACTTATTTCTTTTTCGTATAAATACGCATTTGCTATTTTTTTTAACTGCCTCATTTTATTTTTTGTGATACCGTAAACCGGGTCACCGTATTCAAGATTTGTTCTTGATTTCACTTCCACAAAAACAAGGTAATTTGTTTCCGGGTCTTTAGCTATTATATCAATTTCACCTGTTTTCCCGAAGCGGTAATTTCTTTCAATAATTTTATAATTTTTATTAAGCAGAAGTTTTGCTGCCAGATCTTCGCCCTCTTTTCCAAATTCTTTGGAAGTTTTACTCATTTATCCTAACTCCCCGAGACCTCTAAATTATCCTGTGTTGAAAATTCCGGTAAAATATTCTTTAAGAATGTTTTTCGATGTAATGGAGATGGTCCGTATAATTTTACAGCCTTAATATGTTCCTGTGTAGGGTATCCTTTATTTTTCGCCCAGAGATATTCAGGGAACTTCTGATCGAGTCTTTTCATAATTCTGTCACGAACAACTTTAGCAATTATTGAAGCGGAAGCTATTGCAAATGATTTTGAATCCCCTTTTACAATTGGAATTACCGGTACTGTAAAAGTAAACTTTTTGTTACCGTCCGCCAGTATAAGATGCGGCTTTACTTCTAATCTTGAGACAGCATTAAACATAGCCAGCAGCGATGCCCGCAAAATATTTATTCGATCTATTTGTCCATGTGAGACCACAGACACAGAACAACAAATAGAATGTGAAATAATTTCAGGAAACATTTCTTCTCTTTTATTTTCCGTAAGTTTTTTAGAATCATTAATTCCGGCAAAAAATGTTTCCGGGGAATAAATAACAGAAGCTGCAACTACCGGTCCTGCAAGCGGTCCCCTTCCAGCTTCATCAACTCCGGCAATAAACTTTATTCTTTCATCTAAAAATGAATTATCGAAATTTTTCATTTACCAAGTAATATTGCTATTAATCCAATCATCATGTTCAGTTTTACAAGGCTGCTGACTTTTTTTAATGTCTGCAGTGCCTGGCTCTGGTATAATAATTTAAGCATATAAATAAATAAAACGTTTACAGAACACATTACAATTATAAAAAATTCTATTTTATAAATTTTAAATACAAAAGGAATAATAGTTAAAATTATTGTGCTGACAGTTAAAAATAAGATTAATGCAAGTGAATGTTTTATTCCAAATTTTGAAGGAAAAGTAATGACATTTTTTGAAATATCACCTTTAATGTCCTCCATATCCTTTATTATTTCCCTGATGAAATTTATCAGGAAAGCGAATACTGCCGGAATTACCCCACCTGCAATATTTCCCGAAACAAATGCGCCGTAAATCAATGCAGACGCAGTAATTAATGCGACAACAAAATTTCCGACAAGAATTATTTTTTTTAGGTAAACAGAATAGAAAAAAAGTATAACATTAACTGATGCTAAAAAAAGGATTGAAAAAATTCCAAAGCTTGCCGAAAAAACCAAAGATAAGACTATAAAAATAATGTAGAGTATTTTTGCAAAATTAAGAGTCAGGTCACCTTTGGGAAGAACTCTACCCGGTTTATTGATTTTGTCTATTTCGAGATCAATAATGTCGTTTATAACATTTCCCGCAGCAAAAGAGAATGACATTGCAAGCGCAGCCAGTATTAATTCAATTAAATGTACGGGTTTTGAAGATGAGATAAAGTATGAAATAGTGACAGCAAAAAAAGCAATTAAAAAATTAACGGGTCGGGATATTTTTATAATTGTTTTTATTTTTTCCATACAAATCATTTATAAATAATGATGTCCAATAATAACCAAATTTACAATTTGTATAAAGTTAAAGTGATAAAATTTTCATCAGCCAATTCATTTTAACCCAAAGGTTTAATATATTGAACCGGGAAAAATTATCACTATATAAGCTAAAATGCGAAATTTTTCTTCCCTATTTAAATATCAGAATACAAATGATGAAAAAAAAATATGATGTAATTGTTGTCGGTGCCGGCCCGGCTGGTTCTATGGCAGCGAGGTTTGCGGCAGAAAATAATGTTTCGGTATTAATGCTTGAAAAGGATCGCGAGGTTGGATCCCCTGTAAGATGTGCGGAAGCAATAAATCTAAAAACTGTCGGGGATTTCATTAAGCCTGACGACAAATGGATAGCAGCGAAAATTACTAAGTTTGCATTTGTTGCCCCAGATGGTGAAGAAGTTGTAGTTGAATTCAATTCTGTGGAAGGATACGTTCTAGAAAGAAAAATCTTTGATTACGAACTGGCTAAGCAAGCTTCTAATGCCGGAGCAGAGGTTATAACTCGTGCTTATGTTAATGGTTTAATTTTTGAAAAAAATAAAGTATGCGGAGTAAAGGTTGAATATCGTGGTAAACAACTAGAGATAAGAGCAAAAGTTGTAATTGCTGCAGATGGAACAGAATCAAGAGTGGGTAGATGGGCCGGATTGAAAACTCACATTGATTTTAGGGATATGGAATCCTGTTTTCAGGTAACTGCATCAAACGTCAAAGTAGACCCAAATACTCTCTACTTTTATCTTGGAAGCAATTTTGCACCAGGAGGATATTTTTGGGTTTTTCCAAAAGGAAATGATCTCGCTAATATCGGACTTGGAATAAACGGTCTTGAGGGTAAAAAAAGATCTGCATTATCTTATTTAAACGAAAATATGCAGAAATTCTTCCCGAATGCATCTATTTTAACCCAGGTAGCAGGCGGAGTGCCTTGTGCAATTACATTGTCTAATATTTCAGGAGATGGAATATTGTTAACAGGGGATGCCGCGCGCCAGGTAAATCCTTTGAGTGGCGGTGGGATTGCCAGTGGTATGATCGGAGGAAGTATTGCTGGAAGGATTGCTGCAGAATCAATAAAAAAATGTAATCCTGAACATCTTTATTCTTATGATAAAGAATGGCACAAAGCTCGTGGACAAAAACATGAAATATTTGAAAGACTTAAAGAGGGATTGTATAGTATTGATGATGAGGGATTCAATAAAATGGTTAAAAAGATGCAAAAAATTCCTACAGAAAAACGAACACTTGGGAAATTATTTATGACCGTCCTGGCAAATAAGCCAAGCCTTCTTATTGATGTTGCCAAAGTTTATATGATTTAATAACATTATCACTAGACTATCTTTATTTAGGTTATTTTTAATTCATTGGTACTTCAACAATTAAAAAATCAGAATTTTCTTTTGCTGAAATTTTAACTTCACTTGTTTCCCAAATACCAATAGCATCTCTTTCATTTAGTTCTTCATCTTCAATTTTTATTTTACCATCAATAATTAAAATATAAAAACCGTTACCCTGTTTATTACTTTTATAAATGTGCTCAGTTCCTTTTTCAGCATTTCCTAATGTAATTGCCGCATTCTGATGTATGTATAATTCATCGTTTTTCTTAAACCCGGAAGCAACGGTTTTTAAAGTATTTGTTCTTTCTTCAACCGGATATTTTTTCTGATCATAACGAGGCTTAATATTTTGCTCTTTAGGAAAAATCCATAACTGGAATAAATTTACAACTTCAGTTTTAGATGGATTCATTTCTGAATGTGTTACCCCGCTTCCCGCGGACATAACCTGTACTTCACCTTTATGTATTATTGAACCTGAGCCCATACTGTCTTTATGCTGCAGCTGCCCGTCAAGAATAATTGTAATGATTTCCATATTGTCATGCGGATGTGTACCAAAGCCCGTATTAGGTTCAACATAATCATCATTTAAAACACGAAGCAAGCCAAAGCCCATTCTTTCCGGATCATAATACCTGGCAAAGCTAAAACTATGTGCTGTATGCAGCCAGCCCCATTCGGCTTTGCCCCTGGATTCTGCACGATGAATTATTTTTTTCATTTTATTACCTAAACTGATATTGTTGTTTCTATTAATTTACTTGGCTCACCAAATTTTTCTTCAAATATTAAATCTGAAAGATCTTTCCTTTTTCTTGGGGCATTTTCTCTATCTTTTAATTTATCGGGAAGAATATCTGGATCTCCAAGATAACCAACCGCTGCAACAGTTACCGGCTTATAATTTTCCGGAATTTTAAATATTTCAGAAGCTTTGCCGGGAGAGAATCCACCCATCTGGTGTACGAATAAATTTAACGCCGAGGCTTGAAATGTTAAATTAGCCATTGCCTGTCCCAAATCATACTCGGCGTGTCCGTTCCTGCTATTATTATCATATGTTATTTTTGAAATTCCAAGAATTAATACCTGTGCATTTTTTGCCCAGATTTTGTTCGCATCCATTAATGTTTCTAAAATTCTGCTATGCGTGTCTCCGTGTCCTTTTCTTCCAACAATAAATCTCCATGGTTGAGCGTTCATTGATGATGGCGACAATCTTGCCGCTTCCAGCAGACAAAGAATTTTTTCTTCTTCAATTTCTTCATCGGAGAAAGCTCTTGGACTATATCTCTTTTCAATTAAATCGTGTAACATTTTAACCTCCGGATTTTAGATCTCAGCATAATTTTTCATTTTCTCATGCTTAATATATGTTACAACATATAAAGTTGCAACACATAATTTGATTTTATTGGAAATACGCTCATTTTATTCGTTTTTTAACAAATTAAGAAGTTTTCGGGAAAATTGAAATATAAATTAGGGATTAAAACTCATTAACAATGCCGAAATGAATCTTACCATCGCTGAAAGAATCCCCCTTTCCAAATCCAAAACTAACTCCAATAACACCTAGGCTTGTTTCAAGATTTATTCCTAAACCATAGCCTATTTTAAAATCTTCAGCCTTGTAAATGTTGTTTTGTGGTTCTGCTTTTCTAAAATAATAGCCCGTATCAAAAAATAAAAATCCAAATGATCTTTGAGAAAGCAAAAACCTGTATTCCAGATTTGACCACAGAATCCTGGAACCGAGAAACTGATCTTCCCTGTAGCCTCTTAAGGAGTTTGTGCCTCCTAGCCTGTAAAGATCACTGAGATCAAAATTTGATCCCCGGAGTTCTTTACCATTTAATCCAAGCACAATTACCTGTCGCTGAAATAACAAGTAGTAAATTTTAAATTCAAGTTCTATTCTCTGAAGATCAATATCAGTTGCAAGACCGGGTGAAATAAATTTCTGCGGTCCATTTATCTTTTTCCTGCTGAAAGAATATGCACTAATAAACAAAAGACCTTTTGTTGATGAGTACGGATCATCGCGAGTATCATATTTAAAATTTAATCCGGTCGATATAGTTGACGAATTATATACTGTAAAAGAAAGAGTATCCGTATCGCTTGGAATGATTGACTCAGTTGAAAAAGTAAAAGACGCAGAAATATCTTCAGTAGCTAAATACTGTAAAGATAAATTTATATTTCTTTGTACATAAGTGGTGTCCTGTTTTCTCTGGAATAATCCTGCTGTGATATTAATAGGAAACCCAAATAACCAAGGTTCCAGATATTTCAGTTCGAGTTCCTGTGAAGAGCGATTAAGTTTTTGCCAGCGAATCGCGGCTGCTCTTCCTGTTCCGAATAAATTTCTTAAACTAACATTTGCAAGACCGGTAAAGTAACCGCTTTCATTTTGCGTATTTCCAGGAATATAACCCAGGATACCATCGAAATTATTTGTTTGCCTTTCCTTAACCTTTATTGAAAGTACGCCTTTGTTCCGGGAGTTAATATAAAATTCAGGTGTCTGTACTGGTTGAAAAAACCCAAGCCTGTTTAGCCTGTAGGGAATTTCTTCAACCAAGTTTTGGGAGTATTCTTCACCGGGAGTTACCCGCAATTCACGCAAAATAACATCCCTTTTTGTTTTGGTGTTCCCTGTAATTTCAATCTCGTCTATAACACTTGGTTTGCCATGATCTAAATCCAAATAAATATCAGCATAGTAATCCTCTTGTGAGGAATCAGAATAAAAATTAATAGATGAAATTGAAATCCGGGAAAACGGGAAGCCATTATTTTCATAATATGTAATTGATGAAGAGATACTTGCTTCAAGTTCAAACCTGTTAAAAATATTATTTGTTAAAAAGTCATAGGATGGTAAAATATTTAGGGAGTCAATATGAGAAGCATTATTAAAAAAGATATTTTTTAAATATGTTGGCCCTCCTTCAGCTATGTTTATTATTAAATCAACTTTCCCGGTATCTTCTGATTCAATAATTTCAGTTCCTTCAAACGATGAATGAAAATATCCGTATTCTGAAAACTTGACGGCTTCCCGGGATTTTATAGAATCAATAATGCCCGGATAAATTTCTTCACCAATATTTACCCCGGACCAGTTTAATACCTGGCCTCTGCTAAAGATTCTATTACCTGAAATTTCAATATTATTTATTGTTTGTGAATAAACAAAGGGGGAGAGTATCAGTAGGGAGAGAAATAAATATTTAACGCGGTGTAACATCAAGTATTTTCATTTTTTTGCCGACAGGTTCGATCACTATTTTATCTTTCCAATCTCCTGATTTTTCTGGCGATACATTGGCGGCATCAAACCTGAGAGAATTTGCCAGCCCTAACGAGGATGCTAATAAAAGACTTTCTTCAAATTTATAATTATTATGCAAACTATATGCTATAGCTGCGACAAAACTATCTCCGCTGCCGGTTGAATCAATTGTTTTAATTTCCGGATTTTTAACCCTGTAATAATAATCGAAATTAGAACAGAATGAATCTTTACTCCCATTAGTAATAAATGATTGTTTAATATTTTTTGAATACAAAAACTTCAGGTGTTCAATTATTTTATCCTGACTGGAGAGATCACAATTTAAAGATTCTTCGGTTTCTTTAATATTATTGTGAAGAATTGTAGGACCGCAATTAATACAATCAATTAAATGTTCGCCATATGTATCACAAATTGAAATTTTATCATACCTATTTGCAGATTTAATTCCGAAGGGAAATATTGAATTTGTTTCTTTACAGGGTGAACTTCCAGAGAACACTACAATTTCACAATTCTGGATCATTTTATCGAGTTTGGATTTGAATTCCTCCACCTCATTTTCTGAGATTGAAGAATTTTGTTCAAAATAAGAAGAGATTTTATCTGAAGATTTTTCAATAATTACAGCGGATTCTCTTGTTTCATTCTCGGTTCGAACTGATGTGAATTTTATGCCCTCATTATTTAAAATATCTTTTAAAACTTTACCGTTATTTCCACCAAGAAATGTAAATGCCAGATTATCCGTTTCCAAATTATTAAGCTGTCTGCTGACATTTATTCCCTTCCCCCCGGCTTTTAACTCTTTTTTTCCATTTCTGTTTCCTGGGTCAGGATTTATTTTTTCAAAAGTGAATCTTCTTTCTAATAATGGATTAAGAGTTATAGTTAAGATCATAAAAAATTCTGAGTGCTTTCTTGTAATTAATAATGACCTGTCCGGCTCCTGACAATTTCAAAATCACCGGGATTCATTAACCTATAATCGCCAAACCCTGTATTATCCAAAAAACCGAATTGTGCTTCTAGGTTATAATAATTCCACACTTCGTAAGGTTTTGAATCCCGTTCGAAAGGGTGATGTTCTACGTCGTCCGGTGCACCCAGGACAATATAGACCATTCCTCTATCGGTTTTCCATCCATCAATATACTGAGAAAAATGCTCATTGGAATATGCAACTCTTCTGTAATACTCATCAAAAGCACGGTTATCACTATCATCGGCCGGGTTAGGATCTCGCTTTTTCCAAAATTCAGTAAATCTTTTTGCTTTATCCTCACGGGTAGGCGCATTATTTATATAATCCAATTCCTTTCTGGAAGCAAGATAAACTAATTGATCAACAGCCAGATTAAGACTTCTTACACTCGAAGGCATTCCCGCCCATCTAGAATTAAACTCACTCTTAACCTCAGCTCTTGCACCGACATCATTTTTATTTACTTTTATTTTTAATGTATATAGACCTAAAGTCAGCGCTGTATCTGAAGCAGAGTAGTAAACCTGTGTTTTACCTTCAGAGATTGTTTTTGTCTCAGAATCGTGAAATAAAGCTCTGTCAAATTTATCCAATATTGAATAATCAATTTCAACGGTACCTGCGCTCGCGCTATTAATTTCAAAATAGATCGGGATACCGATTTTATTTGTCAGTACTTCTCCTGTCAAATTTGGAATTATCTTTTTATTATTCCCAACTGTGGTTTCTTTTGAAATTAACATGATATCACTAATATCAAGTTTATCCGAAAATTCTTTTACTTCAATTTCTTTTGTCCTCACAAGGATTTTCTTAGTGTTTTTATCTTCAATAGCTACTCTGATAAAATAGTCATCTGGTTTTAAGATAAAACTCTTAAAACTAAGATTTGAGCTTTTGTCTGATGTAGTTTGTTCAGCATCTCGTGTTTCTATTTTTTCATTCCATAATTTTTCAGCAACAAGGGTTTCCTTATCATCTTCAAAAACTGATACTGTAACAGAATAATCAGCCAAAAAACTATTGTCATTTTTAATAAATTGTATTTGGTCATAGGGAACCTGCACCAAGACATTGAGAATTGTGGAGTCTGAATTATTATAATAATTCAGAAAACTCATATTAAATAATTTTTTTTCAATTATTGAAGATTTGGGATTATTATAACTATTCTGGGCATTTACCTGAATAACAAAAGTCAGTATAAAAAAAAGTGGGATGATTTTTTTAACAAATAATCTCATAATAGCACCTTTCAATTTTTAACAAATTTTGCAAATAAATCGTATTCAGTATTATCATAGACTTCTGCCATATAAAATTCACCGATAGGAATATCATCGCGGTCTTTATCAATTAAAACTTCGCCATCTACTTCAGGTGCGTCCCTGTATGACCTGCCTACGTAATAATCTCCTTCAACTTTTTCAACTAATACATTTATCCTGCTATTAATTAAGCATTGATTTTTATTAAAAGAAACCTCTTTTTGAATATCCATCAAAATTTCTTTTCTTTTTTCCTTAATATTTTTCGGAATTGGGTCTCCTAAAATGAAGCTTGAAGTATTTTCTTCTACTGAAAATGTAAAAACCCCGATCCTGTCAAATTCAATTTCTTTAATAAAACCGCATAATTCATCGAAATTAGCATCACTTTCATTGGGATAACCTGTAATTAAAGTTGTTCGTAATGTTATATCAGGAATTTGACTTTTCAATTTAAATAATAGTTCTCTTGTTCTTTTGGAAGTGACACCTCTTCGCATCGATTTTAGAACATCATCGGATATATGCTGTAAAGGTATATCAACATATTTACAAACTTTTGGATTACCGGCGATTACTTCAATCACATCATCCGGAAATTGAGAGGGATATGCGTACATCAGCCTGATCCATTCAATTCCATTTATTTCGCTCAATTTATTTAGCAAGTCAGCTAGCGATCTTTTACCGTAAAGATCCTTTCCGTAATCTGTAGTATCCTGCGCAATAAGAATTAATTCTTTAGTATTATTTTTTGCAAGAAATTCCGCTTCACGAATTAATTCTTCAATTGGTTTCGACTTATGCAAACCCCTCATTAACGGAATTGCGCAAAATGAACATGGATGATCGCATCCTTCAGAAATTTTCAGATACGCCGTATGCGATGGAGTTGTAATTAATCTTTCACCCAACAATTCATATTTTAATTCGCCGCCAAGCTCATTTAAAATTCCTTCATATTTTTCTGTTCCAAAATATGCATCAACATCCGGCATTTCTTTTTTAAGATCGTTCATATATCTTTCCGAAAGACAGCCTGCAACAATAACCTTTTTCAGCTTGCCCTGCTTTTTCATTTCTATTGCAGTTAATATTGTATCAATTGACTCCTGCTTTGCTGCTTCAATAAATCCGCAGGTATTGATAATTACAGTTTCAGCTTTATTAGCATCTTCAATTAAATCAAATTTATTTAATTTAAGCTGGTTCAATAATCTTTCAGAATCAACGGTATTTTTAGAACAACCAAGAGTTATTAGACTTATTTTATTTTTGCTTGGCATAAAATCTTATCTTCCGAAATACTTTAAATACAACAAAATTACAGGCGCAGATAATAGCAAAGAATCAAAGCGGTCAAAAATACCTCCATGCCCTGGAACAAGCGATGAGGAATCTTTTACTTCACAATCTCTTTTTAGCAAAGATTCAACAAGATCACCAACCTGGCCTATTATACCGATTATTGCTCCGATTAAAATAGAATCTTTAAGTGACAAAAAATCAAGTACAATAAAATGCGCTGCAACCATAGTTATTATCGCAAAGATGAATCCGGATATTGTACCTTCCCAACTTTTCTTTGGACTAACTCTCGGAAACATTTTATGTTTTCCGTAAGCAACTCCTAAAAAGAATGCGGCTGAATCACAGATCCAGATTGTAGCAAGAATAGAAATAATTAAATATCCGCCCCAGTTATAAAGATAGCCAACATTTGGGTAAAACTCTCTTATTGAAATAAGGGAAGCAGAAAATAATCCTATGTAAAAAATTCCTAATAAAGTTGAACCAATATTTAAAACGGGGGAACCGTTATTACTGAATAATTCAAATATTACGGCAAATATAACTATGAGCAATAAGAGTGATTGGTTATCCAGAAAATGTTGAAATTGATTTGCCAGCAATATAAAGACTGCTATCAGTCCAAAGACAAGATTAACATTTGCTCCTTTGTTTTTAACCATAACAGAAAGTTCCTGGAAAGAAACCAATGCTATAATGGAGGCAAAAATAAAAAAGTATATTTTACCCAGATAACATGCTGCGACTATTAAAGGAATTGCAATTGCAGAAACAATTATTCTTTTAGCAGTATTATTCAATCTTTTTCCTCGTCCTCATCCTTGTCTTTCAATTGCATAATAAAATTCATTGCTTCCTGAAAATCAGTTCTTTTAACAAGTAATTTAATTACAGAAAAATCCCCCATTGTTGGAAAATTCCTATCTTTTTGTGAAAGAATTATCGCATCTATTCCAGCGCTTTCAAGATTATCTTTGATCATTTCAATTACATATTCCTTTCCCGTTGTAAAGACAACTTCCCAATCTTTCTCAGATAGTTCTTCCGGTTTTTGAAGATGCTCTTTATCAACTAATATTTCGCCACAATCAGGGCAGATTGTAATTCCTTCAACATATTCATATTCACAATTTGGACAAATTGGCATATTTCCTCCGTTTTATGAATTTCTCTTTTTCTTATAGTAATTAATTATTACGTAAAGTACCAATGAAAATAAAATCGCCAAGAATAAAAAGGCTCTAAATGAAGCCATAATATCCTGAGGATCGCTATCCGTTGAACTGATAATATTTTCTTTGCCAATATAAAAAAAGACCATTATTGCAAAAAAATTGTTCAAAAAATGTAAGGCAATCGAAACAAAAATGGAATCACTCATATAAACAGCAAAACCGAAATAAACACCAAGCGCAATTAAGGGAATTAATCCATACGGATTAAAATGATAACAGCCAAAAAAAACTCCGGTAATTAATATCGCCCAGATAGGCTTAATCCTTAGCTCAAAGCTTTTTTGTATAAATCCCCTGAACATCACTTCTTCACAAACAGCCGGAACTGCAGCCACAACCAGAACAACTAAAAATCCTTCGGGCAGGGAATGGATAGTCAATAAATTAGAATAAGTTGATTCCACTTTGTCATTTAATGAATCAAAAAATTCCTTGGCAGAATTTATAGCAGGTGAAGAGGAAGCAAGTTTTTCAAACAGAAAATTTTGTACAACCACAAAATTTTCCAGCATTGGTGTAAGGATTATAATCCCTATAACAAAAAGACCAATTTCTTTCCAGACTGCAGGTTTAAAACGAATTACATTTGTAACATCTTTATAAAACCATTTTGAGAATAACAAAGCAGGCGAAAGGATAAATAAAATTTGTCCAGCCATTGTCATTAGTCGGAAACCATTTACTGGTGCATTCTCAATATCCAGACCAAATACTATAAGAGTAAGAATTCCACCAACAATCTGGTATAGAAAAAACCCGCCAAAAAGGCCAATGAATCCCGCAACTACAGGAGAAATTATTGGATTTAAGGCATTATTAGAATTATTATACCGTCGAAGATTATTGTATTCGTTATTATTATCCTCTGATTTATTCCCGGAATTTTGATTCTCTGGATTCATAGACTTAATTGGTTAAGTGTAATTTGACATATTAAAATTACCCCTAAAAAATTTTTATAGCAAATGAGACTAATGGTTTTGAAGAATTGATTTAATCAGAAATTTTGGAGGTAAGTTTTCCTGTTAATCCCTCATAGGATTTTAGATATGCATCAACTGATCCTACAACAACTTTAGTCTTCACTCTTACTGGTATTTTTTGTTGATCATCAGATAACCAAACGTAAATACTACCTTCGCTTTTAAATAATCCGCCTTCTTTAATTATTGGCTCAACAATTATACAATTAAATTTACCTGCAGGCGCATCAATTACTTCCTTTCCAAGGTATTTAATATCAAGCCCGTATGCTTTGTCCTTATAAAAATTAAATAGGTGGATTATTTCACCAATTTCCATTTTTGAATAGTCATAGGTTCGAGCGAGATAAAAAGCAGCAACAATATCATTCACATATGGAGGAATATCATAGGTCCCGTCGGTAGTTTTTGCTTTACCATTTCTTTGATCAAAAAATGCAGAGAAATCCCTGGAAAATTTTCCCTCTCTTAGATGTTGTTCAAATCTCCAGGGGAAAATTCCTTTAACGTCAAGATAAGTTTCATAACGGTCTCTTACTTTATAAATCCAGTCAAAACTTGGGACAGAGTTAACTTCAAAAGTAATATGATAAGTGTCTCTTCCAAAAATCTTTCTAATATCCCTAATTTGCATTATAGATATACCGGCTGTTACAAATCCATATTTCAAATCGAAAGTAAGTTTTTCACCTTCCTTAAATGCATTATTCCTTATAGTCCTAAACTCATCTTCTTTTGCCTGGCCAAAAATATTACCGCCATAAAAAATGATAATTACAGAGAGCAAAAATATTTTTTCCCTAAAGTTCATTAATTCTCCACTTATGAAACATTTAAATCATTTTTAATAACTGAAGCAACTTCATTCATATCTATGCTGTTCATACAATTAAGTCTTTCACACTGTTCCCTGCTACAATCAGTACATCCTATTTTTGGGACAAAAACAGTACTTTTTTTAGTATATGGTCCCCATCTTTTAGGAGAACAGGCTAGTATTTTTGGATAAAATCCGATCACTTTTTTATTTAGTGCAACAGCAATATGCAACGGTCCCGTAGAATTTGCAACTAGCAAATCGCAATTATTAATAAGAGCTGTTAATTCTGATAAATTAAACAATCCTGCAAAGTTTAATATGTTTTCATTTATCTGAAGCAGGTTACATAATTTTTTTTCAGTGTTATTTCCTGTTAAAATAATTTTAATCCCCCCCAATTCTGAAAGCTTAATTATTAATTCTTTAAATTTCCCCATTGGCAGATCTATTGCACTTCCACCACTACCCGGGTGAATTAAGATTATTTTTTCTTTAATAGCTCCATCTTTAGAAAGGATATCTTTTATTTTTGCATTGCTCATTTCATCAATATTCAGGTTAAATTTTACATTTTCAGGAGTAACCCTCTCATTTATGCCAAGGCTTCTTAAAAGATTCACATTGAATTCCAGCTCATGCATCTCTGCATATTTTCTATGCTGAAATATCCTGTTATTAAATAAAAATGAATACCATCTATATCCTGAACCTATACGGTTTTTAATACCTCCTAAAAAGATTATTAGAGCCAGAGTAAATGTTGGATACATAAAAATACAGGTATCAAACTTTTGCTCGGAAATTTTCTTTATATTTTCACTTATTAGCACTTTCCCTTTTGCTTCCTTCAGGACAATTACGTTATCAATAAGTGGATGCTTTATTACAAGGTCTTTAGTGTAATCCCTAACAAGAAATGTAATTTTACTCTCTGGGAATTTATTTTTTAAAATACCAGCTATGGGCAAAGTCAAAATAACATCACCTATACGGTCATTTCTCACAATTAATATATTTCCCGGGTAATTCATTTTTTAGATACAAAAGGATTATCTTTAATATAAAACCGCCATGGCAAATTTATAGATTTTTTTATCCCAATTCTTTTAGCAACAACAATTGAATCATCATTTATTTTGTTTGCATTAATTAAATATATTTTATCGCCTGTTAGGTCAATTCCATAATGACTTTTATTTATCCCAAGGGCCTGGCATAATTTCCCTGGTCCGCTTGTCAAATTAAATTTTTCTTTTTCATTTAACAATTCTCTCCCGAAACGATTTTTTATCATTATATCAATATTATTAATAGGCTCTATTGCCCGGATCAAAACCGCAGTCCCGTGATCTTTTTCCCCAGTAACAATATTGCAACAGAAATGAGCACCGTAGGTAAAATAGACATAAAAATACCCCCCCTTGTTGAACATAATTTCATTCCTTTTCGTCTTCCCTGAATAGGTATGAGCAGCTCTATCAATCAAGCCGTCATAGGCCTCTACTTCTACAATCCTTCCCGAAAAGATTTTATCATTATCATGTTTTACAAGAATTTTTCCAAGAAGATCTTTAGCAACTATTAGTAAATCTCTTGTATAAAAATTTCTTTTTAGTTTATTTTTTGAGTGTTGGGGAATCATTATCTCTATAGATAATAGACGAGGTTATATTAAGAGTCCAGCTTTGATTTCAATTCCTTAATTATTCTCCTAAAATCTTCTTCTTTTGCCGGAATTTTACCTATGAGCTTTTTATAAACATTTATTGCTTCAAGATATTCACCTTGAGCAACATAAATCTTTGCCAATGTTTCAGAAACTATTGAACTGATTTTGCTCATATCATCAGTGGGAATTTCAGGAATTTTTATTTCACCTGAACTTTCCGTAATCCTCGCTGAGGAAATCTCCTGTGCTAATTGATCCAGCCTTTCATCCAAATTATCAGTCTTTTTGTCTGATTTATTTTCTGATTGTTCGTTTTCAAAAAGTCCCGGCTGCAATTCATCATCGGGAAATTTTACTTCAGGAATGAATGCACTCCCTCTACTTTCAGAAAAAAGAGATCTTTGTTTTTTGATGTTCTCAATTTCTTTTAAATAATAGTCATAAGTACGTTTTGAATGTATAAGCTCGCTTCCAATTTTAATTTGCTGCAAAGCACGCCCGTAATCACCAATTAAAGTATAAACACGCCCTAAAATTATGTATGCTGTTGAATACTCAGGATAAAGTTTAATCCCTGATTTTAATAGTTCTATTGCCCTGTCAACATTATTGTTCTCGATTTCAGTATTTGCCTGTCTGACAAACAAAGGAGAAGATTTATCGTATTCACAGATAAGACTAACTTTATTGTTAAAAATTTCTGTTGGTGTTTTATCCAAATTATTCCCTACCCTTTTGCAGTAGCAAAAGCATGTTTAATTGATGTATATGAAACAAAAGCAAAACCTGTAAAGAATAAAAACTGGAAAGGAAGTGCCGCAAATTCTAAAAAGTAGATTGATGAAATTATTCCAACAAGACAATAAACTGCCATAATTAATTCAACAATTGTCGAAAGATCAAGCTTTTTAGTAAAATATTTTTTTCCTACCCAGGAATCACCATTTTTTTCTACTTTATATTTTGGTGTCCTGATAAATTCACTCTTCCTGTTCATCAGCCCTTCAAAAACCGCGCGGGAATTATTTACAGCAAATCCCATACTCCCGGCCATAAACAGTGGGAACAAAACAATTTTCTTCCTCCAATCATCTCTAATATCTTTTTGAGAATAAAGATAAAACAGGAAAGAGCTAATAAATGCAAGTACAAAAATAGACATAACCGCAAAATAGACTTCGTGTGGTCCGCTGTTCTTGATAAATATCAACGGAACATTTAATATTGCCGCCAATAAAATAAAAGGGAAGGCGAAATTATTTGTAAGATGAAAAGTTGATTGCAATTTAACTCTCAACGGGAGATTTGATCTCCATACAAGTGGTAATATTTTTTTAGCCGTTTCGATAGCCCCTTTTGTCCATCTGAACTGCTGTGATTTTAATGCATTAATTTCTGAAGGTAATTCAGCAGGGGAAGTAAAATCCTTCAGAAATATAAATTTCCATCCATTCAATTGCGCCCTGTAACTAAGATCAAGATCTTCTGTTAGAGTGTCTGCATGCCAGTTACCGGCATCTTCAATACAGGATTTCCTCCATACACCACCGGTACCGTTAAAATTAATAAAGAATCCAGCTTTATTCCTGACAGATTGTTCAATTACAAAATGACCATCCAGGGCAAGAGCCTGTGCTTTAGTTAAAATTGAATAATCACTATTAAGATGTTCCCATCTTGTTTGAACCATGCCAATATTTTCATTAGTAAAAAACGAAAGAGTTTTTTTAAGAAAATTACTGTGAGGAATAAAATCAGCATCAAAAATTGCGATATACTCTCCTTTAGCAATTTTAAGTCCCTCCTTTAATGCACCAGCTTTAAATCCTTCTCTTGTTCCCCTGCGGATATGTTGAATATCAAATCCCTCATTTTGTTTTGCATTAACAACAGTAGCAACAATGTTTGTTGTTTCGTCCGTTGAATCATCAAGTACCTGTATTTCTAATTTGTTTTTTGGATAATCAATATCACAAACAGAATTAATTAATCTTTCAACAACATATAATTCATTATAAAGGGGTAATTGTATTGTTACTGTGGAATCTTCATTGAGGCCAGGTTTGGAAACCGGCAGCGCTTTACCATATTTTCTATGGTAATATAGCATAACAAAACCATGACAACCGAACAGGAACAAAATAGAAAGCGATATAAAGTACGCGACTAGAACTATCTCATCCATTTATTTTAATTCTTCCTTTTTAATAATTTTTAATTACCAACCTGAAACTGTATCGAGCAATATATCTTCGCTGATATGATCAACAGCAACCTGGATAGCAGCCCTTCTGTCTTCTACGCTACCGGTTGGCTTGTAGTCTCCATAATTTGAAAACGTTTTTTCAAAAATATTTTTTTTCTTTACTACATCACGATAGGTCACTAAAACAGAAATTGTAATTCTTCTCGATGTAACCTGCTCACCGGCAGAGACAATTGAAGGAGCATCACTAAATCCTGTTATAGTGCACTCCAATAATGCATTAGCATTGTCAATATCAGTAACACGAAGGGTGTTATCATCAATAAAGTTTTTTATCAACTGATCCGTCAGCGATTCTCTAAGCCCAGGTTCACCGGAGCCACTTCTGTCATCTGCAATAGGAATAGCAATAGTTTTAATATGCTCAGGAACCGATGCCCCCGTAAAAGAATAAACTCCGCAACCATTAAAATTACTCAGTAGCAAAATTATAAACAAGATAAATAATGCTTCGGTTGGCAAAGAGACTGTAATTGCCGTTAAACTATTATTTTTTAAATAATTAGAGAGCATATAGTTACACAATTCCCTGACAATTTTGAATTCAATTAAAGTTCAAATTCCTTAATTTTCCTGTAAAGCGTCCTTTCGCTTATTTTAAGAAATTTAGCCGCATTTCTTTTATTTCCCTTCGTATACTCAAGAGCATTTTTAATGGCTTCCTTTTCCACAATATCAAGAGGGACTATTTCAGATACACTCTCATTCTGAGTGGAATAAATTTCCTTATGATTATGCTGTACTATATCTTTTAATTCAAGAATATCTTTTTTCAGCTCAAATAAAGCACGGTAAAGTAATTCTCTATCAGCTTCCTCAGAAGATTTCTTTAAAAATACAGGTAGATTTCTATTTGTAAAATGTGTTTCGTTTTCTTTAAATAAAGTTCTGAATGAATCTAGATCCAAAATTCCGTTTCTGTTTAATGTTATTGCTGTTTCCACGGCGTTTTTTAGTTCTCTAACATTTCCGGGCCAGCTATATTCATACAATAGATTTAAAGCATCATTTGTTAAGACAGGAACTGTAATATTATTTTCTTCACAATAATTTTTAATAAAAGTATTAACGAACTCTTCAATATCACCTTTCCTTTTTCTTAGCGGGGGTATAGTTAATGAAACTGCCTTCAACCTAAAATAAAGATCTTCTCTAAATCTTTTGGAATTAACTTCTGTTTGGAGGTCTTTATTTGTTGCAGCAATAAATCTAACATCCACTTTTGTTACGGTCTCACTTCCGATTTTCATAAATTCTTTTGTTTCGATTGCGCGTAAAAGTTTTACCTGGGTAGTAAGGGGCATTTCAGCAATTTCATCAAGGAACAAAGTTCCGCCATCGGCAATTTCAAAATAACCTTTCCTTGAATCTACAGCTCCTGTAAATGAACCCTTTCTATGGCCGAATAATTCACTTTCAAGTATGCCTTCCGGAATAGCACCACAATTTACACTAACCATGGGTTTAGTAGCTCTGTTACTAAAACCATGTATAGCACGTGCAAAAATTTCTTTGCCTACTCCGCTTTCACCATAAAGTAAAATTGAAATATCCGATTTTGCAACCTGCATTGAGATATCTACAAGATCACGAATTTCTTTTACTTTGCCTATAATTCCAAATTGTTTTTGAAATTCTTCAATTTGCATTTATAAAATAAGACTAATTGACACACAATTTATTTAGGGATTCAAATATATTACATTAATGGTAATAATTAAAGGAAAATATTTAGGTAATGTTATAAAGGAAATGACAATCCGTCAGAGGCTATTTCAATTTTACTGCGAATTTCGTCCGGAAGCGAACTTTTCCAGGACAAAATTGAATCTTCACCCTCGTCACTTATGTGAGTTAAATAAATCTTAGCTGGCCGTAATTTTCTGATTACTGACAATAAACCGGATTTATCTATATGAGTAGATTCGGCTATTATTGTATTTATTTTATAATCTTCAAATAAATACAGATCATTTGTTTTACCAACATCACCAGTATACAAGATGTTCTGCTTATTTAATCTAAAAAAAAAGCTGCAGGAAATAAGATTAAGCTTCTCAATAGAATTAAGGGATCGATATTTGTCCAGGTGTGTATTCTGGCGTGCAAGAATTTTTAAATTACTACATATATTTATCCATTTATCAAAATTGAATTCAACAAAAGATAAATTAAATCCAAGGCGTTCCTCAAAGATATAAGAATGTGAAATGAACTCCTTTACATAAGCAGAAACTGATTTGTGTGTAAAAATATTTAATGCTTTTGATCTTCCAGTTAGTTTCATTTGAACAAGCAGGCTGGCTAAACCGGAATAATGATCCGGATGAAGATGAGATATAATTATTCCATCAAAAGCATTTGGAGTAATATTCTGATTTTTTAATGCCTTTGAAACACCATCTCCGGCATCAACCAGGAGATTAAAATTCTTTGAATTTATTAAAAAAGAAGAATGAAATCTTTTAAGTGAGGTTTTACCGGAACTGGTTCCAATAAATATAATTTCCAATGTCCTACCCTATTGTAAAGGAACAACTCTACCGTCGAGATGAAACCTTGTATTAACAATATCAAGGAAATTTGATGCTTCACTTTCAGTTAAGAATTTTCCAACGCTAACAACCAGAAAAGTAGTGCCGCCCACAACCTTCTCATTTATTTCAGAATAGAACCCTGCATCATCAAATTTCTTTTTTAAATCGTTTGCATTTGAGGAATTACTAAAGGCTCCGGCCTGTACTGTAAACTTATAATCAGTACTTTTACTGACTTCTGTTTTTGTTGGAGGAGGTGGTGGTTCTTTTTCAACTTTTTCTTCACTTGCTACCTCATCTTTTGCAGGTATTTTTTTCTCAGCAATTTTTATATATGGTGAACGGGGATAGTCTTTTTTTAGTTCTTCAAAAAAAGTTTTAGAAGTTTCATAAAGTCCTAAAGCATAATAATATGCAAATAATCTGTAAACCGAGGCATCTGCATAGCGACTCTGAGGATATTTACTGATAATTTTCTTATAAAGTCCCACTGCATTTTGACCATTTTCAGTTAAAACTGCTTGCAGAAAAATTACCGAGGGGTCATCTGGGTATTCTTCCTTAAGGTCCTTGAGCTTTTCAAGTACTTTTCCTTTTTCTCCCGATTCAATTTGTTTTAAATAGGGTACAATATTCACTTCCTGTGAATAGGTAAGACTTGAAATGATGAAAAACAAAACGAATGGCGATATAATATATAATTTATTCATCACGATACAAATGATTTAAGCAGTTAATGCTAGTTTTTCTTTCTGATCAAACATGCCTGTAAAATCCCCAAATAATGTACCTGAAGTTGCACGTGTAATTTTTGTTTTTATGTAATTGCCCTCTTTAATTTTCTTATCGGCAGGAACGATAACAACTTTATTAGTATCCGTTCTTCCTGCCAAAAATTCATCTGATTTTTTGCTGAATCCTTCGATCAGAATAATTTCTTCTGTCCCAATCATCGACTGATTTTTTTCAAATGAAACCTGGTGCTGAAGTTCAATTATTTCCTGAAGTCTTTTTGTTTTCATTTCTTCCGAAATATCGTCATTCATTTTAAATGCTTTGGTTCCCTCACGGGGAGAATATTTGAACATATATGCTCCGTCATATCTGACCTCTCTCATAATATCAAGAGTCATAACGTGGTCCTCATAAGTTTCAGATGGGAAACCCGAAATAATGTCGGTAGAGAAACTAACCCCGGGAATTATTTTTTTTGCTTTCTCAATTATATTCAAATAATGTTCAATCGTGTAAGTCCTGTTCATTAATTCAAGTATCCTGTTTGATCCTGATTGAACGGGAAGATGAATATAATTACAAATGTTTGAGTTTTCAGCTATTGTATATAATAATTTATCAGAAAGATCCTGTGGATGAGAAGTAGTGAACCTAATCCTGATTTTTTTATCAACCTGTGCACAGGCAGCAAGAAGATCAGCAAAATCATTTTCACCATCAAGGTAGGAGTTTACATTCTGTCCGAGTAAAGTAACTTCCCTGAATCCTCTTTCGGATAATTGTTTAATTTCTTCGACAACAGAATTTAAAGAACGGCTTCTTTCCCTGCCGCGCGTAAAAGGGACAACACAAAAAGTACAGAATTTGTCACATCCACGCATTACTGAAATCCACGCCTGCAATCCGTCTTCACGGTAAGGAACAATATCATCATAAGTTTCTGTGCGCGATAATTTTACTCCAATTCCCTTTTCGCCGTTGAACGCAGTATTCAGCAACTCCGGCAATCTTCTGTATTCATCAGGACCAACTACTACATCAACTATTTTTCTCTCTTCAACAAGATCTTTTCTCAATCTCTCAGCCATACAACCCAAAATTCCAACTACCAATTCAGGTTTGGAATTTTTCATTCTTTTAAAATTACCAAGCCTGCCATAAATACGTTGTTCAGCATTATCTCTTATGCTGCATGTGTTTAGCAGAACTATATCAGCATCTTTCGATTCTTTTGTAACTTCATAACCGTAATTTTTCAAAATGCCCATTACCAACTCAGTGTCGGCAATGTTCATCTGGCAACCGTATGTTTCTATATATACGTTATTCTTTTTCATCCGTTACTTTGAAATTTGAAAGCTAAATATATGATTTAATTGCCTTGGGTTCAATGGAAATTCAAGTCGAAGTAGTCTAAGATATAGACGAAAGTTGCTATATTACTAATAAATATAGGTTTTGAACTCATTTTATAAGCAGCATTTTCCTGACTACTTCGGTATTAATAGTCTCGAACTTATAAATATAAATTCCGCTTGCTAAATTATGAGCATCAAAATTAACTTTATAATTTCCCGGCGGTTTTACTTCATTTATTAGTGTTTCTACTTTCCTGCCGGTAATATCATAAACTGAAACTTGTATTTTTTGCCTTGTTGGAATTTTAAATGAAATTGTTGTTGATGGGTTAAACGGATTGGGGTAGTTCTGATTTAATTTATACAAAGAGGGTTTTGGGATATTAATTTCTATCACATCAGAATATTCATATTGTCCTTCAAAATCCAATTGTTTTAATCTGTACAAATATTTTCCTGAAACTGAAATTGTATCTACAAAAGAATACTCGTTTTTAGTATTACTGTTACCTGCACCGGCAATAAATTTTATTTTACTCCAATTCTCATTTCCTGATTTTCGCTCAAGATTGAAACCGTAATTATTAACTTCAGTTTCAGTTTGCCAATTTAGAAGTACTTTTTCATCTAAATATTTTCCTTCGAAATAATTTAATTTTACAGGAAGTGAAGCTGTTGAAGATGTGGCAAAATAAAATTGATCGAATTCTGCGCCCTCATTTCCAGTGGAAGTGTAATTTGCAACTACACCAATATAACCACCCGAAAAATTTGTATAAGTATTATCAATAACTGATCCCTGGTTAATATTTGCATTTGAAATTGAGGGCTTATTTAAAGCGGTAGCACCTTCTCCATCGTTTTGAGGTATTGAAGATGAAAAAAGTGTCCATTCACCGGTATTCTTTCTGGTAACCCTTAATAATATTCCATAATCATCTACTTTAGATGAAATCACATCATTTGAAGTAATAATGTTTGTTGCCACTCCATTTGTTACACGTTGCAAATATATGTTATCATCAGAATTTTCCCCTAGCAAAATTCTATAACCATCTGCAGTTGATGAATTTAAATCAGATTCATTTGAAAAAAGCCATACAATGCTCTGATTAGAACTTGATGGGGCATGTCCACTTCTCCTGCCAATCCAAACCCCCCATGACTGTTCAGTACCCCAGGAAGATATTTGTGTACTCAAATATTTAGTATTATCACTTGAATTTGCATTTAAATGTAGTGTATATGAATCGGAAGGATTTGATGAACAAGTGCTGTTTTGAACAATCTCCCAGTCACCAGTATCTCCACTCCAAACCGGAGAGGAGGTATAATCACCGTCAAGGAATGAATCAACCTTCTGAGGGAAAATATTTAATGAAAACAGAATAAGACAAATAGATATAGCTGATTTTTTCATCATGACCCCATTTATTTTTTTTGAGGAAAAAATAGTTTTATTTTGCTTTTAGCGCTTATTTACAGGGTTTTGGAATATTTAGGCTGCTCCCCTAAGCGAGGTTATTTTGAATATAAAAAGTGCTATTTTAAATTGCAACGAATAAACACTCAAAATCAAAAAAAAATTATGAGCAAAATTATAATTACCGGCGCTACGGGAATGATTGGACAGGATTTATGCAGAATATTAGTTGAGAGAAAAGATGAGATTATAGTTTTTACAAGAAATGTTGACCGGGCCAAAACTGAGCTCCCTTTTGTGAAGCATTTTGTTGAATGGAATTACAAAAAACCTGAAAACTGGCAAAATGAAATTGACGGAAGTGATGTTGTAATTCATTTAGCCGGAGCTAATTTATTTGGCAGAAGATGGAATGACAAATATAAAAAGATAATTTTGGAAAGCAGGGAAATAGGTACAAGAAATATTGTGGAGACAATAAAAAAAGCTAAAAAGAAACCGGAAGCTTTAATTTGTTCGTCCGGGATAAATATTTACAGTGACAGCGGCAATGAAACATTAACTGAAAAAAGTGATTTAGGAAAAGATTTCTTAGCTGAAGTTTGTAAAAGATGGGAGGATGAAGCTGAAAAAGTAGAAGAAGTTGGTGTGAGAAGAGTTAGCCTGAGAACCGGAGTTGTACTAGATAAAAACGAAGGTGCGTTAAAGAAAATGCTTCTGCCATTTAAACTTTTTATTGGCGGCCCGCTTGGTAGTGGCAAACAATGGTTTTCGTGGATTCATAAAGATGATATTTTAAATATTATTATAATCTCAATTGACAATAAAAATATTAAAGGACCTGTGAATGCTTCATCGCCTAACCCCGTTACGATGAATCAATTTGCAAAAACTTTGGGAAAAGTTCTTCATCGTCCTGCAATTTTTAAAGTTCCGGAATTTGCATTAAAGATTGCAGTCGGAGAAGGTGCCGTTTCTATCGTTTCCAGTTTAAGAATAAAACCACAAAAACTTATCCGGAAT
>DATFMR010000071.1:0-19273 GCA_035266865.1 Ignavibacteriaceae bacterium | reverse complement strand
CTGCTACTTGGCAGGATTATTACTCCCAGCCTTTACCAGTTGAGCTTTCATCATTTTCTGGAAAAGTAGATAAGGATGGAGTTATTTTGAAATGGCGAACAGAAACGGAGGTAAATAATTACGGATTTGATATTGAGCGATCAATAGATAAGACAAATTGGGGAAAAATAGGATTCGTTGCTGGTCACGGAAACAGCAATACACCCGTAGATTATTCATTTGCTGATAATAGTATTATTCCGGCTGGTACAATTTATTACAGACTTAAACAGGTAGATGTTGATGGGAAATTTGAATATTCATCTATAATAGGATTAACTCATTCTGTTTCGTCAAAAGCAATATTATCTCAGAATTACCCTAACCCATTTAATCCCACTTCTACAATTGAATACTCTATACCAGGAAACAGTTTTGTTACTTTGAAGGTTTATGATACTTTGGGTAGGGAAGTTGCTACTCTTATAAACGAAAAACAGAATGCTGGTATGCATTCCGTCAATTTTAATGGAGAACGTCTGGCAAGCGGTGTTTATTTTTATGTTTTGACTACAGATAATTTTGTAATATCAAAAAAAATGAACCTGCTTAAATAATATGAAGTCGGTGGAGCATTAAAATAATTGATAAATATACATTATTATTCAGGGGAAGACGCTTGGCATGCTAAAATCAATAGATTCAATTTTCTACTGGAATGATATAATAATATTCTATGTATTTCAAATAATTAATTAACTTAAGTTTAACCTAATTTAACAGATTATTTGTGCAACAATTTTAATGTTATAATAATTGCAATAAAAAAGTAAATTATAAAGAAGTAAATGGTATAAACCTCATAAAAAATACTAAGAAAACCCTGTAGCATTAATTGAGTTTGTTAATATTTCTTTAAGAAATTTATTGACATGATTTTGAATAAATAAATGATAAAATTATCATTTTGAAACAAATGAGATTACTTTTGGATAAAAAAGATAGATTTTGGGGATAAATTAGCTATATTTGGTTTGGAACGTATTTTGTGCCTAACCCTATTAAAATCTAGAAGCTATATTTAATTACTTACCAATGGGATATGCAATATGAAAATTTTAATAGCCAGTTCTATTTCAAAATCTGCTATTGAAGAACTTAAAGTAAATCACGATGTAATATGTGCATTTAATGCGACAGAAGAAAAGTTAATGTCTGAAATAAGTGATAGAGATATTCTAATTTTTCGAAGTGGAGTGAAAATTTCAGAGCGGGTCATGAAGGCAGGATCAAACCTGAAATTTTTAATCCGTGCTGGGTCAGGTCTGGATAATCTTGATATCGAATACGCTAATAAAAGAGGTCTGGAATTAAAACGCATCCCGGAGCCAGGTGCTAAAGCGGTTGCGGAATTAAGTTTTGCTTTTATGTTAACACTATCCAGAAATTTACTCTATGCAGATAGTGAATGGAAAAAAGGGCATTGGGTAAAAAGTGAAATAACTGGTTACCTTTTAAGGGGCAAGGTTTTGGGTATAATTGGTGCAGGGAATATTGGGTCACTTGTTGGGGAAATGGGCGCGGCTTGGGGAATGACGGTATTAGGATGTGTTGACGAAGAAAGTCACACAGAAGAAAATGAGGATTATTTAGCTTCAAAAGGTATTAGGTTAACTTCGTTTGAAGAAGTTATCACCGAATCGGACTATTTAAGTATCCATGTCCCACTCAATGAAAAAACAAGAAATTTGATTGACAAAAAGGTTTTGAAAATGATGAAGCCTGGCTCATATTTAATGACACTTGCTCGTGGAGGCGTTGTCAATGAAAAAGATCTTTTAGAAGAGCTTAGTAATGGAAAAAGACTGAGAGGGGCAGGGCTTGATGTACACGAAAAAGAAGGTGAAGGCAAAATATCACCATTGGCATCATTACCAAATGTTGTTTTTTCTCCTCATATGGGTGCTCAAACCGTTGATTCACAGAGAGAAATAGGAGAACGTGTTTTGGAAATTGTAGAATATTTTGACAACAAATTAAATTCGCGTGAAGAAGTTGTAACAACAGTTAGTAAATAGAAATAGTGTATTTGTTGAAGTGATTACACAATAGGAGAGAAACAATGATAGCAAAAACAACACAGTTTAAACAAATGCTTACATCAAACCAGATTGAATTCATCTTGGAGGCTCATAATGGTTTAAGTGCAAAGATAGTTGAGGAAGCAGGCTTTAAAGGAATTTGGGGAAGTGGTCTGGCAATTTCTGCTGCTCTTGGAGTTAGAGATAATAATGAAGCTAGTTGGACGCAGGTACTGGATGTTACGGAATTTATGAGTGATGCAACCAATATTCCAATTATGTTGGATGCAGATACCGGCTATGGAAATTTTAATAACGTAAGAAGGCTGGTAAAAAAACTTGAACAGAGAAAGATAGCTGCAATGTGCATAGAGGATAAACTCTTTCCTAAAACAAATTCCTTTATAAATGGGGAGGCACAGGAACTAGCAAAAATAGATGAGTTTTCAGGTAAAATAAAGGCGGCAAAAGATACTCAGGAAGACTCTGATTTTTGTGTAGTAGCAAGAATTGAAGCGTTTATTGCTGGTTGGGGACTGTCAGAAGCCTTAAGAAGAGCAGAAGCATATCATAAAGCAGGTGCAGACGCCCTTCTAGTACATAGTAAAAAAAATACTGCTGAAGATATATTTGATTTCATGAAAGAATGGAAAGATACCTGCCCTGTTGTAATAGTACCTACAATGTATCATGAAACTCCGACTGAAGAATTCCAAAATTGTGGAGTAAGTCTTGTTATTTGGGCAAATCATTTGATGCGGAGCAGTATTAAAGCAATGCAGCTTACGGCAGCTAAAATACAAGATGAAAGGTCGCTTACTTCAGTGGAAAAAGAGATTGTGTCTGTAAAAGAAATATTCCGCCTACAAAATGCCGATGAACTTAAAAAAGCGGAAAAAATCTATCTCCCTTAAAGGAATAAACTGCTACTTTTTTAGTCTTCAACCAATAATTGTTATTAATAATTTCTTATTAAATGAAAGAAAATAGTACAAAAAATAAAATTGTAGATTATGATCTTTATGGGATTGTAGGTATCCGACAAATTAACCCATCCGAGAGAGATATTAATAATCTGGCCAAATCATATTCCAGCTTCAGATCTGAGTTAGACAGAGAACCTGATATTATTATCAGGTATAAAATAGACTGGCAACTAGGGGATATTTCATATTTAGGATTAGATGAAGCAGGTTTTAATGAAGATGGTTTTTATATTTTGACTAATGGCAGATCTCCATTGAAAGTTAAAATACCTTTTGAGCAACTAGGGGATAAATGTGAAATCGTTTGCGAACAAGGTATTGGAAGTATACCATTGCTAAACCAAATAATAAATTTGACCTTTCTTAAGAAGAATTATCTGCCTGTTCACGCTTCTGCCTTCTTACATAATGATTTAGGTGCGCTTGTGATAGGCTGGTCTAAAGGGGGAAAGACTGAGGCACTATTTAGTTTTATCAAAAAGGGTGCAAAATTTGTCGGTGATGAAACCGTTCTAATTTCTCCTGACGGTAAAAAAATGTTTGGAATCCCTGTACCTGTTTCAATTTGGGAATGGCAATTCTCTGAAATTAAGGAACTTATGCCTCCTGTCAGTATGCAGAAGAAAATTCAATTCAAAGGAATTCATTTAGTTGACAATGCACATAGAGTTTTAGGCACAAGTATATTAAAAAATTACTCTTTTGTTAAAATGATAGGGGATGCGCTTCCAGCTCTCAGAAGACAGTTGAATATTCGGTTAGGACCAAATATAATTTTTAAAGGTAGAACATACTGGAAACAGGTTAACCTTAATAGAGTAATAATTATAATGAGTCATAATAAAGATGTTATTACAATAGACAAATGTAATACAGTCGAAATTGCTGATAGAATGATCATTTCAAGTTTATATGAATTGGATTCTTTTTACAGTTATTATAGCAAATTCAAGTTTGCATTTCCAGGTATTAAGAATGATTTTCTTGAAAACATTGATGAAGTCTATTATAAACTATTACCCAATGCAATAGCAAGTATTGAAAGCTATCAAGTACTTCATCCTTATCCGGTTTCGTTTGAAAAATTATATAAAGGAATGAAACCAATATTTTATAATAATAATTAATTGTTAGATAAGTAGGAACTAAATGGCAACTATTGCATTAATAGGTGCTGATGGGTCAGGAAAAACAACAATCTCAAAAATGCTTCTTGATTCACCACCAGCAAAAATGAAGTATTTATATATGGGGTTAAACATTGAGTCTAGTAATTATGCTTTACCGACTTCGAGGCTGATTTATTATTTTAAATTAGTGAAATACAAAAAGAGAAATAAAAATCTTAAAAATGTGAAGTTAAAAAATCTTTCACTACATGAGCTTAATGATAATCGTAATTTGGATACCAGGGGTAAATTAGCTGCAACGGCTAGGATGATTAACAGAATAGCAGAAGCATTTTATAGACAAGCAATATCTTGGATATTCCAATTACGGGGATATACTGTTCTCTATGACAGGCATTTTATTTTTGAGTTACCAAAAAATCAAACAAAGAAAGAGCTAAAGGGTCAGCGTTTTACATGGAAAATTTATGTGTGGTTAGTTAATAAAATTATTAGTGAGCCAGAACTAGTTTTCCTTTTGTACGCACCACCGGAGGTTCTTTTTGAGAGAAAAAAAGAAGCAGATATTGATTATTTAAAGAAGAGAAACGAAAATTATATGAAAGTTGGTAGCGGATTTAAGAATTTTTATGTAATTGATGCAACACAGCCAATAGATATAGTTTTTGCTGATGTTTTTGGCAAGACAAGTCATTTCCTAAATAAAAATAAGCTCATCAATTAGCAGTATCAATAGTATAATAATATTATGAATAATACATGAAAACTTCAAGAATGAAAAACAAACCATATGCTGTTTTAATTAATCTGGATTATTTAACTGGTTTACAAACAGCCAGAATATTGGCTGATAGAGGCATCCCCGTTATCGGTATGGCAGAAAACCTCGATCATTTTTGTGCAAAAACAAATGCTTGTGAAAAAGTTATCCCAAGCGGAAGAATGACCGAGGAACTGATTGAAAATCTTATTAAACTTGGAAAAGAATTTGATCAGAAAGCTGTTCTCTATCCTTGCCAGGATAATAGCGTATTACTCATTTCACAAAATAGGGAAAAACTTGAACCGTACTATCACATTTCTCTCCCTGCAAAAGAAACTGTGGAATTATTAATGAATAAACCTCGGTTTTATGAATTTGCTAAAGTAAATAATTTACCTGTGGCAAAATTCCAATTGTTACTAAATAGAAAAGATGCAGAGGAAGCCGGCGATAAATTGACCTTTCCATGTGTTCTTAAACCTCATATGAAAAGTGTTAAGTGGGAAGAAAACACGAAATTAAAAGCATTCAAAGTTTTAAACAAGGATGAATTCTTGAAGATGTACGACCGGATTTGTGGTTGGAGCGAAACATTGATGTTACAGGAATGGATAGAGGGTGATGATACAACTCTTTACTCTTGTAATAGCTATTATAATAAAAACTCCGAGTCACTTGCTGATTTTACTGCAAAAAAGTTGAGACAATGGCCAATTGTTACTGGAAACACGAGCTTGGGTATAGATATAATTGATAAAACTGTTCTGGATGTAACAACTGATTTATTTAAGAAAGTCAATTATGTTGGATTGGGATATGTAGAAATTAAGAAGGATATCAGATCAGGAAATTATTATATAATTGAACCAAATATTGGAAGGCCTACTGGACGTTCAGCGTTAGCTGAGGCTTGCGGCGTCGATCTGATTTATACTATGTATTGTGATTGCCTGGGGTTGAAATTACCTGATACAAGAACACAGACTTTTAAAGGTATTAAGTGGATTCATTTAAGAGCGGATTTACAGTCTGCCTATAATTATTGGAAAGCTGGTAATCTAAGTTTTAAGGAGTGGATAAAATCAATGAAAGGGAAAAAATTCTATTCTGTTATCTCATTCAAAGATCCGCTTCCATTTCTTATAGAGTTAAAAATGGCAATAGTTTATGGGATTAAATCATTATTTGGGAAAGCAGACGAGATTAAGAATTAGTAACATTAATATAATTTTTTAACATTATTTGAGAACTGAGGTAAGTAATATTTCAAAAGAACAATCATATGTTATAAAAGAAGTAGATGCTGGCTTTGATGAGAAATGGATTGAGTTTATTCTGAAAAACGCTGAATGTTCCATTTATTACCATCCTTCTTGGTTTAAAGTGCTTGAAGAAGAAACAAATCAAAAAACAATAAAACTAGCCTATCTGGATAATAGAGGACTGATTGTAGGTATTATGCCTCTCCAATTTACGAAGGGTGTTCCATTCGGGATTGGTGGAGCTCTTGGTACAAAGCGCATCTCCTCTTTACCCAGAACACCAGTTGGGGGTCCGGTCGCGTCAAACAAAGAAATTGCTGATATATTGCTTAGCAAAGCAATTAAAATTAGTAAGGAAAATTCAAAGTATAGACTACAAATCAAGTCTTTTAATGACGAACTGAATGAACGAATACCTGCATTATCTAAATACTACTGGCGTGAATTTTATTTTACTGATATACCCAAATATCCTGAAAAATTAAGATTTGGTAACTCAAAGAATCATACAAAAATTAAATGGGGAATTAATAAGGCGCTTAAAAGTGGGGTTAGAATTAGGTATTCTGAATCTGCAAAAGACATTTTAGCCTGGTATAAATTGTATCTTGACACAATGAAATTTCATACAACACCACCGAGATCATTACGCTTTTTTAAAAGCCTATGGAAAAACCTAAAACCTAAGGGCTTAATGCAATTAGTTTTTGCTGAATTGGAGGAAGATGGAAAGCAAAGGATCATCGCAGGAAGTATTTTCTTAACTTTTAATAAAGTTGTAGTTTATGCTTTTAATGGGAGTGACAGAAATGATTTTGAATTAAGACCGAACGATTTAATTCATTGGACTGTAATCCATGATGCACAAAAAAAAGGATTTGAAATTTATGATTGGGGAGAAGTCACTAAGGGACAGAAAGGATTAGCAGCTTATAAGGAAAAATGGTCATCAAATAAACTAGATATGTATCATTATTATTTCCCCGATTTCAAAAATAAAGATGAAGATAATATTGATTCAGGAATAAAAGAAGGACTACTTAAAAATTTGTGGAATTTACTGCCGTTAAAAGTTACTTCTACAATCGGAACGCAAATTTTTAAATACTTATGATCAAAAAATTATTTTATTTTGTAAAACCGCTGATACCAAGATCATTTCAGATTTTTCTAAGAAAAAATATAGTTAGAATACAACGTATAAAGTACAAAGATGTATGGCCTATTTTTAGATCTTCTGAAGTAAAACCGAAAACTTGGAGAGGCTGGCCTGAAAATAAAAAGTTTGCGTTTGTATTAACACACGATGTAGAATTACAAGGTGGACACGATAAGTCCTTAAAATTAGCATTGCTGGAAAAAGAATTGGGATTTGTATCATCTTTTAATTTTGTTCCAGAAAGATATAACGTTTCAACTGAGGTCAGGAACGAGCTTGTACAACTTGGTTTTGAAGTGGGCGTTCACGGACTGAATCACGATGGTAAGCTTTTTTCAAATAAACGAATATTTGCTGAAAGGGCAAAGAAAATTAATGAATATATAGAGCAATGGAATGTGACTGGTTTTAGAGCTCCTGCTATGCACCATAATCTGGAGTGGATTCATGATCTTAATGTCAAATATGATCTTTCCACATTCGATACCGATCCTTTTGAACCACAGGCTGATGGAATGAAAACTATATTTCCCTTTCGTGTAATTAAAAAAGATAGTAATCAGGAATACTGGGAATTTCCATATACCCTTGTTCAGGATTTTACACTCTTTATATTAATGAAGGAAAAGAATATTGATATATGGACACAAAAACTTGACTGGATTGCTGAAAATGGAGGAATGGCTTTGGTGAATGTGCATCCTGACTATTTATGTTTTGACGGAAAGCCAGGACAGGAAGAGTTTCCCGTTCAACATTATGTTAGTTTATTAAAATATGTTAAAGATAAATATCCTGGACAGTTTCTAAACATACTGCCTAGTGAACTTGCATTAAAAATGGATTCTTTGTTTAATCAGAATAGAAAAATAATAATTGGAGAGTAAATTTATTTAATTACTCTATAATTTAGAATAAGAATTTACTTATGCTGAAAAATATTCAGGAAAGTTTGAATAACCTGATTAAATTGCTAATAAATCGGAATAGTTTTGATAAATATTCATCCTAGATATTTTGAATTTGATATATATACTAATATTATGTGTGTTTTCAAAGGACTTATCAAAATTGACTTTTGAACATCAATCAAAACTAATTGCTCTGCATTAAACTACTTTCTATTTTATGGCCAAAGATAATAATTGTAAAAAAATTTGTATGATCGCAATGGCTTCTTATCCGGGTGATCCAAGGATCAGAAGGCAGGCAGAAGCTTTAGAGCAAGCAGGATATGAAGTAGATGTTTTGTGTAGGTATTCAGGAAAGCAAGCAGCAAAGGAAAAAATTGGACATGTAACTGCCTATAGAATTATGAATGCGCCATCAAGAGAAAGTAAATTTTTGTATTTTCTTCAATCCATTGTTTTTGTAGCATATGCATTCATACGTTTATTACTCCTATCACTATCTAAAAGATATAAAGTGATTCAAGCTCATAATTTACCCGATTATCTAATCTTTGCTGGTATTTTGCACAAGATGTTTGGTGTGAAACTTATATTAGATATTCATGATCCCTCCGTAGATCTGTTTGAGGATAAATGGCCCGGTAAAAAAAATAGGCCATTGAAATTTATTTTAAGTAAATTGGAACAGTATTCTTGTAAATTGGCTGATGAATTGATAACGGTTAGCGATACATGCAAAGATAGATTAGTTCAAAGAGGAAATAGTCCAGATAAAATAACACTTGTACTAAATACTGCAAATGAAAATTTGTTTAAATTTAATAGTATAAGGGAATTTAGAAAAATTACAAACGGTGCAAGACTAATTTATCACGGTACAATTTCAGAGAGATTTGGTTTGCATAATGTAATTAGCGCCATGCCGATTCTTTTAATGAATGTTCCTGGCAGCATATTTAATATTTATGGAAAATATGAGGATGAATATCTTGTTAAATTAAAGAATCTAATATCTGATCTCAATTTAAGTAAAAATGTAAAACTTAATGATAAAATTAGCCTGGAGCAAATACCGGATTTAATAAATAATCACGATATTGGAATAGTACCTTATCTTCAAACTGATTATATGAATCTTGCTTTGCCTACCAAAGCTTTTGAATATATTGCAACTGGTGTACCAGTCATTTCAACAAAATTAAAGGACTTATACGAAACATTTGGTGACAACTGCATTACATATTTAGAAGATAGTGATCCCCAGGAAATTGCAGATTCTATTTTATTTATATGCTCTAGTCCTAGCTTGGCTAAAAGCCGTGTTAATGAGGCTTACCAAAAATTATCAGATATTTCCGGCATAGTTATGCGGAACCGTTATATTTCCTTATATGATAATCTAATTCTTGAATAATTAGTAATAATATGACTGAGAAAGCAACTAAATTTTTAAGAAAATGTATACTAGTGAGAGGGACTAAAAAGCCGGCGCTTTAGGGAAAACTAATTTGATTTATTGCACATTAGTGTAAAAATTTTTCGCATCTCTTAAATATTTTATATTAAGGAATAAAAGAAAAATAATGGCAAGGCCAAAGTTGTTAAAAACAGAAAATTTTACAATGATTTATTAATCATATATCTAAAAACAACCGGGTTTTAGAGACGATCCTAATTTTATTAAAAAAGTCAGAATGTAGTAAATTTATTTTTATTAATATGGGAGGAAATTAAAATGAGCAAAAAGAAAATTGTTGTTACGGGTGGTGCAGGATTTCTTGGTTCTAGAACAGTTAAATTGTTACTTGAGAGAGAGTATGAAGTGACCATCCTGGATGATTTCTCAAACGGAAAACGGTCTCATTTAAGTGATCTTAATGATTTTTCAGGGTTAAAGATAGTCGAAGGAGATATTACGGACAAAGAAATTGTTGATAAAGTAATGAGAGATTGTCAAATTGTTATTCACTTTGCTGTCTTGGGATTAAGACAATCAATAAAAGAACCAATTCGAGTAAATGATGTAATTATTAATGGAACCCTAAATTGTCTGAGTTCTGCACTTAGAAATAATGTAGAACTGTTTTTAAATTGTTCGTCCTCCGAAGTATTTGGTACTGCAAATTATGTCCCAATGGATGAAGCCCATCCATTAAATCCAGAAACGCCTTATGCTGCTGCTAAAGTTGCACAAGATAAATATGTTTTCTCATATGGTAGAACATTCAACCTTCCCTGGGTTACAATGAGACCATTTAATATGTATGGGCCAAACTCACATTGGCAAGGATTTAGAGGCGAATTGATTCCTAAAATGATTGTCAGGGCAATGAATAAAAAACCTTTAGTAATTTTTGGCGATGGGAACCAAACTAGAGATTTTATTTATGTTGATGATATTGCAGAAGCTGTGGTAACCTTATTAGAAAATCCAAAGGCCAGAAAGATGGAAATAAATTTTTGTAGCGGTCATGAAACCACCATAAAAAGCATCGCCGAATTAATTTGTGAAAATTTTTCTTTAGATAAATCAAAATATATAAAATATGAACAACAAAGACCAGGTGATGTACAAAGGCATTTAGGAGACAACACGAAGTTCAAACAGATCTTGGGTCAATCTCCTAAGGTTAGTATAGAAAGTGGAATAGAAAGCACTGTAAAATGGTTTAAATCTTTACCTTTTACGCCTGAAGAATTACTAAAAGGCGAAACTCTAAAAAATTGGGAATAAATGAATTTGAATAATTTAACTTTTCTTATTACAGGAGCAACAGGAAGACTGGGTACCGAGATATGCTTTAGGTTGGAAGAATTAGGGGCTACAATTATCCCAATTGTCTTCAATAACTGTGAGTTAAAACCGAAAAGAGTTCCTTGGCTGGCTAAAACAAAGCCTGTTAGGGTATCTTCGTATTATGAACTTGATAGTTTGAAAATTCCGGATTATGTAATAAATTTTCATTGGTCGGTTAAAAGAAATCTTACTTTTACTGGACAATTAAACCACGAACTTTCTAATTCAATTTTTATTAATGAATTCTTTTGGGCTTGGTTAAAAGATAAAAACCTGAAAAAATTTATAAATATTTCATCTATTAAGGTGTTTAGTCATTTAAACAAAAGTCCTGTTGACTCATTAAGTTATCCACAGCCAGTTTCTGCATATGGATTAACGAAACTGCTTGCGGAACAATATTTCAATTTATTCTTCCACAATTCAAATTTTAGGGTTCTTAATATTCGTCTTTCTTCAGTGGCTTCTGTTGGAGAAAATCCGTCGCAGTTAATGAGTCAATTATATATGAGTGGATTTCAGAATAAAAGGATAAAAATCAATATAAATCATAGTACAGACCTTTTATATATAAAAGAAGCAATAGACTTAATAATTAGTGCCTCGTTGAATTTTGAAGAAGCTAAGATACTAATTGGAGGCAAAGGTTATGAAAATGGGGAAATATCTGAAAGGTTTGAAAGTGTCTCTAATAAAAAATTAAATGCAGAATATGTTGATCTTTCGCCTAGAATAATTGATCCTTCATTTAAATATGAAAATAATGTTATTACGCAAAATTTTGTTAGGAAATATTCCCTTGACAAAATGATAAATGAATTGATAAATAGAAGATAAAAAATTGAATTATTTACGGATAAAAATATTCTGGTTTATACCTAAACTCATAATCTGGACACAAGAGTCATTAAATTTATGCCTATAAGATTAAGATAACTAAAGAGTATGAAAAAAAATCGGGGACTTATCAAATGAGTATAAACGAGGTGTCATCATAATTCTGAAAGGAAGGCAAATACCCCAAAAGATTGTTCATAAAAATGAGAATCGGTTTTAAATCAATTTATAGTTCTCTATGAGGGTGTCGAAAAGTTGAATTGCATGTCCTCGGAAAGAAGAGATTTCAGAAGATTTAATGAAGCTAAAATAACAATCTAGACAAGTAGAAGATGAGTTGGAGATACTGGAAAAAGCTATAACTGTCTTCATTCAATACTCGAAGCAGACATTGGTTTATGAATCAATATAGAAATAGTGATCATATTATGACTTTTAATTTTGATTTCGACATAATATGGCAAAATTAATCTATAAAAATGGAAATGATTTTTATATTTTAGCTGCAAATTATTATCTAATATTAGGGACAGTCTAAATTACTTGAGCATTTTACATATTACATACGATCTTAGAGATAGACATAATAGAGAAAAGACTTCTGCAGTTCGGAACCTGATTAAACTAAATCAAAATTTCTCAAACATATCAGTTATTGATATTTTAAGAACTCCCATTCTATTTGAAGAGAAATCTGAGTTAATATCTCAAAACCATCTTGTTATAGATTCTTTTGGTCTACCCTTTGGCTTATTATTTAGAATGAGCCAAAACCGCGTTGTAAAAAAAATTTACGATGCGGATAGTTCTGGTTTGTTTAGAATTAATTCTACTAAACTTATTCATTCTCATAAAATGACATTTGATGGTTATGTAGGATACCAAATAGCTTTAAAGTATGATCTTCCTTTTATTGTAACTGTCAGGCAAACGGATACGATGGTATTAAATAAAAAACGAGGATTGATAAAGCATTTTAAACCGTTGATAATTAAATGTGAAAAAATTTTCTATTTAATACCTCAGATCACATTAAGACTGGAAAAAATTCTTGGCACTGATTTCTTTGAAAAACATATAAAAGATAAACTAGTATTTCTTCCTAATATTGTGGAAAGAAAAACCGATACTGAGAATAAGCATGTTGTAAAGAACAATTTTGTTACAGTTCTTAGAATGGATAAAAGGTCTGTGAAAAGAAAAAATTTAAAAAGATTACTATTGGGATTTAAAAAATTAAATAACAGAGAATTTAAATTAAAGATAATTGGTACAGGCGATTATATGTACAAGGTAATGGAATGGGTAGATGAATTGGAATTGAAAGATAGAATAACTTTTCTCGGCAAAGTTGAAAACAGCTTGATTGATGAACACTATGCAAATGCAGAAGCTTTTCTTTTGCCCAGTATTAGTGAATCATTTGGAATGGTTTATGCCGAAGCACTTATGAATGGAACACCAATAATGTACTCTAAAGATCGTTTGGGATTTGATGGGATGTTTGAAGGTGTCGGTGTTGGCGTTGATCCGCTATCTGTGGATTCCATAGCTGAAGGTATAAAAAATCTTTCATCTAATAGTACTAATTTTCGTAGTAAAATAAGAGAACTTGATAACAATAATGCTTTTGATGTATTCAGTTCGGAATACATAAATAATAAATACAAACAAATAATAAGTTCCATTATAGGATAAAATGTCTCAAGAAAATATAATAATTGGAAAAGTAACTGACTCATTCCTTTGTAAGCCGATAGGAGGCGTTAAAATTATTTTGAAAGGCAGGAACAAAAACGTGCTTTCAACAAGTTATTCTTCCGCTAAAGGAATTTGGAGATTAAACCTCAGGAAGGAAGTTTACAGTGCTATCTTTGAAATTACGGGATTTGTTTCAAAAGAAGTTGACGCCTCTGTAGAATTTCCTAAAATAATTAGGTTGTTAGAGAATAAATTAATCGGGTATCAAAATAAACTTTGGTTTAATCCAGGTGAAAAAGTTTCCGCATTTATACATTCACCAAAGGACTTTAGTGCCAGATTAATCAGACATGGTATTAATAATACTGAAATTTTAAAACTTGGACGCTTTCCAGCTATATTTCAAAATATACCTAATGAATTCTTTGTGGATAAGGGCTTGATGTGGAAAGAAGCATTTTCGTATGAAATTCCAGTTGATGCCGAATCCGGCTTGTATAGTCTTAAATTATTTAACAATAATGAAACAGAATATTCGATCACATTTGTTGTGCAGCCAAATAAAGCCGATAATTTTTCAAACAAAAGAATTTTGGTTCTAGCCAGTACAAACAATTGGCAGGCTTATAATATATGGGGGGGGCGCAGCAGGTATAGAAACTTTGAAAATCCCAAAACTGCACAGATAATAAATGATCTAAAATCAATAGGATTAAGATTTGTTCCTGAAACAATCAAGTCATTTACAAAAAATATATTAAGAAAACGTACTGTTGTTAGTATAAAAGATCATCCGAATGCTTTTCAATTTAGGCCATTGTCTCTGAGACGGCCACATCCTAATTGTAGTATAAATGAAGAAATAGTCACAGATAAATATACAAGCCATTTAGCACCGGGAGAATGGAGAATTCTTGCTTGGCTTGAAAAGGAAAAATTTACGTATGATTTAATTAGTGGATATGGATTACATAATAATCCGGATTTATTAAAGAATTATGATGTGGTTGTATTAAGCACGCACTGTGAATATTGGAGTAGGGAAATGTTCAGTGCGTTGAAGACATTTTATAATGATGGTGGATCGATATTAAATTTATCAGGGAATTCAATATACAGAGAAATTGAATTTTTGGACAAAGGAGATCTGAGATGTACAAGCTTAAGATTTGCTGATTCTGTAGAGGATGAGACTCAAATTATAGGTGTTAGATTTGATATGAAGGGTTATGGGAGCTGTGCTCCATTTAAAGTTGTTAGTGCTGATCATTGGGTATTTGCTAATACTGAAGTTCAAAAAGGGCATTTATTTGCACAGCATAGCTTAAACCATTTTGAAGGTGGTACTGATTTGGATTTTGAAGTAGATCCTGCTTCCAAGCCCGGGATGGCACCGCTGACAGGTAATGGAGGCTCGGGATGGGAAACGGATAAAATATCGTCAACGGCTCCAAATGATATTGTATTGTTGGCAAAAGGAACAAATAGTAGGGGTGGGGGGGCAAATATGATCATTAGAGAACCAAATGGAAAGGGAATTATGTTTTCTGCATCCTCAATAACATTTGGGGGGACACTTTTGATTGATAATGTTTGTTCGAGAATTGTAAAGAATGTGCTATCTAAAGCTTTAGATAAGAAAAGGTAACGGTTAATCGCTTGCTACAAAAACTCTTTCGTTCATAAGCTTATACTTTTTATTTGATTTTTCACAAAATGCATCACCATTCTCATCAAAATTCAATCTTTTCCCCGCCTCACTTACCCATCCAATAATTTTAGCAGGTGTTCCTACAACAAGTGCAAAGTCCGGGACATCTCTTGTAACAATGGCACCAGCCCCCACCATAGAATTCATTCCAATCGTGTTGCCACAAACAATTGTACAATTTGCTCCTAGAGAAGCACCTTCCCGGACTAAAGTTTTAATATAAAATTTTGAGCCAACTTGCGGATACTTGCATTTTGGATCGAGAATGTTTGTAAATACCATAGATGGGCCACAAAACACATAATCTTCGAGGGTAACACCTTCATAAATTGAAACGTTGTTCTGAATCTTACAGTTGTTACCAATGCTTACATTATTGCCAACGTTCACATTCTGACCAAAAACACAGTTTTCTCCAATTTTGGCTCCCCTCTGAATGTGGCTAAAATGCCAGATTTTTGTTCCTTCTCCAATATCAGCAGGTTCATCAATAAATGCCGATTCATGTACAAAATAGTTCATAATTATTTTTGTCTTTGATAATAATTTTTAGCCATAGGATGAATAACTGAGTTGCTATTCTCCACTATTTTAGAATTTCTTAATTCGTGGACTAACTCGATTGATGGGCGTGCATCCTCAATACCAAAACCATTTCCTGCCAATGTTTCTTCATATACCTTGGTATGCAAATCTGTGAATCCCGAGCTGAATTGAATTTCATTTCCGTCAAATTCTATTGAACGAAAAGTCGGAATATTCTTCTCTACGAGATTAGCAGGGAGATCATATTTATCTGCTGAAAGGAACCAGGAAACTTCTGCATTCTTAAGTTCGATAAATCCTGCCATTTTTTTTGGTTCCGATAGATATAATTCACTTTTTTGGACGGGGCCAAACAACCAGATAAGTAAATCAAAAAAGTGAATACCAATGTTTGTTCCAATTCCTCCAGATTTTTCTTTCACACCCTTCCACGAGAAGCCATACCATAGCCCTCGCGAAGTAATGTAAGTTAAACTTACCTGGTATTTTTTTGACACTTTTGATGATTCCAATTTCTTTTTCAATTCAATCAGGCTATCGTGGACCCTTAACTGCAATATTGTGTAAACTCTACTACCGGTTTCGCTTTCGAGTTCCTGAAGAGCATCCAGATTCCAGGGATTTAATACTAATGGCTTCTCGCAAATTGCATCTGCTCCAATTCTTAAGGCTAATCGAATATGAGCATCATGAAGATTATTTGGAGAACAAACGGTTAAATAATGTACTCGGTGTTCTTCACCTTTTCTCTTCAATTTTTCTAAATGCCTGTCAAATCTTTCGAATTCAGTGAAAAAACTAGTGTTTGGGAAAAATTGATCTAATATACCAACTGAATCATGTGGATCAACGGCTGAAATTAAATTGTTTCCAGTATCTCTTATTGCTTTTAAATGTCTTGGTGCAACATATC
The DNA here is from genome assembly GCA_035266865.1 of Ignavibacteriaceae bacterium. Classification (GTDB taxonomy): domain Bacteria; phylum Bacteroidota; class Ignavibacteria; order Ignavibacteriales; family Ignavibacteriaceae; genus JAKAGZ01. The sequence continues at coordinate 2,497 of DATFMR010000071.1, read as the reverse complement.
CCCCTATACCGGTTATGGCGAAATTCTTCATGTAGTAATAACCTTTTAAAAATATATGATGCTCTGTAAATAACGAGAAGATTTAATGTCATTTCTTTCGAAAGCATTATACTTATCATAATTTTTTAGATAAATTTGTATAATTTTAACACACTAAAATATAAGAATAAAATAATTAAATACCATATGTGTGCGACCGAAAATATATAAGCATTTAATAAAAAATTAAAAGTAAATTTTAAACTAGGCTTTCTCCATTAATAGGTAAAAAACATTAGATTACTTTAAACGAAAATTGGTATTTTTTGTATAGTAAAGAAGGGGCTCTATAGGTTTTTATAAAGGAATTCAATGTTTGAATATCTTTTTAGAAACTGGATATATGACTTTAAAATCTATTAGATGTTTGGTTTTGCAAATTCTAGAATGATTTGGAAGAAATATTTGGACTAGAATAAAACAAATTCTTAATTGCAACCGAACTTTAAGGTGGATTAATATTCTTATTATCTTATGACATGACAATATTGTCATTTATTTTAGGTAAGTATTTTTATGGTATATTATGAAGAATCATCTCAGATTACTGGGGTGTATTCCACTTTAATTATTCATAAGATTGTGAAATAATAAGTGATAAGTGATAAGTATTGAAGATAATTCTTAAGAAAGATAAATTATAAATTCTTTCCTAGGAATTTATTTATCAAATAATCAATTAACGATTTTTATTAAATAAAAGAATTTCTTAGGAAATTAGTTCGAAATTAACTTCTAATTTTTTTCAATTAAATAGATGGTTTATTTTTGTTAATAGAATATGAAGTTGAGAGAAATGTATACTTTAAAATAGCAATATTTGCTTTTATGGCGTATATGTTTTTTATGTTTTTTGGTACGAAGATGCCGTTTCAACAGAAGGTTACAGAAGCAAAATTGGGCGGATCATCTAACATTGTTAATCAAATAGTCTATCCGTTGATATTTCTATTATCTATGGTTTCTCTTTTTGTAAGGCGCCTGGATGCAGTTGCAATAATAAAAAAGGAGAAATTATTAACCATATTTTTAATATGGTGTTTTTTAAGCATTCTCTGGTCCTATAGCCCCCTGGACTCTGCAAAACGCTTTTTTAGGACCTTAACTTTAATTACAGTTACATTTTCTCTACTTGTTCACACAACTTCAACTAAGGAAATACTAAGCTTTATTAAACCACTTTTGTATTTATACATATTCCTGTCAGTTGTTGGGTGTATTGTAATACCCGGAGCTAAAGATCCAACGTTCCATACTTGGAGAGGTTTTGAAGATACTAAAAATGGTCTTGGTAGTGCGGCTGTAGTGTGTATAATACTTAGTTATTTTATTTATAAATTTGAGATAGGGTATGCCAGATTTTTTGCAGCATTAGCAATGCTATTTTCAGTTGCCCTTTTACTCGGGGCTGGAAGCATGACATCAATTTCAAATTTTCTAATAATTGTATTTTTCGGTTCATTATTGTCAGCTGATAAAATATTTAAGCCGCTTGGACTTGGCCGTACTGCTTCGACCATAATTCTTTTATTCAGCATAAGTATGGTTACAATTTTTCTTTTGGTTATTCCTGAATTAGTTGCTGTAGTTACAGATGCGATAGGAAAGGACCCAACCTTCACTGGAAGAACAGATCTATGGGCTACTATGTTTATCAGTATTTCACACCATCTCTTACTGGGAACTGGTTACCAAGCGTTTTGGAGCGTCAGTCCTCCGTCTCCATATCTTGAACATATTTATCAGATATTTATATGGATTCCAAATGAATCTCATAATGGTTATATAGATATAGCTAACGAAGTTGGTTTAATTGGACTTGTAATATTTTTGGCGATGATAATTAGGTATTTTGTCAGTATGCGGAATCTTAATTTTCCTAATCCGTGGAAGTGGCTCATTATAGCTGCTTTGATAGGGAATACAGGCGAGTCATATTTAATTGCTTTCGCTGGGAAAGCCGGTGCGATGGTAGCTATTTCATATCTGATTTTATTTGCACAGCTCTGGAAACAGGATGCTGAAGCAGAATACGAAACCAGCTAAAATTTACTTAGGTAAATTCATTTTTTTCTTAAAACTTCCAGCGGTTAATCTGTATAGATAAATGCCGCTGTGAACATTCTTACTTCTACTGTTCTTTCCTTTTCTGTAATCAATGTTATATCCCGCAGTAGTTTACTGCTTATACAAGGTTGTTACTCTCTTCCAAATTAATCGTATATCTTTATGCCTACATCCATAGCGTTATGGGATAAAATTTAATAGCTGTTGAAGGATTAAAGGGAATAGAACTAGTTTGTAAAAACTGCTGTTCGCCTGCTTGACCTGCCCCCAGTTTTATGTGCCAATGATAAGTTAGTTTCTTTCCATTATCAAGCATTGACCACCTGATATGGAATAATTATTTCCGGTGCCGGAGGTCTATAGCCTAATGCGCTGTGTGGTCGGAGAGTAT
>DATFMR010000070.1:0-3191 GCA_035266865.1 Ignavibacteriaceae bacterium | reverse complement strand
TGCAATTACAGTTGCAGGCGCAATAAGGTTTCTAATGATCTTAAAATTTATGTCGTAAAGTGTAAGGTGTGGTAGGCTGGATGATATTTCACCGAATTTTGTCCCGATAGTCTCTACAGGTAGTTTTAAATAATAAACTGCAATCGTGCTAACCAGTATTGCAATGATCGAACCTGGAATACGGTGAGTAATTTTGGGCCAGTAAATCATTATTAATAATGAAACCAATGCGGTACCAAGTACATAAAAATTTGTTGAATCAATTAAACTGAAATAAACGATCCATTTTTCGTAAAACTCTGAAGGTATATTCTTAATCTGGAGCCCGAAAAAATCTTTTATCTGTGTTGAAAAAATTAAAATGGCTATGCCGCTTGTAAAACCTACTACAATTGGATAGGGTATAAATTTTATTAATGCACCGAACCTGGCAAAACCCATAAGAATAAGTATTACTCCTGCCATAACAGTAGCAACCGCCAGTCCGGTCGTCCCGTACTGCTGAACTATACCATAAACAATAATGATAAAAGCGCCGGTAGGCCCTCCAATTTGTACACGGCTTCCTCCAAAAAATGAAATTATGAATCCGGCTATTATTGCGGTTATCAGCCCCTTCTCCGGGGCAACACCGCTTGCTATTGCAAACGCAATGCTCAAAGGCAGAGCTACTACACCAACTATTATTCCCGCTGTTATGTCAGAAATAAATTGTTCTTTATTATAACCTTTTAATGTTGTAAAAAGTTTTGGCTTTAATATTGGCATACTCAATAAGACTTAATGTAATTAGGACTATAAACAAATCCAGCAAATATAAATACAATTTTTTACATTTTTGCATACTGATTTTATAACAATAACATTCTATGCAATTGCTTTTCTTGCGTTCTAAAAGAAAAATACTACCGAAGATTGTGTTCGTGTCAGATTGAATTTTGATCTTTGTTTGATAAATTGAAAGAGAGTGATTTTAAGTTGGTGAAGCAGTAGTTCCTTAAATTACTTTTTATTCAAACTATACTTTGAATGCTCTGGCCATAGTTTGCTGCTCTGATTTTGGAATATCAAATTTGTCAGCAACGCTTTGCCAACTGCTAACAATATTTTGAATATTCTTAATTATTTTTTCAGCTTTATCCTTATTTAGTCTAAAGTATTCCGCTACATCCAGGGCTAGTTCAAAATTCAGTGAATTATCTGTTTCGGAAATATTCAGGCTCAATCCTGTGCCGGTTTCATTTGGATTAATATCAAAAGCAGGGGAAAGTACCCAACCGCTTGCTGTCAGGATAAATCCGTGATTTCTCAAATGATCATCTGTGTTTGAAACACAAATGCTGAAAACTATTCTTTTCCATAACTCTTCCAAATCTTCATTAACCCTTGCTCCATGTTGATTTAAGAATTCTACTAACTCCAGGTAGCTTGCACCTGCGTGCGAATCTCTGTTATCTGTATAACCCAGCATTGTCATTGCAGATGCAAAATGAATTCTTTCTTTTCCGATTCTGTCAAATCTTTTTATCAGGGATGTATGATAATTGCTTGAATACTTTTCTATTATCGTCTCAGCGACATTAATTCCGCAGTCTTCAGCAAGTTTGTTAACTACCATTTCCCATCCGCCTATATCTTTTGTGTCATTAGCACTCGGAAATTTGGCTATCCATAGTTCTCCTTTTTCATCTATTACTGATGCTTTTGGGCGTGCGCCGCCTAAGGAAGAACCTGGAGCAATTAGCATATTTAACCATTTTAGATATTCAGGATCATCAACCTTTTCTTCTTCTATTTTGAGACTTGCTGCTTGTAATTCTCTGATAGATGTCCACGGTGGTGCAGCAAACTTTCTGTCGTCATTTAAAAAGTCACCATCTTTATCAAGCTTAAACCTAAAGCCACCAATTCTATGTTCATCAAATACACCTAACAAAAAATCAGATCCCATTAAGGTTCTTTCCGGCCTGTTTTCTTCTCTAGCCATTATTGCTTCACGTCTCTTCATTAGAACTTGTCCCCAGCGGTCTGGCGATGAATCCAGAAACATTCCGAAATTGTTTTTATTTTTCCCCACATATTGCGTCCCGGCATAATATTGCAGGTCAGGATCTAGAACCTGCAAAAATTCTGACTTTAACCAATCGTCCGAATATTCAAATGAAAATATCTCATCATCTCTTATTATTTCAGAGTATAATACTCCCATATGGAATGGTTCCTTTATTTCCTTCCAGTCTGCATATACAAATATTTCTTTTCTTGTGTTTACCTTTGCCATATTTTATTTTCCATATTTTCTTTTTGGAGCTCTTTCCTTTACAGTTAGCTTTGCATCTTGTAACTTACGTCCCAGTTCATCATCACTGGCTACTTTTAACAAATCTTCAGCCAATCCAAGAACAAAGAGAGTTTGGGCATAAAGCCCAATACTTACATTGGGTTTTCCTTTCTCTATTGCTGATAAAGTAGGGCGGCTGATTCCTGCCCTTTCAGATACTTGCTCTGTGCTTAGTTTCCTTCTAAGTCTGGCCAGTTTAATATTCTCGCCAAGATCGGTAAGAATTCTTTTAATATTTGGTGATAACATATTTTATTCTCCTTCATAACGTAAATTATGTTTTACAAATATACAATATTTTGTAAACAATAACTTACATTATCGCAATGTTATTTTTATCCAAAAACTCCTTAAACCACTAAAATGCAGAAATTAGCACATTTTATCATTTGCTAAATAAAATTAGGAATCTTAAACTTTTGATATTGAAGATCTGTCCAGCTTCTATATTTTAAATTTCTAACCTTTCCGGTCTCCTTACTTCCAACTTCTGTATCCGCCATCTGGCATCCGGGATATTTATTGTAAATTATTATTTCTCCATTCATAATTTAACATTCATAATTTCCTTGTCCTCTTTTCCCTGAAGGATGAAATATATTAGCTGAATACTAATTCCCTCAGACCGTTAACTCACCAGAATCGATTTACCCGTCCTATGGTGGGCCGTTAGATAAATTTTGATGATTAAAGGGCTCATTAACTTTATTGCTGGCTGAATTCACACCCTAACAATTAACTGATCTGATAAAACTTGCTTACCGGGTAAAGGTGGATGATCCTAATTATACATTAAATCTCTAATTTTTTGATCTTTCTTTACGGCATAAAATATTTGATTTTAATATTC
>DATFMR010000069.1:0-5471 GCA_035266865.1 Ignavibacteriaceae bacterium | reverse complement strand
ATACTCTCCGACCACACAGCGCATTAGGCTATAGACCTCCGGCACCGGAAATAATTATTCCATATCAGGTGGTCAATGCTTGATAATGGAAAGAAACTAACTTATCATTGGCACATAAAACTGGGGGCAGGTCAAGCAGGCTATCCTGACAAAGAAGTTAAAGGTTATTTTAATAGTATCATTTTTCTTGTACTAATAAAATTGCTTGCCTGGATTCTACAAAAATATATGCCGCTGGCCAAATTACTTGCATTGAATTTTACATTATAGGTTCCCCGTGGTTTCCTTTCATTTACTAATGTTGCAATTTCATTTCCCAGAATATCATATACTTTCAGAGTTACGAAGCTTTCTTGCGGAATTGAAAATCTAATATTAGTTGTTGGGTTAAAAGGATTTGGGTAATTTTGTTCAAGCGCAAAACTCTGAGGTACATTATTGCTTATTTCTATGGGTGTTGCTTTATCCGATTTGAGGATACGGGCTTCCCAAATTCCTGCCCAGTCCCCTTGATTATTGCTTAAACAAATTATTCTTATGTAGCGGGTAGTCAAGTTTGTAAAGTCTTTGATTGTCCATTCTTGACTGCTAGAACTTGCATTGGTGACTACTTGTTGCCATTTAACAGAATCATCTGATGTTTCAATTGAATAATTATATATTCGTCCATTATTCCACTGGTAGAACGAAACAGCAATTATATTAACAGGTTGGGGGGCCCCTAAGTCAAATTGAATCCACTGCGGCATGGCTTGTGATGCCCATCTTGAATTAGGATCTGGATCACCATTTACCAGGCCATCCAATGTTTTGGATGCACTAGTGTTAGTATCTGATGTTGACGATGCTTCTACGTTATCAATTAAATAATTGGTATAACCGGTTGAACCAACTTCAAGGAGTTTATAAAATAAAGAATGTGCTTGAGAAGAAATTAAATTACCAGCAGTATCAGCTAGATTATTTACTGTAACTGTATATAGCTGGTTTACATTTGCTGCATCTGTTGTTAAAGTTATTCTATCAAGTGATGAATCTATCTTAGCACTAAGCACATGGATTTGGTTAGATATTACATAATTTCCCACATTGCTTGCCAAATTTTTATTTAGTGGTTCAGAAAAGTCAAGCACCACCACGTCAGATTGAGTGCATTGTACTCGTATTAATTTTGGAGGAATAACATCGTTTCCACCACCACCAGTAGCACCTGTTGTTAAAAAATTCCAGATAGGGCTCGAAGTAGTTGCACCGAGATTATCTTTTGCTACAATTTTCCAATAATAAGTTGTGTTGTTATTTAACTGGCCTGGAACGTAGCTAGCATTTGATTGATTACTTGCGACTAAAGGAGGGTTACTAGTTGTTCCAAAGTAAACACTATATGTCAACGGATCTCCGTTAGGATCTGAGCAATTCCAGCTAAGTGTCGAACTAATAGGCTGATTTATTGCTCCATTTGTTGGAGTAGGACCAGCAGGTGGATTTGGCCGGATATTGCCCCCTCCTCCACCATTTGTAAATTCGAATGCTCCTATTGTTGGATTATTAGGGTCTCTTGGATTACCATCACGATCAGTTGTTATTCCCCAGGAAGATAAATCTTCACCAGTTATATTCGTGCCTAATTTAAAATTCCAAGTGGACTGATTTGTTGTAGGATTTACAAAATTAGGATTTGCGTCTATTATACTATGAGTATCAAATCCTCTTGACTGCCAACCACTCCAACTATATGAAGTAGTGCTACTACTATTAGGTAACGTCCAAGAACTGGATAATGATGTTACTGATTTATTCCAAACATAAATAAGGTTATAATCAATACTAAAGCCTTGTCCAGCGGTTGTAGTGGTATTAGGGACATACCTATAAGGTGTTGTTCCATCGGCTACTGAACAAACATTATTTTTTATTGTCCATCCATTTTGGTTACTGTCACCCATTAGTAAGATAGAAGATGCGGATTTTACACCCGAACCACCTACGAGAGTGCTATAAATTGTGTTATTTGCAAAAATACTTGCAGCATCATATCCGGCTTCTTGGACTATACCGTCAGTAATAAATAACTGTAAGTCCGCATATCTACCAAGTGAGTTAATAAAAAGATTATTGTAAATTCTACAATTAAAAACATTTCTGATATATAGTGATGATTCATATCCTCCATCTAAAAAAGTGCAATCTCTAATTATGGCATTTGTTACTTTAGGCACTGGAGTACTTCTGGTCTGCGGCATAAGTTGTATAGCATAATGATTATCAAAGCCGGCTATAGTAGTATGTTCCATTAAAAAATAGTCGCAAGTATTAGGATAAATCGGTTCAACCCAGACTACTGTTCTTGGTGAACGCCAGAAATAACAATATCTCAATGTTGTATAATCTGCTGTTGTTTTTATTGTGTGATTACTGCCATCGCTAACATTTGATGGGTATTGTGTTACCACTGAGTCCAAAGTAGCGTGTGAACCACCTATCGTTATTAAATACTTAGGGTATTGTTGCCTTATTACCATATTCTCAAGAGTTACATAACTACCGCTAATACTTATTTGTCCGCCAGTAGTTGAATTGTCTTGTCTTAAATAGGTATTTCCCGTAGTTGTTGTACGTTCATCTTCATCTATTCTCACACCTCTGAAAACAATCGGGTTAGAAGCACTTCCAGAATTATTGAAAGATAAAACGGAATTTAAAGCATAGGTGCCCGCTGCTAAGAATACCGTATCTCCTGCCGTAGCATTTGAGGCGGCCTGATAAATGGTCCAGGGACTAGACTTTGATCCGCTACCTGACCCACTTGCTGTTGCTGATACATAATAGGTATTCGCATAAATAGACGGTAAGAATCCAGAAAATAGAAAATAAATAATTAAAATAGGTAATCGGAATATTGAGCGAATGACAGGATATGTTAAATGTTTTTTCATAGTTGGTCCTTTCCACATCATATTAGCCTAAATTTTTTAGGTAGAAATCAGATTAATTAAATTGCTAATTTCACAGAATTAAATCATTGGATTTAGTCATAAGGAGCTAGATCTAAAGAACAGGTACCTCTGCCTGCAAATATAGTGCCATTTAATTAAAATATAAATAATATTCATAAAATCTTTGTTTATAAAATTTGGAATCCTTTAATCAAGTATAATAAAATTATTAGAAGTAATAATAACCGGTAGAATATACGTGATATAATCATAGTAAAAGCGGGTTAGTGCAGTTAAACCTAAATATTTTCTTGTGATATTCTTCTAGAATTATTTTTTGTAAATTCTTTAGAGTGAAAAAATAAATGGGGAAATCAAGAAGATAATTAGTGCATATATGTAAGAAAAATTTTCCGATACAATGAATTGTTTTCATAGTATTATATCATATACAGGCGGCAAAATTTTTTCTAGATTTTTAACTCCTGGTTTATTTGAGTTGTAAGTACTTCTAAAAGAAAACTATGCATAAATTGTCTGACTTTCTGCTTGAAGTTTAAGTAGAAAGTCGCTTCGGTTTATAGTCCTAAATTTAGAGCACGTATTCTTGCTCTATGCACCAAATCTAAATGCTCACTTAGGATACTAGCTTATTTGCTGCTTTACACTAAGCATTTATAAGCTCCTTCAAGTTCCGTGTTAAAGAGTCAACTATTTTAATTTCCTTCTAATCCATATAAACTCTATGAATTGTGCCGAATACCAAATCTCTTTGCGTACGAAATCACAAGTTCCACAATTGATCTAAATTCATTGCTAATAATCCACCCCAATATCAAAGCGATTATAAACATCAGGCTATTTAACAGCAAAGAATTTTGTTCATTGAATAATAATGAAAGTGGTGCGATAAAAAAAAGAAAGATTGGCTTTAAAAATAATTTTATTTTGGGATTAATTTTATATTTTACCGAGTACCTGTAAGTTAAAAATGTTAGAGCTGTATTCATTATCAGGAGGGAATATACTGCTCCCATATAGCCATAGATGGGAATGAATAGAAAGGAAAACCCAATGCTAATAACACTTCCGAAAGCATTTATTCGCACTGGTACAGATGGGTAACCCGCAGGTGTAAAAGCATAACTAATTAGAGACCTTAGACCCGCTATAAAAAAATTCAACATAAGTAACGCAAATGCTAATGAAACATCAGCATATAGTTCTGAATAAAGTAATACAGTTAGTTCATTTCTGAAAAAGAATATGAATAAAACCACAAAGACCATTGAAATGGAATAGAGTCCTACAGATTTTTCAATTAGGTTAACTGCAGGCTTTTTATTTTCTTCTGAAAAAAGTGCTGCCAGGTTAGGAAAGTAGACTATTATGAAAGATCCATAAATTTTATTAAATGCCGTTGGCATTTTTCTTGCAATGTCGTAATTTGCTATGCTAGCAGGATTCAAATATGCCCCTATAATAAATATATTCATTCTGCCGTTGATAAATACAACCAAATTATTTAAATATAACGGAAAGCTAAATTTGATTATCTTCTTATATGTTTCCCAGCTTGGTTTTATGTGAAGATATTTTTTAAATGGAATTACAAGCAACTGATGGATTAATGGTTGCACTGTAGAAAGAATTTCTATTATTAGGAGTAATCGAATATCCAGATTACTAAATAATAGGAAAAGCACTACTATAAATAATCTAAACACTGAAGAAACAACATTTACAATTGAATACTGTCTGAACTGATTAAGCCCTTGCATTAATTGATAAAACAAATCCCGGTAGTTTGCTAGAATAAAAATTACTATTATGTACCAGCCATATTGAAGTATTCTGTCATCAAAAAAATGCAGAATATGTTTGGCGGTTAGTAAAAAAAACAAACTGAATAATAAGGAGCCAAAGGCTCTTATCAATAGGACAGGGAGTAAAATATTTCGGTTTTCTTCCTTTTTTTTACTAGCAATAAATTTTACCATAGTAAGTCCAACCCCAAGTCCACCAAGCAAAGTGAACATATTTACAATGACCAAAACTAAAACATATATACCTAAATCATCCTTCGTCACATATCGCGTCAAAATCATTATAGTAAAGAATTGAAATATCATTCCAGAAATGGTTCCAATAGATGTAGAGGCTGAACCTTTTAATATTTTACTTTTTAGTTTTTTATCCATGTTTTATTAAACCCTGTTTGTTTCTCGCAGTTTCTTCTGATGATTCCCAATCTATGTGCTTCGCTTATTCAGCTCATTTAATATATTTAATTTTCTGTTAGTCTTTACTTTTTATATTAAATTGATTTTGAAAAAAAATCATTACTTTTCGTTGCCTTGTTAGACTGAATTTAAATCCCGACAAAAGAATCTGTACATAAGCAATAGTGGGCAGTATTTAAGAAATAATTACATCAAAACTTAGTAGGTTTGTTTGCATCTATATAATCCCGAACGGATATGAAACGAAAACATCTAAATTGTATATATCAATTAGACTTATTTACACTATGAT
>DATFMR010000068.1:0-15306 GCA_035266865.1 Ignavibacteriaceae bacterium | reverse complement strand
TTAAGGTTTTTCTTTTTTGAAGCTTTAAACTTATACATCCCTTTTACAATGCCATCCTTTGCACCTTTCGGCATTTCGGGCATTGCGTAATTTTCATTCATTACAGTGATGTAATAAAATATCTGTTCCTGATCTTCATACATTCTCTTTATACCGTCTCTTATAATTACGGCAAGTTCAAAAGCAAAAGCTGGATCGTAAGTAACAAGATTTGGAACGGGATAAGCGAGTAGGTGGCTGTTGCCATCCTGGTGCTGAAGTCCTTCCCCGGCAAGAGTAGTTCTGCCTGCAGTTCCTCCAAGCAGGAACCCTTTACAACTCATATCGCCGGCTGCCCAGATTAGATCACCAACACGTTGAATTCCGAACATTGAATAATAAATAAAGAAGGGGATCATATTTAATCCGTGAGTTGCGTATGCTGTACCAGCTGCAATAAATGAAGACATCGATCCCGCTTCAGTAATTCCTTCTTCAAGTATCTGCCCGTTCTTAGCTTCTTTGTAATAAAGAAGGCTGTCCTTATCAACAGGTTCGTAAAGCTGCCCGGCGTGGGAATATATTCCAACCTGCCTGAAAAGTGCCTCCATTCCGAATGTTCTTGCTTCATCAGGTACAATAGGAACAATATTTTTTCCTATCTCTTTATCTTTCAATAATTTTACAAGAATTCTTACAAATACCATTGTTGTTGAAGCTTCTCTTCCTTCGGTTCCTTTATAAAATTCTTCGAAGATATCTTCAGGAGGTGTTTTAATTGGACGAATATCAGTTCTTCTTGATGGAACCGGACCGCCCAGTTCCTTCCTTCTTTTCTTAAGATATTTTATCTCAGGGCTGTCTTCTGCAGGTTTATAGAACGGAGCTTTTGCTACATCTTCATCAGAAATCGGAATACCGAATCGGGTTCTGAATTCGCTCAGCTCATCTTCATTCAATTTCTTTTGCTGGTGCGTAATATTTTTCCCTTCTCCGCTTTCTCCCAGTCCATAACCTTTAATTGTTTTTGCAAGTATTACAGTCGGTGAGCCGGTATGTTCAACTGCGGCTTTAAAAGCAGTATAAACTTTTTCAGGATCGTGTCCGCCCCTCTTCATTTTTTTCAACTGTTCGTCTGAAAGTTTTTCAACCATTGATAAAAGCTCAGGATCAGCGCCGAAAAAATGTTCACGGATATAATCACCGGTCTCAACCGAATATTTTTGATATTGTCCGTCAACTACTTCGCCCATTCGCTTAACGAGTTTTCCATTCCTGTCTTCTTCGAGCAATGGATCCCAGTCTGTTCCCCATACTACTTTCAATACATTCCAGCCCGCACCTCTGAAAGCAGCTTCAAGTTCCTGAATAATTTTTCCGTTTCCTCTGACCGGACCATCAAGACGCTGGAGATTACAATTAATTACAAATATCAGGTTATCAAGTTTTTCTCTAGCCGCAAGTGTAATAGCGCCGAGTGCTTCCGGTTCGTCAGTTTCACCGTCGCCGAGGAACGCCCAGACTTTGTGCCCGTTTGTTTTTTTCAATCCGCGATCTTCCAGATACCTGTTAAACCTTGCCTGGTAAATTGCCAAAATAGGACCAAGTCCCATTGAGACAGTCGGGAATTCCCAGAAACTCGGCATTAACCATGGGTGAGGATAAGAAGATAAACCACCGCCGGGTTTTAATTCACGCCTGAAATTTTCAAGTTGTTCAATGCTTATTCTTCCCTCAAGAAAAGCGCGGGCGTATATTCCCGGCGAAGCGTGTCCCTGGAAATAAATCTGATCGCCGTCGTAATCTTCTCCCTTTCCTCTAAAGAAATGATTAAAACCAATTTCATAAAGTGTTGCTGCGGATGCGTAAGTAGAAATGTGTCCGCCGATTCCGCTTTCCTGTTTATTTGCTTTTACTACCATTGCCATTGCATTCCAGCGGATAAGGCTTTTAATTCTTCTTTCAATTTCCCTGTCTCCCGGGAACGGCGGCTGCTTTTCTCTCGGGATTGTATTTATATAAGGTGTATTTGCTGAAAAAGGAATGCTAATTCCGGCTTTGTGTGCTCTTATCTGCAATTGCTGAAGTAATTCTTTAACTCTTTCACCGCCGCTGTGTTCAATTACATAATCCAGTGATTCGAACCATTCCCTGGTTTCTAATTCGTTAATCTCCACGCCTTTATTGTTTTCGTCGCTCATTTCAAATGTCCTTTTTAACAGATTTAATAAATTAGAGAAATTCCAGTATATAAAATTTATTCTATAAGAAAAATATTCCTTTCGGCAAAAATGCCGCTTTTTCGCGTTTTTCTAATGGATATGTGGCTACATTTTGATGATTTTTAGCAAAAATCAAAAGATTAACTTAAACGTTTTAGGTAAAAAATACAAGATTGCTGAAGTTGGGCGGACTAATTCCAAAAATTCAATTATGATACTTTTTATACCACAATTTTCTTAATTCATCAACTTCTTTTTTGTGGGATTTTAAATAATGATCGTCATTTTCAAAAATAACAAGCCGATGTGCAATATTTAAAGAATAGAATTTCTTTGAAATATTAATTGACTGCAATGGAGAAATTATATCATCATTTCCGCCATGCAAAATTAGATAGGGAATGGAAGGGAGTTCATCCACAAATTTTATGGCAGATCTTTCCTCAAGCTTTTGCGCAAAATTTTCGTTACTAATAAATTCTTCGTAATATTTTTTCATATTTGGATTGTCGTTACCATTTTGTTCAAGATTGGAAATTGCTCCAACCAGTATTGCGCATTTAAATTTATCATTATTTCTAAGAACCTGGAAAGCCATCATTCCGCCGCGGCTCCATCCTTCAATTGCCCATTTTGTATTATTTGCAAATTCAATTTCTTCAGCAAGTGGTATAAGGTTTGAAATATCATTTACGTCATTTCCACCAAGTTCGTCTTTCCCTTCACCACCTGCATTTCCACGGTACTGGGAAGCAAAAACTACATAACCCCAGCTTGCTAGCTGCCCGTAAATTCCTCTTGCAGTAAATTCATCAATTGCACCATGATTTCCCGCACCGCCGCGATTCCAGATTACGCAAGGATATTTTTTTGAAGCATCTTTAGGATAAGCTATAAAACCTTTGACTTTTAGTTCGTCTGAAAGGTATGTGATCTTTTCAACAACTGAATTATTAAATGAATCATCACCCCAGCCGCTTATTACCATTTGGGATTGAGAATCATTTAAAATAATTTCTTTTCTATCTATGATTAAAGATTTGTCCATTTTGAAGTAGAGGAGATTTAATTTCCGTAGAGTTCGTCTTCAACAAGTTCACAAATAATGTGAGCAACTGTTATGTGCCCTTCCTGTATCCTCTGTGTGTTTGAAGAAGGAATAATTATTGGCAGGTGAACTTTATCTTTTAATTTGCCTCCGGCGCCGCCGAGGAAGCCAATAATTTTCATATTAATTTCTTTAGCTTTTTCAACTGCTTTTAAAATATTTGGTGAGTTTCCGCTCGTAGAAATTGCTATTAATATATCTCCTTCATTTCCGAGGCCTTCCACATTTCTTGAAAAAACATTTTCATAACCAATATCATTTCCACCAGCGGTTAAATTTGAAGAATCCGTTGTCAATGCAATTGCAGGCAGGGCAGGACGGTCTATGTGGTGACTTAATCTAATCATTAATTCAGTTGCAATATGCTGGCAGTCCGCGGCGCTTCCGCCGTTTCCACATAATAAAACTTTTTTTTTATTTTTATAGGCTGATGATATAAGATCAGTGGCGGAAATTATATCATCAAAACATTCTTTCTGAATTTTTAATTTAGTTTCAGAGCTTTCAATTAATGAATCATTTATAAATTTCTTTTTATCCAAGTTTAAACTTCCTTTCTTGAGAAATCACTTAAACAGTTATTGTTTGTTTAATGTGAATTGCCTCAGCAAATTCTTTTATTTTATCCCAGTTATTTTCATCCTCAAAGTAATTGCCTGTTACAATAATCTTAGCACCACTTTTAACTTTTTGAGAAGCTTCAGTTGAATTCTTTATCCCACCGCCAACAATAACAGGGACGCAACAATATGATGAAACAGCTTTTATCATTTCATCAGGAACAGTTTGATTAGCACCTGAACCGGCTTCAAGATAGATTAATTTCATCCCGAGGTATTCTGCTGCAAGAGCTGTGGCTGCGGCAATCTCAGGTTTATTTCTTGGCACAGGTTGCGTCCCACTTACATATTGAACAGTTGTTACTGTTCCGGATTCTACTAAAATGTAACCTGTTGAGATGGGTTCTATTTTTGCCTGCTTAATTATCGGTGCTGCAAGTACGTGTTTGCCAATTAGGTGCTCAGGGTTTCTGCCGCTTACTACAGAAAGATATAACAATGCATCTGCATTTGATGATACTTGACTCACTCCACCTGGAAAAATTATAGTCGGAATTGAGCAGGATGATTTAAACCTGCTTATAAATTCTTCAAAATGATTATTCATCATTAAACTTCCGCCTATCAAGAACGCGTCTACACCGGAATTCTGGCAATGGGTTATAAAAATCGGAAGTTTCTCAATCGTAATTCTGTCAGGATCGACCAAAACAAGATAAGCCGCCCCTTTTGAAGAAATTGTATTTAATAAGTAATCGTAAACTTTCATATTATTATTTTTATACCTTTGAATATAAGATAAATACGATATAAATAAAAGATACTTAACTCTTTATCATATAAGGAAATTCATTGACTATTGATCAAAAATAACCAGCCTTATATTCAAAATTATTTGAAGATAAATAATTAAACATAGTTTTTAATTTTATAGCAAGGCAATATTTAGAGCAATTTATGCTAAGGAATTAAAAATATTAAATTAATAAAAATGTATGATATGAAATGGAAAAAATAACAATATATGAAAAACCTACCTGCACTACCTGCAGGAAAGTAAATAAAATTCTGGAAGAAAAAGGAGTGGATTTCGAAAAGGTTAATTATTACATAAAACCGTTTACGGAATCGAAATTAAAATCCCTGTTAAAAAAGATGAATATGAAACCTAGTGAGCTTTTGAGAAAAAGGGAGCTTGCTGCTAAAGCTATTGATCTGAAAACAGAATCAGAAAACCAGATACTTGAAATGATGATTCTCGATCACGATTTGATTCAACGCCCGATTGTTGAAATGGGTGATAAGGCTATACTTGCCCGACCACCCGAAAGGATTTACGAATTGTTTTAAGGAATCAAATATTATTTCTTAGCCGGAGTAAACTTTACCACCATATGACTTACAGGTTTTAATGTTCTCAGGTATTCAAAAATTGCTCCAAGATCTTCCTCAGTCATTCCTGCGTATTGTAGCCAGGGCATAATAGTATTGAACTGGTTCATTGCCACAGAAATATTTCTTGAGTTATCATTATCCAATGATTTAAATCTTAAAATAAAATCTTCTTTTGTCCATTTGCCAATTCCTGTTTCCATATCAGGAGTAATATTAGCCGATCGGATGGTGCCTGGAGGAATATTAAACTCAACACCGCCGGCAAACTCCATTCCTTTTATCGGTTCACCTTTTTTAACCTTTGTGTGGCACTCGTTGCACGAGGCCATTGTTACAAGATATTTTCCATATTCTGCAGGATTATTTTTATCCGGAACTGGCTGAGGATTATAAGTTTTGATAGGCATTGTTTTCACAATCATATTTAAAGGGAAGTCTAGTTCTGAGTCAGGTACTTTATTTTCAATAGATTTTAACCTTCTTATATATGCTATAATTGAATAAGCATCTTCTTGCGACATTGTGTTGTAATTTGGATATGGCATAAGCGGGAAAAGAGCAACTTTGCCTTTTGTTATTCCCTGGGTAATTGCACGAAGCAATTCTCCGTCTGTCCAGTCGCCAATACCCGCGGGTGTAATGTTTTTAGCATATAAATTTCCAGGGAATCCCATGTTTTCTTTACCGAAAAGTTCACCACCTTTTCCATAAGTTCCGGGAATTATAGGGGCAGCAAATTTGGAAAAATCTCTTGTTGAGTGACAATCAATGCAAATTGCAACATGTTCTGCAAGATAAGCGCCTCTTGCAATTCTTGCAGGAGTTACTTCAACACTAATTTGTTTAGCCGGTGGAACCTCCGGGTATGAAGCATTGAAATAAATCAAAGCTCCTGCAATTAATACAATAATAACGAGCACTACAATTCCAAAAATTTTAAGGAATTTTTTCATTGTAACCTCTGAAATGAATTTAAATAATTTATTCTGATATTTTTGTGATTTAGGCACGGGGAATTTTCTATAGAGAAATATAAATAAAAGATTAAAAAAGAAGCAATAAAAAAGTTTAAATTTAGTCTAAAATATAGAAATTGAGATTAAAATTTCTTCTTAGAAATTTACTTTCAAAGGAATTAGGGGTATTTTTAAAGATTGGAAAAAATAATTATGAATTTAATTACATTATAAATTTTGGGGTTTTATGAAAGAGAAATTACCGATCGATTTTGAAACAAAATGTGTTCATTCAGGAATAGATGAATATGAATTTGGTGCAGTTGTTCCGCCAATTTACCAGACTTCCACATTTAAATTTGAATCAGCACAACATGGCGCCTCACTTTTTACCGGGGAGCAAAAAGGATATATTTATACAAGGATGGCAAACCCGACTGTTGAAGCAATGGAGAATAGTATTGCAGAATTAGAAGGCGGATTTAAAGCTCTGGGATGTGGTAGTGGAATGGCTGCAATACATACTGTTTTTGCAAGCCTTACTGAAGCAGGTGATCATATTTTATGTTCTGCCGCTGTGTACGGACCGACTACAACTTTATTGAATACAGTAATGAAAAAATTCGGTGTTGATTCTACTATTGTTGATACGACAAATGTAGAAGCAGTGAAAAAAGCTATAAAACCAAACACAAAAGTCTTATATGTAGAAACTCCCGGAAACCCTACACTTGCAATTACCGATTTGAAAGCTATGGCTGAAATTGCTCACTCAAATAATGCAAAGCTTGTTGTCGATAATACTTTTATGAGTCCCGCTTTACAAAGACCATTTGAATACGGCGCCGATGTCGTACTTCATAGTCTCACGAAATTCTTAAATGGGCACGCCGATGTAATAGGCGGTGTAGTTGTTGTTAATGATGAAGACACATATAAGGCATTCCGCAAAGTGTTAAATCAGACTGGTGGAGTAATTGATCCGTTTAATTCTTTCCTCGTTCACAGGGGATTAAAAACTCTTGCGCTAAGGATGAAGAAACATTGCGAAAGTGCTACAGCAATTGCTGAATATCTTGAAAAACATCCTAAAGTAAAGAGTGTAAGTTTCCCGGGATTAAAAAGTCATCCTCAATATGAAGTTGGACAAAAACAGCACGATGGACCTGGTGGTATGATAACTTTTGAACTGAAAGGCGGTTTTGAAGCCGGACAGATATTGATGAATTCCGTAAAACTCTGTCAGCTTGCAGTAAGCCTTGGAGGAGTTGAAAGTTTGATACAACATCCAGCTAGTATGACACACTTTTCAATGGGTAAAGAAGGCAGAGAAGCTGGTGGAATTACAGAAGGTCTTGTCAGGCTTTCAGTTGGTATTGAAAATGTCAATGATATCATCGCTGATCTTGAACAAGGACTTAAAAAAGTAAATGAAATGGAATCGGTTCTGACAGAAAAATAATAATTTAGAATCCGAGCTTAATTCCTAATTATTGGTCATTGGGTGAGTGCAATTTTAATTAAACCCGGTGACCAATTTTTATTTACAAATAAAGATTTTTTTAATTTTCTGATTTTATTTGTAAAATGCCTTCATTATTTTATAAAGCACATTTAAAATGTGCCTGCTAAATCACGGTTTTTCCTTATTTTACCGGTAAAAATCGGCAGTTTACCGATTTTTTCTTTCCTATATATATATTGATATATATGTTGTGTGTGAGTAGAAAATAAGCCTATTCAAAGGAGAATAGTTATGGAAGAGATCAAACAGGAAAATCATAGAAAAAGAAACCACGATTCAAGGAATGTAATTGGATTAATACTTGTTGTGCTTGGAGGCTTTTTCCTGCTTGACAGCATGAATTTAATCGACTTCACTGTATCGAGAATTATTTTTTCGTGGCAAGCATTTTTTATTGTTATTGGCATTGTACTTTTATTGAATACAAGCAGAAGATTGCTCGGATCAATATTTCTGATACTTGGTGCATTTTTTATGATACCAAGAGTTTTTCCCTGGATTTATTTTGACAGGCATATAGTATTTCCAATTTTACTAATTGCATTTGGTATATATATTATTCTAAGGAAAAGAACAGGGAGAAGTACTGAGTCAAATACTGCTAATGGAAATCCTGATGTGGAGTCAGCAGATTTTAAAGATTATGAAAAAGTTAATTCTGATCGTGTGGATGATGTTGCTATATTCGGTGGCGGACATAAAATAATTTCAACCGATAATTTTAAAGGCGGTAATATTACTTCTGTTTTTGGCGGATCAGAAATTGATCTTAGGGGAAGCAAACTTGCACACGGTACAAATATTATAGACATTGTTGCAGTATTCGGAGGATCAACTATTATTGTTCCATCTGACTGGAAGGTTATGCTTGACGTATTGCCGATATTTGGTGGATTCTCAAATAAAGTTAGAAGGGATCCCAATTCTGTAATAGATACAGAAAAAACATTACTCATAAAAGGGTTTGTTTTATTCGGAGGTGGAGAGGTTAGATCATAAATGATTATGATTTAAGGAAATACGATGACTGAAAATCCGATTCTAAATTCTCCCAAAAGTCTGAATTTATATTTATTGTTCTGGCTGCTGGTTGCAATTGTTTATTTCTGTCTCCTTTATTTTGGATTAAACGGAAATGTAACTCTTTCAATAGCCGACAGCCTGGTTTTTAATATACTTTTATGCGGACTGGGACTTGCCTTCTGGTACCCGGTCCGTTTTATGTCTCTCGAATCAAAATTATCCAAAATAGTTTTTAATCATCTCGCGGCTGCAATTCTTGCAACAGCTGCCTGGCTGGCTATTGGCTACGCTTTTATTGTGTACATTATTAATTTTGGTGAACAGTTTAAATCTTTCTTCCAGAGTACTCTGGTTTGGAGGTTATTACTTGGGGTTCTTTTCAATCTATTAATCACTTCATTCTATTACATAATTATTTACTATTCAAACTTTAAAGAAAGAGCAGTTAGAGAAACTGAATTAAAAAATTTGGTTACTGAAGCAGAACTTAAAAATTTAAAGTTCCAGATAAACCCGCACTTCATTTTTAACAGTTTGAACTCAATGAGTGCGTTAACAGCAATTGATCCGGATAAAGCAAAAAGTATGATTCTGAAACTTGCAGATTTTTTGCGTTACACTCTTGCAAATAACGAAAAACAAAAGAATAAATTAAGTGATGAATTAAAAAACATTAAACTATATCTTGAAATAGAAAAGGTAAGATTTGAAGAAAAATTTGAATTTGTAGATAATGTTTCTAATGAATGTCTCGGGCACGAAGTACCAAATATGATCCTGCAGCCTCTTTTTGAAAATGCAATTAAGCATGCAGTATATGAGACTTTGAATACAGTGACTCTTACTTTAAGTGGAAAAATTGAAGGTGATTACCTGGTGCTTTCTCTAAATAATAATTTTGAAGAAGAATCTACAGGGAAAAAAGGCGCCGGTATTGGATTGAAAAACATAGCAAACCGGCTTGAGCTTATTTACGGACAAAAAGATTTGATGAAAATTGAAAAAGGAAATAATATTTTTGGCGTAACTTTATTCATTCCTGTGTAAATTAGGAATGAAATAAATATTAAATGTGCGATGAAGGACAAAATAAGAGTAATAATAATTGATGATGAAAGTCTTGCCAGATCAATTACAAGAAAATATTTATCTGCAAGAGATGAATTTGAAATAATTGCGGAATGTTCAAACGGGCTGGATGCAATAAAAAAAATTAATGAAGAAAAGCCGGATATAATCTTCCTGGATATTCAAATGCCGAGAATAACCGGTTTTGAAATGCTTGAGCTGATAGAAGACCCGCCGATAATAATTTTTACAACTGCTTACGATCATTATGCAATAAAAGCTTTTGAAGTTAATGCTGTTGATTATCTTTTAAAACCTTTCAGCGAAGAGAGATTTAACGAAGCGCTTGAAAAAACTCTTGTGCATTTAAAAGAAAAAACAAACCAGAATGAAGCCATCCGCAAGCTAATAGAAAAGAATGATGAAAAAGTTGAATATATAGAAAGAGTGATTATAAAAGATTCTGGAAAAATTAATATTGTTCCTGTTGAAAAAATAAAATGGCTTGAAGCGCAGGATGATTATGTGATGATTCATTCAGAAAATAAAAAATTTCTGAAACAAAAAACAATGAAATATTTTGAAAATCACCTGGACCCGAATTACTTCGTTAGAATTCATCGATCTTTTATGATCAGCATAGATTTTATTAAACATCTCGAACAGCAGGAAAAAGAATCCTACAAAATTGTACTAAAAAACCAGCAGGAATTACCCGTAAGTAAAACTGGCCTTTCGAAGTTGAAGAATATATTATAGATTTGTAAGGACAGATTTGGAAACTGTCCCTACAACAAAATATCTTATTTCAACTCAACTTTCTTATATTCATTAAAAATTGTGAACCCTGAAGTTTCTACTGCTTTCTGAAATTCCGGCACATCTTTAGAATAAATTTCATTGTATTCTTTAATAAGTTTTTCCGCTATCTTTTTTACTTTTTCATATTTTACTAATGCATTCTGCATTGGTTTTCCTGAAGGATTATAGGATAACCAGCCCAATTCACCTAATTCTGACATCAATATTCCGCTGTTGTTTTGTATTCCGGTTAATGTTGAATCGGGCGTAATTTTATTCATCAGGTTGACTAATTTTTTTTCGAGTTCTTTACTTTGTGTTTTTAGATCTTTTGCCTTTGCAGAATCAATGTTGGTAGTAAATTCTTCAAATGTTTTTATTGAATTATTTGTCGACTGAATCTGGATAAACATTTTTGCGGCTGTTTCACTTAATTCACCCAGCTTCATTTCAAAGTCATAGCTTGCTCTTAAAACATCATCGCTGATATTAAATCGCGGATCTTTTTTAACTTCAAATCCCTGCATCATGGTTTGGTCACCCGCTTTTATCTTTACAATGTAATGACCCGGGAGAACCTGTGATCCGGCTCTGTCCTCACCTTCTTTGCTTCTTGCCCTTGGTCTGTCAAAAGCTTTTCTTCTTAAATCCCAATATGCCCGGTTAATTCCATTTTGCATATTACCTTTGAAAGTGCGGATAATGGTGGAATCACTATCCATAATTTCTATAGATACTTTTTTCTCTTTTTTACTTCCCACCAGGTCTTTTAAACTGTCAGGGAGATTTATGTAATATGTAAATCTTGCACCGTAAGGTTCATTTTCACCTCTGAATTCTGTATCACCGGAAAATGACCAGGAAGTTGGAGGTGACCCTGCAGAAGCAAAAATGTATTCGTATGCTTCACCTACAGTGAAAAGATGTGTTTTTTCCTTTAATATTTTTTCATTTAAATTTCTTAATGCAGATACATCGTCTAATATATAAACCGCTCTTCCATGTGTACCGATTATCAGATCATTTTCTCGTTCCTGGAAGGCAAGAGCCATTACCGGTACAGTAGGCAAACCGGCTGTCCATTTATTCCATGCATTTCCACCGTCAATAGAAAAGTAAAGTCCGAATTCACTACCCAGGAACAATAAATTTTTGTCAACAGGATCTTCTAATATTGTAAGAGCAAATCCATCTATATCTTTAGTTGCTATATTTTTCCATGATTTTCCATAATCATGGGTTACAAGAACATATTTGCTCCAGTTGTTTCTCCGGTAGTCATTCATAATTACATATGCAGTAGCAGGATCATGCTTTGAAGCGCGTAATCTTGGAACCCATGCGCCTGCCGGAGCCAGGTTTTCATCAACTATATTATCTGAAACTACATTCCAGTTTTTGCCGCCATCCTGTGTTACCTGAACATTCCCATCGTCCGTACCAACCCAGATAACCCCTTCTTTAATCGGGCTTGGAGAAATTGCGATAATGGTCGTGTAATTTTCAGCTCCCGATGCATCGATAGTAAGTCCGCCGCTTTCAGCCTGTTTTTGTTTTGTTGTATCGTTTGTTGTTAAATCGGGACTAATGACCGTCCAGGTTTTACCTTTATCAGTACTTTTATGAACAACCTGGCTGCCATAATAAATTGTTGCCGGATGAAACGGATCAATAGCAATAGCTGAATTCCAGTTGTACCTGTCTTTAACATCGGTTTCAGTTGGTCGGATTAAACTCATCATACCGGATTTTAGATTATAATGCATCAGGTAACCTTCCTGTGACATTGAATATCCTTCATCAGAGTTTTCGGGATCAGGCTTTACGTCAAAGCCATCACCGCCTCCGATACTTTGCCAGGCATAATTATAAACTCCTCTGTCCATTAGAGAAGTGTTAGGACCCCGCCAGGAACCGTTATCCTGAAGTCCGCCATACACATTATAAGGAATTGCATTATCAACAGAGATGTGATAAAATTGTGCTAGAGGAAGATTGGACACAAATCTCCAGGTTTTTCCGCGGTCATAACTAATTGCAACTCCACCGTCATTTCCGGCAATCATAAATTCACCGTCGGCAGCAATCCATAGTGCGTGATTATCAACATGAATTGGTCCCTGGATACTGTGAAAAGATTTACCGCCGTCTTCCGAAGCTTCCAGAACAAATTGAATCCTGTAAACTAAATTTTCGTTTACTGGGTTAACCATTACTCTTCCAAAATAGAATGGTCGTGGATTTACATTTGGATGGCTGTTAACTGTTTCCCAGTTGTACCCGCCATCCTCTGATCTTAGTAACACACTATTTTTTGCTTCAGTTAAAGCATAAACCACGTTGGGCTTATTCCTTGAAATTGCCAAACCGATCTTTCCAAGTTCACCTTCGGGTAATCCGTCTTTGTGAGTAATTTTTTTCCAGTGTTGGCCTGCATCAATTGTTAAATAAAGACCGCTTCCTGGTCCGCCTGACTTAAAAAACCAGGGCCATCTTCTGTGCTGCCACATTGATGCAATTAATTTATTTGGATTTGACGGATCTAATATTAAATCACCGCAGCCGGTTTTATCATCTACATATAAAATCTTATTCCATGTCTTTCCGCCGTCTGTTGTTTTGTAAACTCCTCTGTCTTGAGTGTAACCCCAGTTAGTTCCCAATGCTGCAACATATGCAATGTCGGGATTTGTAGGATCCAGGCGGATTTGTGAAATTGTTTCCGTTTTTTCAAGTCCAAGGAAATTCCAGGTTTTTCCTCCATCGAGTGACTTGTAAACGCCTCTTCCCACTCCTGCGCTGTTTCTTATATTTGATTCTCCTGTTCCAACCCAAACAATATTTGGATTCGGCTGGTAGATTGCTACTGCGCCTATTGAAGAAACAGGTTCATTGTCGAAAACCGGGTTCCAGTCTATGCCGCTATTTGTTGATTTCCAAACACCGCCGGTTGCCGTTCCAATAAAAATTATCCGGTGATCCGGTTCAACTGCATCTATTGAAGCAATTCTTCCGCTCATTCCTGCAGGACCAATGTTTCTTACTGGCATTCCCTTAAAAAGGGATGTGTCTATTTTCTGTGCATTTGATGAACTAAAAAGTATTATTGATAAGAATATAATTAGAGGGAGAGCTGTTTTGTTTTTCATGTAATCTCCATTCTGAATTTTAAAAAGAAATAGAAAATCCACTTTGATGTTGAAATATCAATTTAATGAATAATTAGTATTACTTGCCAGAACAATTTGATAAAAATATTAATTGTTTTTTAATAGGATTTGATTTTCTTAATGCTTTTATTTTCAGGAAATCGTAAATTAGATTTATTCTGAAAATGATATATTAAAACATTTTTAAGCCCGGGAAAGTTTATGAAACTTGACAAAGACCTTCAATCAATCCAGGAAGCACGTGATCTTGCAAAAGTTGCAAAAGAAGCACAGCTTAAATACCAGTATTTTGATCAAAGCCAGGTTGATAGAATTGTAAATGCAATGGCGGAAGCAGGCTATGCTGAATCTGAAAAACTTGCAAAAATGGCTGTTGAAGAGAGCGGTTTTGGAAAGTGGCAGGATAAAGTAATTAAAAATCAGTTTGGTACTAAAAATGTTTATGATTCTATTAAAGATCTTAAAACAACGGGCGTTGTTGCTATCGAAGAAAATGGTAAAGTTGTAAAAATTGCTGTTCCTATGGGTGTTGTTTGTGCACTTGTTCCTTCAACTAATCCAACTTCCACGGCAATGTTTAAAGCCCTGATATCTTTAAAAACCAGGAATGGAATTGTAGTCAGCCCTCATCCAAGAACTGCAAAATGTACTGTAGAATCTTTAAGAGTTTTAACCGAGGCGGCTGAAAGTGCCGGAGCACCAAAAGGATTGATTCAGTGTTTAAGTAATCCAACTCTTGAAGGTACTGAATCATTAATGAAAGACAAAAATATTGCAGTCATATTGGCAACCGGAAGCAACCTGATGGTGAAAGCGGCATATAGTTCCGGTAAACCGGCTTATGGAGTCGGTTCAGGAAACGTACCTGCATTTATTGAAAAAACTGCCGATTATAAAAAAGCTGTTGCCGATATTATTTACGGAACAACATTCGACAACGGAACTCTTTGTTCATCCGAGCAGGCGATGATTGTTGATGTAACTTTGCGTGAAAAAGTAATTGAAGAAGCAAAAGCAAAAGGTGCTTATTTTGTTAATGATGAAGAGAAGAAAAAATTAGCAAATGCTATTCAAACTGAATTTAAAATTAATCCTGCGATTGTTGGACAACCGGCAACATTTATTGCTCAGTATGCCGGGTTTTCTGTTCCCGAAAATACAAGTGTGCTAATAGCCGAGTGTACCGAGGTAGGTAAGAGCGATCCCCTTTCAATGGAAAAACTTTCCCCGATTTTAGCTTTTTATAACGTAGATGGCTGGCTTGAAGGCTGTCACAAATGTATTGAACTTTTAAGGTTCGGTGGTATCGGTCATACAATGACTATTCATTCTAATGACCAGGGCGTTATTATGAAATTTGCACTGGAAAAACCGGCATTCAGAATTCTTGTAAATACTGTTTCTTCTATAGGTGCTGTTGGTTATACAACTGCGTTAAATCCGTCAATGACACTCGGACCCGGAACTATGGGTGGATCAATTATTTCGGAAAATGTAAC
>DATFMR010000067.1:0-2258 GCA_035266865.1 Ignavibacteriaceae bacterium | reverse complement strand
CCAACACCTGCAGAAACATAATTCTGACTAACGGAAGTGATTCTATTGCCTATCTCAATATCTCTGGATAAAGAACGATATCTCACGCTTGGTAGTAAATTCAAACGATTAAAAATCGGGATTACGATTCCTGCACCAATCTCCCATCCAAGGCCATGCTTAGAATCACTAATAATTTCACCACTTCCATTTTCAACTTCAATGTGATTGAATATTCCACCTACTCTAATCAAATAACTTAGGCTTGTCTCTTCTATAGGATGAATAAATTGGAAACCAAAAGTATAACCTGTTTCTTCAAAATCCATATTAGTTCCAGCAAATGAATTATCTGCTGAAAATCTATTCCAACCCCATCCGGCATAAGCTGAAAGATGCGGCATAAAACGGTAATTTATAGTTCCCTCAAAACCGAACCCTGTTTTAAGTGTGGCGTCTCCCAATTCTTTAGTTGCAAATGAAGCACCGTTTCTTAATTCCAGACCCCAGTTATCCTGTGCCATTGTAATTTGTGATGCTAATAGGGTTATTAAAGCTATGGTTGTTAAAATTAGATTTTTCATTTTATCTCCTTTTAAGTTTGTGATAAATCATTTCTGAATTTCTGATTCAAAATTAAATGGAATATTAAATGATTGAAAAAATAAGACGATGAACAGGTAGTTTTGAGGGATGAGCCTGTGATTTTTGGTATAAAGTTGCAGTATTGTTTAGTGCATTTTTATAAAAATAGTTTTTTTATTGTACTCCTGGCTTTTGGAGAACTAAAAGTTTAATGATTGATTGGTTTCTAATTAGTGATAGCATAGTAAAAATCATTCAATGCCATTCCTATATATTATTATTACAGGCCTAGCATAGAGTGGTGTATTTTCAGCACCTATATATTTAATACTATACTCTATATATTAAACAAGGCATTATAGCAATTTCCAGCAATTTCATTATTTTTATTATAACAATATTTTACATTTTATTGTTTGGGGTAATCAATGAATAGAAATTTATATAAAATTGGATTCAGAGCCGGTATGCTTGCCTTTTATTCAAACCTGGCTTTTGTATTTGTTCAGACTCTACAGCTTTTAGGTTACCTCCATTATCCGTATGACGAAATTTTTATTTATGGCTTTTCACTCTGCATAGTCATACCATTTCTAATTGAGATGCTCGCTCTTTTTTATATAACACCAATCGACAAAAAAATATGGGGTCACGCTGCTTTAATCTTTACTGAAATCTATGCTGTTTTTGTTACAGCAAATTATGTTGTTCAATTGACAACTGTTATCCCAGCGACTCTTCAGGGAAATTCTGACCAAATAAAAATTCTTATTCAGACTCCTCATTCATTATTCTGGGACTTCGATGCGATAGGTTATATTTCTATGGGCATTGCCACACTATTTGCAGTCCCGCTCTTTAATAAAAATGGTTTTCAAAAGTGGGTCAGGTATTCTTTTATAGCAAACGTTCTTGTTACTCCGTTGATTGCTGTAGTTTATTTCTATCCGGTTTATTCTGAAAGATTACTTTTATTAGGCATTCCCTGGGCTGTTACTGCTCCACTGGCAATGTTATTACTGGCACTAATGTTCAAAAAGGAAATGATGAAGTAAAAAAATAATCCGTCACCTATGAGCCGGTAGTTTTGAGGGATGCCTCTGATAAAGGATACTGGATATTTTCAAGGTGCGCTCTTACAATTTGTGGATTAAGATAGGCAAGAATAAGATGTTTTGTTTATTTTACATAATCGTAGAAGTTTAACTAATTCATTATCAGAGGATCGGTGGTTCAAGTCCATCTGGGCTCACGTTAGAAACCCCGAATATTTATCATATTCGGGGTTTTTTGTTTTAAAACCAATAAATAATCCTGGTGATTTATTGGTTTAATCTGGGGAGCGAACATAGATTTGGCAAGAAGAGAGAGGGAAACCTTTCCGAGAACGAGTTTTTTATAGCTATGTACTACTTAGTAACAACTATACTGCCATTTCATCTAATATCATAGAAAGACGTATAACTGATAAATATAATAGACGCTGGAAAGAATTTGACGATACTAAGAAAATAATACTGAATTTTAAAGCAGATACATAGAATCCAATTATTGGACACAAGCCAGCAATAAAATAAAATGCGTACAATATTTTGCCGTTAACTCAATGAACCATACCGTTAGATAACTATTAATGCACATTTCGTCAAATTTCTTGACATTTTATTAAAATTAGTAGATTTTTACTGAATTGT
>DATFMR010000066.1:0-4172 GCA_035266865.1 Ignavibacteriaceae bacterium | reverse complement strand
TCTCCGGAATTGAAATTAAGTTCGTCTTTAGATACAGTATGTACAATCCAGTCCGGAATTTCGGCAACGTGAGATGCCAGTCTGCCGAGTGTCATAGATTTTTCGTGCGGTTTCCAGTCCGCTTTATCCATCGGTACTCTTTCGAGCATTTTCCTTGTGGAAAGTTTTTCAAAATTTAGTTCGTTTATAAACGATTTATTTAGCGGCATCTTTGTTTCTCCTTATAATAAGATTGTGCTCTGAATTTTAGCAGCGGGTTAATTTTATTTTAAGACAACGAGAGTAATGGTCATTCTTAATTTATTTTAGAATCTTTGATCAAAGAACTAGATTCCGGATCAAGTCCGGAATGACAAATAATGAAATTAACCTGTCACTTGGAAATTAGGGATATTATTTTTGTCTGGTTACATATTTATGTCAATTTCAGTTAAAAATGGCAACTGATTATTTTTCAATTCCGTGCAAAAAATCCCTTATTGCTTTATTATTTGCTTCAGGGTTATCGTGCATAGAAATGTGTCCGGCATCCGGGATTATTGCAACTTTTGATCCGCGAACAAAACTAGCGTAATATCTCACTGTCCTGGGGCGTGCTTCATCGTATTCTCCTCCCATAAATAATGTCGGAACTTTTATCTCTCCCAGTTTGCCTGTTGTATCATAATCTTTAAGATTTCCTGAAAGGGTAAATTCACTTGGTCCGTCCATATGCAGGTAAACGTTTTCGCCGGCGTAAGTAAAAGTAGAATCAAGGTCAGGTGACCATGGCTGTTTTCTTGCCAAATAAAGACTATAATAATATTCTACCGCCGCCTGATATTCAGGGGAATCGTAAGTACCGTTTTTTTCATTAACACGAATTGCTTTTTGAAGTGAATCAGGTAGAGTTGCAATTAATGTATCAGCATCCATACTCCACCTGTGAATATCAAGAGCAGGTCCGCTTAATATTAATCCTTTAATTCCTTCCGGGTGAGCGAAATAATATTCCACCGCAAGTATTGATCCCCACGAATTACCGAAGATAAAAAAGTCTTTTAGTTCAAGAGCATCCTTAATCTCTTTTAATTCTTTAACATAAGCAGGAATTGTCATTAAGGTTGTATCTGTAATTCGGTCAGATCTTCCGCATCCAAGCTGATCAATAAAAATGACAGGGCGTTCATCACCAAGCGGAGCCATAGGGTTTAAATAATAGCTCGGCATTCCCGGACCACCGTGTAGTAATACAAGAGGTGTTTTATCTCCATTACCAACAGTTTTATACCAGACTTTACCGCCGGTTACATTTATATACCCTTCTTTCGGTTCAAGTTTATTTGATTGACAGCTGCTAAACAGGAAAAATGATAAAAGAATAAATGGAGATAGTAACTTCAGATATTTCATAATATTTCTCCTAAGAAAAATAAGTGAGTAAATTATGCACTGGAAGAAAAACTAATTATTTAATAATTAGTTAAAATCTGAGTCAATAAATTAGTCGTGCAGCCAGTCCATTATAGATAAGCGCAAAAGGAAACAATAGAAAAGTAACGCAGCAAGCGGAACAACTGCAAGGTACTTGAAAATATCGGTGTTTCTATATACTGTATATAGTAAGATAGAAGGAATGAGAATCAGAACAAAGAATGAAATGATCCACCCGAATTTTTTCTCTGTAAATAAAACATACAGCATAAAGATTATAAAAGTAGCTAATACCAGGTATACAGGATACCGCAAATAATATGTCAAGCGACTAAATGCCAACCAGCCAATTAAAAAGAGTCCGGTACCCGATATTTTAAAACTTAGTATTGTCTGGAGTCTTTTAAGCCTGCGATGTTTTAAAGGAGTAATTTCCATTTAATTTTTCCTCAATATGCCGAACCAAAACTCCTTTCCCGATTCAAGTTTGTATATTTTTTCAGATTCTTTGTTGAAGCCTGCATTTACAGCTATCTCATTAAATTCAGCTGGCGGAACAAGATTTACAAAACCAATAAGATTTTTAATAGAATCAAAATCTGTCTTGGAAACAGGGGATGCTGATTCGTGGGGCAATTGTAATAAGACTGTTAATCTGCCATTTTTATTTAAAGCGTTAAATATTTTATTTACCAATGCGGGGACGTTTACATATTCAAAAATTAAAGCGCAGTGTACTAAATCAAACTTCCTTTGCGCAAAATCAAATGAATCAATATCTGAGCAGACGGATTCAATTTTATCGAGGTTATCGGAAAATTTTTCACGGAGAATTTTTATGTATTCGGAATTAATATCAACTGCCAACACATTTTTAGTAATTTCAAAATCGATATGTTCAAAACCATTTCCGGTAGTGCAGCCCGGGATGGCAAGCGAAGCGGGCTTATATTCTTCTAAAACATCTTTTAATAATTTATTTAAGAATTTTAACTGTCCGACGTGCGGACTATCCATATGCCCTTCATAATCAGAAGCAGTAACTTCTGTCCAGCGATTTTTTGTTTTATTAATTTCCTGCATTAATTATCTACTCAATTGAATTTGTTAATTATGGATACTCCTGTTCCGGTATATTTATCCATTCCAATCAGTTCGGCAATCGATTCTTCGAGTGATATTTTTTTGCCAATCAATTTTTCCGGGTGTAATTTTCCTTCTGTAATCATTTTAAACATTTCATCGTATTTATGTGCCTGCATACCGTGACTTCCGAGGATTTCCAATTCTTTGCTTATTACCATTCCCATCGGCAGGGGAGGATTACTGTTTTCTCCAACCATTAGCCCTATTTGAATATGTTTCCCACGTTTTCTCAATGAGGAAATCGAATTATTACAAATTATTTTGTTTCCGAGAGCATCTATTGAAACATGTGCACCGCCATTGCTGATCTCAATAATTTGTTCAACAGGATTCTCAGACTCATTTGCATTTACAACTTCTGTTGCGCCGATTGTCTTTGCAAAATTTAGTTTTTCTTTTGAAATGTCAATTGCAATTACCTTTGCACCGAATGCAGCAGCAATCATTATGGCAGAAAGCCCAACTCCTCCGCATCCGTGCACAGCAACCCATTGGTCCGCCTTCACTTTTGCAACATCTCTTACTGCCCTGAATGAAGTTGCAAATCTACAGCCGAGACTTGCAGCAGTTTCAAAATCTAAATTATCAGGTAACCTGACCAAATTAGTTTCTGCAAAATGGATTGAAACATATTCTGCAAATGATCCCCAATTTGTAAAACCCGGCTGAAATTGGTTATCGCAAATTTGATGATTTCCTGATCTGCATTGGGGACAATTTCCGCATCCGCAGACGAAAGGCAAAGTTACGCGGTCTCCTTCTTTCCAGTTTTTAACTTCCTTACCAGTTTCTTCAATTACTCCGGCTAATTCGTGTCCGGGAATGTGAGGAAAATTTTTTATATCAGGATCATGTCCCATCCAACCGTGCCAATCACTTCTGCAAATTCCTGTCGCTTCAACTTTTATTATTACCCCATCATTAACCGGTGCCGGATCATCAACTTTTTGTATAGATATGGGACCTTTAAATTTTTCGTAAACTACTGCTTTCATAATTAATAATTATTTTGAATTTACGTTAAATAAAATTGTAATGTTATTACTTTCAAGATTTGCCGTTACAATATCCGGCTTTTTATCTCCGTTAAGATCTGCAATTGCAATTCCATAAGGAGCGCTACCGACTGGAATATTCAACACTTCGTTTTTAAATACTTCCTTTTCATCTCCAAACAATATGGAAATATTATTACCATCATAATTTGCCGTGGCAAGATCCATTACACCATCGTTATTTAAATCTGCTGTTGCCATACAAACAGGTTTCTCACCGATTTTAAATGTTTTAACTTCTGATTTACTAAAATCATTTTCCCGGTTTCCTTCTAAAACAGTAAGTGTTGCATTATCGAAATTGCCAGCGGCAATTTCAACATTTTTATCATTGTTAAAATCGCCGGTAATTACAAAAAACGGGTTATTACCTACAGGTACAGGAGAATATTTAGCAAATTCAAAAGTTCCTTTTCCATCGCCCAACAATATTGTAATTGCATTGCTGTTATTTGCAGGAGTTATAATGTCGATTTTTCCGTCTTTATTGATATCATCCAGTATTACGTTCCTGTAAGGATA
The DNA here is from genome assembly GCA_035266865.1 of Ignavibacteriaceae bacterium. Lineage (GTDB taxonomy): Bacteria > Bacteroidota > Ignavibacteria > Ignavibacteriales > Ignavibacteriaceae > JAKAGZ01. Next base: position 36 of record DATFMR010000066.1, on the reverse strand, counting down.
ATGGGGGACAGTATAACGAACCGGTTCATTTAAAAA
>DATFMR010000065.1:0-3104 GCA_035266865.1 Ignavibacteriaceae bacterium | reverse complement strand
ATTGTTTTTATTAAAAAGATTGCCACGTCCACCGACAAGTCGGTGTCCTCGTAATGACAATTATGCTTATTAAAATTATTCATTTTACATTGTGCATTATAAATTATCAAAAGTCTGTAAAAATCTCCTGTGTCCTTTTTGCGCGCGGAAAGCGGCTTTTTATCCCTGCTGTTGTAACAACTGCTGTTCCCAATATAAAATCTTTATACTTAATTGCACATTGTCCGTCAATATTAATTTCTTTTTTTATAATTCCGCCTTCAAGATATTTTTTTAATTCCTCCTGATCCGCAATTTCATAAATCTTTTTAGTAATAAAGTTCTGTAAAATCTGCGCACCCTGGGTGTGCAGCGTCAATTCTTTGTTCTTATCAATTATGGCGAGTTTAGTTCCTATTCTCTGGAATAATCCAAGATGTATATCATCCCAGTCTCTGCTTACAATAAATACATCGTTTCCCTTTAACAGGTATTTATATTCAGCAAATATTTTTTCGTCTATTCCAAATTCTTTACCAAGCACGGTTAGCAGATTTTTAATTTCCTTTTTTTCATGAGAAATAATTTTGATATCTCTTTGAACAGGCTGAGTCTGTTCAGGGGGTTCGGTGTCTCCGGTCTTTTTTAATTTGATGATAAAAAATCCGTCGGTATCAGTTTCCCACGGCAATATTCTCCTGGCTTTACTTATTTCTTCATTTAATTTAGTTCCGTTAAAATTTGTAAATGCGTGATGAGATTTTACAGGAAGATCAATTTCCATAACTTCGACTGGATATTTTTCAAGCACTTTATTCAATATCAATTCATTCTCTTCAGGTGTTAATGTGCAGGTTGAATAAACAATTTCACCGCCAACTTTTACCATTTTTATTGCTGAAATAAGTAGTCTTAATTGTAAATCTCCCAATCTCTCCACTCTTTCCAGAGACCACCAATCATTTACCTCGCCTTTCTTCTGAATAATTCCCAATCCGCTGCAGGGAGCATCTACCAGAACTTTATCAAAATAATCTGCGTAATGTTTACTTAACCATTCGCCTTTTGTATGTGTCACTCCTGTATTTACAAGATTCATTCTATCAAGATTATAAACCAGCATTTTTACACGATTGAGTTGAATTTCATTTGCTATTAATGTTCCGGTGTTGTTCATTAATTCGCCAAGTTCAGTGGTCTTTGATCCCGGAGCCGCGCAAAGATCCAAAACAGTTTCATTTGGCTGCGGATTTAGAACCAATGGAGGAATCATTGATGACAATCCCTGTATGTAATACTCGCCAATTATGTGCTCAATGGTTTTTCCGAGCAGATCATTTTTCTCAATTATTTTTAACGAATTCGGAAATCCATTCAGATGTTCGGTTTTTATTCCGTAATCATTTAATAGAGTATTTGATAGTTTTTCAGGAGTAGTTTTAAGTTTGTTTACCCTGATATATTGAGTTGGTTCTTTTGAAATAAAATCCTGGTAGGCATTAGCAGTTGATTCTCCGTAAAGGGAGTTTATGTATTCAAAAATCTTATTGCTAACCTGTTTATTATCTGGTCGGTCTTTATTTGAATTCTTATTCAATATCTGTTCAGGTTTAATACTCGGAATATTTCATTAACCATGGCATTACTTCTTTTTTCGCCCGGGAAAGTTTTTTTGTAATCTGATTCTATGTCTTTAATTATTGAATCGAGGTAATTTTCATATTTGCTGACAATAGATTTCATCTCGTCAGGTGATTTGGGAATTTTCAATTCTGTAATTTTATTTCGGCTGGAATAAACTATGTACTTTGCTTTGCTCTGGCTATCAGCCTGCAGGAATGCTGCACCATCTATTGTCAGTACTTCAAAATTTCCAAAGAATTCTTCACCAATAACAAGTTGTTTCCCCGGAAGTTTAATATTTTCAAACTCACCATCAGTTAAAAAATCATCGGGGAACTTTCTAATCCCTGAATTAGAAAGTGAGTCTGTCCACTTTGATATAAATTCTTTCTCAGTCAAAAATATATTTTGATTATGAATTTAAAACTTTTTCGTAATGTTCTTCATACATCGGAACTATAATCGATTTATCAAACATTTCAACGGAACGTTTCCTGGCGTTCGCAGAAAACAATTTATGTTTCTTTTCGTTTGTTAATAAATCAATTGCATATTTTGCCATCCTGTCTATATCACCAATCTCAGCAATAAAACCGCATTCGTTATGACGAATTAGTTCCGGTAAACCACCGACACTTGAACTAATTACCGGAACACCGCAAGCCATTGCTTCCAGTGCAGCTAGTCCAAAACTTTCAGATTGAGAGGGAATTGCAAAAAGATCGGCGGAATTTAAAATTTCCACCAAGCCATCCTGCTTTCCTAAAAATTTTATATGATCACAAAGATGAAGTTCCCTGCAAAGTCTTTCGCATTCTGATCTGTCAGGACCGTCGCCAACTAAAATCAATTTTGTGGGGACTTCTTCAATAATTTTTTTAAGCATCCTGATTGTATCGCCAACCCGTTTTACCGGGCGGAAATTTGATGTATGTACAATAATTTTTTCGCCTTTTGCTGCAAGGTTTTTTCTAAAGCACCCATCAGTTTTAGGTTTATAAACTTCATTATCAATAAAGTTTGGAATTACATCAATTTCTTTTTGTATATCGTAATTTGTCAGAGTTTTTTCTTTAAGAAATCTTGAAACAGCCGTAACCCCGTCGCTTTGCTCAATGCTGAATTTTACAAGCGGAAGAAATGAAGGTTCAAGTCCAACAAGAGTAATATCTGTTCCATGAAGTGTTGTTAAAATTTTTAATTCTCTTTTCCCTTTAAGCATTTGTTTTGCAAGATATGCACTGCTTGCATGTGGAATTGCATAATGGACGTGAAGAAGGTCAAGCTTTTCGTATTCAGCAACTTCAACCATTTTGCTTGCAAGAGCAAGGCTGTAAAGCGGAAATTCGAACAGCGGGTAGCTGCTCATTTCAACTTCGTGGAAAAATATGTTTTCAACGAAATTGTTTAACCTGAAAGGAAGCGCATAGCTGATAAAATGTACTTCGTGTCCTTTTTGTGCAAGGGCTTTTCCCAGTTCAGTTGCCATCACACCGCTTCCA
>DATFMR010000064.1:0-5546 GCA_035266865.1 Ignavibacteriaceae bacterium | reverse complement strand
GATATTCAAGAACTATAAAGTCTTTTCTTGAATAATATTCCGATAGTTTATCAAAAGCCAGGTCAGCAGCAACGCACGGGGAACACTCAGCTCCTGTAAATAGTTCAGCGAGCACGGTTCTGCTGGTCGGATTCTTCATTTCATTTTCGCCCGGTTCAAAAGCCATCATTTTTTCTTTTTCAGAATCAATTTTTTTAGTAAGGTCGTCTTCACTTAAATTATTTTTTTCTAGGAAATCATCGGCTGAATTTTTAACCATTGAATTTTCATATGCAACAAGTCCCATTGCATAAGCTGTTAATGCATTTTTTTTGTCGCCGGTTTTGGTGTAAATGTTTCCGAGCGCAGTCCAGAAATTACCGTTCCATGGATCAACGTATTCTTTAACAGAATTTAGAACTTTAAGCGCTTCCTTGTTTTTTCCCATTGAAGAATAAACAACAGCCAGGTTGGTTTTATATTTGACCATGTCATCAATAGACGAATTCCTGTTTAAAGAATTAACCGCTTCATTTGCCCATTTCTCAGCTTTTACAAGTTCCTGGTTCATATAAGCCATAAAAACTGCTGCTTCTGAATTTTTATCCAATGCATCTTCTTTGGAAGAATCTTTTAAATATTCAGCCAGCAGATCGTTTACAATTCCAGTTTTTACTTTACTTTGATCTTTTTCATTCGGTTTATATTCCTTTAACCACATATTAAAATTTGATAAAGGCTCACCGGCATCTCCATTTAAAACCGCTTTGGCAGAATTTTTTAAAGCTTCACTTTTTTCTCCCGCGGCATTTTGATAAATAGAAATACTTTTTAAATAACTCGCATCATTTTCGTTTCCCACTATAGCCTCTTTTTCAAGAGCAAGAGCAGAATCGGCATATCCTTTATTAAACATAATTAAAGCTTTTGTATCCTTGAACATTTTTACCGCTCTTGGGTTGCCTGCTGCAAGTGTTAATGCCTTATCAATATATTCTTTTGCTTTATCAAGGCCCATTTTCTTTTCAGCCAGATTGAAAGCAATATTATTAAATAAACTAATTTGTGTACCACCGCTTGTATTTTTAATTATAGCTTCAGCTGCTGCAAGGGTTTTTGGTTCATCGTTTAAATCGAGACAGGTTGTGAAAATATTGTATCTTGCGCTTAACGCACTATGACTATCGGGGAAATCCTTAATAAATTTTGTCATCGCTTCGATACGAGTATTGGGGTCTTTAATTTCTTTTGCATTTGCATAGGCCTCAGCTTCATTTGCCTGTGAAAAAGAAATCGATTGTGCAAAAATTACTACCAGTATAATTGGTAGAATTCGAAATTTTGTGATTATTCTGTTCATAAGTTTTCCAAATTTTTAAAAGAATGGTTTAACTGCCAAATATTAAATTATTCTTAATATTTGCGCAAGTCATATTTGATGAATGGTAGTACTTTAGCCCCTAATTAGTTATCCAGTCAATTCTTTCCGCAGCAATTTTATATTCATTAAGTAATTTTTTAAACAATTCTTCTACTGAGATGATATCTTTAATCAAACCGGAACTTTGTCCTGCTTCCATTTCTCCTTCAATTTCATCTCCTTCAAAAATACCAAGCCGTTCTCGTTTCGCTCCCAGTAATTCAATCAGCTTTTCTTTTTCCCATCCTTCTTCTTCAGCTTGTTTTGAACGAAGAGCGAAGTTATTTTTCAGCATTCTCACAAGTCCGATTTTTTTAAACGCCAGTATAGTATCTCCGTCCGATGCTTCGATTACTTTTTTCTTGTAATTTTCGTGTGCCGAAGATTCAATTGTTGCAGCAAACCTTGTTCCTAATTGAACTCCTTCGGCGCCAAGTGATAAAGCAGCGAGTATTCCTCTTCCGTCAGCTATACCGCCGGCTGCAATAACCGGAATATTAAGTGCATCTGCTAATTGTGGAATTAAGCATATGGTTGTTGTCTCATCTGCTCCATTATGTCCTCCTGCTTCAACTCCTTCGCCTACAACAGCATCACAACCTGCCTTTTGAGCTTTTTGTGCAAATTTTACTGAAGGCACTACATGAACAACTGTGATGTCATTCTTTTTAAATGAATCAATGAATTTAGCAGGATTCCCTGCTGATGAAAAAACAATTTTAACACCCTCTTCAATAGTTACATTCACAAGCTGATCAGCATCGCCACGAAGAAGTGGAATATTTACTCCGAAAGGTTTGATTGTTGCAGCCTTACATTTTTTTATATGTTGACGGAGTAAATCGGGTTTCATTGAACCTGAGCCAATTAATCCCAATCCACCGCTATTTGAAACTGCAGATGCTAATTTCCAGCCTGACACCCAAACCATCCCCGCCTGGATTATCGGGTATTTAATATTAAACAGGCTTGTTATTTTTGTATTAAAGTTCATAAAATTTCATTTTTATTTTAATCGTCAATGCCAATATAAAGACTTCTGGTTAAAGTATTTAGTGTGGGATTGGTAGAGCTTTTTTGTTTGTTATTAGAAGATGGATTAAGTATTTTTGTGTCTTATAAATAAAAAATTACGAGATTTTATGAGAGCTATAATTCCGGTAGCTGGAATTGGCAGCCGGCTTAAACCACATACATTTTCAACTCCAAAAGTATTACTAAATGTTGGGGGAAAGCCAATACTGGGACACATATTGGATAAACTTGCTGATGAAGGCATAAATAAAGCAACTTTCATTATTGGACATCTCAGAGAGCAAATTAGAGAGTATGTGGAAAAGAATTACCCTTCATTTCAATCTGATTTTGTTCGACAGAAGGAGATGCAGGGATTAGGGCACGCAATTCACCTGGCTATACCGACAATAGATGAAAAAGAAATCCTGATAATTTTAGGTGATACTGTCTTTGATGTAAATCTAAAAGATGTATTTAAAAAGAAACAATCATCTCTCGGCGTTAAGGAAGTTGATGATCCAAGAAGATTTGGAGTTGCTGTTACCGACAAAAACGGAATTATTATAAAACTTGTTGAAAAACCAAAAGAACCTGTAAGTAATCTTGCATTAGTAGGGTTGTATTATTTTTCAAATTCTGATGAGCTTAAGAGCAGTCTGAATAAACTGGTTGAAAATGATATTCGTACTAAAGGCGAGTTGCAATTGACTGATGCTATGCAAATGATGATAGAAGATGGTGTAGAACTTACAACTTTTCCAGTTGAGGGATGGTATGATTGCGGTAAACCTGAAACACTTCTAGCAACTAATAAATTTCTTTTAGGAAAAGTTGGTAATAATTTGAACTTTAAAGATGCAGTGATTGTGCCACCAGTATTTATAGCAGAAGACGCCAATATTAAAAATTCAGTAATAGGGCCTTTTACTACTGTCTCTTCTGGATGTAAAATTGAAAATTCTATTATTCGAAATTCAATTGTAGGAACCAATGCTTCGGTAAGTAAAGCACTTTTAGATAACTCAATTATAGGAAACAACACGGTTATAACAGGAACTTATAAAAGGCTTAATTCTGGAGATTCTTCAGAAATAGAGTTCTTTTAATAATTATTTATAGCAAAAAATAGGGTATAAAAATCAATGTCATATTTTTTTACATCGGAATCAGTTTCCGAAGGGCACCCGGATAAAGTCAGCGATGCAATATCCGATGGAATTCTTGATGCAATTTATGCAACAGATCCAAATGCAAGAGTAGCTTGTGAAACATTTGTCACTACCGGACTGGTTATGGTCGGCGGTGAAATTACAACAAAAGCATATATAGATGTTCAGGAAATAGTAAGAAACACAGTTAAAAATATTGGCTATACCAAAGCTGAATATAAGTTTGATTCTGAATCCTGTTCGGTATTAAATGCAATTCATTCACAATCACCCGATATTGCAATGGGTGTTGATACCGGCGGAGCGGGTGACCAGGGAATTATGTTCGGTTATGCGTGTAATCAGACTCCGGAACTAATGCCGATGCCGATTATGTATGCTCACAAATTGGTTAAAAAATTGGCAGATATCAGGAAAAAGAATCCGAAATTGATGCCTTATTTAAGGCCTGATGCAAAATCGCAGGTAACGATAGAGTATGATGATAACCACAAACCATTGAGAGTTGATGCAGTCGTAATTTCAACTCAACATGATGGAAATGTTAAGCAGAGCAAAATTAAAGCCGATGTAATTAAAAATGTTATTAAAAAAATTATACCGCAAAAGTATATTGACAAAAACACAAAATATTACGTTAATCCTACAGGAAGGTTTGAAGTCGGCGGTCCTCACGGTGATAGCGGTTTAACCGGAAGAAAAATTATCGTTGATACTTACGGCGGTTGGGCTCCTCACGGCGGCGGAGCTTTTTCAGGTAAAGATCCTTCAAAAGTTGACAGAAGCGCAACTTATGCCGCAAGACACATTGCTAAAAATGTTGTAGGTGCTAAACTTGCAAAAGAATGCCTTGTCCAGTTGTCTTATGCAATCGGAGTTGCTGAACCAATTTCAGTTTTTATCGATACAAAGGGTACAGGGGTTATTCCGGATGCTGAAATTTCAAAAATGATCCGAAAGGAAGTTGATCTAACTCCGAAAGGGATTATTAAAAGATTAAAATTAAGAAGACCAATTTACCAGATTACCTCTTCGTATGGACATTTTGGTAGAAAGGAAAAAGAATTTACGTGGGAACAGCTAGACCTGGTTCCAAAATTTAAGAAATACGCATAAAAATTATTTAACAAAGAGAAGGTAAAAGAATGAGTGACGCAGTAGTAAAAGATACAAAGTACGTAAAGCATAAAGTAAAAGATATATCGCTTGCTGACTGGGGAAGAAAAGAAATTAGATTAGCCGAAGCAGAAATGCCCGGTTTGATGGCTCTTCGTGAAGAATACGGAACAAAAAAACCGTTGAAAGGAGCAAGGATTGCCGGCTGTCTTCATATGACAATTCAAACTGCAGTTTTAATTGAAACATTAGTTGAACTGGGTGCCGAAGTTACATGGTCCTCCTGTAACATTTTCTCTACACAGGATCATGCAGCAGCAGCTGTAGCAGCAGCGGGAATTTCAGTCTACGCATGGAAAGGAATGAATGCAGAAGAATTTGACTGGTGCATAGAGCAGACATTATTCTTCGGTGAAGAAAGAAAACCGTTAAATATGATTCTTGATGACGGTGGCGATCTTACAAATATGGTTCTTGATAAGTATCCTGAACTTGCAAAAGACATCAAGGGACTTTCCGAAGAAACAACAACAGGCGTTCACAGGTTATATGAAAGAATGGAAAACGGAACGCTTCCATTGCCTGCAATAAATGTTAACGATTCAGTTACAAAGTCTAAATTTGATAACAAGTACGGCTGCCGCGAATCACTGGTTGATGCTTTAAGAAGAGCTACTGATTTAATGATGGCGGGAAAAGTTGCAGTTGTTTGCGGATACGGTGACGTTGGAAAAGGTTCTGCACAGTCTTTAAGAAGTGCGGGAGTAAGAGTTATTGTTACTGAAGCCGATCCTATTTGCGCTCTGCAGGCAGCAATGGACGGGTACGAAGTTAAGAAACTTGAA
>DATFMR010000063.1:0-8416 GCA_035266865.1 Ignavibacteriaceae bacterium | reverse complement strand
TGGTAAAGATGTTAAGATTTTCAATTTTGTGAATCTTTACGGATGCTCAATAGATGATTATTCAAAAATAGGTTCGTTTGTTGAAATACAGAAAAATGCAACAATAGGTAAAAACTGTAAGATTTCTTCACACACTTTTATTTGTGAAGGAGTACATATAGAAGACGATGTTTTTGTAGGGCATAATGTTACTTTTATAAATGATAAGTATCCTCGTTCAGTTAATAATTTGGGACAACCGCAAACCGAAGAAGATTGGAGTGTTGTTGAGACATTTATTAAAAGAGGGGCCTCAATAGGTTCTTCTTCAACAATATTATGTGGAGTTACTATTGGTGAGAATGCGATAGTAGGAGCAGGAGCTGTTGTGACCCGGGACGTTCCTCCAAATACAATTGTTGCTGGAGTGCCAGCACATAAGATTAAAGAAATGCCTGTTGTATAATTGAAAATATTGTTAATTTATACCCTAGAGAATGTTACAAAACAATTTCAAAATGCTTAATCAGAGTACTATGACTCTGTGCTATGAGGAGATTTAAATGAAAAGATTGTTTCTGGGGGTATTAGTATTATTTCTTTTATTCAATATTGCCGGTGAAGCTCAGACTCTTCATCCTGGTGACGGTTTAAAACTAATATTCTATAATATTCCAGATTCAATATCTGGGGAATATTATATTCAGGAAGATGGGAATATAGCGCTACCTTATTTGGGTAATATCAAAGTAACCAATAGAAATATTGATAGTGTTAAACAGGAAATTTTTAGTAAATACAGCAATATTTACAGAAACCCTGAATTAACTATTTTGCCCATTGTTAGAGTAAATATTTTTGGTGAAGTTAATAAACCGGGATATTATTATGTTACAGGTTCGGATAAATTAGCGGATTTGATAGCAAAAGCAGGTGGCACCACACCCGAGGCAAATGTTGGAAGTATTACAATAACGAGAAATGGCAAAGAGTTAGATGTCGATGGTGAAAAAATTATTAAAAGCGGAAACAAACTTGATGATATTGGTTTACAGTCGGGCGATCAAATTTATGTGAATAGGAAATGGTTTAGTGGTTCAACTCAGGCGGTAGTCATTGCTGGACTGAGCACATTGACTGCTATATTAATAGTATTTCTTAGGAAATAGAAAAATAAAGAGAGAAAATTGGAAAATATATGGATAACAAGCACCACAAAGAACTGGTTTGGTCTAATTCTACTACGAGCCAAACTAGTATTGATGCATTAATTCTTGCCTTTAAAAAAAGAAAATTAATAATTGTACTGTCTTTTGTTGTAATTTTTTTAGCTGGGGCCATTTATTATATTACTAGAAGCCCGATTTATGAATCTACAACATTATTGAAAAAAGAAGAACAACCCAAACAACAAAATGCACAGGATCAATATAAGAGGATGGTTGCGGACCAATCTTTAGATGATGTTGAAACAGAATTACAGTTGGTCAATACTAAGACAGTATTATCAAAAGTTATTAACCAACTAAAATTGAATTTTTTCGTTGATAAAATTGAATTCCCTAATGATAATGTAACAGTTGTTGGTAAATCTCTTACCGCTTATAATTGGTGGCTTGCAGATAAGGGTGCCGACAGATCTAAATATCCGCAAGTGGTGGATTTACAGAGGGACTCTAATAGTGTTGATAATGGAAAGTATTTCGTAATTAATAATGCTGGGTATATTGAATTATACAATGCTGAAACGAATTTGCTGGTGAATGCCCAAAGAGCAGGCACTACACACGGAATTAGCTGGAATAATTCCCATTTGGAAATTGATTGGCATAGTGCCCCCTCCGGGACAAAATTATTTTTCTCAATTTATGGCCCTACTTCTTCAACAAATCGACTAGATAAAAAAATAAAAGTTACACAAGTTGATAAAACAAATATAATACAGATTAAGGTGCAGGATAAATCACCTAAGATGGCTCAATTGATTGCTAATACATTATCCGAGAAATTCAGACAAACTAGAACAGAAATTGTTAGAAAAAACATTCAAGACTCTTATCAATTTGTAGATAAACAGTTAAAGGATATGGCTAAACAATTGAAAGAAGCTGAAGGTAAGGTTAGTGACTACAAGTCAAGGACAGGTATTGTTCAGGTAGATAAAAGTTCACAGGATCTTGTAAATTTTTTAAGCAAACTTCAAGAACAGAAAGTTAGAAATGATCTTGAACTTAGTGAATATGAAACTAAAGTGAGAGGTATTCAGAGTGATTATGAAAAGAAAGGGTATTTTGACCAAACATTTCTTTCACCTGACCAATCTAACCAATCTAATTCTCCCTTCTCAGCAATATTGAAGCAATTATCTGACCTGGAAGTTCAAAGAATTGCTGAACTTCAGAAAAAATCTGAAAATCATCCAGATATTGTAAATCTGGATAATAGAATTGCCCAATTAAAGAATAAATTAAATTCATATAACCAGAATACATTAAATTCATATAAAATTATAATTAATACTCTCAAAGATAAAAAAGATAAACTCGATAACTTAATTGCAAAATATCAGGCCAGGATTCACAATCTCCCGAGGGAAGAAACTAAGTTAGCTGCAATTACTAGAAATTCAGATGTTGCTGAAAAAATGTTTAATGTTCTTCTTGATAAAAGGGAAGAAATGAGGATTAAAGAAATTTCTCAATTGCAGGATATTCTAGTGGTTGATCCGGCCGATCTTCCTATCCTACCCGTATCACCAAGCTTGAAAATAGTTGTTCTAGTGTGTCTCTTCCTTTGGGGCGCATTCATTATAGGATTTGTATTTTTAGGTGAATTTAAAGAAAGAAGACTTCTTAAACTGAGCGAAATTGAAGAAGATCTTGAGTTGCCTATTCTATCAATAATTCCCAGATTTCCTAAAGAACAGGTAAAAATAATTAATAAAACTAGAAATGTTGAGGATAAGTTTCCGGTTTTAATAAAAGAAAACCTGGGAATCATTGAGGCCTATAAAGTTCTTCAAATAAAACTTGTCTTTTCACTGAAGCGTAATAGCAAAATAATATTATTCACTAGTTCTGAAGAGCATAGTGGAAAAACTACAATTGTTGCAAATTTAGCCGTTACTCTTGCGGCCGCGGATAAGAAGGTGCTAATTATTGATGCTGATATGAAAAGATGCGGACTGACAGATTTGTTTGAGGTGTCAAGAGAAAACCCGGGATTAAGCACTTTATTAGGTGGAGATCTAAGAAAACTACCTATTTACAGTTTGGCTAGTTTCTCCAGTGAATTGTCAAAAATGGGAGCAATCAGTATTATGCCTTCGGGGGAAATAAGCGAGAAATCGACTAGCTTGCTTCAATCACAGAAAGCAAGTGATTTAATTGATATCTTAAATAATAGCTCTTATGATTATATCTTGGTTGATACTCCTCCGGTTAATAGAGTAATAGATACTCTTATTTTAAGCAGGCTCGTAGAAAATACTATAATGGTTACTCGTGATAATTATACTTTAAGAGATGCAATAATTTCCGGTGTACAGGAATTAAGAAACGAAAAAATCAATATTTCAGGTGTCGTTGTTAATGCTTGTGAAATTGAAAAGACAGCATTTAAAGATAAATACGGCTATGGTTATGGATATGAGTATGCGTATAACAATAAAAATAAAAAAAGCCTTAAAAAAAAACCGATAGTTAATGAAAAATTTAAAATCAGTAAAATATTAAACCTTTGGTAATCAATGGTGATAGAACAGTTCTCTTAATTTAATCCCAATATTGCAAATTTGCTAATCTTAATTTTCAGGATAAATAAAATTCTTTATAACTGCACTCCAAGCATTAAAATAGAGCCAGGAGGCAGTTTTTTTAATCATAAAGTGAATATCATTAAATAATATATGTCTGACTCCCCATTAATTGAAATTGTAAACCCATTAAATTTCGAAGGCTGGAATGAAAGTATAATCCAATTTAAGGGACATACTTTTTTCCATACAGCAGAGTGGACGAAGCTAATTTCAGAAACTTATGGGTATAATCCTGTGTATCATATTACAAAGAGAGATAATAAAATGACCGGGGTCCTCCCATTAATGGAAGTAAAGAGTTTTATAACTGGTAAACGCGGTGTTAGTCTTCCCTTCAGTGATTTCTCAAATCCCTTGGTTACCGATTCTATCCAATTTAAACAATTATTGGAATCTGCAAAAGAGCAGGGAAGGAAATTGGATTGGAAATATATAGAAATAAATGGAGCTCAAAATTTTCTTCCCGCAGGTACTCACAGTTACCTTGAATATGAACATATTATTGATCTTGATGGAAATGAAGATAATTTATTCTCTAGTTTTGAAAGCACCACAAAAAGAAATATTCGTAAAGCAATAAAAGAAAATGTAAGAGTATACCAGGCTCAGTCCTTAGAAGCCGTTAATCAATTCTATAAATTAAATTCAATTACAAGACAAAGGCATGGTCTTCCTCCACAGCCATATTCATTTTTTAAGAATTTATTTAATATAATTATAAAAAATAATTTTGGTACAATCTTTTTAGCTAAAATGGATAATAAAATTATAGCCGGCGCAGTTTATTTACATATAGGAAAGAAAGCATTGTACAAATTTGGGGCATCTGATATGAGTTATCAAAAGTTACGTGCAAACAACCTGGTTATGTGGGAGGCAATAAAATGTTACAATTCTAAACGGTACGCGGAATTTTCATTTGGAAAAACCGAGCCGGGAAATGAAGGATTAAGAAGATTTAAAAATGGGTGGTCTGTACGTGAAATTGAATCACATACATATAGATTCGGGTTAAATAAAAATAAATTTCTTAAGTTTTCAACCCAAACTTCAGGGTTTCATAATAAAGTTTTCAATAATCTTCCGGTTCCAATTCTTGAAAAGTTTGGTTCATTAGCTTATCGTCATTTTGCTTAATGTATAAAAGTGGTTTACATTTATATAAAATTGTAGATGATATTGTAACAATAGTATTTTTTAATAATATTTATATAAATTATCATATATTCTGAGCCTGTTTTAATATTTTTCATAAATTATTTTTCAATAATAAAAAGTTAGTGACATTAGTTTTACATGATATAGGACTAATTATAACAAGGGCACAATATGTTTATTAAAAACACTTTTAGAAAAGTTGTTCCTTTACTTATTCTTACAATATTATTCTTTCTATTGGCAAATAATAATAATTTTGCTCAATCGGAACAAATAAGGATACTGACTTATAACCTTTTAGATTACAATAGTGGTGCTCGGGATACAGCTTTTCAAACTATATTTTCCTCAATAAGCCCAGACCCTGATATTATAGCTGCATGTGAAATTAATGATCATGATTCAGTTGAGGCATTTAAGTTTTTAAATAATGTCTTGAATAGTTCTGGGACATTTTATAGCATGGGAACTTTTTTGCCGGATATAGAGCAGAATGGTACAATTCATTCGGATGCTAATGTGATTTATTATAAACTATCAAAATTTACTTTTTTAAGCTCTAAATTAATTATTGCTGATGGTGATGGGCTTGATCCTTTTGCAAATCATCCATCATATGAATTTCAATTATATAACAATTTAACAGGGAATAAAATATATATTTTTGGGATTCATTTTCCGTCGAATGGGGCGGACGTTAGGAATTCAACTGCGAATATTGTGAGATCATATAGTGATGCTCTTCCTTCAGGTTCTTATTTTATAGCAGCAGGTGATTTTAATTTTACTGTGGGTGGGTCCGAAAGTGGATATACTACTTTGTTAAGTAGTACCAGCGGTTCTGGTTATTTTTTGGACCCATTATCTCTAAGTGGTAGTTGGAGCAGTAATAATTACGAGTATCAAACATTTTCTTCAAGATCAACTGCATTTGGTGGCGGTTCGGGCGGAGGATTAAATTATAGATATGACTTAATATTAAATTCTCAATCAATTGTAAATGATGGGGGCATAAAATATTTTGGAAATTATACAACTTATGGTAACGATGGGCTACACCATTCTCTATCAATCAATGCTATTGGTTCTACAGGTGATCCTAATCATGTTGTAAGCCAAGAAGTAGCAGATGCTCTTTACAGTGCCTCAGATCATCTACCTGTATTTGCTGATTATACCTTTGAAATTCCAAGTACTATTAATCCTCCCTACCCGGGTAGCATTGTTTTTACACAGGTTGGCGTTGATGATGGAAGCGGCAATAATTTTATTGAATTTATGACATTATACAGGATGGATTTGACATCTTTAAAGATTTCAAGTAATCCTGTTCAATCGACGGGTCAGATAGATGATGGGAATTTCTTTGATCTAAATAATACCACCTGGACTGACGTTCCGGCAGGCACATTTGTAAGGCTGGGTGCAAACTTGAGTAATGATGACAATGCAACCGATCGAATTTTACAATACAACGGATCTGGTGACCCTAGACCAACATTGGCTTCAGGAAGCAATCAATTAATAGCATATACCGGTTCTGCAACTACGCCTACTTATTATATTGCTGGTATTCACTGGGGAGATACCGGTGGTTGGACATCATCTTCAAATGCTCCTTTCGATACTCCATCATCCTCCAATATTGCATTAAAAAGTCCTGCTGCAAATAACTGGCATTATAATAGCACTGTTGATGGTAATTTATATACTACTAGGAATTCATTGACCAATTCAGGTAACTGGTCTTCGGGAACAGGCTATCTGGACCTTACAAGCAGTATTGGTACTGGAGCTTTGCCTGTTGAACTAACATCCTTTACAGCTAGGGAAAATGGAAATAAAATAGAATTAAAATGGAGAACAGAAACAGAAGTAAATAATTTTGGATTTGAGGTCCAGAGATCTACCGATAAAATCTCTTGGGATAAAATTGGCTTTGTCCCTGGTAATGGGAACAGCAACACTCCAAAGGATTATTTATTTACAGACAAATTAATACCAAACGGCTCACTATACTATAGGCTAAAACAGGAAGATGTGGACGGCAAATTTGAATATTCATCTATAATAGGAATAACTTATTCTGTTCTGTCAAAAGCAATATTATCTCAGAATTATCCTAATCCATTTAATCCCACTTCAACAATTGAATATTCTATACCGGGAAACAGTTTGGTTACTTTGAAGATTTATGATGTCTTGGGTAGAGAAGTTGTTACTCTTGTAAATGAAAAACAGAATGCGGGTATGCATTCAGTCAATTTTAATGGAGAACGTCTGGCAAGCGGTATTTATTTCTATGTTTTGACTGCTGGTAATTCTGTAATATCAAAAAAAATGAACCTGCTTAAATAATATGACTTCTGTGGAGCATTAAAATAATTGATAAATATACATTCTTATTCAGGGGAAGACGCTTGGCAGTCTAAAATCAATAGATTCTATTTTCTACTTGAATAATATAATAATATTGTGTGTATTTCAAATAATTAATTAAAGTAAGTTTAACCTAATTTAATGGATTATTTGTGCAACAATTTTAATGTTATAATAATTTCAATAAAGGCTAGTTTCGATTGAAATAAAAAAAAGTAGATTATTATGAAATAAAGGCAGAGAGCCCACAGGAAATAATAAGAAAATCTTCTGGTAAGGGAATTTGTTAGGCTTAATTTTGAATAAATAGATAGAAAGATTATCATTTTGGGACAGCAATATGATTGATTCTGGATGAAAAGATAGATTATTAGGCTAAAATAGCTATAATTAGTTTGGAACGTATTTTGTGCCTAAGCCTATTAATAGCTAAAATCTATATTTAATTACTTACCAATGGGATAAGCAATATGAAAATTTTAATAGCCAGCTCTATTTCAAAATCAGCTATTGAAGAACTTAAGGTAAATCACGATGTAATTTGTGCTTTTAATGCGTCTGAAGAAAAATTAATTTCTGAAATAAGTGATAGAGATATTCTAATTTTTCGAAGTGGCGTAAAAATTTCTGAGCCTGTCATGAAAGCAGGATCAACCCTGAAATATTTAATTCGGGCTGGCTCGGGTCTGGATAATCTTGATGTTGAGTACGCTAATAAAAGAGGTCTGGAATTAAAACGTATTCCGGAACCAGGCGCTAAAGCAGTTGCGGAATTAAGCTTTGCTTTTATGTTAACGCTATCCAGAAATTTACTCTATGCAGATAGGGAATGGAAAAAAGGGCATTGGGTAAAAAGTGAAATTACTGGTTACCTTTTAAGAGGCAAGGTTTTGGGTATTATTGGTGCAGGGAATATTGGATCACTTGTTGGAGAAATGGGCTCGGCTTGGGGAATGACAGTATTAGGATGTGTTGACAACGAAAGTCACACAAAAGAAAATGAGGATTATTTGGCTTCAAAGGGTATTAAGTTAACTTCGTTTGAAGAAGTTATCACCAAATCGGACTATTTAAGTATTCATG
>DATFMR010000062.1:0-7517 GCA_035266865.1 Ignavibacteriaceae bacterium | reverse complement strand
TTTTTAAGAGATTTACTATGGCAAAATTTGTATTGAATGGAAAGGAAATAGAATTTACACAGGGACAGACAATTATTGAAGCTGCAAAAGCTGCCGGAACAGTAATTCCGCATTTTTGCTGGCATCCAAGTCTTTCAATTTCAGGTAATTGCAGGGTTTGTCTTGTTGAAGTTGAAAAGATGCCTAAGCTTGCAATTGCTTGTTCAACGCTTGCTGCAGAAGGAATGGTTGTTCATTCAGAATCTGAGAAAACTCTTGCTGCAAGAAATGCCGTAATGGAATTTCTTCTTATAAATCATCCGCTTGATTGCCCGATTTGTGATGAAGCCGGTGAATGTAAGCTGCAGGATTATGCTTATGCTCACAGCGCTGGTGAAAGCAGGTTCGTTGAAGAAAAAAATTATAAAGATAAAAGAGTTGAACTGGGAACACGAGTATTATTTGATGGGGACAGATGTATTTCCTGTTCACGCTGTATAAGATTCTGCGATGAAATTGCTAAAGAGCCTGAACTGACTTTTGTAAAAAGAGGCGACAGGGTTACAATAGTTACTTTGCCGGGCAAAAAAATGAACAACCCTTATTCGATGAATACGATTGATATCTGTCCGGTCGGTGCTTTAACCAGCAAAGATTTCAGGTTTAAAGCAAGAGTTTGGGATATGTCCGCCAATAAAACAATCTGCAATGGTTGTTCACGTGGATGTAATATTGAAATGTGGGTAAGAAATAATGAAGTGATGAGATTAACTCCCCGCCAGAATGATGAAGTAAATCAATACTGGATGTGTGATCACGGAAGAGTTAACACTTTCAAATTTATTAATGATGAAGAAAGAGTTGACGGACCACACATTAGAAGAGAAGGTAAATTAGCAAAAGCCGGGTGGGATGAAGCTTTCGCTTCCGCTTCTTCTCAGTTAAAACATTTTGATAAAGATGAAGTCGCTTTTATCGGGTCGGCATTTGCAACCTGCGAAGACAATTATGTTTTTCAAAAATTTGCGCATTCTGTAATCGGTTCCAAACATCTCGGATTTATGAAACATGTTAATCCTGAATTTGGTGATGATATTTTAAGAAAAAATGATGCTACTCCAAATACAATGGGAGCTGAATTGGTCGGTGTTGCGCCAAAATCTGGCGGAATGGATATCGATGGCATAATTAAAGGAATCAACAGTGGAAAAATAAAAGCACTTTATTTAATTGAAGATGATATTGTTTCTGCAAATCCTGAATTAGAAAATGCTCTTGCAAAATTAGATCTTTTAATTGTGCACGCTACAAATTTTAATAAAACAACAACTCTTGCTGAAATTGTTTTTCCTGCAGCAACCTATGCAGAGAAAAATGGTACTATTGTTAATTTTGAGGGAAGAGTTCAGAGATTAAAACCATCGGTTGCAACTGTTGAAATGGATAGAAGCCTCGAAGGTATGGAGATGAGTAGGCTGGATAAATTCGGAACCCAGTTTGACAGGTGGGCAAAAGGAAATAAAAGAGATGCACGCTCAACCTGGAAAATAATTTCTGCGCTTTCTTCTACACTTGGTCATAAAATGAAATTCAATATGGCTGAAGAAGTATTTGATGATATGAGTAAAAATATTGAGGCCTTTAAAGGATTAGATTATGATGTTATTGGTGAAAAAGGGACAAAACTAAATGTGGGCGTTGCTGCAAAAGCTTAACAAAGTTTAAACGGAGCCAGACATAAAATGAGCATTTTAGAAATTATATTATTCAGTTTAGCCAAACTATTGATTGTAGTTACAGTTATGTTATTAACCGTTTCTTATCTAGTATATTTTGAACGAAGAGTAAGTGCATGGGCCCAAAACAGGCTCGGTCCAAACCGGGTTGGCTGGGAAGGAGTGCTTCAGCCTTTTGCCGATGTTTTAAAATTGCTGCTCAAAGAAGATATAGTTCCGAGTATGGCGAATAAACCTCTTCACACACTTGCGCCAATTCTTGCTTTATTTGTTGCTTTTACTACATATGCAGTAATTCCATTTGGTCCTAACGCAAATATTTTCGGTTATAATGTACCGCTGGTAGTTGCAGATGTTAATATGGGAATTCTTTATGTTCTTGCACTAACTTCACTTGGAGTTTATGCCATTACATTTGCGGGCTGGTCATCTGGAAGTAAATATTCTTTGCTTGGCGGTATTCGATCTGCTGCACAAATGATTTCCTATGAAATCTCAATGGGATTTTCAATCGGGGGCGTTTTGCTTTTATCCCAGTCACTAAGACCTGAAGCTATAGTTGCCGGGCAGGCAGGGTGGATGTGGAATGCAATTGTTCAGCCGACTGGATTTATCACTTTTGTAGTTGCTGCATTTGCTGAAACAAACAGGCTGCCATTCGATTTACCTGAAGCTGAACCCGAACTAGTCGGCGGTTTTCACACAGAATATAGTAGTATGAAGTTTGCCGGATTTTTCCTTGCTGAATATGCAAATATGATAGTTGCTGCAGCTTTAATTGTGACTCTTTACCTCGGTGGCTGGCAATTCCCTTACCTGGAAACATTCGGACTTTCACACACACTTTACGTTATTGTTTCAGTATTGACATTTGTTGTTAAAGAAGTTCTCGTATTGTTTTTCTTTCTCTGGGTAAGATGGAGTTTACCGAGATTCAGGTACGATCAATTAATGGATCTTGGATGGAAAGTAATGTTCCCGCTTTCATTATTGAATATAATTTGGGTTGCAGTATTAATTATGGTTTTTAATCTTTAATAAAATTTAAAAACTGTTAAGATATAAAAAGTTTATTTTGGAGATTTGATGGCTGTTAAAAGAAGATTAAAAGATTTAACATTTTGGGAAAAAATTTATATTCCCGAAATTGTAAAAGGTTTGAAATTAACTTTAGAAAATATGTTCAAGCCTAAATTTACTTTAAAATACCCCGAAGAGAAATTTATCCCCGGTGGTTCATACCGTGGAAGGCCTGTATTAGCACAGGAAGAAAACGGTGAAGAAAGATGTGTAGCCTGCGGACTTTGTTCAAGAGTTTGCCCGGCACTTGCAATTGAAGTTCAGGCAGCCGAAACTGAAAGGGAAAAAGAAAGATATCCTGAAAAATTTGAAATCAATATGATACGCTGCATCTTCTGCGGTTTCTGTGAAGAAGTTTGTCCGGAAGAAGCAATTGTAATGAGTAAAGATTATGAGCTGGCATTTACCAACAGGGAAGATGCAATTTATGGAAAAGATAAATTGCTGGTTCCGGTTAGTCAGTTACAGGACAGGATAGAATTTTTAAGAAGTTATAAATAGCTCAATTTTAATATTTTAGTCACGATTAAAAATCCTCCCTCATCCTGGGAGGATTTTTATTATAAATGTGTAGATTTTTGGCGAATTTTAACATTATTAGGCAATTTCTAATTGGATATTGTTTAAAAAACAGTTTAAATTGAAATCTAATATTTACTCATTTGTCAGATAATTCTTTAATTCTAATACACAAAGACAACAAAAAAGGAAAATCTGTATTTCCTTTACCTTGAAATTGATTTAGGAGGCCTAATGAAAAAAGGAATGGTAGTTGGTCTATCAATCGGTGCAGTTTTTGTCCTGTTTCTTGTTATACTTTTTGTATGGGGTAAAAATGTTTACAACAATATGGTAACATTGAATGAAACTGTAACTCAAAGTTGGAGCCAGGTCGAAAATCAGTATCAAAGAAGAGCAGACCTTATCCCGAATCTGGTTAACACCGTGAAAGGTTATGCAAATTTTGAAAGAGGTGTATTAACAGATGTAACAAATGCGAGAGCAAAAGTCGGCCAGATGACAGTTACTCCTGAAGTTTTAAATGATCCTGCTGCATTTCAGAAATTCCAGGCAGCTCAGGGTGAATTAAGTGGTGCATTATCTCGCTTGCTCGCTACTGTTGAAAATTATCCTGACTTAAAAGCAAACGAAAACTTTCTTCAGTTGCAGGCGCAGCTTGAAGGAACTGAGAACAGGATTTCAGTTGAAAGAAGAAGATTTAATGAAACTGTACAAAAATATAATACAACAATAAAATTATTTCCGAATTCAATCTTTGCAAATATATTTGGCTTTGGTGAAAAACAATATTTTAAAGCTACAACAGGATCTGAAGTACCACCAAAAGTTGAGTTTTAGTTTTAATGAAATTTTTATTTTCTTTTTTATTATTAACATCAGTTTTATTTGCCCAGCCAGAAGTTCCCAAGCTTGAACACTGGGCAAATGATCTTACCGGGACTCTTTCATCAGGGGAAATAAGCACTCTCGATCAAAGGCTTAAAACCTACGAAGACACAACTTCAAATCAATTAATTATGCTAATGATACCTACGCTGGATGGTTACCCGCTTGATTATTATTCAATGGATGTTGCGGAAAAAAATAAGGTAGGTACCAAAGAGCACGATAACGGTGCAGTGTTTTTAATTGTAAAGAGTGACAGAAAAATGCGCATCGAAGTTGGTTATGGTCTTGAGGGAGTTTTACCTGACGCTCTTTGCAGTTCGATAATCAGGAATATAGTTGCACCGCATTTCAAAAAAGATGAATATTATGCAGGAATCACGGATGGAATAAATGCGATGATTTCTGCAATTGCAGGAGAATATATTGCAGAGAAAACAAATGATAACAGCCGTAAAAAAACGAAAGGAATAGGCTCAATAATTTTTATAATTATTATAATAATCTTTTCACTGTTCCGGGGTAAAAGGAGAGGACGCGGCGGATTTATATTCTTCCCGGGCGGATTCAGTGGTGGATCCGGAGGAGGTAGTTTTGGCGGGGGAGGATTTGGTGGATTCAGTGGCGGCGGCGGCGGCTTCGGTGGGGGTGGTGCAAGCGGCGGCTGGTAAAAATTTATCCGCTATTGATGTTTTTGTTTTGTTTGTTTAGTATTGCTGCGCAGATAATTTAATAGATTTGAATTTGAGAATTTTGAAATTATAAAAGGAGAATAATTAAATGGCGATTTATATCACTGAAGAATGCATTAATTGCGGGGCGTGTGAACCCGAATGCCCAAACACTGCAATTTATGAAGGTGGTCAGGAATGGGAATTAGCCGGAAAAACCTACGGTGAAGGTGACACTGCTCCAACCGGTGCCGAAGGGTTCTTTTCAACTGATTTTTTTTACATAGTTCCTGACAAATGTACTGAATGTAAAGGATTTCATGATGAGCCACAGTGCGCTGCAGTCTGCCCTGTAGATTGCTGCCTGCCCGATCCAAAGCATGAAGAAGACGAAGAGACTTTATTAAAACGGAAGGATTATCTTGATGGTATTGGCAGGTAATTAAAGCATTATTACATTTTAGTCAATTAAGGCACCTTTCAGGTGCCTTTTTGCTTTTAAAAACAACTCAAAAAGAGTGAAAAATCAAAAATTCACCTCCATTTCGTATTCTCAGTAAAGAGAAGCTATTATTACCAAATTATAAAAATCAATAATTTCAAACTAAAGGGTTTATAATTCTGCCATTTTGTTAGTTTTTTGAAGGATTTATAAATGGCACAAATTTGGTTACTGTTGTTGAAAAAATTTAATAATTAAGAAAATTCTTAAAATTAGTAAGTAAACGGAGGAATAAAATGGCTATAAAAATAACTGATGAATGCATCAATTGTGGAGCCTGCGAACCGGAATGCCCGAACAGTGCAATTTATGAAGGCGGAAATGATTGGGAATTTAATGGTCAGACTTATGGAGAAGGCGCTGCTGCACCTTCAGGAGCTGATGGTTTTTTCTCTAATGATTTCTTTTATGTAGTTCCTGATAAATGTACAGAATGTAAAGGTTATCATGACGAACCACAATGTATAGATGTTTGTCCTGTTGATTGCTGCATTCCTGATCCTGAACACGAAGAAGATGAAGCTACACTTCTGGCTAAGAAAGACAGCCTTGCTGCAATGAGCTAATCTTAATCATCTAAAATCTTTTAGGGCGCCTGAATACTAGGTGCCCTGTTTTTTTCCTGCCTTTCACATTTCTTTTCAGATACTTAACTTGCTATTCAAATATTATTTTTGAATAAAATACATATCTTTATGAAAATTGGTAAATATAATTTAACAATTGTTAATACCGGTTATTTCCGTCTCGATGGCGGGGCAATGTTTGGGATTATTCCCAGGACGTTGTGGAAAAATTCAAATCCGCCTGATGAGCAAAACCGGATAAAACTCGCAACCCGTAATCTTCTGCTTGAGGATGGAAAAAGAAAAATTCTGGTTGATACAGGAATGGGAAGTAAGTGGAGCCAGAAATCAAAATAT
This sequence comes from Ignavibacteriaceae bacterium, assembly GCA_035266865.1. Lineage (GTDB taxonomy): Bacteria > Bacteroidota > Ignavibacteria > Ignavibacteriales > Ignavibacteriaceae > JAKAGZ01. Next base: position 1,219 of record DATFMR010000062.1, on the reverse strand, counting down.
ATTTATGATATCGACCAGGAAGAATACTCAGTTGAAAAATCTCTTGCTAAATTAAATGTTAAACCAGAAGAAATAACAGATGTGATATTAACTCACCTTCATTTTGATCATACAGGCGGGTCCACTAAATCGGAAAATGATAAACTGGTACCGACTTTCCAGAATGCAAAATACTATGTACAGAAAAAAAATTATGAGTGGGGACTAAATCCGTCAGACAGGGACAGGGGAAGTTACATAAAAGAAAATTTCGTCCCGCTTTCTGAAGAAGGTGTACTAAATTTTATAAATGGAGAAGAACAATTTGATGATGAAATCGAATTTATGATTGTAAACGGTCATACATTTTCGCAGCAGCTTTTAAAAATTTCTGATGCATCAAACACAATTTTATATTGTTGTGACCTGTTCCCGACAACTTCGCACGTTCCTCTTCCTTATGTTATGGGCTACGACCTTCAGCCAATTGTTACAGTTGATGAAAAAAAGAAAATTTTACCACAGGCTGTTGAAGAAAACTGGAAATTATTTTTTGAACACGATCCTGAAACAGCTCTTGCTACTGTAGCAAAAACTGAAAAAGGTTTTAAAGTAAATGAAAAATATGCCGACCTCGGATAATATTGATCTTAAAGATTTTACTCCGGTTTGTTTAATTAAGGAATTAAATGAAAAAGAAGGTAAAAGATTTATAGTTAAGGACACAGAAATTGCGGTCTTCAAATTTGAGGACAAAATTTATGCGCTAAGCAATATTTGCCCTCACCAGCATACTGCAATGATTTACGATGGTTTTATTGAAAAAGGCTGTGTGGTTTGTCCGGCTCACGGCTGGATGTTCGACATAAAAACGGGGAAATCACCGACCGGAGGCAGGGGTATTGAAATTTATGAAACTAAGGTTTTTGAAGACAAAGTATTTGTAAAAGTTCATAAAAAAGATTTGAAATGGTAAAATTTATTCCCGATGAAACTGAATAACGAAATAGTTATTACTGAAGCGAAAAAATTAGGTTTTGATCTTGTTGGATTTGCAAGAGCCGAGATTTTAAAAGAAGAGGGAAAGAAACTGGAAAACTGGCTCAGTCTCGGTTATCAATCGGGAATGAGTTATATGGAGCGCAACAAAGAAAAAAGAGTTGATGTTAGAAATATACTTCCCGGTGCACGCAGCGTAATTTCGCTTGCCTTAAATTATTATACCGATGAAAATTATTCT
>DATFMR010000061.1:0-3190 GCA_035266865.1 Ignavibacteriaceae bacterium | reverse complement strand
CTATCTTGCCTTCGGAACAAAAGGAATTAGCGCTGCTCACACAGATATTTTTCACGATTTTTTAAATTCATTCTTTTTCAGCCTGCAAACATTTACAACTGTAGGCTACGGAAGGTTAAATCCGACAAGTGATATTGAAAGCCTTATTGCGGGTTTTGAATCGCTCTGCGGATTAATGGGATTTGCACTCGCAACCGGATTGCTTTACGGAAGATTTTCACGCCCGAATGCAAAAATAATCTACAGCAAAAATGCGATAATTGCACCTTACAGGGGTATTACAGGATTTGAATTCAGAATAGCAAATGCACGCGAAAACCAATTAATTGAAGCTGATGTTCAGGTAATGCTTTCAATGAAAGATAAAAACACCTCAAAAAGAATTTTTCATAACCTGGCTTTAGAGAGAAAACAGGTGATGTTTTTCTCATTAACCTGGACGGTTGTTCACCCGATTGATGAAGAAAGTCCATTATATGGAATGTCAGCACAAGATATAGCGGAATCGGATGCTGAATTTCTTATTTTATTTAAAGCATTTGATGATACTTTCAGTATGATAGTTCATTCCAGATCATCGTATAAATTCAGTGAAGTGATCTGGGGTGCAAAATTCAAAAGTGTCTATGTTGATTCCTCCACCGGCATTTCAACTGTTGATATGGAACTGATCCACAGTATAGAAAAGGCTGAAATTTAGTTTTTTTGTTAGCCTGATTTCAGGAAAAGGCTTAATAATCAGGTCGTCATCCTGAATTTATTTCAGATTTTCACAAATTTATTAGATTCCTGATCAAGTCCGGAATGACAATATCCTGAAATCAGGACATTACAAAATTTTTTATGGCGCTTTTTATTTTTAACTTTAAACATTAATAATTATTCCAATTATTTTAATATGATCAAATACATAAAATATATTTCAATATTTTTGTTGATTAGTACATCAGTTGCCCTTGGCGGGGATTATTTATTAAAAGTTCTGCAGAATAAATTTAATTCAATAAATGATCTATCGGCAGATTTTGTTCAGCTTACCAATGGAAAAATAAATCTTGAAGGTAAATTTTACTTCAAAAAAACGAATAAGTTAAAGCTGGATTTAAAAAATCTTTTAATAATTTCGGACGGACAGACAAATTGGAATTATAATAAATCACAGAATAAAGTTATAATCGGAAATTATGATGAAAATGATCCTTCCGCGCTTTCGCTAAAAAAAATAATATTTGATTACCCGGAAAAATGTACTGTTTCTGATTTTGAAGAATCAGGCGACAGAATAATACAATTAAAGCCCAAAAAAGATTCCGGAATTAATGCTGAAGAAATAACACTCTGGCTTAATAAAGAGGATTTGGTAAAAAAAATTGAAATTCATGCAAACACCGGAAGTTTACTTGAATTCAGGTTTACAAATTACAAAACAAACAGCGGAATGCCGGATAAAGAATTTTCTTTTAATCCTTCCAAAGGAACGAAAGTAATTGACCTCAGATAAAATTAAAATACATCACAGGTACGGTAAGTCAATAAAGTATATTGCCTCTGTTCTGCTTGCTGTTGTCTTTCTTTATATAGCATTTCAGAATGTAAATTTTCCTGATGTACTTGACATTGTTTCTGATGCATCAATTTTTTGGATATCTGTCTTTATTGTTGTGAATCTATTTTCACACTATATAAGAGCTATCAGATGGAAAATTATCCTGCGATCAGCAAAAAATGATACTTCAATTAAGAACCTCTTCGGTGCAATAATGGTTGGTTATGGAGTTAACTGCGTTGTACCCCGGCTTGGTGAAGTTTCCAGGGCTGTGCTTGTTGGAAAATGGGAAGGCCTTTCCCGCTCACAAATGATGGGCGCTGTAATTGTTGAAAGAGTAATTGATATAATCTTTCTTGTTATCGCAATTATTGTTTCAGCTTTGTTATGGACAGAGAGTCTTTATGATAAATTCCCCTGGCTGAAAAATACAATTTATATAAGTATCATTTTAATGGCGGGGTTAATATTGTTTTTTTACCTGCTGGTTAGATATAAAGAAAGGTTTTATGGGTTTATAATTAAGCTGGTAGGTAAATTTTCCGAAAATCTTGCTCAAAAAGGCGTGCATATTTTTGATATGCTTACAATAGGGTTTTCTTCTCTAAAAGGTGCCAAAAATTATATTCTAACTATACTTCTAAGCGTAGTTATAATGCTTATTTATGCATTAAATTCTTATGTTGGTTTTTTTACAATTGGAATGCAGAATATACAAAATGTAAACTTTGAGATGGGGTGGATTCTGATGAGTATAAGCGCGATTGGTGTTGTAATTCCAACTCCCGGCAGCACAGGTTCTTATCATACCCTTGCAAAATCAGCGCTGGTTTTGTTGTTTGGATTCGGCGAGAATATTAGCTTTGCCTACGCATTTTTAACTCACATCATTTCATATTTTATTTTTATATTTAGCGCTCTTCTTGTTTACTTTATTATAGACAAAAAGCATGATAATTTCTTCAAAGTAGCTGAAAAAGAACTGGATAAAATATGAAATATTTTCCGCTTTTTGCCTTTTCTATTTTAATCTTTTCTTCTTCTTATTCGCAGGTAAAATTGAGAGGCGGAATGGGTGTAGATTATATAAGCATGCCTGCATTATATGATTACATAAATCAAAATTTTGCGCCGCCTGGTAAACAGCTTGGCAGTTTTAAAACAGCTGTCGGTTTTTCTTTAGAAGGTGATTATGCACTAAGTGATCATTATGAAATTGGAATTGATCTAACCTATAGATTATTTTCATATAACACTACAACAAATATTGGTTTGTATGACATAAGCTACCACAATATCATGCCCACTATTGTAAACTATTATGTATTCGGTGGAGAGAGCTATCAATTTAAATTTGGTGGAGGAGTCGGAGCCCGGTTTTTAAATGCGGAAGAATCTCTTCCTTCAGATCCTAATCCCAGGAAATATTCAAAAACCGGATTTGGGTTTTTAGCTAGAGCAGCTGGCAATACTAAGTTAAGTGAGGATTTTTATATCAACATTTGTTTTGATATAAGGTACGATCTTAATGGAGAACCGGAAAATAACGGCACACCTATTTATAATTATGCATCACAAACAAATGTTAGTTTTAATTCATTTTCAATCGGACTTGGAATTGGTCTTACTTACTTTTTATAGGAG
>DATFMR010000060.1:0-55472 GCA_035266865.1 Ignavibacteriaceae bacterium | reverse complement strand
TAATACCAAAGAGCTATTTTATAGATATCTTTTTTGCCGGAAAACATAACCCTGCTTGATTGAACAGTATTTGCAACATCCTCGAGATTGGCAACGAAAAAATCCACAACGCCATACATTCCTGCAAAACGTAACGCGGCTCCCAGGTCGCCCAGGTTTTTAACCATCCACATTTGTTTGAAATTATCAAAGCTTATACCTGCAGACATAACTCTCCAGCTTCCGACCTTATTTGGTATTTTTATAAATATTCCATCCTGATTGTTTGATATTCTTAATGCATTTTCTGTCCCCAGTATAAAATTTGCCATATCCGCAAGATAATTGTTATCTAATTCTTTTGTAAATAGGGAGAAAGTCTCGGTTTTGTTATTCTTTTTTAATGTTATTTTTACAGTTTCACCGGGGGCAACCTTTTCCATTTCACCCAGTGCTTCATCTACATTCCTTATTTCAGTATTGTTAATTTTCAATAAGGTAGCACCGACCATATTTTTTAGAGAAGCTGAAGCAGGTGATCCCGGAATAATGTTTGATAAAACAGGTTCTTCATCCTGTGCATCGTAGGAACCCCGGTAGCTGTTATATTTATATCTTTGAGAAAATTCAGCTCCCAGGTATGACCTTTTAACAAATCCATGATTATTGATAACGTCATTCACAACTTTCTCTGCAATCTTTGATTCGAGTGCAAAATTAATCTGGGGTTGAATAAAGGACTGATTCGGTTTTTCAACAATTTCAATCTGGCTGTTTATTCCAACAACTTTTCCGTTTGTATCTATTAAAGGTCCGCCGCTGTTACCCCAAATTATAGTAGCAGTTGATTGCAAAAATCCGAATTTGCCAGTAACTCCATCGCGTACTCGGTTTTTTCCACTTATAATACCATCAGATACTGAGTAAGGATATTTGCCGAGCGGAGTGCCAATTGCATAAACCGATTCACCTACCCTTACACCTGATTTACGAAAATCAATTGAGGTTATTTCATTACCCGGAGGATCTATGAATTCCAGAACAGCAACATCATAAAAAGAATCGCCACCCAATACTTTTACGCGGTATTTTTTTTGTGATATGCTAAATATATAAATACTACCAGGCCGGTCGGAAGCAGTTTCTACAACGTGTGCATTTGTAACAACATATTTTTTCCCATTTCTTTCGACTATAAAGCCTGAGCCGCTGCCTTTAGCATTACTAAGATTCAGAATTTTTTGATATGCTATATCGATATCACTGCCTCTGGATTTGCCCTCCTTAAATCCAAACAGGCGGTATGATTCCTGATTATTATAAACCGCAACCGTTACAACTGAAGGCATTGCGTCTTCAATTACATCAGAAATATTTTGAGCTAACATAAACGTTGGAATAAGCAGAAAAAATGCCAGGAATGAAAAAAACTTTCTCATTTATTTATCCTTTTTGTTACAATTAAATTAAAAAACTGGTTTTTGGGCAATAAATGTTATGTAAAATTTATTTATAAAAAGTCATTGAAAATTTTGATAAGCATCTCAATAAATTTTTATAGAAAAATTTAACAATCTTGCTTATGCTGTTTAGGTTTTATAAAAAATATTTCTAAATTTCCATACAACTTATGAGGCGTTATTAAAGAAAAAGCCCGGTTTTTTATTCCGGGCAATTTCTTAAAGATTTCATTATCTCTTACGCCCGGTCTTAGTACTTCAGCGTCCAGGTATATGAGTAATATTCATCATTGGAAACATATTTCGGTCCCCAATAATAATATGAACCATCATCAAATACAGCTTTAGCATATAATTTAATAGAATCGCCGTAATCATAAAAATAGCCATCACCGTAAGGACTTATAGTTCCCTGGAAATAACCATCATTATATACATCAACGTACCAGCCTGTTTTATTTTTAACAATTACTTTAGTAGTTGCTGTACGAGTCTTTTCCATATCCTGTCCCATAATATCAGGATTATTATGAGCTTTGGCATCTTTAACATTTTCATCTTCACCGCTGCCACGACTCTTTGAGGCTTTGTCTGTAACTACTTTGTCTTTTTCCTGTGCATAAGTAACAGTGGTATTTAATGCAACCATTGAAACTGCTGCCAGAAACACTATTGAAAGGAACGATATCTTGAAACGCATGGATCTCTCCTGTGTTTGTTAATAGATATTATTATTTAGTTTAGCTAAGAATAATGAGAAAATTTTATCTTTAAGAACTGAATATTATTAAAGCATCGAGGGGGTTACTATATACTAATGAAAGTTAACTAAATTAATCACTAAATAGCAATATCGCTTTTCCCATTTCCCTCGATTCCATCATAATATATTGGCTTTTAATTCTCAGTTCAAATCCTTGATTATATATTTTATTTTCAGGATCATTTAACCGATAATTTTTTAACATTAAATCAATTTTTAAGAACTGAATTTGATACAATTATTTTTTTAAAAATGTTCCTTACAGTTTTAAAAATTTATTTTGAATAATTTGATAAAGTGCTTTTTTATAAGATTAGAATTATTTTGAATAAAAATAATACCCCAAAAGAGGTATTAAAAAATTTTAATTAAAAATGAACGCGGAAATTGTTAATGTTTATTTTATCATTTTTTTCAGGTTAAGAATTTCATCTCTTAGAGATGCGGCTTTTTCAAATTCAAGGTCTTTTGCTGCATTGTGCATTTCAACAGTTAATTGCTCAATAAGTTCTTTTTTCTGGTCGGTATCCATATACTTTAGAATAGGCTCTGCAACTTTTGAAAAAGCAAAAGATTCCTTTTCTTCTTTTTTGCGAATATCGGCAATGGAAGTAGAATTCATAATCTCTTCCATGCTCTTGTAAATTGTTTGTGGTGTTATGCCGTGTTTTTTATTGTACTCTGTTTGCAGAATTCGTCTCCGGTTAGTTTCTTCAATAGTTTTTCTCATTGAATTTGTAATTACATCAGCATACATAATAACTTTTCCGTTAACATTTCTTGCTGTTCGTCCTGCAGTTTGCATTAAAGATCTTTCACTGCGTAAAAAACCTTCCTTATCTGCATCAATAATTGCAACCAGCGATACTTCAGGAAGATCGAGTCCTTCTCTCAGCAGATTCACACCTACAAGTACATCAAAACCCCCGAGACGCAAATCTCTTAATATTTCCACTCTCTCAAGCGAGTCAACATCGCTGTGAATGTAACGGACAAGAATTCCGATCTTGTCAAGATAATCTGTAAGGTCTTCGGCCATTTTTTTAGTAAGTGTTGTAACCAGCACACGTTCTTTTTTATTTGAACGTTCTCTAATCTCACCTATCAAATCGTCAATCTGTCCTTTAATTGGCCTGACTTCAATTTGGGGATCGAGTAAACCAGTTGGACGAATTATCTGTTCAACAACTACTCCGCCTGATTTTTCAAGTTCATAGTCTGCAGGAGTAGCGCTAACAAATATTACCTGCTCAAGCATACTCTCAAATTCTTCAAATTTCATTGGTCTGTTATCAAGTGCCGATGGAAGTCTGAATCCATATTCAACCAGGGTTTCCTTTCTTTTTTTGTCACCATTATACATTGCCCGGAGCTGCGGTACTGTAACGTGCGATTCATCTATGATTAATAAAAAATCTTTCGGAAAATAATCCATCAGGTTATAGGGGCGGGAACCGGGTTCGCGACCATCCATATGCCTTGAATAATTTTCTATCCCAGAACAATATCCAATTTCTTTCATCATTTCAATATCAAAGCGGGTTCTCTGTTCAATTCTTTGAGCTTCCAGGTATTTTTCCTCGGATCTAAAATATTTTAACCTGTCCTCAAGTTCCTGCTCAATATTATAAATTGCTTTTTGAACTCTGTCGCGATTAGTAACAAAATATTTGGCAGGATAAATTGGTGTCGAGTCAATTTCTTGCAGAACATCACCGGTTACTGAATCTATTATTGAAATTTTTTCTATTTCATCATCCCAGAATTCCAGCCTTACTGCTTCTTCGTACTGGTAAGCTGGAATTATTTCCACAACATCACCCCGGGCTCTAAAAGTACCACGACTGAAATCGTGATCGTTCCTCACGTAATGAATATCAATTAATTCGCGGAGAAGTTTTTTCCGCTCAATCTTCTGACCTTTTTTCAGAAAGATAATCTGGTCAGCATATTCCTGTGGTGCGCCAATACCATATATACAACTTACGCTTGCCACTACAATTACATCACTTCTTCCTTCTATAAGAGCAGTTGTCGCTTTTAGCCTGAGCCTGTCAATCTCTTCATTAATTGAAAAATCCTTTTCTATATATAAATCACTTTTAACAACATATGCTTCAGGTTGATAATAATCATAATAACTAATAAAAAATTCGCAGGCGTTTTTCGGAAAGAAAGATCTAAACTCAGAATATAATTGCGCTGCTAAAGTTTTATTGTGCGAAATAATTAATGTTGGTTTATTAACTTCTTTAATAACATTTGAAATTGTATAAGTTTTACCGCTTCCTGTTACTCCAAGCAAAGTCTGAAACTTATCTCCATCCAAAACTCCATGTGTAAGATCTTCAATGGCTTTCGGCTGATCGCCGGCGGGCTGATAACTTGATACTAATTCGAATTTATTCATTGCTTTGCTAATCTATTTCTATTTCAGTTGCGTGGAAATGGTCTTCGTGGAGATGTCCTCTTAATAATACTATTTTTGCATCTTTTATTTTTTCATTAACAGGTGCTTGTACAAGTTGCTGAGTTCCGTTTTTATCAGCCGCATAAAATGTTACAATCCCGTTTTGCATGTCAAAATTTATTCCACGCTCCTGAATTATTTTTACCCTAATTTCCTTATTTGCATTATTATTAGTGTCGAAACTCGCAAAAGAGCCTAATCCTTTATTTCCCGCAAAATATGTTGAATATATAATAGCTATTATCGCGATGAGCAAAAAAGGAATGGTTAATTTCTTAAGAAAATCCATTGTGCACCCGATTTTGTTAAACATTTGAACAGGTAATTTACTAATTTTTGATTCAAGTGTTCAAGATAAATTGGAATACATCTTACTACAATTTTGAATAAAATTATGAAAAACAGCAAAACGTGGATAATTATTGGTGGAATATTTGGCTTTCTAGGTGTTGCATTCGGTGCATTCGGTGCACACGGATTAAAAGATTATTTAACTCCGGAAATGACAGAAACTTATAAAACCGGGGTGCTTTATCAGCTCATTCATTCAGTTGCGATTCTTGCTATAGGTTTTTCAGGAAAGGAAAAATTTTATCTGTCGGCTGTATTTTTTACTGCCGGGATTATACTGTTTTCATTTTCGCTTTATATTTATTCTATAACCTACACAGCAGCATTTGCTATTATTACTCCATTTGGCGGCGTTTGTTTTTTAACCGGCTGGCTTATGATTGTTGTAAGGGCAGTAATGAAAAAAGAATGATACTTAAATCTATTTAACTACTCTTAATTTAAAGTAAACCTCTTCAGGCGAAAATATTCCGGCAAAAAATCTTTCGTACATCACCGGCTCAAGATTTACGAAAAAATCCATCCATTTTAATAGTGCAAAATGTGAGGTTATAAAACGCTTATCTAAAATTTCAAACTGCGCTTTCCCTTCGTAATTTGTACGGTGATTCAGCTTCCACTTTTCATAAAATTTCAACTTACGGTTATCGATGTATTCATAGTTATCAAACGTCCTGATAGAAAATGGAATTTTATGATCCGGTTCACCAAAATATTTTGTGTTCAAAAAGAAGGGTGCATAAACAATTATATGTCCGTTTGGTTTGGTTATCCTGTAAAGTTCAGTTACAGTTTTATGAAAACTATCCAGGTGTTCAAGAATATGCGAGGCATAAATCTCATCAAAAGTATTTTCTTCAAATGGATAAGGAAATGAATTAATATCGTGGATCTGGTTACTCCCGTAATCAACAATATCCAGGTTTATATATCCTTCCTTAATGTCTTTTCCGCAGCCGAGGTTTAGTTTTTTCATATTATTGAGTTTATTGTTTAATTTTTCTTGATTTGTCACGCTGAACTTGTTTCAGCGTCCATTTACTAATTCGAAATATATATCTTTCCATTTCTTATTCTTTGATTCGATTAGATTAATTTTCCACTGTCGGGGTCAGTTTTAAGCTGTTTTTTTCTTCTAATAGCATAATTTAAATTATTAAATACTTCAAAATATACTAATTTATCTAGACTGTATCTCTTTGTAATTCCATCCAATAATTTATTTTTATGTTCAGAAATTTTTCTTGCTAGATTATTTGTAATTCCTATATTGTAGTGTTTTTGATCTATTTGTAAAAATATATACATAATAATTTTTCATAATTACATAAACGACCCCGAAACAAGTTCGGGGTGACAGCTTTAAAAAAATATTAATAAAATAAATAAAATATTTTCGTCTTTAAAAATAAAAACCCCGGCTATTAACCGGGGTTAGTTTCTATTTACTATTATTTATTTTTATTTCAAGGCAACCACAGGATAATTGATACCCTTAAGGCTGATTTGCTCGACTTTAACTTTGATGACGCCTCTGTGCATCATTCCTAAAGCTAAAGCTGACGCTTTTGATAAATCAATATTTCTACCCGGTATGTAAGGTCCTCTGTCGTTTATTCTTACAATCACGGATTTATCATTTTTTAAGTTTGTAATTTTCAACAATGTTCCGAATTTTAACTTCTTATGAGCCGCTGTAAATGCCATCTGATCATATATTTCACCATTAGCTGTAATTTTACCATGAAATTTTGGTCCGTACCACGAAGCTATCATTGTACCTTTTTCAGCGTAATTAAGCAGGGACTCATTTGTAGAATTATCTACGTCATTAACAGGAGTTATCTCGCTATTTGCCTGATCTGTTCCGGTATTGCTCTCCTCATTTGCTACGAGGGTAAATCCTACCAGCGTAATCATAACAAATATGATAAATACTTTAGTTAATGATTTCAAATAAACACCTCTTTATTTTTGAATAATAATATTTACACTTTAAAATTAGCTCAGTGTTCCGGTAAGAGCAATGTATTGTTGCATTTAAAATGCCTAATTGTAGATAGGCAAATATTCGACTATTTTCGTTTTTAAGTCGGAAATGATAAAAAATCAGTAAGTTACCGAGACAGGTAAAACCCTGTCTCGGCAATAATATTATCTGGATGGAATATATTTTTCAAACCAGTTTGTAGCTCTTTCAACTACATTAACATATTGATTTGGTTCTTTCCTTAAACCGTGCCCGGCTCCTGGATAAATCACAAATTCAACAGGGACACCGGTTTTACTTAAAGCCTGATACATTTCCCTGGAGTTTGAAACATTAGTATAGATATCAGAATCTCCATGCATAATTAAAGTTGGTGTTTTAATATTCTGAACATAAAATGCCGGCGAACGGTTGATGTATTGGTTATTCTTATCTATTGGTTTTTCCCAGTAATAATATCCAAGGTACATTTTTTCCCATGCGGGCTGAACCGAATTACTCCAGTCAGTAAAAAGACTAAACAACCCATACATTGAAACCGCAGCTTTAAATCTATTAGTTTGAGAAATTATCCAGTTAGTCAAATAACCACCATAACTTCCCCCGGTAACACCCATTTTATTTTCATCTATAAAACCTTTTGAAATAAGATAATCGACTCCAGCCATTATGTCTTCGTAATCGCCTCCGCCGAGATCGTATTTGTTTGCCTGACCGAATTCATCTGAATAACCACTGCTTCCCCTGGGATTCGGAGCAAATACTACATAGCCTTTATCAGTCCAAACTTTAGTGCCGTAAACCTGAGAAAAAGTATTTTTGAAGCAGCTATATGGTCCTCCGTGAACTGTCAAAATTAGCGGGTATTTTTTATTTTTATTAAAATCAGTAGGTTTGAAAAGAATTCCGTCAATATCATATTTCCCATCGCTACTTCTATAAGTAATAACTTCCTGCGAACCTGTATTAAATTTCTTTAGCTGACTGCTGAAATTTGTTAGTTTAATATTATTAACAAATATTTCATTTAAACTGGTTGCGCTCTCACTTGTGTAACACAGATCACCTTTACCTGAAAACGAAATATCAGAAATTATCATATTGCCAGAGGTCAGTTTTTCTATTTTCCCGGTACTCAAAGTTATCTTATATAATTGCTCATTTGTTCTTTCATCAACAGTAAAAAAGATTGAATTATTGTCTTTCCATACGAAACTGTTTACACTCCAATCGAAATCTTTTGTTAAATTCATTTTCAATGAACCATCAGAATTCATAATATTCAAATCTGTTTGAGCAAATTCTATATCTGGTAAAGTTTGGGTTATATACGCAATATGATTTCCTTCAGGTGAAAATGCCGGGGAAGTTTCCGGACCTTTTTCATTTGTAAGCTGCTTTTTGTTTCCATTTAGATCGATTGAATATATATCATATTTTTGATCATCGTTATATTCCCCGGTATAATTTGTCTGGTAAACAATTGATTTATCATCGCCGCTGAATTTAATTCCCGTTGCGCCGGGATCAAGTTCTAATGAAGAGATAATTTTTCCTGTTTCTACCTCCAGAATTTTTAATTCTTTAACAGGATTAGTTTGCGGATAAACTTTTTCATTTGTTTTTAATTTCTTTTTAAGAGCTTCTTCTTTTTCTCTTTGTTCATTTTTTGCATCAGAAAGAAAGGCGATTAATTTACCGTTGTGTGACCATGTATATTCATCTACCCCGTTTTCAAAAGAAGTGAGGTTCATCGCTTCACCACCTGCCAATGGAGCAGCCCATATTTGTGTTCCTTCAGATTCCATTTCTTTTGTTTCAGGATTCAAATATTCTCTTCCGGAAAGAAATGTTACCATTTTATTGTCGGGAGAAAATGCCGGGCTGGTGCAGCTTTTTCCATTGGTAGTAAACTGGTAGTAATTTGAGGAATTTACATCAATTAAAAAAACCTGTGTTATCCATTTACTATTTACAAGATCTGCCTTTCTTATTGTAAAAAGGACCTTATCTCCGTTTGGTGATATTACACTATTAGATGGGGTTTTAAGTTGTACCTGGTCGGTCATGGTATATGGTTTATTCTGCGCAAAGACAGAAAATTCGACCAGTAAATATAAAATAGCGAAAAAGATTATACGTTTTGAATTTTTCACTGCTGCACACCTTTAATATTTATTATTACAATAGAATAAAAGAACACTTTTAAATATTATAATAATATTATTTAAAAAGGCACCGGCGATCAAATTCAATTAGTTAAAATTACTTTGTCCAATATTTGGCTTTCTTAAAATGCTCGTATAACTCGTCTTCAAATTTCCTCGTAACCGGTTCTGAAAAATCCCATTCCGGACTGTTCATAATTTGTTCTTTTATAAGTTCAACTTTTACTTCTTTTAATTCCCACTCGATATTTTCAATCCAGCTAATTGAAACTATTGCTTTTTTCCCACCGGGCAATAAATCCCTGGTATCTATTATCAGATAATAAATACTCAAGGTTTCATCATTTACAATAAAATCCTCAACATGCCCTATTTTTTGATCTTTAGCATGAATACTATAACCTATAACTTCGTTTGCGTCACGAAGATTCGGATTCTCATTCCTTTCTTCTTTTTTCTCCTCATCTTTATTAACTATTTTAACCGGCATAGCCATTGTTCCTGACATATAATCACCCGGCATCATCCAGTATTCAGGCCAATCAAAATGCTTTGCAATTTCTATCTCTTTTTGCCGGGAAACCGGTTTTTCAGTATCAACTTCCGGGCTTATTTTAATTAATTGCTTTGTAAGCTCGACAGGAAAAAACTTGTTTTCCCAATTTGGTTTTCCAATGGATGCCGGAGAAATTAATAGCAATCTGCCGGTTAACCAGCCTCCCGTATTAATTATCATATATCTTATTATCCAGTCCCTGTCATCAAAAAAGAAATTTTCAACGTGACCAATTTCACCATCGCGCGCTTTTATTTTATAACCTTCAAGTTCTTTTAATCTTAGTAACATTTTAACCTCATTTACTCAGTAACATAATTTTTTATTTAATTAGTAGATTATTCCTATCTCCAATTAATTCTTCCGGTAAGTCCTTTTATCTTTATTTATAAAAAAAATAGAATAATAAAAAGTCTTAAACCTGTCTTTTTTTAAAAATTTCGAATGTTTTAAGGCGTTTTTTTTATACCTGTTGAAATTTTCATCATTAGATAATTACTCCAAAAAGATAATTAACTTCTCAGGCTCGATATTTTTCTTCTCTTATGCAAGAAATCATAATTCTAAAAATTTTCTTAAAATTGAAAAAAAACGCCAATAATGGACAATATTTAAATATTATGAAAATAAGCGGGGCGGGTCAAAACTGGCATATAACTTGTAAAATAGGCGCAAAGAATATTAGCTATTAACAAATAGACACAAAATTATGATTCGAGGAACGGTAAAATTCAAAATTGAAATATGCAAAGGTTGCGAACTTTGTATAGAAGCCTGCCCACAGGAGAGCCTCGGTTTATCCTCAAAAATAAATTTACAGGGTTACAGGTATGCAGAACTAATTGAGGATAACTGTACAGGTTGTATTAATTGTGCACTAGTTTGCCCCGATGCGGCAATAACTGTTTACAGGGAACCTAAATCTGCCGTAAAAGCAAGAAAAGAAGCAGCAAAAGTTTAATAAAGATTTTAATAAAAATTTGGTAAAAAGATGAATCAAACATTAGAAATGATACGAGAAGCTCGTTTAATGAAAGGTAACGAGGCACTTGCAGAGGCTGCAATAAGAGCCGGGATACATGCTTATTTCGGTTATCCCATTACCCCACAGTCTGAAATTCTTGAATATTTTACGAGGGAGATGCCAAAGCGAAACGGAGTTGTATTACAGGCCGAAAGCGAAGTGGCAGCAATAAATATGATTTACGGGGCCGCAGGCGCCGGCGCCAGGGTAATGACGTCATCGTCAAGCCCGGGAGTAAGCTTGATGCAGGAAGGTTTATCTTATATAGCATCGGCTCAATTACCATGTTTAGTTGTTAACGTGGTTAGGGGAGGTCCCGGTCTAGGTACTATCCAACCTTCACAGGGAGATTACTTCCAGGCAACTAAGGGTGGCGGTCATGGAGATTATCATTTGATTGTTCTCGCTCCCGCTTCAGTTCAGGAAATGGCTGACTTCGTTTTTGATGCAATAGCACTTGCAGAAAAATACAGAAATCCTGCAATGATTCTTGCTGATGGTGCTTTGGGACAAATGATGGAAAAAGTTGAGCTACCGGAAGAAGGTTCACTTGAATATCCTGATAAGGATTGGGCTACAATTGGCAAACCGAAAGAGCGGGAAAGAAATATTATTACTTCTTTGTTTATTCAACCCGAAAAAATGGAACAGATAAATCTTGGACTACAGGAAAAATATAAGAAATTAAAAGAAAATGAAGTTAGGTATGAATTAATAGGAACTGAAAACGCAGAAATACTTCTTGTTGCTTTCGGACTATCAGCAAGAATATGCCAGAAGACAATTGAACTAGCAAAGGAAAAAGGAGTTAAACTTGGATTATTAAGACCAATTACACTCTTCCCATTCCCGGAAAAAGCAATCGCTTCATTTACTGATAAAGTAAACTTCTTCCTTGTTGTTGAAATGAATTCAGGACAGATGATAGAAGACGTTAAACTTGCAGTAAACGGGAAAAAACCTGTTTATCATTACGGAAGAATGGGCGGAATGATTTCTTCACCTGAAGAAGTTTTAGGGAAAGTAGAAGAAATACTTGAAAATCAATTGGTAACAAAAGACTAAAGAGGAATTTTAATGCAAACAAATGAATCAACAAACGGATTTGATGTAGTTTATCAGAAACCGGAAACATTAACAGACACTCCTCTTCATTATTGCCCGGGTTGCGGTCACGGAGTTGCTCACAGATTGCTGATGGAAGTTATTGATGAAATGAAAATACAGGATCAGACTATTGGTGTTGCTCCTGTTGGTTGTTCTGTTTTTGCTTATCATTATATGAACGTAGATATGCAGGAAGCGGCGCACGGAAGAGCAAGCGCAGTTGCAACCGGAATAAAAAGAGTTTTGCCTGATAAATTTGTTTTCAGCTACCAGGGAGACGGTGATCTTGCAGCTATTGGTACTGCCGAAACAATTCATACCATTAACAGGGGAGAAAATATTTTAATGGTTTTCATTAATAATGGGATATACGGAATGACCGGCGGTCAAATGGCTCCAACTTCACTTATCGGTATGAAAACATCTACATCTCCTTACGGACGTGATGAAAAATTAATCGGATACCCGCTAAAAATAACTGAAATGATTTCAATTCTGCCCGGTGCTTACTATGTAACAAGGCAGGCGGCACACACTGCCGGTGCAGTTCGCAAACTGAAAAAAGCAATTGAAAAATCATTTGAATATCAGAAACAGAATAAAGGGACCTGTTTTATTGAAGTAGTTTCAAATTGTCCTTCCGGCTGGGGAATGACACCGGTACAGGCCAATAAGTGGATGGAAGAAAATATGTTTCCTTATTATCCACTCGGTGATTTAAAAGTTCCGGGGAAAACAGGCAACAATTGAATAAGTAAAAGGAAATTAAAATGGAAAAAGCTCACGAAATAATTTTTGCTGGATTCGGCGGACAGGGAATTCTTTCAATGGGACAAATTATATCCTACGCCGCTATGATTGAAGAAAAAGAAGTCAGCTGGATGCCTTCTTACGGACCTGAAATGAGAGGCGGAACCGCAAACTGTACAGTAATCGTTTCCGGTTCCAGAATCAGTTCTCCGATTGTTTCTACTTACGATTCTGCAATTGTACTTAATCAGCCTTCGCTAGATAAATTTGAAAAATGTGTAAAAAAAGGCGGACTATTGATTTACGAAGAATCCAGTATTATTAACCCCCCAACTAGAGATGATATTGAGGTGATAAGTATACCGGCAAATGAAGAAGCACTTAAATTAAATATGAAAAAAGTTGCTAATATGATACTGGTTGGTGCATTCCTGGAAAAGCGTCCGCTTGTAAAGGCGGAAAACATTTTGAAAGCACTAAAAAAAGTTTTGCCGGAAAGACATCACCATCTTATTCCTGTTAATGAAAAAGCTTTAACAATCGGAAAACAAATTGTTTCAGAAGGTGTTAAAGTTTAATTAGAATTTGAATTTTTTACCAGTGGGGTACAAAATGAAAGAAAGAGAAGTTATTTGTGCGCATACCTGCAAAAATACCTGTGCAATGCTTAACGAAGCTTTACGCAAGGAAACTGCTGTGAGCAAATTTTATGAGGAAATTCTTGAACAATGCAATATGCCGGATGTTGCCGACTTTGTAAGCGATCAAATAGAAGAAAAAAGAAAAAGCATTCTCAGGATTATCCAGAAATTGAATGAAATTCACGCACGTTCACAGACTATTGACGGAATTTCATCAAGTTTTAATGTATAGTTGTATCTCCAGCCCCCGGAGAACAAATAAAACAAAGCTTTACCTTAAAATTCCAGCGCAATAGTCTACTAGGTTTGACAAGTCATACCAGAATAAGTATATTTGGTGCCCGAAAAGAAATTGATAAATGTTCTTAAATTGTAAAGATATTATACGTCCGGCTTCGTCGTTAAAGACTTCGCCGCGACTTGAATTAGAATATACATCGCGGGGTGGAGCAATTGGTAGCTCGTCGGGCTCATAACCCGAAGGTTGCAGGTTCAAGTCCTGTCCCCGCTACAACAACTACAGAAAGCCGAAGTAATATTCGGCTTTTTTAGTTTTAAATTAGAAACATAAAAGATATTCATCAAAAAAAATGCTGCAACAAATGAAAAAAATCGGGATAGCTTTTGGCGGAGGCGGTGCAAGGGGTTTGGCTCATATTTCAATGATTGAAGCTTTTGAAGAGCTTGGCTTAAGACCATCAATCATTTCGGGTACAAGTATCGGCGCAATTATCGGAGCATTTTATGCCGCGGGATTCTCATCCAAAGAAATGAAAGCGATGTTAAAACGCTTGCTTTTCCCGAGAAACGATAAACCATTCGACTTTCTCTGGAAATCTGATTTTGTAAAAATGTTTTCTATGTTTGACCCACAGTTTTTTAACAGTGGGCTGATGAAGGGAGAAAGGTTTTATAAATTCCTGGAGACAGAACTGGGTGCATGTACTTTTGAAGACCTGAATATACCTTTAAAAATAGTTGCGACAGATTACTGGAAAAAAGAAGAAGTGATCTTTGAACATGGGCAATTACTGCCTGCAATAAGAGCGAGTTATTCTTTACCGGGACTATTAACTCCTGTAAAAATTAAAAACAGAATTTTAATAGACGGCGGGGTAGTTAATCCAATTCCCTACGATATTTTGTTAAATGATTGCCACATTACGATTGCAGTGGATATTACAGGTTACAGGACAAGCAACGGGAAAGAATATCCTCCTACTTTTGAATCGGTATTTACAACCTATCAGATAATGCAGAATTCCATAAATCAACAAAAGATGAAATTTATAAAGCCTGATATTTATATAAAGCCGGAAATTTACGATGTGCGTGTTTTTGATTTTTCTAAGCATGAATCTATTTTTAAACAAACTGAAACTGCAAAAGAAAATTTAAAGAGAAAACTGGAAGAGCTGCTGACGAGTGAACAAGCAACTGCTATAATTTAGTACCTGATTCGGCTGGGATAGGGTTTCGGAAGTGACTTAAGTTTTATCGTGTAGGCTTGAAATGAAGGCGGATTACTTTTAAGTAAAAATCCTCTCATAGATTGTGAGGGTCTTTTATTTTAAATAGAGGAAATAAATTCCTGCAAGAGTATTATAAATTTTCTATTATATAAATAAGGCTTGTCATGACAGTTTGTGAATTTAGTATTGTATCTTCACTTTTGTGAGATAGAATATCAACGCCGCTTTTTCTATCTTTATATTTCAGAACAATAGAACAAACGAAAATGTTATGGCAGATTTAAAAAAAGACGAAACTTCCCGGAGCAGGGAAGAATATCTTTCCGGCTTAATTGAAAAATTAAATTCAAAAAAAATTGTACTGCGAAAACTTGGTAAAAGCTATTCAAATTACAGGTTCCTGATTTTTTTAACTGAACTAATTATATTTTTTATATTTTTCTTTTCTGGCTCAAATCTTTCCGCACTAATTTCTCTTGTAATATTTTTTATTGTCTTTGGTATCGTTACTCATTTTCACAATAAGCTGGATTACGGAATTAAAAAATTGGGGCTGTGGATTAAAATTAAGACGATGCACCTCGCCCGTTTAGGTCTTAATTGGCAAAATATTCCGCCTGTTACTTTTTCATCGGATCATAATTCTCCACAAAAACCCGACCCAAATGAAGTCGATCTCAATCTTATTGGAGACAACTCCCTGATTCAATTGATTACTACAGGAACGTCACTTCAGTCTAAAGGGCTTTTAAGGAAATGGCTTAATACAAAGAATCCCACTATTGATGAAATTGTTGAAAGACAAAATACTATCAGGGAGATGGTTTCTTTATCACGGTTCAGGGATAAGCTGACTTTGAATTCGGCATTATTTTCGAAGCTGGAGTTTGACGGTGAAATGCTCAATAAATTATTGAATAAAAATGAAGTACTGCCGAAGTCATTTAAAGTTATATTCTGGTTGCTTACAATCCTGGCCCCGGTAAATGTGGTACTCTTTGTTTTGTTTCTCCAGAATATTTTACCGGGTTACTGGGGTGTGACAATTTTAATTTATATAGCTCTCTATCATTATGGCAATAAAGAACAAAAGAGCCTTCTTGATGAAGCAGAATATATTTCAGGTGAGCTTAAAAAGTTAAACGGAGTATTTAAATTTCTTGAGCAGTACAGGTACAAAGCTGGTTCACAATTATCTAAAATATGTGAACCGTTTAAAAATGCCGGGCAGCGCCCTTCTGAGCTGGTAAAAAAGTTTAGAAGGATATCCGGGACATTGCGACTAAGGAAAGGAAATTTTTTTGTATGGGCCGTGATAAGAATAATATTTCCCATCGATCTTTTCCTTAATAGAAAATTCAGCAAGTATAAATTTCTTGCAGGGGAAAATTTTACTGTCTGGCTTGAAACGTGGTACAAGCTTGAAGCATTTTCTTCACTTGCTAATTTTGCATTTTTGAACCCGGAATACACTTTCCCCAAAATTACTGAAGGTGGAGAAAGTCAATTTATTTTCAGTGGTGAAAAATTAGGACATCCATTAATTAAAAAAGGGAATAAAATCTGTAACGATTTTACTTTTAATTCCGATGGCGAAATTTCTATAATCACCGGCTCTAATATGTCAGGGAAAAGCACGTTTGTGAGAACACTGGGAATAAACATTTCGCTTGCTTATGCGGGCAGTGTTGTAAATGCAGATAACCTAAAAATTTCTCTTTTCAGATTATTCACCTGCTTAAGAGTGAGTGATTCCGTAACAGACGGAATCTCATATTTCTATGCAGAAGTAAAAAGATTAAAAGTTCTGCTTGATGAGATAGAAATACCCGGACACCCGGTGCTGTTTTTGATTGATGAGATATTCCGTGGAACAAATAACATTGAACGACTGAAAGGCAGCTCGGCATTTATTAAAAAGCTTGCTGAAACAAATGCAACCGGTGCAATTGCAACTCACGATCTTGAACTGGTAAAGCTGGCTGATAAAATATCAAGTGTGAAGAATTATCATTTTAAAGAAGAAATAAAAAACAGTAAAATGATTTTTGATTACAGGCTGAACAATGGTCCCTGTCCCACAACAAATGCATTAAAAATTATGGAAATAGAAGGTTTGCCTGTTGAGTGATATAAATTCTTTAAAACTTTATGTCACCCCGATGGGGTTTTTGTTTGGGGGAAATTCCGTTTCTATAAATATTACACGACTAAGTGGTTTACCTCCTCACCCAACTCTCTCCTCAACAATTTTAATTTCTTCTTCTGTAAGGCCGTAAAACTCGTAAACCATTTCACAAATAGGCTGCTTTGGCCGCGCCGTGGCAGCGTTTTAATATAACGGTACGACCGTGACATCTTAGGAAAGCGGCATAATCCCCGATGATTTCTATAAAGGTATGAAATAAAATAAGATATTTATGGGAAAGTTTGTAATAAAAATCGAAATGAAATTCTCATCCAAAAATCTTTTGGGCTTTAATATTTTATATCAATTACATGTACTTTCTTGTTACTCTCATCTACTCTGTAAACAATTTTAAACTTTTGATAAACTAAAACAAATTCATTTTTTTCTTCTTCAACCCTCGAAATCCTTTTTCTTGTGATGTCAGCCGGGTTAAATTCTAACTGCACCCTGGCGTAACCTAAAAGGTTAATATTTTTTTCTTTTTTAATTTTTTCAAAAATCTTACCTGCTTTTTCATCGTAAATAATTTCATAAATATTTCCCGAGCCATCTTTTACCCAGCCGGTGGCTGAACCGGGGAATGAATCTGAGTAAGGCAAATATGGTTTTATATCTAAGATAGGCGTACCATCAAGTATATCTGATTCCGAAATGTAAATTTTCAATCCTTCAACTTTTTCAAGCTTTACACAACTAAGACCAATTGGATTTGGTCTGTAAGGTGCGCGAGTAGCAAAAACGCCAACCTTTTCACGGGTATGTCTCGGCGGGATAACAAGAGGTTTCCAGTTTTCATTTAAATGAAATTGATAAATAATCCACAGCCGGTCAAAACCATCTAAATTTTTTAATGCCTGGTTGAAGTTCTGTTTAGGATAAAGATTAATTATTGCATCAGATTCTTTTGCAAGGATGCCCTGTCTAGGCGTTTCATATCTTTGTTTCAGTTCTGATTGCAAAAAACCAATTGGTTTCAAAATTATTTGATGTTCCATAACGGAATTTAGATATTTTTATGTCCTAATTTAATTAGATTTGTACATCAATAAATTCCATCGGGGAAAAATATTTTGTTAAAAGAGACAATTCTAAAGATAATGATGTTATTATTAGCATTATCTTCTATATATTCAATCAATGCTCAACAGGCAGGTCTGAATTTTTCGCTCGCTTTTCCACAAGGGGAATTCGGTGAGCAGGTTGATAAAGTTGGCTATGGATTAGGCGGTGAGTTTATGTTTATTTCTCCAAGTCAGGCATCACCATTTGGTTTGGGAGTAAACGTAGGGTATTATATTTATGGAAGAGAATCGAGGAGAGAACCCTGGAGTTATACAATCCCTGATGTTTTTGTTGATGTCGACAGAACAAATAATCTTCTTAACTTTCATCTCGTTTTAGAACTTGGTTTACCTGCAGGCAGAATAAGGCCTTATTTGCAGGGACTGTTTGGAGGAACGTATCTTTTTACTAAAACATCCGTAAGCGGTGAATATAATCAGGATAACATTGCTAGTTCGACAAATTATTACGATTGGGCATGGAGTTTTGGTGGCGGTGGTGGAATTTCAATTTTACTTACTGGCAACCCTGAGACTGAGACCGGCGCAATTTTCCTGGATTTTAAAGGAAGATATTTATTAGGCACAAGGGCAACCTATTTAAAGGAAGGTGATGTCTCAATCAGTGGGATACGCGTTACTTATCGACCAAGTAAATCCCAAACTGACATTTTGACTTTTCATTTAGGCGTTAGGGTTTCTTTAAATGTTTGGTAATGATTTTATATTTGGGAGAGTCAGAGGATTACAGTAGTTCCTAATTTTTTTTCTTTTGATTTTTTAAATATCAATTCTGCAATTACTATATCAAATAATGCCATTCCTACCGATTTGAAAAAGCTTGTTCCGGAATTAACACCTTTGCAATCATTTTGTATTGCATCTGCTATTGAAACAACTTGCTCTTTCTTTATCCAACCTTTCTGAATAGGAGTAATCAGGTCACCGGTTTCTTCAAAAGCATGTTCGGTATCAATATAAATTTTATCAAGCTCTTTGAAGAAGGTTTCGGGGTATTCCCTCATATCGGGTTTGTAGGATCCAATTCCAACAAAATGTTTCTCTTTGAATAAAGAAGGGTTATTAGGAAACAGTGGAGTTTTGGTATTTGTGACCGTTATAATTACATCGGAATTCTTTAAAACTTCTTCGGGTGAAGTACAACTATGAACTTTTAATTCGGGAAGTGATTCTGATAATTTCCCCGACAACTCAGAAACACGGTCGGTGTTGATATCATTTATAAAAACATTTTTGAAATTCCTGACGGTATTTGCCAAAAGTGTCTGGTAAAAACCCTGAACACCTGCACCAACAACGCCAAGGTTTTTAACACCCTGCCGTGCTAATAATTTTATACTTAAAGAACCAATAGCAGAAGTACGCAAAGCAGTGATAGTTGCTCCGTTCATAATTGCAAGCGGCTCCCCGGTTTTTCCATCATTTAAAATTACAAGTCCCTGTGTAACCGGAGTTCCTGTTTTTGAATTACCAGGAAAGAGTGATACTAACTTGGTTCCAAAATTATTTTCGGTAAAACAGGGCATTGCCAGGAGAGTATTCTGATTATAATCTACGTGCAGCCTTACTGGCATTTTAAAATTACCCGAAGTGTGAATTAACATTGCTTTTTCAGAAGCGTCAATTAATTCAATAAAATTAACAGATTTTAAAATTTCTTCGTGATTAAGAATCAGCATTTTGAATATTAATTTTTAACAGCTTTTAAATTGAGTTTTAGCCAAACCTGCTTCTATTTCTTTCGCTGTTTTTGTAATTGATAAACCGCCAAGCGCGGTACAGCGAAGTTCTCTTTTTATACTTCTTCCAACATTATCAAAAGTTTCCAGTACTTCATCAAGTGGAATGAGATGAAGATAATTTGCGAGAGCCATATTAGCACAGGATAAAGCATTCGTGCCCGCCATTACGTTTCTGCTCAGACAAGGAGCTTCTACCCTGTTTCCAATTG
The DNA here is from genome assembly GCA_035266865.1 of Ignavibacteriaceae bacterium. Taxonomy (GTDB): domain Bacteria; phylum Bacteroidota; class Ignavibacteria; order Ignavibacteriales; family Ignavibacteriaceae; genus JAKAGZ01. The sequence goes on along the minus strand of DATFMR010000060.1, from coordinate 35,517 downwards.
GATCGCAAACCAATCCGAGTACATTTTGCAATGCCATTGAGCAAGCGCCCAGCGCCTGGTTTAAATTACCCCCGGCTAAATGGACTAATCCAGCCGCCGCCATTCCAGAACCAGTTCCGCATTCCGCCATACATCCCGCACTCTCTGCAGCAAAAGTTGATTTTATTGCAATGAAAACTCCAATTAATCCTGCTGCCAGCATTGCCTTAATTATTTCATCTTCAGGTTTATTTAGACTATGAGAAGTCGCAAAAATTGTTCCCGGTAAAGCTCCGCAAGATCCTGCAGTTGGTGCAGCAACAACCACACCCATTGAACTTTTTGTTTCCATTATTGCAGTAATGTACATTATAATTTGATTACTAATTTCACTGCCGATTAATTCTTTTTTATCGTTTTTAATTTTGAAGTTTGGAGATTGTGAAGGAAGAATTCTATCGTGATATTCAGTTCCGCTCAAACCATTATTAATGCTGTTCAACATTATCTGGTTAATACTGCGCATTTTTTCGAAAACTTCTTCGTGTGTAATATTCCCTCTTTTGCTTTCGTAGTGAACTGCCAGTTCCCATAATTCGAGATTTTTATCTTTGTTATATTCAAGCATTTCTTCAACAGTAGCAAAAGGGACAGTTAATTTTTTTTGTCCCAATACAGGAAGAACAGGTTTTAAAAGGCTTACAGATTTAACTCCCGGTAAATCATTGATGATATTAATTTGCTCATCAGAAAATTTATTTGTCGATTTTATTTTGATAAAAGATTTTGTCCCTTTATGTAAAATAATTTCTGAATCTCCACCCAACTCTCTAATTTGATCAGGAATTGAAAGTTCATCTATAAAAATCAGCAGTTCATAAAAATCACCCCTAATACTCACCTCTGAATTATCTATTTCTATAACTTCAATAATTCCGCCGCCGGTAGAGATGGCAATCATTTCATGTTGCTGATTTTCGTTAACCAGATTAAGTTTATAAGTATTGGGATGTTTTGCATTAAAACTTACATAATCAATACTGGCTATTATCCCTGATTTCATCAATTCTTCTTTAAAATTTACCAACCGTGCATCGTCGGCTTCCATTCCTAACAATCCACCAAATAATCCCATATCGGATCCCTGGCTTTCGTGAGTTGTTACTAGCGAGCCGTTTGGATCAAAGGTGATATTGATTTCTTTAATATTTTCCCCCATCAGGTAACGGGCAAGCAATCCAATGCGTAAGGCACCGGCGCAATGCGAACTTGATGGGCCGCGCATTACAGGGCCAATTACGTCATTAAAAATACTGGGAAAGTTTATTTTATTACTCATTAGACTTCCATTTAATTAGGCTAAAATTTATATAATGTTTATAATCTAACAAATTATATTAACTAATTCTTTGAAAATATTGGTCAAGTGGGTTAATATGACGTCTTTGATTTAAAAGGTCGAATTAGAAAACATATGGAAAATCACCGGGTTAATGAACATTTTAGCTCTTACTTGTTTTATTGATTTCAAAAATCCATGTAAATTACTTATCATAAAAACCGTGAAGTAAGAATCTAAATTTTAATCCGATTGACTTTTGAGCACTAACCATATATCTTAATTATTAAGAACGTTCTGATTAGTTCTCGGCTTAAAGGTATTCATACTCTCCTCATTTAATTATTATTTTAAGACCAGTTTGGGTTTATATTGAAATCATCAGTAACGATTGAAGAATTAAAAAAAGTTAAAGCATTGCGTGAACTACCAGATGAGCATCTTGAATGGCTTTTAACTCATTCAGAATATGTAGAGTATGAAGATGGAGATGTGCTTTACGAAACGGGGGAACCAATCGATTGGATGGGATTCCTTCTGGAAGGAAGAATCTACTTTTATTTGAACGTAAACGGAAAGCTTGTTTTTTACTTTAGCTTTGAGAATGATGACCTTTCAGGTGGAGTAACTGGTTTATTGCCTTATTCAAGAATGCGTTCATCTCCGGGAAAATCTTGCGCAGTCGGCAAATTACGAATCATTAAACTTCATAAAAAATATTTCCTGGAACTTGAAAAACTTAATCCGGATTTTATTCAGCGTCTTATCGGGTATATGACGGAAAGAGCACGGGCATTTGCAACTACTCAATTGCAACAGGAAAAGGTTAGCGCACTCGGCAAACTAGCTGCAGGAATTGCGCACGAAATGAACAATCCTGCTGCTGCTATTAACAGAATTTCAGACGAGCTTGATAAAAAGTTAAAACAAAATTTTGAACTTACAGAGGAATTGTTAAATCATAATATTGCGCCTGAACTTATAAAGAATATCCGAGAATTAGCAAGGAATAATGATAATATTCATTCTTCGGAATCAAAAATCTCTCCTCTTCAACGAATGCAGAAAGAAGATGAACTGAATGACTGGCTTAGTAAAAAATGTCCTTTGAGTAGCAATGAAATGTCGGAAACATTTGCTGAAGCAGGATTCTCTCCCGATGAACTTGAAAAAATTACTGCAGATGTTCCACCAGATGCTTTTCAAAATATAATGGACTGGTTTGAAAATTTAATAAGTTCAGAATTATTAATTAAAGATCTTAATAATGCTTCTGAACGTATTACGCTGCTGGTTGGCGCAATAAAATCTCACGTCCGAATGGATAGGTCGGATGATATTCATAAAACAAATATTCATGAAGACCTAGAAAATACTCTTATTCTTCTTGGTTATAAACTTCGTGATAAAAACATCCAGGTTCGAAAAAAATTCTGTGATGATATGACGGAAGTTGATGCATATATAGGTGAATTAAACCAGGTCTGGACCAATATAATTGATAATGCTATTCATGCCCTGCCACAAGATGGAGAGCTTGAAATTGAAACTGAGTGCAACAATAATGATATTACCATAAGAATTACTGACAACGGCACGGGAATTCCAGAAGAAATAATTTCCCGCGTGTTTGATCCCTTTTTTACAACAAAAAAAGTTGGAGAAGGAACAGGCATTGGGCTGGATATTGTAAAAAATGTAATCACCCGCCATAATGGAGATGTAAAAGTAAATTCAATGCCCGGCAAAACTGAATTTACAATCAGGATACCGGTTTCACAAAACTTAACAAATAAAGACTCACAAGATGAAACTTCCATTCATAATAATAACTGATGATGACACGCAGGTGTTACGGGCAATTCAGCGGGATGTAAGAAATAAATTCCGAGAAGAATATAAAATACTGGCTACCGAATCTGCTGTTGAGGCTTTGGAAGCAATAAAGGAATTAAAATCAAAAAATGAAACAGTAGCCCTTTGTATTTCAGATCAGAGGATGCCTGAAATGGAAGGCACAGCTTTTTTGGACCAAGCAAAAGATATTTTCCCTGAAGCAAAAAAAGTATTGTTAACTGCTTACTCAGATATTGAAGCCGCAATTAAAGCAATAAACACTTTAAAATTAGATTACTATCTGCTAAAACCCTGGAGCCCTCCGGAAGAAAAACTCTACCCGGTAATTACAGACCTGCTTGAAGACTGGCAGAATAGTTTTATTCCTGAATTTCAGGGAATAAAGGTTATTGGCTACCAATGGTCTCCGTTATCACATAGAATAAAAGATTTTTTAACCGGGAATTTAATTCCGTACAAATGGATTGATGTAGAGATAAATAAAGATGCTGAAGAATTACTAAATACTCATAAAGTAGAATCGAAAGAGTTACCTGCTGTTATATTTGAAGATGGAACTATGCTAAAATCTCCGACAGAAGTTGAAATAGGAAAAAAAGTCGGGCTGAAATCTACAGCATCCCAGGAGCTTTATGATGTAGTAATTATTGGAGCAGGACCAGCAGGTTTAGCAGCTGCAGTTTATGGTGGTACTGAAGGATTAAGAACACTAATGATAGAAAAAAAAGCCCCGGGCGGGCAGGCAGGCACAAGCTCAAGAATTGAAAATTATCTGGGATTTCCATCAGGTCTTTCGGGTTCCGACCTGACAAGAAGAGCTTTAACCCAGGCACTAAGATTCGGAGTTGAGCTTCTTTCGCCTTGCGAGGTTGTGGATATAAAGACACAGGATAATTATAAAATTTTAGCTCTGTCCAATGGACCGGAAATAAAAGCTCAAACAATTATAATATCAACAGGGGTTGATTATAGAACTCTTGAAGCAAAAGGAATTAGTGAATTGACAGGTGCCGGAGTTTATTATGGATCGGCAACCGCAGAAGCACATTCCTGCAAGGATAAAAATGTTTTTATTGTTGGTGGCGGCAACTCAGCTGGGCAGGCGGCAATGTATCTTTCAGGTTTTGCCCAAAATGTTTTTATAGTTATAAGGAAAAACTCACTTGAATCAACAATGTCTCACTACCTGATTGATCAAATTGATAAAACAAGTAATATTTCTTTAATACCTGATTCTGTAATTTCTGAAGCTGTAGGCGGCAACAGGCTTGAGGAGGTTACGATCAAAAATATTGAAAACGGTGAACTTAAGACCGACAAAGCAGGTGCATTATTTATTTTTATTGGTGCGCGACCAGTTACCGATTGGATAAAATTAAACATTCTTAAGGATTCAAAAAGTTTTATTGAAACAGGAAAAGATTTATTCAAACATGATAACTTTAAAAAGATCTGGAAACTTGAACGTGATCCTTATCTTCTGGAAACCTGTATCCCGGGAATATTTTCTGCAGGTGATGTAAGAGCCGGAGCTATGAACAGAGTAGCTTCTGCAGTTGGCGAAGGAGCAATGGCAATTAAGCTTGTTCATGAATACCTGGAAGGAGTTTAAATTTGTTATTATCTGTTTAAAGAAAATTAAAAATAAATCGAGGCAAATATGAATAGGTACATTGTAATCAGTTCTCATACTGATGAAGATTGCAGAAAAACAGTGAAGGAATTCAGACAATATAATGCTGGATTTCTAACACATTTTGAATGGGGATGCATGGATAATGACCATACTGCCTATGCTATAATCGAAGCCGAAAGCCATGAAAAGGCAAGAATGGTAGTTCCTTCTGTCTTTAGAGAAAAAACCAAAGTTGTAAAGCTTACATATTTTGATCCAATGAAAACAAATGATCCTTTTCATAAGTAGAATTGTGAAGAAGTGGTTTTGGTTTCAATTTTTCTTTTTGGACTGAATATTATGCTTGAATATAGATGTATTAATTAATCATCCGGATAAATCTTAACTATTATTAATTTCTTTTCCCCATTGAAAAATCAAAAATAAAAGTGGTAAAATAAATTTATCGCGTAACTGATTATTCCTTAACAATTTAAATTATCTCATTTTTTGAGCTCTTTTTCGTGTAATAGTTACCAATAAAAATTTTCTGAATTGGTTTTATCAAAAAGCTCTTGCTTATTCAATTGTGTCTGACTATATATTAAAAGTTAATTTATTATCTTGATTGAAATTTAATATTAGCTTACTATTAATAAATTTGAAGTTATTTATATGACATCTAACACAAAAATCAATCAATTTAACGAGATTGCATTTAGCAGGTTTAGGGGATTATTGATATTCGAAATCAATAACATTGAATTTTGTGTTGATTCAATGGGAATTAGGCAAATATTGAAAGTCACAGATGCTGATTTAATTTCAAATAATAGGACAATTTCAGAAATAATTTTAAAGAATGCCAGATATACGCTTGTCAATATTCATGGTTTGCTAGAATTTTCCGATGTTAATTTTGGAAGTAACAGTAGCCTTATCTTGATAGATATTTTTTCAAAAAATTTTGGGTTTATTGTAGATAAAATTATTGAAATTATTCCTGTTCATTCTCTGCTTATTGATAAATCTCTTGATTTTATTATTCCCGGGGAAAAAAATGAATTATTTAGTGGCGTGCTAAAATTCGGAAAAAGAAAGATTAAAATGCTAAATTTGGAAAAAATTACCAGGGAATTTGATAAGGTTATTGAATTTCCAAGAAGAATGAAAACTTATGAACATATTGATACAGACTTATTGAAAAAATTTGCAAAAGTTATGGGAATAAAATATTCTCAAGCTTTTGTAAATGCACATCATGCTTAATTTTCTAACTAGTTTTAAATTGCAATTCACAAAAAATAACTCATAATTGAATAATGATGTTCAATTTTAAACCTTCTATCATTTTATAAAACCCCCGGAAAAACTAATAGCTTTTGTCTATTAGAATTTATAATATTGCGCGGCGTCTTATTTATTAAAAAAGAGTGGTCATATATGTATTTAGTACGTGATGTTTTTAGGACCAAACCGGGGAAGGCAAAAGAGTTAGTCCATAAATTTAAAAGTGCATTCAAGTATTTGCCAAAAGATGGCATGGGGAATTCAAGAATTTTAACAGATGTGGTTGCTGATTATTGGACTGTTGTTCTGGAACTTGAAGTTGAAACACTTATGCATTTTGAAAATATGAGCGGTTTTACATCCAAACCACAGGTACAGGAAATTATGCAGGGATATATGGATCTGGTGAAAGAAGGGCATAGAGAGATTTTTAGGATAGAGTGATTTTTTAGTCTGGTTCTTATTTCTGGATGAGAAATTATTTTTAATATTTCAGTTTCAAAATTTCAAATAATTTTAGAATAGAAGATTATGAAAATTAAATCAGTACAGGATTACTATCCTGATGATCTCAGCTATTGTTATGGCTGTGGCAGATTAAATGAACATGGGCATCAGATCAAAAGTTTTTGGGAAGGAGATGAGTCTGTTGCGCTCTTTACACCCAAACCATACCACATTGCAATACCGGGTTTTGTTTACGGCGGATTAATAGCGTCTCTTATTGATTGTCATGGTACCGGAACTGCGGCTTTGGCATCTTACCGCAATGATGGAAGAGAACCTGGTACAGACCCGGCATTCCGTTTTGTCACCGCTTCGCTTCAGGTTGATTATCTTCGCCCCACCCCTCTCGGTGTCGAACTTGAATTAAGAGGAAAAGTACTTGAACTTAGAGGAAGAAAAGTAATATCAGAAATCACAGTTTCGGCTAACGGGATAGTAACAGCAAAGGGAAAAGTCGTCGCAGTACAGATGCCGCAAAATATGATTGATAATAATTAATATTTTACAATCGTCAATCAGAATTAAATTTTAATAAATTCTAAAGTATATTAAATATCCTGAAACCATTGAATTCAATTGTGCTGTTTGTGGTTTAATAATTCGTTATTTATACAAGTAAATTATAAACAAGTATTGTTCTTAAAAACAACCTATCAATAAAGAATAATTACTTTTTTACAAAAACATCATTTTTTAATTTAGTTTTAGAATATATTTGTTATCTTGTTTTATCTTTAATGCCGTTTGGTGGGAAATTAGTAAAATCTTCAACTCAGTAATAATCAATTAGTAATAGTACAATGCTTAACAGTAAATAGGCAAAAAAATGAAAAAATTATTTATCGCACTTTTTGTTGCTATAATTTTCAGTCAGATGGGATTTGCTCAAAATTCCGGCAATATGAGTATGCAAAACACGTTATCCGGCGCATTTGTAATAACTGGAGAAGGAGGAATAACACTCGGACAAACTGATTATTCCAATTTAAAACCTGATTATATAGGGAAACTTTCTCTGGAATATTATCTGCCTATGGTATCAAGAAGTATATTGTCCTTTAGAGTTACAGGTGGAAAGGGTTTCTTAGCCGGCAAAAGCACTACACTTTCGCCTACCGAAATCAGGACAGCTTTTCATTATGTTGGAGGTTCTCTCGTTTTTAATTATCAAATTTCAGAAAAGGTATATCCGTTTATTGCAGCCGGTGCTTCACATATGTGGGTATTTCCCCGAAATAAAAACGATGTGGATATAAGGAGCAGGTTTAAAATAATCCAATTGACTGGTGATATTGGTTTGAGAATTATGGTCTCAGATAATTTAAGTCTTAATATTTCTGGTGGATTTATGACGCCTATTGATGATCCGAATGATGATCAGATAGATGCAAAAACCAGTGGTAAAAGTAAAGATTGGATTATGAATTCAACTCTTGGTTTATCGATTTATTTTAATATAAATAAAGACTCAGATAGTGATGGAATTTATGATTCAAAAGATATGTGCCCGGGCACTGCATTTGGTGTAACAGTCGATGAGTTTGGTTGCCCGGTAGATTCCGACAATGATGGAGTAGCAAATTATCTTGATAAATGTCCGAATACTCCGGCGGGGGTAAATGTTGATTTTAATGGATGCCCTCTGGATGCAGATAGAGATGGAATAGCGGATTATCTCGATAAATGCCCGAATACTCCGGCAGGTGCAAATGTGAATGTAAATGGATGTCCGTTTGATTCAGATGGAGATGGAGTTGCAGATTACCTTGATAAATGTCCCAGCACTCCTCAAGGAATAAATGTTGATTTAAATGGTTGTCCAATTGACTCTGACGGTGACGGAGTACCGGATAATTTAGACAAATGTCCCAATACTCCAAAAGATAGAGAGGTCGATGTAAATGGCTGCACAATTAAAAAAGAAATTAAGACAGAAGTCATGGGTGGTGATGCTAATTTTGAATCGAACAAAGCTGTTTTACTGCCTTATGCATTTACAAAACTTGAAGAAATTGCAAATACTTTGAAAGATAATCCTGATTATTACGCAAAGATTTACGGTTATACTGATAGCATTGGTTCAGAAGAATCGAATCTGAAACTATCATACAAAAGAGCGCAGGCGGTAGCTGATTATCTGGTATTAAAAGGAATAAATAGAAGTAGATTACAGCTAATTCCTATGGGCGAAGCAAATCCTATAGTTCCCAATAATACTGCAGACGGAAGAGCCGCAAACAGGAGAGTGGAAATAAAGATCAGTCAAAAGTAATAATTAAAAATAATCAGTCTTTAATAAAAAGCCGTCCTCAAAAAAGGGGACGGCTTTTTTCTAAGTCCTATCTTTTTTCGTACGGAGGTTGTTTTGGATCAGTAGGCGGATTTGATTTTAATTCCTGCATAACAACTTCTATTGCCTTTTGAAGCTGCGGATCTATTCCTTTAACCATTTGTGCAGGATCATCCACAACTTTTATATCCGGATCAACACCATGTCCTTCTGCAAACCAAGTTCCATCCGGATTATATTGTCTGAATGTTGGTACTGTAACACCACCGCCGTCAATCAAGCTAGGTGCGCCGGAAATCCCTATTAATCCGCCCCATGTTCTTTCACCGATTAATTTTCCTAAACCGGCTTTACGGAAAAAGTCCGGGAATGCATCGCCGCCGGAACCGCTCCAGCCGTTAATTAACATAACTTTGGGTCCCCAAACCATAGACTGCGGAAAGCGCCAGTTAACACCATCTCTTACTGCAAAATAGGCAAGAGGTTTTCTGTTTAGTAATTCAATAAACCTGTCCGGAATCTGACCACCATTATTAAACCTTTCATCAACAATAAGTCCTTGTTTATCTATTTGGGCAGTAAACTGTCTTAATAATTCAGTTTGTCCGTTTATTCCTGTATCAGGTACATAGACGTAACCTATCTTTCCGTCCGTTGCTTTTTCAACTGTCTGGCGGTTTGATTCAATCCATGCAAGATTTCTTAAACCTGTTTCATTTTTCATTGTTTCAACAACAATTGTCCAGGCACCATCCATTGAAGGTTTATCGTTAACAGTAAGTTCAACAGTTTTACCGGCAAGACCTTCAAAAGAAGTCCAGGGATCTTTGTTTACATCTACGGGTGCTCCGTTTACAGCAAGTACATAATCACCTTCTTTAATTTTAATTCCCGGCTGATCTAAAGGAGATTTATCGTCAAGATCCCAAGGTGCGCCTTTGATAATTTTTTTAATTTTATATGCACCGTTTGATAATTCCCAATCAACACCGAGATAACCAACTGCTTTACGGAGAGGGCGTTCAAGGTCTCCCCCACCTCTGTAAGTATGTGATGAGCTTATCTCTGCGATCAATTCACCAATAACATAATTTACATCTGATCTTGTAATACAGTTATCAATTAATTCTCCGTATCTCTCACGCATTTTATTCCAGTTAACTCCGTGCATATTCGGATCATAAAAAAAGTCTCTTTCAAATCTCCATACATCACTAAAAATCTGCTTCCACTCTTCACGCGGATTTACATTCATTTCCATTTGAGAAGTAGGCATTTTTTTATCAAGTTTTTGTTTTGGGGCAATACTTGTAATAAAGTATGAACCAGATTTTGAAATTAACATTTTCTTCCCGTCAGCAGATAGCGCAAAATTATTAATTCCATCAGCAACCGTAGATTCCTCTCTTTTTTCCAGGTCATAATAAACTATTGATGAATTTTTTTCACCGGAACCAGTGTTTGGAACTTTAATGTAAATAACTTTTCCGGATACTGCGGAAAGGTTCCTGTAATTCCCGGCATCTGGTGGAAGTACAACTGCTCTGCCGGCAATTCCTGAAAAATCAATTTTTAAATCTTTGGAATCTTCATCTTTTTTATCTTTACTTTCATCTTTTTTCGGATCTTTATCGTCTCTCTTTTCCTTCTCATCTTTTTTGACTTTTACTACATCATTCTTTGGCGCCAGGGGTGAAGGGACATCATTACGAAGAGAAATTGCAGCTATCTTTGTAGAATTTGCATAAATAAAAGTTCCCTGCATATCACTATAGCTTGGACTGAAATTCCGATTAGTAAAGAAAAAGAGGTATTTGCCATCCGGATCGAAAACGGGATTGCTGTCGTTATAATATCCCTCCGTAACCATGTGAGTTTTATTATCTTTGCTGTCGTAAACAAAGATGGCGCTGTGCAAATTATCGAGGTCTTTTGCATATGCCAGCCACCTGCTGTCAGACGACCAGGAAGGAGTAAAATTCCTTAATCCGCCTTCATAATAATATTTTTCTTTATCAACTTTTGTGGTTTTATCTGTATCCATATTATAGATATAGATGCTCATTGCTTTATCAATGAAGGCAATTTTCTTGCTGTCCGGAGACCAGTAAAGCTGGTACCTGTAACCCTCGCCATATGATGTCAGTTTTTTTTCTTTAGATGGATTTTCCATATCGTGAATTGTTAATTCATATTCGCCTGAGCGGTCGCTCCAGTAAGCAATATACTTTCCGTCGGGTGACCAGGTCGGGTATCTTTCGGCTACGCCCGAAGAATTAGTCAGATCAATCACTGGTCCGTCTTCTGCAGGAACTGAAAAAAGATCTCCCCGTGCCTCAAATATTGCGCGGTTTCCGTCAGGAGAAAGATTATAACTCATAACAAGGTTCCCAACATTTTCTGAACGAGGAAGCAAAGTCATTTCATCTGTAACAACCTCAACTTTTACTTCTTTATATTTTTCTGTTTTTAAATCAAGCAAATAAAGACTTCCGCCTGCTTCAAAAACTATATCATCAGGTCCGAGAGAAGGAAAATGAATATCAAGATCTTTGAAATCTGTAATTTGTTTTTTTTCTTTTGTTGATGTGTTATATGACCAGATGTTTGCTCTTTCTGCGGGACCAGCGTCTGATAGATAATAAATAATATTGTTGTGCCACATTGGGAATTCATCGTTGAATTCATTATCTGTTATATTTTCGGCAGTGTTTTTATCAAAATTATAAATCCAAATATCTGCTGCCATTCCACCGCGGTATCTTTTCCATGTTCTGAATGCACGGGTTCTGAAAGTATAAGCGATTGATTTTGCATCAGGTGAAAATGAAGCAAATTCCCCGTAAGGCAACACGAGTTTTTCAGGCATTCCGCCTTCGGGTGTGGTTTTATAAAATTGATTAAATCTCTGTTTTCCGCTTTCCATTGAAGAAGAATAAAGAAGATGTTTTCCATCAGGATACCAGCATATCATTTTATCTGACATTCCGTGATGAGTTATGCGGGTCGGCATTCCACCTTTCGTTGGAATAACATATACATCTGCATTGCCGTCATAATTTCCTGTAAAACCGATCATTGATCCGTCCGGTGAAAACTGCGGCAGAATTTCCTGTCCTTTTGGAGTTGTTAAGCGGTTGGCAACACCGCCATCTTTGGAAACTATCCAGAGGTCATCACCATAAGAAAAAATTATTTTTGATTTTGAAACTGCAGGAAATTGCAGCATACGCGCATCTATTTGCGCACTTGTTTCCTGAACCAGTAATGAAAAGAAGATCAGGATGAATAAATAGGAAAGCTTTTTCATTTTTGTCCTTTTTTTATTAATAAATCGGATTTTTGCCATGAAATGGTAGAGATAGAAAATTGATTTTTGTGAATTATAATATATTGAATATAAGGCTACATAGGAACAGATTTGTTAAAAAATATATTTTTGGCGATAAAATATGATAAGCGGGGATTTTATTGGCTTCGTTTTAGAAAATGATCAAAAGTATTTTATAAAAGTAAAAACAAACGTGAATGGGTTTTTTATTTATTGAAGTATACAGGTGAAAAAGGGGGAAAATCCAGAAAGCGTTTGTTTATGTAAATAATTTTCCGGAGCGGAATAGCAAAAGAAAAAATTGAAGTGAAATGGGATCAATAACCAGAAAGCTTATTTACCTACAATAGTTTGTTTCCTAATTCCTGATAAAAATTCCAAAACGATAAACATAAGCAGAAAGTACATTCCTTGCCCACGTCCCCGCATTCGCTCCTGCGGTGACCCCCCAATTTTCTGTAACATTGTAAAACAGTTCCGGACCGTAAGCAATATATTGTTGGTTGTTTGAGAACAAACCTCCCGCACCACCTGCTACAGTATTATCTCCGTTACGCAGTGGTTTTAATCCTGTTACCCTGAAAATGAGGAGCAATTTATTATCAAAAGTGTAACCTGCTTCAACGCCAAACCTGATTTCATCGGTGTAACCTTTGTGCCTTAGATTATATCCTGCATAGGCGCTTGTGTAAATTGGAAGGGGATAAAAAGAATGCCCGAACTGAAGACTAAGTTCCTGGTTAAATTCTCCATCGCCCGTTAAAAGTCCGTTCGGATCATTTGAATCACCAAAAGGCAGACCTAAAGTAAATCCGGCACTTAATACGCTGCCATTTCCTTCTGTAAGTTTATACCTTACTCCAAGCCGCGAATCGGAAACACCTGTCTTTTTTGCTCCTGGAAAATATACTGTTCCGCTGTTGTTTCCTTTTACTTCATTTAAGGTAAGACGATGATAAAATGGAATAGAAGAAATAATAGTAAGGTCATCTGTAATGCCGTATTCTGCATAAAGACTCAGAGTAAAATCACTCAGCGTGTTTATATTAACAAGCGTTCCATCTATATCGTGAAATTTATTTGATCTCATATATTGGGAGTTAATCTGAAGATAAAACTTTCCTTTCTTTTTTGTCCAGCCTCCGGCAATAATTTCATCACACAATACTAAAAAGGAAATCAAAATTAAGAGTGATACTAAATTTCTTTTTACGTTCATTTTTAAATTCCGCCCTGTTTATTATTTAATTAAATTTTGCCCAGCCAAAAGTGATGTTAAAAGGGACACAATGAATCAGTACATAATCATAACTATTCAAATTGACAGATGCAGGCAATTCGTATGATTGCGCTCCGCTTGTTGATATAAGCGAACCGACTTCGATACTATTACCGGTAATTGACTGAGTATTGGATAAATAAACTCTTACATCAGGCCCGCCGGAAGAAGCAAAGTTGGAAGCGAACTCAAGTAAAATTTTACCGTCGTTATTTTTTTTGAGTTTCGCATCGCCCGAAACAACATGATCCTGTGAGGGATTTTTTTCGAATGTTCCTGTTCTTAGAGAACCTGAAACCGTAATTTGATATGTAGAACTCAAAACATTGTCGGTTTTAGCCGTTATTGAAGAAGAACCGGCGGAAATTGCTGTTACAAGTCCTGCTGAATTTACAGTGATAATTGAAGTATCATTACTTGCCCAAATAAAATTAACAGTAGTTTTTTCATTGCCGGTAATGTCATAGGCTTTTGCAGAAAGCTGAAGATTTTCTCCCACAGATAAATTTGATGATCCACCTGTGACAATCACTGAAGCAACAGCTGTTGAATCGTCTACTACTGTTACAAGAATAGAACCACTTTTAAAATTTTCTGCAGAAGCAATTATCGTTGCCTGTCCTTTTTGTACCCCGTTTAAATAGCCCGATTGACTAACCCGCGCAATATTTTTATTTGTAGAAAACCAGGTTACCGAGCCGCCGCTTACCGGGCTGCCTGAAAGTGATAAATATTGTGCTGAAAGTTTTAATGAATCATTTACAAAAACAGACCCGGATGACAGTTGAATTTTTAAAGATCCGTTTGAAACAACCGGGTCGTCAATAAAATCAGTATCGATACATCCGAAGAGGATAAATGGTAAAAATGCCAGGTAATTTTTTACGTATTTCAATTTAATAAGCCCGATTGTTTTTGTAACTTTTTTATAAAGATGTTTTTCTTATTTTAATATAAAAATCAATTATAACAGAATTATCACAAATCTTTGAAAATATAAAACAGAGGCTAAAATGGAAGATTTTAAGAATAAATATGCATTTATTACCGGAACAAGCTCAGGAATAGGACTGGCAATTGCGGAAGCACTATTGGAGAAAGGATGGATTGTAAGCGGAGCGTCGAGGCGTGACAGCCCGATTAAAAATGAAAATTATAATCATATCAATATTGATCTATCGGATATCAGTTCATTTAAGGATTCGCTTTCTGATTATTTAAACGAACAATTTAAAAAGAACTACAAACGTATTTTGCTTGTGAACAATGCCGCTGTTACAGGAAAACCTGCAACATTAGATAATTATGAACCGGAAGAACTTCACAAAATTTTTGTTGTAAATTCTGTAGTCCCTGCCTGGTTGATGGGATTTTTTATAAAGAATCATAAACCCGGATCAGAATTGCAAATTATTAATATTTCTTCCGGCGCCGCTAAACACACAATAGCAGGACTTTCTGCTTATTGTAGTTCAAAGGCTGCTTTAAGAATGGCAGGACAGGTGGCAATATCTGAAATAAATGCTAAGAAAGATCAGGTTGATTCTAAAATTTCTGTTTTAAGTTATGAACCTTCAGTGGTCGAAACAGATATGCAGGTGCAGGCAAGGAATGCTTCGCAGGATGAATTTCCTTCCTCCGGAATGTTCAGGAATTTTAAAGAAAGCGGGATGCTTACTACACCGGGGAAAGTCGCAGAAGAACTTACAGACTTGATTGAAAGAGGATTGAGACCGGGTTTTAGTGAAAAGAGATTTGGCAGCTGAAATATATTTTGAGTAGACAGCAAAGCCTGGGAAAGACATCCCCAGTTATAGTCTCTAATAAAAGACAGACATTGGATAAATAAAAAAACATACGGATTTAATCTTTCTTTTATTTATCTTAATTCCCAAATTAATTTAGGTGGTGCATGAGTATTAAGGGAATTAAAAGAGAAGATTTACTTTCTTTCCTGAAGAATATTAAGGGGGACAAAACTTCTTATTCAATTATTCTCTACAACCTGTTTCCAATTATTGGAGTGCTCTATTTTGATTGGGACCCTATTGCAGTTGTTTTTATTTACATTGCCGAAACTATAGTAATAGGTGTTTTCAATTTATTTAAAATAGCAATTGCAAAAAAAGACATTAAACAAGCCGACGGTTCTTATAAAACTGCAGGGCATGCGGAAAAACTTTTTATGGTGGTTTTTTTTCTCATTCATTACAATGCATTTAATTACGGACAAATAACTATTATTTCTTCAAGCCTGCCCGGAATAAATGGTCTTGGCGGAGGCGTAAATTATTTTATTAGTTATTTTACTAATAATCTATCTATGCAAATTGGACTTGGATTAATTGTTATTGTAAACCTGTATTCCTTTATCCACAATTACATTGGTGGAAAACAATACAATATATATTCTCCCTTAACACTTTTGTTTCTTCCTTACGGAAGAATTTTCCTGCAGCAGTTTGTAGGAATTTTCGGCGTTTTTTTCGTTGAATTTTTAAGTCTGCCCTTTTTCTTTTTAATAATATTACAGGTAATTAAAACCATCGGGGAATTGGTTTCGCATCTCGTTATTGAAGGGAAAATAAAAGGACCGATCGAGCTTAGTGCTATGGATCCAAACGAATAATTTTATTTTATTTCTTTATTATATCCTTTATCGCCGTATGGCTGTAATTTTTCAAGCCAGAGTTCTTCCAGGACTTTTAAATCTTCGGAATAATTATAATCCGGATCCTCTTTTGGTTTTAATTCATCGAGAACTTCAAAAGTAAATTTTTCTTTCCCGTATTTATCATAATCATTTTGTAATCCTTTGTTTTGCTCAGTTCCATATTTTAAAAGAAATTGAAAACGGTTTATAATGCCGGGGAGATTTTTGCTGCTGCCGATTAGGATTTTACCGTTAACATTATTTTTAACCTGGTAGATTCCCATTTGAGTTAAAGACTGCTTGTATGATTTTTTCAATTCATTTTTGTTTGTCATTTTATTTTTCCAATTTCTTTTCTGTATTAAGCCAGTAAATTTGATTTTCTCTTTTCATAAAATCATACTCGACCAATAATCTCCTGATTGTACAACGGTCATCAAAATATTTTTGAATAGATTCATTAACATGCTCTTCAGTGTAACTTACATTTGGAGTAAAATCTTTAGTAAATTCTTCCAGAATAATTAATCTTTTTTTGTACTGAACAGGGATTTTAATCAATTTGTTTCCTTTAAAAAATGTACTTAATACTTTTTGCCTGTATTTTTGTACTCTTTCACCCTGAATTTCTTTTTCCGGGTTTTTAAAGATTAAAAATTCTTTTAAGGTTTTATTAAATATCTCTTTATTGAGGTGGTAAATTATATAGTATTGCTCTTTAGTCTTATAAACCAATCCTGCCTTTTCCAGCTTTTTTAAATGAAAAGAAATGGTTGATACTGCCAGGTTTAATCTGTTTGCAATCTCTTCAACGTACTGAGACTTTTCCATTAGAGAGTTCAACACAGCCAACCGGGAAGAATCGGCCATTGATTTAATCATTTCTAAACTTTCTGAAAGATTCATTGTAATCTTAATTCGATAACTATCGAAACAAATATATTAAAGTTGCTCAATTTTGTCAATCTATTTCTATAAAGATCGAATTAAATTAAACATTTTTAGCGTTAAATAATTGATAGCTACCATATACTAAGTTTCTGTTGCTTTTAAATTAGAATTGTGTATAATAATTACATACAAAGTTTCGCTTTGTGACAATTTTGATATAGGGGGATCCTATGAAAAAATGTTTTTACTTTTTCATTGCCAGCATTTTTGTAGTGCTCAGCTCATTAATCTATCCTCAGGATCCAACCCAAGGTATTATTGATGTAAATAACATTACATCCTGGATATCAAATGATGGTGGACATCCCCCAATTTATTTATCCGAAGGTGAAACCTATAATGGATCATTTCCAAAAGGAACGGCAGGATTTGTATATACTGAGGGAATAGTTTGGGGTGGAAAAGTATATGACGGCAGCAGCTCAATTATAAGAGTTTGTGGAAACACCTACACTTATGGTACATCTCCGCTTACAAGATTATACAGAGTACGCCCGGATTATGATGTGGCTGACTTGAAAGATGATGCTTCAAATTATTATGGTTGCTCAATTGATTCAGTTTCTGAATCAATGACTGAATTGCTTCATAACCAGTATAAAAAAGACTGGAATGAATGGCCCGCTGATAAGGGTGCTCCTTTTTATGATTACAATAGCGATGGAATTTACGATCCTGAAATTGATATACCGGGAGTTCCGGGTGCTTCTCAAACCATCTGGATTTCCTATGATGACAGTAAATCAACGTGGATTTATGGGGCACCTCCAATCGGTGTAAAGGTTTTCGAAACCTACTGGACATATCCCGATAGTAATTTATCCAATACTATTTATAGAAATGTAAAACTTATTTATTCAGGTTTGAATGCCTCTGCCCAGAATTCACATATAGATAGCATGTATTTCTGTTTATTTTCTGATCCGGATGTTGGTTCAGCCGGTGATGATTATACTGGATGTGATACTGCATTAAATTTAGGTTATGCGTATAATTCCCAAAATATTGAGGAACAATATCTTGCATACAATTTAAGCCCGCCAGCAGTTGGATATAGCTACTTACACGGTGCAGCAAAAAGGACGGGGAATCCAGCCGATAGTGCAATAGTAAATTTTGCCTGGCAGCATGGTTACAAGTACTTTAATGACAAACCAATGACTGTATTTATTCCTAAAAGAACAGCCGACGGTAATTCCGATCCCGGGTTTAACTACACAGGGACGTTCCAATTCTATAATATTATGAGAGGATATAATTCCTATCCACCCTACCCTGATGCCAGACTATTCGAGACAAATGTATGGGGTGAATACATAGGTGGGTATGGAACATATTTACTTGCAGGCGATCCTGTTACCGGGACCGGCTGGATAGACGGGCAGACTGAGGGCCCGGGAGCAAGAAGAATGTTTTTGATGACAGGCCCATTTAACATAGAACTCGGAGATACTGTTGAAACCACACTGGCACTGGTAGGTGGTATCGGGTATAATAATATAGCCAGTATTACAAACCTAAAGTACTTTACAAGATATTCGATTATTGGATATAATAGCTATATTAATAGCTATACCATTGGCTCATTCAAATTTGAAAAACCTGATACAACTTCGCATAATATAATCCCGGAAAATTTTCAGCTAACACAGAATTACCCGAATCCCTTCAATCCGGAAACAACGATTGATTATTCCGTGCCACAAACATCTCACGTAACTATTAAGATTTATGATATGCTCGGCAGGCTGGTTGCAACATTAGTAGATTCTGATAAAGCAATTGGAAACTATTCAATAAAATGGAAGCCAGCCGGTGCTGCAGGTATTTATATATTTACTATGAAGGCAGGAAATTATATAAAAGCAAGAAAAATGGCATATGTAAAATAAGGCCAATATTCAAAATTAAAGGCTTTTAATATTATCCCCCCATCACATTTCTGTGTCTATTTGTATAATCTATTACTAAATTATTTTATCCTAATATAAGACAATGGGAGTGTCATGGGTTTAAGAAACACATTACTTCCGGAATTTGATTCTGAAACAGCTAACACTATAAAATTATTTGAACGAATCCCGGATGATAAATTAAGCTGGAAGCCACATAAAAAATCTATGGATTTTGCAGGACTTGCTACACACCTTGCCAATATTCCAACGTGGACCAATTTTGTAATTAATGAAAATAACTTTGATATCGCTCCAAATGGTGAAGAATTGCCCGCTAAAGATCCGGTTAAATCCGTGGATGAAGCAATTGAATTATTTAATAAAAATGTTGCCGCTGCCCGTGAAGCAATTGCAGGATCGCTGGACGACCATCTTATGAAACCATGGACGTTGCTTTCTGCCGGAAATAATATTTTTACAATGCCGAGAATAGGAGTGATAAGAAGTATGATAATGAATCACCTGATACATCATCGTGCACAACTTGGGGTTTACCTGCGTTTGAATGATATTGCAGTTCCTGGTGTTTATGGACCGACTGCTGACGAAAAATGATTTTTAGTTAATTTATTCTGATTTTAAATCCGGCTTTAGCCGGATTTTTTGTTTTAAATTTTATAGCTTAGCATTCCAAAAAAAATATAAATATCCCATCCGATTTTTTATGAAATTGTTTTGTTACAGAAAATCTATATTTATTTGTTTAATCACATTATTAATTAATTGTGAAGCAATTTTTTCCCAGAGTGTATTTGAAAGAGAGTCGCTGACAGGCGATTGGGGAGGAATAAGAACTTCGCTATCTGAAAAAGGAATTCATTTTGAAGCTGTATATACCGGTGAGGTATTCTCGAATTTAAAGGGCGGGATTAAAAGAAAAACTGTTTACCTGGATAATGTTGATATTATCTTTTCCTTTGATACAGATAAACTGTTTTCATGGAAAGGCGGCAATATTTTTATTTACGGACTTGGTAACAATGGAGCAATGCCAGGTGAAATAATCGGGGATGCACAGACGGCTTCAAATATAGAAGCTTTCAGCACATGGAAAATTTATGAAGCGTGGATTCAGCAAAATCTTTTTAATAATAAATTATCTTTGCTCGCCGGTTTGTATGATCTTAATTCCGAATTCCAGACTCTGGAATCTTCTTCTTTATTTCTAAATAGTTCTCACGGAATAGGGATAGCTTTCTCTCAATCGGGAGTTAACGGACCCTCCATTTTTCCAACAACATCTCTAGGGTTCAGGTTGAAATGGAAAGTAACTGATAATTTTTATTTTCAGACAGTTTTATTAAATGGAATACCGGGAGATCCTGATAATCCTGAAGGAACAAAGGTTACATTTCTTAAAAATGCCGGAATACTTTCAACAAACGAATTACAATATTTTATAATAGAAGAAGATCAAAAAGCCGATAACCCAAAAAGGGAGAATAAAAATCGATTGGGAAGACTTGTTGACCATAATTACAGGGGCAAACTGGGCGCAGGGTTCTGGACATATTCTTCCAAATTTCCGGAAATAACATCAAATTCTAATTTAATATCCGGTAATAGTGGATTTTATTTTATTGGTGAATACAAAATTTTTGATGAACCAAATATCCCGGAACAGGGATTAACCGTTTTTACAAGAATTGGCTTTGCTAATTCAAAAATAAACAGGTTCTCCTCATACACCGGGTTCGGATTTGTTTACGATGGATTAATTCCCGGCAGAGATGAAGATCAATTCGGGCTTGCTTTTGCCGGTGCTCATAACGGGAATGAATACAAAAGTCTATTTTCCGGAAACGCAAATTCGGTCACATCTTCCGAATGGAATATTGAGATGACATATTCTTTTAATCTTTTCCCCTGGCTTAATATCCAGCCCGATTTCCAGTATATTATTAACCCAAATACAGATACCACAATTATAAATCCGCTTGCATTCGACATCCGTTTCAGTATTAATATTTAAAAAGCTAATCTCCGGGCGCAAGTTTTTCAAAATTAGATCGTCTAATATTTTTGAAAGCAATATTAATATAAATTTAAAAGGAGATAACGATGTTGAAGCGAGTTGTAATTCTGTTGTTTTTATTTGCGCTTGTACTCAGCACAAATACTTTTGCTCAGCCGAAACCCAAGCCGCCGACAAAAGAAGAAATGCTCAATCACCTTACAAAAAAACTGGGACTTGATGAGGATCAGATTGATAGCATTGATAAAATCCTTTCTGAAACCCGTGAAAAGATTGAAAACATTCATAAAAAAATGCGGAAAGCTAATAAAAATCTGATTGATGAAGAAAAAGAAGTGATTGAAAATGTGGATCAGGAAATAGAAAAAAAGCTTAATGATTCACAAAAGAAGATTTTTGAAGAGATGAAAAAGGAAAGAGCAAAGTTGCTGCCGACACCTCCTCCGGGCAGGTAAAACATACAATAAATTATATTCTTATTTGCAGGTCCGGCTTTTGCCGGATCTGTAATTTTAAATTCTTCTTAAAATCTAAATATCCATATATTGTAATATTAGAAATTCGACTTCATTTTACCTTAAATTCCAGAGGGAAAAGTGATTAGGAAAATATTACTACTCCTTTCTTTTTTATCTATTCTTTCAATTAATATTTTTTCACAAACATTCAGTATAAAAGATAACAGGTTTTTACTTGATGGCAAACTTTTCCAGTTAAGATCTGGCGAAATGCACTTTCAGAGAATTCCCCATCAATACTGGCAGGACAGACTGCAAAAATTGAAAGCAATGGGAATGAACACTGTGGCAATTTATGTTTTCTGGAATGCGCTGGAGACTGAACAGGGAAAGTGGGACTTTACCGGAAGAAATAATATTCGTGAATTTATAAAACTTGCACAAAAAACCGGATTATTCGTTCTACTGCGTCCCGGTCCATACACTTGCGCAGAATGGGACTTCGGCGGACTTCCACCATGGCTTTTAAGTATTCCGGATATAAAAGTCAGATGCATGGATAAGAGATATATTTCTTCAGTCGAAAAATATATTGAAAGATTATCGCTTGAGGTTAAAGATCTTCAAAACTCTAATGGTGGTCCGGTAATTATGCTGCAAATTGAAAATGAATACGGCAGTTATGGAAATGATAAAGAATATCTAAATACATTAAAAAAAATGTGGGAAAAATCCGGAATAAATATTCCATTTTATACATCTGACGGAGCGACGCCTTATATGCTGGAGGCGGGAACTGTAAAAGGTGCAGCAATTGGTCTCGATCCTGCAGTAAGTGAAAATGAATTTAAAGTTGCTGAAAATTTTGCACCTGATGTCCCAATATTTTGCAGTGAATATTATCCCGGCTGGCTTACACATTGGGGAGAAAAATGGGCTGAAACAAATACTGAAGATGTTGTAAAAGATTTGAAATGGCTGATGGACAATAAAAAATCTTTTAACATTTATGTGACGCACGGAGGAACAAATTTCGGCTGGACTGCCGGTGCGAATATGAGTGATAAATATGAGCCGACAATTACCAGTTATGATTATGATGCGCCAATCAGTGAAAATGGAAGCTTAACGCCAAAGTACTTTGCAGTTAGAAAATTAATGCAAAGTTATTTGCCGGAAGGAATTATGCTGACTGAAATTCCGGAAACTTTGCCTTCTATAAAGATTACCAATATCAATTTTACCGGATCAGCATCAATTTTTGACAACCTTCCTACAGCCCTAAAATCTGTACAACCAAAACCGATGGAGTTTTATAATCAATATCATGGCTTTATTTTATATAGGACAAAATTAGTTGGAAGACATTACGGTAAGCTGCAGGTTACAGACCTGCATGATTATGCAAATGTTTATATAGATGGTAAATATCTTGCTTCACTTGACCGAAGTAAAAAAACAAACACAATTGAAATTCCGAAATCTGATCTGCCGGCAGCTGAACTTGAAATTCTTGTTGAAGGTATGGGAAGAATTAACTTTGGTCAATATTTAATTGATAGAAAAGGAATCACAGACAGGGTTACTTTAAGCGAAATGACTTTGATGAACTGGGAAGTATATAATCTTCCAATGGAAGATGAATATTTATCTAAGCTAAAATTTAAAGAAAATAGTAAAAATGAAAACCCGGGTGTCTTCTTTAAAGGTAGTTTTGAATTAAATGAATTAGGTGATACATATCTTGATATGAGCAAATGGGGAAAGGGGGTCGTTTGGGTAAATGGTAATAACTTAGGAAGATACTGGAATATTGGTCCGCAGCAAAGATTATTTTTGCCCGCGCCATTTTTGAAAAAAGGTAAAAACGAAATAATTATTTTTGATTTACATAAAACAGAGCCATCGCCAATTAGGTCTTTTAAAGAATTAAAATAAAATTAAATAATAATAAACTCGGGTAAGCAAATGCTAAAAAAATTATTTGTCCTTCTTCTGATTTTGAAAACCGTTTCATTTGGACAAAATGAAGCCTATGTAAATAAAAATAACAACACAATAATAATCGGGAATAAATTTTTAGAAAGAACGATTACCATTTCACCTGAAAAAACTTCCACTACTGAAATTATTAATAAATTATCCGGTACAGATTACAAAGTACACTCAGATGAATTTCTGCTTCGTGTTGTCTTTTCCGGTATTGGTCCTACTTATAGCAAAAATCAAAACGGTGAAAATCCGGTCGATCTAACCACTAAAGATTTTCAATTTACCGGATCAAATTCTTCAGATTTAAAAGATGGCGGCAAGAAATTATCATTGAACTATAGTTTTAATTTTGACGTAACAAAATTCAGGCTCTGTGTAAATTATGAAATCTACCCTGAAAATAATTTTATGAGAAAATGGATTGAAGTTGCCGATTCATCATGGGGCTTGGATTTTCTTTCCAAAATTTATCTTGAAGATATGGATTTTAGTGCCAGTGATTTTTCTCACGGACAATTTGGACAGCCTGTTTTAAATAAAGATATTTTCTTTGCTGTTGAATATCCGAGCGTTGAAAATGAAATTAAAGGTAGTAAAGCAAAATCAGGATACCTGGTTGGATTCAAAATTGAAAAAGAACCTTATATAACTCACACGTCGGTTCTCGGTGTTTCTCCTTCAAAAATAAAATTAGAAGAAACATTTATGAATTATGTTGAAGGAATTAAAGTGAACGGGACTCGTCCTTATCTTTTATATAATTCCTGGTACGATTTAAGAAATCCCGAAATAGTAAAAGACAAAGCCAGCGAAATGAACGAAGAGAATGTCTTAAAAATGATCGGATCATTTAAAAAATCGATGTATAAAAGATATGGAATTGCGCTCGATGCTTTTGTGCTTGATGACGGCTGGGATAAATATGCAAGTTTGTGGGATATCGATTCAACAAGATTTCCGAATGGATTCACACCGTTTTTGGAACCACTAAAAGAAATGAATACAGATTTCGGAATATGGGCTTCTCCGTTGTGTGGCTATTCAAAAAGAAATGTGCGGATAGACTGGGGATATAATCACGGACTTGAAAAGACTGGAAATTTTCTATGCTTTGCAGGGACTAAT
Organism: Ignavibacteriaceae bacterium; assembly: GCA_035266865.1. Classification (GTDB taxonomy): domain Bacteria; phylum Bacteroidota; class Ignavibacteria; order Ignavibacteriales; family Ignavibacteriaceae; genus JAKAGZ01. Next base: position 10,921 of record DATFMR010000060.1, on the reverse strand, counting down.
TACAAAGCAGCTTATAAAAAAGTAATGACAAATTATACCAAACAATATAATATCGGTTACTTCAAATGGGACGGATATCTTTTAACCTGCAACGAACCAAACCACGGTCACAGGATCGGCATTTATTCCAGGGAAGATCTCCTTTCAACCTATATTGAAATGATGGAAGCAGTGAGAAAAGAGAACCCTAAAATTTATTTGAATGTAACAACCGGTACGTGGCTTTCTCCATGGTGGCTGAAATATGCCGACTGCATATGGATGCAGGGTGAAGACTACGCTTTTGCTGAAGATGTTCCATCAATAAATGACCGTGACAAATCTATAACATATCGCGATGCGGTTTTATGGGATGATTACCAGCGCCAGAATTTGCTTTTCCCTATTTCAAGTTTGATGACTCACGGGATAATTAAAGGAAGATTAAATTTCCTCGGCGGTAAAAATGAATCGCTCGACTCATTCAGCAATGAAGTGATGATGTATTTTGGCAGAGGCGTAATGATGTGGGAACTTTACATTTCTCCCGATCTTCTTTCAGACGGGGAGTGGGAAGCAATTGCATCATCGGTAAAATGGGCAAAAGCAAATGCGTCTGTTTTAGATAAAACAAAAATGATTTTAGGTGATCCCCTTAAAAGAGAAACCTACGGCTATATTCATTTAACAAAAGACAAAGGGATAATTCTTTTAAGGAATCCTGATGTATCAAAAAAAGTTACTGAGATAAAATTAACGGCTGATCTCGGTGATATTGATCCTTTAAAAGAATATTTTGTAAAAATTGTTTATCCATATAATATGATTCTCGACAAACCTGTAAAATTAAATGATGCTTTAAAAATAGATCTTGATGCCTACCAGGTTTTAACAGCAGAATTAATACCTTCAGTCAAAATTAACAAAAACATTCCACGAGGTGTAAAATATTCTACATCAGGGACTAAGATTATTTCTTATTCAGAAAGCCCAAATGAAGACAAAGTAATGGCTGAAGGTTTATCGGAGAATTGTGATGGACAAAATTATAAATCCGGTTTTGAAATTAAAATTCCTCAAAATTTTGAAAACAGTAAGGTAGGGTTCCTAATTGAACCTGAAAGGAGTATTAAAAAGAAATTAATCCCGCAATTTGATATGAAAATCAACGGAGTAAAAAGAGAAGTTAAAGTTGAGCAGGAGAATGGGAAGTGGTTCTGGGTAATTGCTCCTCTTGTAAAGGGGACCAATAAAATAGAATTTAAGATTGATTTTGGGTTTAAAATTGAAGGAAAGATCAGAACGTATGTTTTAGCAGATAATAAGTTACTCGGGAAAAAAAATAGCAATATAAAAATAAATGAAAATGAATTGCTCCCCGCAAAACCGTATCCGGCGGATATACAAAAGGAGATAATCCCGGTTTCAAGTTTTATAATAAAATAAAGGCGGAAAATGTATTTCGACTGGAAAACCTGGGGAATCGAATTAATAGGGTTTTTAATTCTTATAATCTGGATTCTTGTTCCTGTTAGAGAATTTAAAAACCTGCTTCAGAAAAAACGTAAGGAAATGAAAAATAGTAAACGATAATAAAAGGAACTAGAATTTGATTTTCGCAGACTACCTGATCGTTTTTGTTTTTCTTGCCGGGATGTTTTTTGTTGGTTCCATCTTTTATAAATGGATCGGAACTGCCGACGATTTTTATCTTGCCGGGAGAAAGCTTTCTCCATTTATACTTGCTGCTGTAATTGCTGCCACAAATATTAACATGTACAGTTTTATTGGTCAGGCAGGCATTGCTTATAAAGAGGGAATACCGATTGTGTGGCAAACCTGGACCGGCAATATGGCACTGGTTATTTCCGGTTTATTTGTAATCCCGATTTTCAGAAGGCTGCGGATAAGAACAATCCCCGAATTTCTTGAGCTTCGTTACAGCAAAGGAGTGAGAACTTTCGTCGCGTTTATCTGGATTTTCCGTCTGGCTTTCTGGCTGGGAGTTGTTCTTTATACTGCTGTAATCGCAGCTCAAATAATTACGGGATTACATTCATTTACAGCCTGGGTTCTTATTTTTTCTGTAGTTGTAATTATTTACACAATGCTTGGCGGAATGTGGTCAGTTGCATTTACAGATGTTATTCAATTTGTGTTAATGCTCGGTGGCGCGTTAATACTTTTACCTTTGGCAATGAATTATATCGGTTGGTGGCCTGGCATGGAGTCTAAACTTCCCGAAGGTGCGTTAACCCTTGTAAAATCTTCAGGTACTTACGACTGGAAATTTATTCTTGCTATTTTTCTTTTAGGAATTGAATGGGCTTGTGTCGATCAGGGTTTATTACAAAGAGCATTTAGTGCTGATAGTACAAGATCGGTTGCGAAAGGACTTGTGCTTGCTGGAATAATTACAACTCCGTTCGCTCTTTTATGGAATTTGCCCGGGCTTGCGGCACGAGTAATATATCCGGCGCTAACAAATCCAGATACTGCAGTTCCTTTGTTAATTGCAAAACTAATTCCCAATATCCTGTTGGGCTTTATAGTTGTGGGACTTCTCTCATCTCAGCTTTCAACAATTTCAGGAAATCTAAATGGTGTCGCCACAATATTTGCCAGTGATATTTATGAGAACATTTTAAACAGGAAGGCAACACAAAAGGATATAATCTTTGTTGCAAGAATTGTTACAGTTGCAACCGGAATAATAATGATGCTTTTTGTTTACCTTGTTCCAATTCTTGGTGGAGCTGTTAATGCCTACCTAACTGTAATTGCAATTATGGATATGCCGCTGTTTATAATTGCAGTAGTCTACGGATTACTGTGGAAAAGAGTAAACTGGCAGGGAGCAATCGGGGGATATATTTTTGGTGCGGTTGCAGGAATTATTAGCCAGTATTTTTTCAATTTGAATTTTAATGTTACAACTTTTATTTCTGCCGGTGCAGCTTTAATTGTTACTCCAATTATAAGCCTGCTTACGAAAGATGAAAAAAGTTTTACATTGGATCAGATTTGGAAAGCAAGAAAATCAAGCGAAGAAGAATCAAAAGAGAATAATGTGTACAATATTATTCCTAAAACAAACAAAGGGAAATTTGGTTTAGGAATATTATTTCTGGGATTAGGAATTTTCCTCATTGGTGTTTTTATGGGAAGCAAAGGATTTGATTCCTCTGCTGCAATTAGCATTACGGGAATGATAGTCTTTTTTGCAGGTGGTTTGATAAGGACATATACCAATTAAAACAAAGCAATGAAATTAACTGATAGTAAAATAGTTACTTCAGCACCGGGTAGAATTTGCCTGTTTGGTGAGCATCAGGATTATCTTGGGTTGCCTGTTATTGCAGCTGCAATTTCTTTAAGGATTTCAATTGAAGGAGAAAAGACAAATGATGACAAAATTATTATTCATCTACCTGATATAAACAGTATTGAAAAATTTCCAATCAAAGAAGAAATTAAATATGAAAAAGAAAGAGACTATATAAAAAGTAGCTTTAATATTTTGAAAAGAAATGGATTCTCTTTCTCAAAAGGATTTGAATGTACAATTCTCGGAAAAATTCCTATCAATGCCGGTGCTTCAAGTTCGTCAGCTATGATTGTTGCGTGGATTAATTTTCTTACTCAACAAAGTGATCAAAAAATAATATTGCCTGCGGGAAAAATTGCTGAGCTGGCTTACCAGGCCGAAGTTCTTGAGTTTGGTGAACCGGGCGGAATGATGGATCATTATTCAACTTCCTTGGGCGGAATTATTTATTTGAATCCATATCCTGATATTAATGTTGAAAATCTAATTTTAGATCTCGGTGCTTTTGTTCTCGGTGATTCCGGTGAACCAAAGGAAACCAAAAATATATTGAAAAATGTTAAAATGAAGATTAAGGAAATTGTTGATAATCTGGTTGAGAGGAATACTCAATTTTCATTGCATAAAGTTGAAATTAATGATGTTGAAAAATATTTTTCATATTTAAATAAAGAACAAAAAGAATTATTAATTGGAACGATAAAAAACAGGGATTTTACAAGGAATGCTTATAAAATATTTACTAATGATACATTTGATAAAATTGAATTTGGGAAATTGTTAAATCAACATCAGCAAGTGTTGAGGGAAACACTTAAAATATCTACAAATAAAATTGATAATATGATTGATGCAGCAATAGATGCCGGGGCTTTAGGCGCAAAAATAAATGGTTCAGGCGGAGGTGGATGTATGATTGCATTTGCTCCCGATAATTTTGATAAAATTTGTGAAGCAATTGAAAAAGCAGGCGGCAAAAGCTATATAATAAAAATAGATGAAGGTGTAAATTAAAAATGAATACAGGAAAACTTATTATACTTGCAGGGGGAGTCTCTTCGAGAATGAAAAAGCCTGTTAAGACTGATTTAACACTTGATGAAAAAATCCTAAAAGAGACCGAGCAAAAGACAAAATCGATGTTAAGTGTCGGCAAAAATTCTCGTCCCTTTATGGACTACCTTCTTTATAATGCCAGGGAATCGGGCTATCGGGAAATCATAATTGTAATCAGCGAACAAGATGAAAGCATAAAAAATTATTATGGCGCTAAAAATACAGAGAATGAGTTTTTAGGTTTGAACATCAGCTATGTTGTTCAGAAAATTCCAAAGGGGAGAGAAAAACCTCTGGGCACTGCGGACGCATTACTACAGGCACTACAATTCAAAAATGAATGGAAGGGCACAAAATTTACAGTCTGCAATTCTGATAATTTGTATTCGCAAAAAGCTTTTAAACTTTTGTTCGAAAATGAATATCCAAATTCTCTTATTGATTATGACAGGAATGCGCTTGAATTTGAAGAATCTAAAATTTTAAAATTTGCTATTATTGGAAAAGATGAGGATAATTTTCTAACGGGAATTATTGAAAAACCAACAAATAGGGATATTGAAAAAGCCAAAAATGGAAATGGCAAAATTGGCGTAAGCATGAACATTTTTAGTTTTCAATACAATGATATCCTGCCTTATTTAGAGTCGATTCCAATCCATCCAAAAAGGGATGAAAAAGAGCTGCCGGTTGCTGTAAATATGATGGTAAAAGATAAGCCTAAATGCCTTTACTGTTACCAATTGGCAGAACATGTTGTCGACCTTACTGCAAAGGAAGATATTTTAAAAGTAAAAAAATATTTAGATGATAATTTCGAGCACATTAATTTTTAATTTTCTATTAATCTGATATTAAAAATATCCCCATTATAAAATTTATTCATTTTACGGAACCTTTTAATTTTAAAATTGTTTAATAATATTCTACGACCTTTTAGCAAAAATCGGTAAGTAGTTCTCCCAGACTGCTTATAAAGGGTTTCTTTTTTACAAACTATAAATTTGAATAAACATGAGCATAGTTGTAGAGAATTTGACCAAACAATACGGACCACAAAAAGCTGTAAATGACATTTCATTCCAGGTAAGCACCGGAGAAATACTTGGATTTTTAGGGCCCAACGGTGCTGGTAAAACAACTACAATGAAAATTGTAACCTGCTATATGGCTCCTTCCAGTGGAGATGTAAAAATTAATAATTTTTCAATTCATGATCACCGTGAAAAGATAAAGAAAAATATTGGTTATCTACCAGAAAATAATCCTCTTTATTTTGAAATGCCTGTACTCGAATATCTCAAATTTGTAGCAAAACTGCAGGGCATGCCAAAAGAAAAGATAGAGAAGAGGATATTAGAAATGGTGCAGGTTTGCGGACTTAATGCTGAAAAGCATAAAAAAATTGGTGAACTTTCTAAAGGATATCGACAGAGGGTTGGATTAGCACAGGCAATGATACACGACCCGGAAATATTGATTCTGGATGAACCGACTACAGGACTTGACCCAAACCAAATAATTGAAATTAGAAAACTAATTCGCCATATCGGTAAAGAAAAAACTGTAATTCTAAGTACACATATTCTTCCAGAAGTTGAGGCAACCTGCGACCGAATATTAATTATAAATAATGGAAAAATTGTAGCTGACGGAACTGCTGATACACTTAGAAAACAAGCACAGGGAAATGAAGCGTTGAGAATTCAAATTGCTGAGGCTCAAAATAAAGATCAGGTTTTTTCAATTCTCCAATCCATTGAAACAATACAAATGGTAGACCCGATTATAGGTTCTGTGAATAATTTCATAGTTCAAAGTAAAGAAGGTAAATCATCGAGAAAGGAAATTTTTCAGATGTGTGTGCAAAATAATTGGATACTCACTGAAATGACACCTATAGAAACTAAATTAGAGGATATTTTCAGGGAATTAACGACAGATTGATTATGAATAAAATTTGGACAATTGCATCTAGAGAACTTAATTCATTTTTTGATTCTTTAACGGCTTACATTCTCATAATTGTATTTCTGGGTTTAAGTGGATTTTTCACCTGGCTTTTTGGTTCGGATATTTTCTTTGTCGGTCAGGCTACTCTTCAACCATTCTTTGCCGTTGCGTACTGGACTCTTTTCTTTTTTACTCCTGCATTAACAATGAAAATGTTTGCTGAGGAAAATAAAAGTGGTACGATCGAGCTCCTCCTGACCAAAGCAGTAAGCGACTGGCAGGTAATAACAGGAAAATTCTTAGCCTGTTTATTATTAATTGTTATCGCACTTGTGCTTACATTACCATATTATATAAGCGTTTGGGCAATAGGTCCTGTTGACCACGGTGCGGTCTGGTGTGGTTATCTCGGACTAATTTTGATGAGTATGACTTATATAAGTATTGGCCTTTTTGCGAGCGCGGTTACAAGTAACCAGATAGTGGCTTTTCTTCTTTCGCTTTTTATCGGTGTTTTCTTTCTTATAATCTTTAATGTATTGTCTGGAAATTTTATCGGGTTAATCGGTGAAATATTAAATTATATGGATCTGTCAACTCATTTTGATTCTATCTCACGCGGTGTTGTGGATAGCAAAGATTTAATTTATTTCCTTAGCATTTCATTCTTTGGATTGATATTGGCGGAAGCATCTTTATCTAAAAGAAATATTACAGAATAGAAAATTATGCTTACAAAGAAAAAAATTTTAATATCTATAGGACTGATTTTCGGAATTCTTCTGCTCGTAAATATTCTTGCAGACAGGTTTTTTGTGAGACTTGATTTTACAGATGATGATGAATATACATTGAGCAATGCTACGGAAAACATTCTTAACTCACTTGACCAACCTGTAACTGTTACGGCTTACTTTTCTGAAAACCTTCCACCCAATGTTGCTCAGGTAAGACGCGATTTTAGGGATTTACTCGTAGAATATTCAAATGAATCCGGTGGAAATGTTGTTTACGATTTTTTAAATCCTAATAAAGATCAACAAACAGAAATGAAAACACAGCAAGCCGGAATAAGGCCGATAATGATTAACGTGAGAGAACGGGACCAGGTGAAGCAACAGCGTGCATATCTTGGTGCAGTGCTTCAGTATGGAGACAAAACTGAAACCATTCCTTTTATTCAGCCCGGTTCGGCTATGGAGTATGCTCTTTCATCAGCTATAAAAAAACTTACTTTGCAAAATAAAAATGAAATAGCCTTCCTTGAAGGAAATGGTGAACATCCGTTATCCGATATGGGGCAGGTTAGCCGGGAGCTTTCAATTTTGTATAACGTAAGTTCAATAAAGTTTAGTGATACTACCGGAATTCCTACGAAATTTAACACTCTCGTTATAGTGGCTCCTTCAGATACACTCAAGCCTGCATATCTAAAACAGCTTGATAATTATCTTGCCTCAGGAGGAAGGTTACTGATTGCACTGGACAGAGTAAAAACTGATTTATCTAAAGCGCAGGGCTCAAGCCAATCAACGGGATTGGGAGAGTGGCTGGCAAAAAAAGGAATTAATGTTGAGGATAATTTTATAATCGATGCTAACTGCAGTACTATTATGGTAAGACAACAGCAGGGTATGTTTGTAATGAATACACCGGTTCAGTTTCCATATATTCCCAAAATCACAAAATTTGCTGATCATCCTATTACACAGGGAATTGAATCTGTAATAATGCCATTTGTAAGTCCGGTTAAAATTAATCAGCAGGACAGTTTATTGCATATTGTTCCCATTGCACAAACTTCCGGCAAGTCAGGTGTCCAGAGACCTCCAGTCCAATTTGATGTATCAAAGCAATGGGGAGACAGTGATTTTCCTCTTTCATCATTACCTGTTGCAGTTGCTGTTGATGGAAAAATAGATAACGGAGTTTATTCAAAAATGGTTGTCTTTGGTTGTGGAGATTTTGCTGTGAATGGATCTGGCCAAAACGCACAAAAACTTTCGCAGGATAATGTGAATTTAATGACAAACGCAATTGACTGGCTTTCGGACGACACTGGATTAATTTCGCTTCGTACAAAGGGAGTTACATCACGACCAATTAACACTGATCTTGAAGGCGGTACAAAAACATTGATTAAATATTTAAATTTTCTTTTACCGATCCTGCTGATAATCGGGTACGGATTTTTCCGTTTCCAGGTTAGAAAGAGGAAAAGAAATAAACTAATGAACGAAGATTATGTTTAATAAATTATCTACTAAAACCCTAATTATTTTATTTAGCGTGTTGCTGCTGATAGTGGTAGTGTTTTTGCTTTATGATTCGCAACACGGTGAAAGGTCATTCAGGAGCGACATAATTTCTATAGATACTTCTAAAGTTACTTCGATCAATATTTATCCAAAACAAAACAATCACAAGCTTGTTAAAATATTTAAAGAAGGGAATTACTGGAAAATAAATTTGGATAATAATAAAACAGCAGATGTGCCCCATCAAAAGGTTGAAAACATATTTCGTGAATTGCTAAGTATTAAAGCATTAAGCGTGGCAGCTTTAGGGAAAAATAAATGGAAGGAGTTTCAGGTGGATGATACATCGGGTACCAAGATAAAAGTTTTTGAAAACGGTAATAACACACTTGACCTTACAATTGGGAAATTTGCGTTTCAGAGACCCAAATCCATATTTACGTATGTGAGGGTCGGGGATGACGAAAATGTATATAAAATAAATGGAATGCCCGGATTTACCTTGAACCAGGATGTAAATTATTTCAGGAATGGAAGAATTATCAACGATAATTTTTCTCACTGGTCTAAACTAAATTTTACGTACCCGGCTGACAGCTCCTTTGTTCTTGAAAAGAAAAACAAAAACTGGATGGCTGGCTCACGGGATGTTGATTCTGCGGAAGTTGCAAATTATTTAGTCTCAATTTCAAATTTAACCAGTCAAAATTTTGTTGATAGTCTAGATCAGAAAATTTTAAGTAAAGCTTCATACACTTTAACGATAAATTCCTCGTCAAAAGGTGGGATTACTGTTGCAGGATTTGAAGGTAGTGGGAAAATACTTCTACATTCTACCACTAATCCAGAAGCATATTTTGATGGAAGTAAGAACGATCTCTTGAAAAAAATATTTGTGGGGAGAGGAAAATTTTTCAAAAAAAGATAGCTTTTTAAATCTTCTTATTTATAGTGAAATATCGTATTGCAAAAATGGTAATATAAAAAGTGTTTTATCCAGCGATTTAACTTGTGTTTCCTTTAAAAATCTTACACCGATGTTAATCCTGCTGTTTTCAGAAAAACTATAGTAAATGCCCGGTGTTAAAATAATAAATCCTGCTGTTGCTTCTCCTCTGGCATCAACTATTGTATGGGTAATTCCGAAAGGGTAATAATTAGTGCTTGGGTTCGAAGGGCTATAATTGATAATAGATTGGCTAAAATAACCTCCGCTTATGAAAAAATTAATTGGTGAGCCGTCAAAATTTGAATTATATGTAAGAGTTATGTAAGGATTTATGTTAGTTTTGCTATCAATATCTTTAAAGAAAGTTACAGTGGAAGAATTTCCATTGTTGTTCTTTATTTCCGTAACAACAACAGAAGAAACAATATAATTAACCTGTTGCCAGTTCACTCCAAAATCGATCCTTATTGCTCCGGTTTCAAATTCATTATACTGTCCAAACCCCAAATTACCTCCAAATAAACTTTTCTGATCCTGAACCGAATAATTTAGTCCCAGCGAAATTGAAAATAGGCGGGACAGATTAAGGTCAGCATTCAGAAATACAGTAAAATCAGGCTGCTTCCATTGCAGGTTGTTGCCGGTAAAGTCATAATTATTATTTCCTGCATCTTTATAAACCGGCTGATCATTTACCATTAATGTATCAACCTGGAAATATCCTGCACTATTTACTTTTGTATGACTTCCAACTTTACCATTTAATTCTTTTGAATTACTCGTTGAAACGCCGAGTGAAATAGTAGCATTTTCGTCTAATTTATTTTTTGTAATATTTAAAGGAGGAGTTTTAAGTGGTCCGTTTATTTCCATATTCTGAAGATAAATAGTTTGCCTGATGCTTGTGCAGCCTTGTAATAGGTAAATGAAGGTAATAAATAAAAGCAAATCAATTAATCTTTTCATCCTTCCCCCTTTTGCAATTACATATATAACCGGACAATAATTATTTGAAAATAAAAACCTTCGGATTCCACAAACAAAATCCGAAGGCAATTATAAAAAGAAAAAATCTACCAGATTTTTGGTCTTTTATCTTCAGGTCTCCACATCGGCTGACCCGGTTTTATATTAAAGGTTTCCCAGAATGCAGGAATATCGCTGAACGGGCCATTAATTCTTAAAAAGTTAGGTGAATGTACGTCCGTTAAAACTTGCTGGGCAAGGGATTCCGGCCTTGTATGTCCAAGCCATGAATAAGCATAACCGATCCAGAATCTTTGTGCTGGTGTAAGCCCGGCGATTTTTTTACCTTCTTTATATTGTTTTGTCTTCTTGAAAGCGTCCCATCCGATCAGGTCACCGCCATAGTCCGCAAGGTTTTCTCCAAGCGTAGCT
>DATFMR010000059.1:0-12983 GCA_035266865.1 Ignavibacteriaceae bacterium | reverse complement strand
TAATTTACTTCGGCTGCTTTAAACTCTATCACATCCTGGTTGCCGATTTCAATAGGCGAGTCAGCGAGGATATCATAATTCGGGGAATGATATGTGAATCCTGCACCTTCAACTTTTTCAAGACCTGTGTTTACTTTTTTCCAGCCTTTGTGCGGAATAATTTTTAAAGTGGAAGGAAGGTCTTTCATTTTATAGATGTACATAAAAATGTTTGATCCATTTAAATAACCGTGTGAATCATCAAGAAAACTGGTTCTTACAGAAGCTTCAAAAGCATAAACATTATAAGAAATATTAATCTCGTTTAATTTTTTACTGTAAACCCGCCAGGTATATTTATTGGTTTTTTCAAATTTTAATTCGGCTCCGTTTTTATCAAACGCTTTGAAGAACTCAACATTTTTTGGAAAATCTCGTATGAGGTAAGAACCCGGCGCCCAAACCGGTAAAATGAAATCTATGTAATCTTTCTCAAGCCCGGTTACTGTTGTTGTTACTTCAAAATAATGAGTGTAGGGTTTTGTCATTGACAAAGTATAAGAAAGCTTTGGTTGCGCTATTAAATTAGCGGCTAAAAAAAACAGCAGCAAAAACGAAATAAGGAATTTATTCTTAATAATCATAAGGCGTTTTGTTGTTTTTAAGGTGGATTGCAATTTATGTTACCTAAAAAGTTATAGGTTAAAATATTTAAATTCAATTCTTTTAGGATAAAAGGGGTTTTATTTAAAAATAAAAAACCGCGGGTGTTGCGCCCGCGGTTTAAAAATGATCCATATTACCTGAATATTCATCTAAGCTAACATCTTTATCGATTTCATTTGCTAAATCATAAAATCAAGGATCATTTTTTTTATTCCACTAAACCACTAACTAACAGGTGTGTGAAGTGTTCATTTTGTTGCTTCATCTTCTTGTACAAAACAAAAACCTGAAAGTTCCAATTTATTTTTTATCAATTCGTCTCTGAATATTAGACATAAAAAGTACTACAAAGGTTGCTGCTAATTCACGAAAAAGTTAAGTAATATTATGAGCTGTTCTTCAGCGGGATGACTGGTTTATGCGATTGATAATATGTTCTTTTTGAAATTCCGAATAGAAATTATCATCATAAAAAGTCCGATTCCTATTAATACCGTAGCTCTAATTGCTACATCTCCAATGGCAAGGTGTCGCCAAAAAATGTCGTAAAATCCCTGGATTCCCCAGTAATTAACAGAAACAATTGCAATTTTCTGCATAATTGCCGGCATTATGAAGAGTGGAACCATGCTGCCGCCAATAGCGGACATAATAAGAATAATTAAAGTTGAATAACTTTCGACCTGTTTTCTTGTTTTTGCAATTGAAGCGATAAATATTCCAAAAGTTGCACAGGCAAATGCGGTTGAAAGAATCATCAGGATAAGTGAAGGTATATCAATAAAAATATCCAACCCGAAAACTAGCCAGGCAAATAAAAACATAACCGTCAATTGAATAATTGAAACTACTATAGTTGCAGTCATCTTGCCAAATAAAATTGCTGTGGGTTGAAGGGGAGAGTAAAGTAGTTTCTTTAAAGTTCCTTCTTCTTTTTCCAGCAGCATTCCGCTTCCCATTCCTGTCACAGTAAAAAGGAGCATCATTATTGCTGTGCCGGCAACTGCCTGTACAAGACCCAGGTTATTTTCACTTTTTGCAAAAATCGGCGTTGCTTTAATTCCCATAAAATTATTGGCCGGATTTTTTTCATCCTTTTCAAATCCTTCCATCTGTTCATTTACTTTTGATGTAATTAAATCCAATTCATCTTTGCTAAGGTCCGGGTTATTTTCAACGATCATTTTATTAATGCTTTTCTTTATAGTTCTTTTGCCGATTATTCCCATCAATTTGGAAAATAAAACCTGTTGTAAAAGACCTGCTTCAATTTGGCGGGACTGATCATAAAATAATTCTGCTGATGGTGTGCTGCCGGCTTCAACTGAATCTTTGAAACCTTTATAAATAGCTAACACAGCAACCCTGCTTCCCTTATTTACTTCATTTTTTGCTTCATCAAAAGGAAGTTTTTTTATATCAAGTGAAGACATAGTATCAAGTTGAGCGACAACATCCCGGGAAACATCTGTACTATCCTGATCCGAAATATAAATTGCAATCGGGTTTGTATCATTTGACTTTCCGGTTCCGCCAAATGCAAAGGCAAAAAGGGAAATTAGGGCAACCGGCACCAGCAATGTCAGTACAACTGCTCTTTTATCGTGAATAATTAAACGAAGATCTTTTACTGCTAATTTTAACATTTTTAATCTCTTAATTTTCTTCCGGTTAAATTCAAAAAAATCGTTTCAAGGTTAACTTTGTTAATTTCAATTTGAATTGGAGCCAGCCCGGCTTTGTTTAAATCTACTAAAATTGCTGGCAATTCTTTATTGCTGTTTTTGCTTGAAAAGGTTAAAACATTTTCAGAAACATCTATAAGATTACCCAACTTATCTAACTTTTCTTCGTCTTCTATTTTTTCCAGATGAATTATTATAGATTCAACTGCATTTGTTGTGTTTCGCAACTCATCCAGCGTTCCTTCAGCAATAATATTTCCGTGATCAATAATTCCAATGCGGTTACATAATCTTTCAGCTTCTTCCATATAATGTGTTGTATAAATTATGGTCATCCCGTCTTTATGAAGAGCTTCAAGTACTTCAAAAATTAAATTTCTGCTTTGCGGGTCAATTCCAACAGTCGGTTCATCCATAAATAAAATTTTAGGAGAATGAAGCAGGGCAGAAGCAATATTAATTCTTCTTTTCATTCCGCCCGAGTAAGTTTTTATCTTATCATTTTTTCTGTCGGATAGTCCCATAAGTTTTAGCGTACTGTCAATTTTACTTTTTATGTCATCCGATTTTATTTTGTAAAGCCCTCCCCAGAATAAAAGATTTTCATATGCAGAAAGTTCATTATAAAGAGCAATTTCCTGCGGAACCACGCCAATAGATTTTTTACATTTCATTGGATCTGTTTTAAGATCGGTTCCATTAATTTTTACGTAACCAAGATCCGGCGGTGAAATTGTGCTGATAATATTTATTGTTGTTGTTTTCCCTGCGCCATTCGGACCAAGCAAACCGTAAAACTCACCTTCTTCAATATTAAAACTTACCTGGCTTAATGCCTGAACATTTCCGTAGCTTTTTGAAAGATTTGATACCTCGAGAATTGTGCTCATTTATTTTACTGTCTAGTTAATGGATTTTTAAACGATATTAAATTAGTAATTGTAAATGGGAATAGCAGTAAAATTATGTGAAAGGTTGAAAATAGTTATGAGCTGTAATTTTATTGCTTCGGTGCTCGAATCATTATTAGTCACCTCTTGTTAGTAGTAAATGTAAAGATACTAAATCAGGACAATTCAAACTGTTTAAGTTTTAAGGATATATTAAAAATTAAAACTTTTTTGCGACCACTACAGGAACTTTTATCTTTTCAGTGACTCCGGTACTTTCATTAACCGCTTCTACTAAGGCAATATAAATGCCTATCCGAAGTGGATTATTATCATCATCCAGACCATTAAAAATTACTGAACCATTAGAGCCAGTTGCTGAATTATTAAGTATGGTTCTAACTAGTCTGCCATGACTGTCAAAAATCTTAACTTTCATTTGAGCAACAGGTTGATTGATAGAATATTTTATTATAGTAAAATCCTGATATCCATCATTATCGGGCGAAAAGGGATTTGGTGAAACAGTAACGGACACAGAACCAGGAAATGTTGTTGTAAAAATGCTGTTTCGTTTTCCGGGTGATGCGCCAATTACATTTGTTGATGTGCTCCAGTTGTTCTTATCATTTCCATCTAAATATGGATTTATTCTTTCCAGCGATTTATTTTTTGTATTGATAAAATTCGAATTATGCCAGCTGTCAAAATATTTTACTGAATCAATTGAATTATCTTTTGCATCTTTCAGAATTATCACTTCACCGTTGTTTGATAAATTCAGCGATGAAATATTCAAAATGTTCAGTGTAGATTTATCAGAGAATTGATAATTATTGAATATTGAAGAATCTGCTGCAGCTACAAAATATGAGTCCGGTATAATTTCCCGATTTACCTTTGAAATATAAATTGTGTTATTTTTCTCATCTTGAATATGCCATCCACCCAGGTTAATTGTCTTGTCTGCAATATTTAGAAACTCAATAAATTCTGAATTATTTGGTCCCGGGTCGAACATAATTTCATTTACTACAATAGAATTTTTCTTGTAAGAGATTAAATCAAATATTGAATTTTTTTCACCGGGAGTTCCTTTAAACTGACTAATAGAAGTTCTCCAATTTGTGCTATCAATGGATTCATTGGAATAAGAAATCCTTTCAAGAGAAAATCCATTATTCCCGCCCCAATTATCATTATAAATAAGACTATCTATCGAGGTTCCTTTATTATCTTGTAATGCTAGTCCGTCCATAGAATTATTCAATGATCCAAAATTAAGAACTAAAATATTGCTTTTTACATCAGGGTAGAATTTATAGAAAGAGGAATCCTGCACTATTACTAAGAAATTATCTGGTGCAATTAATTCATTTTTATGTTCTAATGGATAATTTACAGGAGAAGGTAAGAGATTAACAATATTCCAGTTTTTAAGATTTATTTCTTTGCTTGAATTATTATGTAATTCAATCCATTCGGGCTCTCTACTTGTTGGATTATACATAATCTCATTTATAACAAGGTCTCCCTTTCTGTAGCCCGGGGAAATATTATTAAAAGAAATATTATTTGTTGTGTCTTGGTCTGAGTCCATTTCAGCTTTAACAATAAAATTATGATTTTTATTTATTCTCTTAATTTTATAGCTGAATTTTATTAAAGATGAATCTTCAGCACCTAAGCTATTATAAACAATATTTTCAAGGGTATTATCTGCTAACGAATCGCCATCGTAATCTTCATAAAGAGAAAGAGAAAAAACTGCAGTGTTTTTTCCTGGATTTTTTACCAGTGCATATATATCCACATCATCGTCTGATAGTGGGGCGTCCGGATCAAATATTATTTTAGATACTGCGACATCAAAATCCTTTCTGCTTATAGAATTTATTTTGCCGGGAGTTGACCCTTCTAGATTTCTTGACGTGTTCCAATTCATTGGATTATTTGAATTTTGTGATGGTGAAAATCTTTCAAGTGAAAATCCGTTCCCCCCACCCCAATCTGAAGAATAAACCACACTATCAATAAGATTATTATTTATATCTTTAATTGAAATACCATCGAAGTTATTATTCAAGTATCCAAAATCTGTAATAATAATATTGGAGTTAAATTTTTCATGCTTACCAAAAAAAGTACTATCTGCTGCAATTATTAAATAATCACCTGCGTTTAGATAGTAATCTGTGCCTGCTAATAAATGCTCTGAAATGGATGGAATTAGATTTTCGATTTCCCAGTGTTTAATATTTATTTTTTGATTGGTATTATTAAATAATTCAATCCACTCTGGTTCATTACTGGAAGGATCGTACATAATTTCATTAATAACCAAACTTTTCTGTGGATATCCCGGTGTTAATTTTTTATAAATTCGGTTGTTCGTGGAATCCTGATCATTTTCAGACCCGGCAATCAAGATAAAACTATAAGTATTACTTATTCCATTAATAGAATAATTAAAATTTACTATTATAGAATCTTCTTTATCTAAATTTTGATTTGTTAATTTTTCAAGTTCAATATCCTGAAGTGAATCTCCATCAGTATCCTCGTATAATCCGATAAAATAATTTATTGAATTTTTACCAGTATTTTCCAGTAAGGCAGAGATGTTTACTTTATCACCGACTAACGGTTTTTCCGGAGTAAATAAAATTTTAGCTGTTTTAATGTCAAAATCTTTTTGAGATATGGAATTAATTTTTCCGGGTGTCCCTTTCAAAAAATCTTTTGAGGAATTCCAGTTCGCTGGATCGGTTGATGTATCGTCAGCTGCAATTCTTTCAAGAGAAAAACCGTCATTTCCGCCCCATTTCGGGAAGTATTGTAAAGAATCGATTACTCTATTGAGCGAATCAAGTAAAATAATTTTATCACCTGAATTATTTAGCGTAGGAAAATCAGAGATTGAAATTTTTGACTTAACATCAAAATATTTTGTAATCGAACTATCACCAGATACTACAAAATACTCATTTGGTTTTAGAACATTATTACTAAAAATTATTTTGGAAGTATCAGTGTTATCAGCAAGTTTGTAACCGTTCAAATTGACATTTTTTTCACTTCTGTTAAATAACTCTATCCATTCGGGCATTCCAGAATCGGGAGCGTACATAATTTCATTAATTACAATGTCATTTCTAAATTCATTTATCTTGATTATGGGCAAATTTAATTCAGCTGAGTTATTGTTTAAGTTTTCATCTGCTTGTGATTCCAGCTTTGCAATGAATAAATTATTCCCTTCCAAAAATCCTGCAAATGAAAAACTATATTCAGCAGAATCTCCGGGTGCTAAGCCTGCTCCTAAAAATGAATTTATTTTTTCTGAACCCTGTACTATTGAATCTTTATTTGAATCATAATAAATATTAACCTGGTAATCATTTGATAAATTCACCCCAAAATTCTTAACAATGATATTAAAAGTTTCACTTTCACCTAATACCTGGTACTCGTCTTCGGTTGAAAATGATTTTATACCGGGATCGAAATCAAATGGAGTTACTGAATTTCTAATACCCGGAGTTCCATTATCAATTTTGGAATTTTGCCAATTGGAGCTTGTTGAGTTATTATGTAATGATATTTTCTCGTCAGAAATACCCTTTGGGTTATTTGACGAGTAGGTATATTCCTCAAGTTTAGTTCCAAAAGAATTTATTAATTGAATTGTCCTGTCACTTGAATTTGACATTCCTGAAGACCCAAATGCATTATCTGAAATTTTAAGAATTAATACAGTGTCTGGCACAATATTTTTATATATTCCATTTACCAAATCATAGTCTCCTTCAAAAATAACTGCAAAAGATTTGGGCTCCAGAACAGTCCCCTTTCCGGCATCTATTATTATATCTGCGCTTGAAGTGTAATACTTGATATTGAAATTAATCAGATCAACGGATTTTGAATCGCTTGTATTATATAATTCAATGAATTCATTATTGCCGGATTTGCCTGCAAACATGATCTCACTAAATATTATTGTAGTATCGTTTTGTGGTGTTACCTGAGCAGTTAATGGTAAAGATATTAATAAAAAAATGAAAAGGGCAAAATTCTTCAAAACAATTCCCCGTATTGTAAAAAAAATGATTTTAGTTAATTGCTAATTGTTTTTTGTTCTATAGGCTAAGAAATCAAATACAGAATTAGGTAATAGCTTTATTATTTTTGCACCGAGTACTGTCTGCCATGGAAATTGTATAATATTTTTCCTTTTTTTAATTCCTTTAAATATTATTTTTGCAGCTTTATCTGCGTCCATAATATATGGCATAGTAAACTTGTTCTTATCGGTCATAGGGGTTCTTACAAAACCCGGTTTTACTGTTATTACCTTTACATTGAATTTTTTCAATTCAATTCTTTGGCTTTCCAGAAAAAGAGTAACTGCTGCTTTGCTTGCACAATAGAATCCGCTGTAAGGAAATCCTCTGATGTCAGCTAAACTTGAAATTCCTACAAAAATTCCGTCTTTTTTGACTTTAAAATCAGTTAATAATTCTTCAAAGAAATAAACAATGCCAAGCAGATTTGTATCTATTGTTTCTTCTGCTAATTCTGAATTAAAACTTTCTGGATTTGTAACAAAACTTACACCTGCATTCAGTACAGCAATATCAATTGGACCAAAATGGGTTATTACATTTCTTAGAGTTGTCCTTATACTTGGATGGTTAGTAACGTCACATTGAAAAGCCTTTACATCGGCGTAATTTGTCTGTAGACTTCTTTCGAAATTAATAAGTTTACTTGTAGTTCGGGAGAGAATGGCAACCTTACATTTTTCTTTAACAAATAATTTTGTAAGTTCTTTTCCTATTCCACTGGATGCGCCTGTTATTAGTATAACCTTATCTTTTAATATCATAAAAGGCTTCCCCTGATTATTATTAAGCAGGTAAATGGTATTTATTTAATGTTATTCTTACTATAGTCTGTTTGTGGGGAATACTTTCTATAAATAATTTTCCTCCATACAATTCTATGATTTTTTTAGAAATAGAAAGACCCAAACCTGCACCTTGTTGTTCAGTCCTTTTTCTTTCAAATTGCATAAATTCTCCAACAGTAGCAATTTGTTTTTCGGTCATTCCTATTCCCAAATCGAGAATCGAAACTACATATTCATTGTTCAAGGAAACTCCCACAATTTGAACCTGGCTACTTTTTTCTGAATACTTAAATGCATTGTCTATTATTTCCTTTAAAACAATTTTTAGATTGTTTTCAGAAAATATAACTTTTGAAGGTTGGGCACTCAGAGTAAGGTTCTTTTCTCTATTATAATATTTTGCTCTCTCCTTTGCAACATTAATTAAAATTTTTTCAGCCTGGCAAACAGAACCTGACTGCAGCGAATTTATCTTTTCAGAGTCTTTTGAAATTAAATCCAGTTTTGTAATCAAAAGAAATTTTTGAATTAATTCGTTTAATCTTTTTGCTGAGCTGTCAATGTTTTTAGCTATTTCTAATACATCCTTTGATGAAATAGTTTTATAGTCAGAGACTAATATTTCTGCGAAACCTAGTATAGTGGTCAATGGAGTCTGTAGCTCGTGCGGTAGAGAATAAGATATGCTATGGATTAATCCTTCAAATTTTTTATCAATTACACCTTTTTTAGCCAATCTTGTTTTAACTGTTGCAATCAAGTCTTTACTGCTGACTGGTTTTGTTAAATAATCGTCTGCTCCTGTTTGCATACCCACTCTGATTTCTTCTTTGCTGTTTTTTGCAGATAAAAAAACAAACGGGATACTTTCTGTATGTGGATTATTTCTTACTATTTTCATAACATCATATCCATTCAACTCTGGCATCATTATATCACAAATTATCAAATCAGGCTGATCGTTAACAGCGCTTCTTATTCCTTCTTTTCCATTGGAGGCGGTAATAATTTCAAATTCAGACGTATCTAACATTTCCTGTAATAGATAAATATTCTCCGGTATATCATCAATAATTAGTATTTTAGTTTTCTTTGTCATTTTTTTGTAATTAAATTAAGTTAAAATAATAAAAGTATTTTGGTTTTTTAAAAAAGAAATTTCTGTTAGGCAGGATATTATAATTGATTTAAAGATTCAATATTTTTATAAAAACCTTTAAACTTTTGTATTACAATACAAATTAGTATCTTTTTATCAAAAATTATTCCATGTTTTTAAATAATTTTGTTTCAGTAGATGAAGTGCTTGTAAGTAAGGAAATTAGTAGTCAAAACTTTGCCTGCGACCTGGCAAAGTGTAAAGGTGCCTGTTGTACGTTAAAAAGTGATTTTGGTGCGCCTTTACTAGAAGAAGAAGTTGAGAAAATAAGGCAAATATTACCAATTGTAAAAGAATATCTGCCGGAAGAGCACTTGCAGGAAATTGAAAAAAATGGTTTTTTTGATGAGAAAAATGGCGAATTAATGACACATAGTGTTAATAATGAAGCCTGTGTTTTTGTATATTTTGAAAACAAAATAGCTAAATGTGGAATAGAAAAAGCATTTTTGGATGGCAAAGTTGATTTTAAGAAACCTGTTTCCTGTCATCTCTTTCCGATAAGGATATCAAAATTTGGAGGGGATGTTCTCAGGTACGAAAAATTTGATGAATGTAAACCGGCTTTGAAAAACGGAAATGATAATAATATCAAATTAGTTGATTTCTGTGAGGAATCATTGACAAGAACATACAGTAAAAAATGGTATAATACTTTAAAGAAAATTATCGGATCGTAGATGTTATCTCTTAATCAAAGACTTTCACAACAACAGAGACTTTCTCCCCAGCAAATTCAATATCAGAAATTGCTTCAGTTGAATACACTTGCCCTAGAACAAAGGATTAAGACTGAACTTGAATTAAATCCAATACTAGAAGAAGAATTTGATCAGACTCTAGACCAGGATGAAAAAAAAGACGATGATGAAATAGATGAATATGATGACGTAGACAAAGAAGAGTTTGAGCTTGAAGATTTTATGAACGACAGTGTTGATGAATCAGACAGATCAAACCGAAGTAAGGACGATGAAATTTACCAGCCTCTTGCAGAATCTCTCGAAAGTCTTTCCGAACACCTGCTGGATCAATTAAGAATGTTAAACCTTGATGAAGAGTTATTTACTCTTGGAGAGGAGATTATCGGTAACCTTGATGCAGATGGATACCTGAAAAGAAGTTTGCAGGAAATACTTGATGAACTTGAAATGTTTGAGGACATAATTATTTCCAGTGAGGAATCTGAAAAATTACTTAAAAGAATTCAAACATTTGACCCGATTGGAATTGCAGCAAGAGATTTAAGGGAATGCCTGCTAATTCAAGCGAGGAATTCCGATTATGATCCCTATTACAGGTATCTTGTCGAGCAGCTTCTTCTGAATTGTTTTGATGATTTTACCAAAAAAAGGTACGATTCAATAAAACAAAAACTTAATCTGACAGATGAAAGTTTAAAAGGCACGATTGAATTTGTACAATCTCTAAACCCGAAACCGGGAGAAGGGAATATAGAATCTGCGCAGATGAACCAGATTACTCCCGACTTTATTATTGAAAAGGACGAAGGCAATTTCGTTATAACACTAAATGATAGAAGCGTTCCTTCCGTAACTTTGAGCAAAAGTTACCTGGAGATGCTCGATTCAAATAAACGCGGGAAGAAAAATAAAAGAGAAAAAGAGACATATAAATTTCTCCGTGAAAAATTTGAATCTGCAAAATGGTTTATAGCCTGTATTCAGCAGAGAAGAGAAACTTTAATGAAAATTATGCAGGCAATAGTTGAAAAACAGTACGAGTTTTTTGATAGAGGTTCAAAGTTTCTCAGACCTATGATTTATAAAGATATAGCTGATGAAATTCAGATGGACATTTCTACAATCAGTCGTGTTGTAAATGGTAAATATGTTCAAAACCCGCAGGGAATTCATGAATTAAAATATTTTTTCAGTGAAGGATTGAGCACAGATTCAGGTGAGGAAGTTTCGAACAAGCATATAAAAGAAATGCTGAAGGATATAATTGAAAGTGAAGATAAGAAATCACCATTTAGTGATGATAAACTTGCAGAAATGTTAAATGAAAAGGGAATTCATATTGCCCGTAGAACTGTAGCCAAATACCGTGAACAGCTCAGACTCCCGGTGGCAAGGCTGCGAAAAGAATTATGACGAATGATCTGGTTAGTGTATTTGAAATAATTTTTCTTTTCGTAATCTTTGGTATTATTCACACCGTTTTAGCTTCTAAAAAAATTAAATTACTATTTGAAGAAAAAGCAGGAGACTTAATAGCATTTTACAGGCTCGGATATAATATTATCTCTATTTTATCATTTGCAGCTATTTACGCTTTAATACCCCGGACCGGGACAAACGTTTATGAATTGAATTATCCGTTTGATTTTATAATTATTATTCCGCAACTACTGGCTCTTGCGGGAATATTTTGGTCATCCAAATATTTTTGTGTAAAAGAATTCTTTGGCATCTCACAAATAGTTCGCTGGATGAAAGGTGAATATGATAAAGATGACCTTGATGAAGAAATGACTTTAATTATTGATGGTCCCTATAAGATTATCAGGCATCCTTTATACTTTTTCTTCATAATTTTCCTGGGATGCAGACCGACGATGGATTTATCTTACGCAACCTTGTTTTTGTGTATTGTGGCTTATTTTTATATAGGCTCATTTTATGAAGAAAAGAAACTGGCAGAAAAATTTGGAGATGACTACAGGAAATACCGTGAAAAAGTACCAAGACTGTTTCCTGTAAAATCTATATCATCTCGTAACTCTGTAAAGTAAAATGAATTTTGTAAATTTGTATTTCGCAGATGAAAATTAAATCAGGAGTTTTAAAATGGATATGAAGATTGAAGCCACAACAATAATTGGAGTAGTGCATAAAAATTCTTCTGCACTTGGCGGTGATGGGCAGGTAACGCTCGGTAATACTGTAATGAAGCATAACGCAGTAAAAATAAGATCAATTGCTAAAGGTAAGGTTTTATGCGGATTTGCTGGAGCTTCTGCAGATGCTTTTACTCTAATGGAAAGATTTGAAGACAAACTTGAGCAGTACCGCGGGAATGTTAATCGTGCTGCCGTTGAACTGGCAAAGGATTGGAGAACAGATAAGTATTTGCGCAAACTTGAAGCTATGCTTGCTGTTATTACGGAAGATAAAGCGCTGGTGATTTCAGGTAACGGAGACGTTATTGAGCCGGACGACCAGATTGTTGCAATTGGATCAGGCGGAATGTATGCGCTTGCTGCTGCAAAAATGCTTAAAAAATACAGCAATCTTTCTGCTAAAGAGATTGTTCAGCAGTCGCTAAAAACTGCATCAGAAATTTGTATCTATACAAATGATAAAATTAATGTTGAAGAAATTAAAAAATAAAACTCAGGAAACTTATGTTAAATAACAGGAAAGAATATACACCGACACAAATTGTAAATGAACTTGATAAATATATAATCGGGCAGACAGAAGCTAAAAGAGCGGTTGCTATTGCATTAAGAAACAGGTGGAGAAGACAACAGATAACTGATGTCTTAAGAGACGAGACTATGCCCAACAATCTTATTCTTCTCGGTCCCACCGGAGTTGGTAAAACTGAAATTGCAAGAAGACTTGCCAGGTTGGCAAATGCTCCATTTGTTAAAGTTGAAGCCTCAAAATTTACAGAAGTTGGTTACGTAGGAAGAGATGTTGAATCAATGATTAGAGATC
>DATFMR010000058.1:0-4439 GCA_035266865.1 Ignavibacteriaceae bacterium | reverse complement strand
AATGAACAGATAGATTTATTAACTGATCATTTCAATCAAAATAAAGACCTTCAGGTCATTCTAAGTTCTAAAAATCTTGTTACAATTAATTTAGAAGGGAAGGAGTCGGCGCAATCTTCATTTGGAAAGATATTTATCAGTTCCGATGTTGACAGAGGATATGTACAGTTTTCAAATTTGCCGGAATTAAAAGGTAATGAATTTTATGAACTATGGATTGAAATTGGTGACAGCTATCAATCCCTTGGTAAGTTTAAACCGCAAGGTAATATTACTTATTACCCGGTTAATATACCGCCAATGGACAAAGATATAAAAGGACGGTTTATCCTGACATTAGAAACGTCAAATGCGGTGAAAGAACCAGGCAGTAATATTTATTTGTCAGGAGAGATTCTATAGGTCAGGTTTTTCTTTCTTCCCACAAAACTATAATAAAAATTATCGCAAGTATAAATATCACTCTCCAATAATTAGACGCGACAGATATAATAGATGATAAAAATAAATTGAGATTAAACTGTCCATACAACACCACTGTGGAAAGGCCGAATAAGAATAAAAGCAAACTAATCAAAAGCAGTCTTTTGTTTCGATAATCCTCAACAAACAGCACAAAAAAACCAAGGCTCGGAATAATCAGAAGTGATGGAATTAGAAGATATGAGTCCCAGAAAATAAGGAAGTTATTTATCACGTATAACAAAATCCCCACTAGAAATATGGTTGTACCTAAGAAAAGTGTGATCTTCTGATTTCTTCCCAGAGAAATATAAACAGAAGCACCACCGAAAAATATCAATCCATATCCAATCACTTCACTTGAAGCGATATTAATAATTCCTAAAAACCTAAGCAGAATTGTTAGAGCAAAAAAAATAAGCAGATAAGTTAAAATAGACTGGTAAATTCTCACAAAATCCGGTAATTATTATTTAAAAAAGTTTATAAAAGTATTCTCTCCCGTGTATCAATTTTTCTTCTTTCAGCCACTAGTTTTCTGGCTTCTGTTTTTGGGAATAGTCGGTTTTTCTTTTAAAGATCTCATAATAATTATAAAATTCTCTTACCCATACTTGAAGCTATAATTTCAGCAGCGAAATCCGCACTTTTATTTTTATAATCCAAAATAGGATTTACTTCTGTTACCTCCAGTGAAGACATACAACCACAGTCAGCTATTGCTTCCATTAATAAATGTGCTTCACGATAACTCAGTCCTCCATCTACAGGGGTGCCAACCCCGGGTGCAACAGAAGGGTCAACACTGTCAAGATCGAAGCTAACATGGATATGATCAATTCTTTCTTTGAAGTCCTTTAAAACGCGGGAAATTATCCTGTGAATTCCAAGTTTATCTATATCAGTCATTGTATAAATCGGCAGACTTATTTTTTTAACCAGTTGTCTTTCCAGTCTGTCAATACTTCTGATTCCGATCAATGCACAATTTTCAGGTTTTAACTTCGGTGCAAAGCCATAAAATTTAGTAAGTTTTTCATTACCAAATCCAAGAGAGGCAGAAAGAGGCATCCCGTGAATGTTCCCCGAAGGAGATGTCTTGTCCGTATTCATATCAGAATGTGCATCAATCCAGATTATGCCGAGTGTTAATTTGTTTTTTTTGCAATAGGATGAAATTCCTGCAATTGACCCAAGTGCCATTGAGTGATCTCCTCCGATACATAAAGGAAATCTTTCTTGCTCAAGAGTTTTTTCAACTTTTTTTGCCAGAATGTTTGAAGTTTTAACAATCTGGGACAGGTATTTCATTTTTTGATTCGTTATTTTTTGCCGTTCCATAATTTCTATATTAATGTTACCGGAATCTATAACGCTGTACCCCAGTTTTTCGAGTCTATCAGTTAAACCGGCTATTCTTAAAGCAGAAGGCCCCATATCAACCCCTCTCCTTCCTGCCCCAAGATCCATTGGAAAACCAATAATATTAATAGTTTTACTTTGCGGCTTTTTCATAGAAATATGTCTGTGTGTATTTAAGAAAATTACATTGATTTGAATTGTATCAAGTTAACGAGAATCGGACTAATATTCCATGCGAATGCTCTTATTTGATGTTAATATAGCATATTTTCAAAAATGAAGGCAGGTTATTTCACTCAAACATTATTTAAGTTTATATGTATATTTTAAACCGAATTTTAAATTAAGCTACTATTAACTTAAAACAATCGGGATTACTCATGGAAAAATCAGAGCCGATGATTAGTGTTGGAATACTAACAGCTAATAAAATAGAATTTGAACTCTACGGTGATTTTACAAGTATAGGTATAAAACATTCATTCAATGGAAGATTTAATGCAGAATTGATAGATAATAAAATAGTTTGTAAACGAGGAAATGAAAGAATAGAAATATCGGATGAAATAATTTTTGCACCGCAGGAACTGGTGACCGAATCCTTCCTTATTAAAAATGTAATAATCGGAGATAAATTTCATTGGCAAAGAAAAGAGAATGAAAGATTTATGGGTTCTTTGAAACTTATAAAGAATGAAGGTAAAATAACAGCGATAAATATTCTGCCAATTGAAAATTATTTAATAAGTGTAATTGCATCAGAGATGAGTGCTAAATGTCCTGTCCAAGCATTAAAATCTCACGCAATTATCTCCCGAAGTTGGTTGCTTTCTCAAATTCAGATTGTCGACAAAAATATAAAGCAATTGCAAACTGAAGCCGATTCTGAGACTGAACATGTCAGGTGGTATAGCAGGGAGGAACACAAGTTATTTGATTTTTGCAACGATGATCATTGCCAGCGATATCATGGGATAACAAAAGTATTTACTGGTATTGCTAGACAGGCAGTTGAAGAAACAAAAGGAATTGTATTGATGAAACAGAATGAAATTTGTGACACCCGCTATTCAAAATGCTGTGGCGGAATTACAGAATCATATGAAAATGTATGGGATCCTGTTAAACATTCCTATCTTAAACCTATAGTAGATTATAAATATGAGCCGGACAACTTTAATATTGATTTTCAAAAAGAGGTTAATGCGGAAAAGTGGATTAAGGGAAACCCACATTCATTCTGTAACACGAAGGACAGAGTTTTATTATCACAAATACTTGTAGACTTTGATCAGGAAACAAGGGATTTTTACCGCTGGAAAATTGAATACAGCCAGGAGGAATTAGCTAAAATTATTTTTATCAAAAGTGGTATAGACTTTGGGAATATAATTGATCTTATTCCAATTGAAAGAGGTGCTTCCGGTAGATTGATCAAGTTAAAAATTGTAGGGACAAAAAAGACTTTGATAATTGGGAAAGAACTCGAAATGAGAAAATTTCTTTCACTTAGTCATCTCTATAGTTCTGCATTTATAGTTGAAAAAATTGGAATACATAATAATATTCCAAGAAAATTTACTTTTACCGGGGCAGGTTGGGGGCATGGAGTAGGTCTTTGTCAGATTGGTGCAGCAGTTATGGCATCAAATGGCTATCTGTTTGATGAAATATTGTTACATTATTTTACAGACGTTAAATTAAAGAGAATTTATTAATCTATGAAAATTCTTTTCACCTGCCTTTCAAAAAGCTGGGGCGGAATGGAAATGCTCACGCTAACTCAAATACAACAATTGCTGAACAGGCAATTGCAGGTTGAGTTACTTTGTATACCAGATTCCAGAATTCACATTGAAGCAAAAGAAAAAGGATTAAAGGTTCATACGTTAAAATCACTGGGTTATTTTGATCCACCCGGAATTTCATTTCTAATATCATTTTTGAAAGAAAATAATATAGAAATTATTCACAGTCATGCTTCCAAAGATCTCTGGACAGTAGTTCCCGCATTAAAACTCTCACGCAATCAAATTCCATTAATATTGACTAAACACGTTGGCTCTTATGTAATTAAAAAGGATTTTATGCACAGATGGATTTATAAAAGAGTTAGCTTTGCACTTGCCATAAGTGAAATGATCCAAAAAAACCTGATTGAAACAACACCATTATCTAACGAGAAAATTCTGCTTATTCATAACGGTGTTGATATTAATAAATTCAACCCTGAAAATGCGGAAAGAAATAAAACAAGATATGAATTTAGTTTTAACAAAGACGATATTGTTATAGGTATGATGGGACGGTTTAGCCCAGGTAAAGGCCATGAAGAATTCTTAAAAGCTGCAAAAACTCTTAATAAAAAAAACAGTAATTTAAAATTTCTTATCGTTGGGGAGGCAAGCTTTGGCGAAGAATTTTATGAAAAAGAGATTAAAGTATTATCTGAAAAGCTGGAATTAAAAAACGTAATATTTGCAGGTTTCAGGAGCGATTCAGTTAATGTTTTATCAGCAATGGATATTTTTATTTTCCCTTCGCATGCTGAGTCATTTGGACTTGCACTTGCCGAAGCAATGGCAATGGAACTTCCATCAGTTTCTTCAAATTCT
>DATFMR010000057.1:0-17789 GCA_035266865.1 Ignavibacteriaceae bacterium | reverse complement strand
GGATCGACAATTGCTTTGCCTTTGGAATCAAAATAATCCCATCTTAAACCAACATTAATAATTACACTCTTATATTCTATCTTGTCCTGAAGATATGCGGAAAATTCAATAGGCTTTGCGTTATAATTATTTCTGTTTGTAGAACTTAAATCAGGAATTGCTGGTCGAAAAGGATCAACCGGAATTCCGTTAACAGTTAAAGGCTGAAGTGTGTAATCATCAAAAAGGATATCATGTCTTTTTGCTTCAGTACCAAACTGTACCAAATGGTTGTCTGTAAACTGACCGGAGAAATCAAATTTTAGAGAATAGGAATTTGTTTCTCTAAAAAATCTATGAAGATCAGTTCCCTTTGTATGGAAAGCATAGTTGACGGTATTAAGTGAATCCGGATGTAAATATCTTGGATCACTTGTGCTATAATAAAGTCGCTGTTTAAAATCTTTAAAGAAATAATTTCCTCTTAAAGTATAAAAAGCTTTGGGTGACAATACATGGTTAATAGTAACTGTCCCATTATAGCTTCGCGAATATTTTATTGGATTTCCCCCGGGTTCCCATTTAAAAGAATGGTCATAATCCTGATATTTATCAGTAGAGTATAAAAATTCTGTGTTTATTTTAATGCCGGGGATAATCTGGTAAGAAATGTTAGCAAGTCCCTGCCATTTTTTACTCCAGCTCATTGAAACAGGTTTGCCATTTCCCTTTGATCCATCGGGATTATAAAAGTTATAACCGTAAAGATATCCATCATCATAATTATACCTGGCATTTCCAAAAAACGTAATTTTATCATTTGTAAAAGGCACCGGCCCACTCAAACTTCCCTGGAAATTATAATTCGTAAATGGATCATAGTTATCAATATTTGCAAAGTATGAAGTAAAATTACTGGCATAATCGCTACTGTAAATATTAAGACTTCCATGATATTTACGACCGCCTTCTTTGGTAACAGTATTTACAATTCCTGACATCGCATTTCCATATTCAGCATTAAATGTACCGCTGATAACTTGCAGCTCCTGAACACTGCTATTGTCTATATCAATACCACGACTGTTATCATAGGGATCTGTAATTGAAATTCCATTTACCCAGTATGCAATTTCACTAGTTCTTCCGCCCCTGATATGAAATCCCCCACCCGCATCTTTTGAAACGCCTGGCTGAAGTTGTAATAAATCGCTGAATTCCTGAACAGGAAGTGCACTTATCTGATCGGCCGAAACTGATGATTGGCTTGATGTAACATCTTTTTTCAAAACATCTTTTCTGCCTTCAACAACAACTGCTTCTAATTCAACTGAAGATTCGGAAAGAGTAAAATCCTGTCTGGTTGTAAGATCAATTGAAATAGAGATGCCTTCAACAATAACTGCCTGGTAACCTATATACTGAACTTTTACGTCATATTTACCAGGCGGTATATTGAGTATTGTATAGTTGCCATCAATATCTGTAGCAGCACCTAAATTAGTACCTAGGATTACAACATTTACAAAAGGTAATGCTTCCTTAGTTTTTGCATCGATCACTTTCCCAGTTAATTTACCGGTTGTGCCTGCTAATAATAAGGTGGATGAAGTTATAAACAGAATAAGAATGAGTGATATTTTTCTCATAATTTCTCCCGGGCGATTTAAGCCTTATTATTTTATCCTGCTAGATTAAAATTATAATTTGCTAATAATTTATCGTTTACTTTGATATCAGTCTTCTTAGATAATTTTTCAAGATGTTTTTTCATGTAAGGGAAACCCTTCTCATTGCGCACCGCATTAAGGATTTTTGCTTTTACAAATTTAAAAGCAACTGGTTTCCCATCTTGTTTTTTTAACACCTTAAAGAAGCCCGTATATTTATCAAATTTCAAAGGACCAACTACTTTCCCTAAGGGTGAATCCCATAGCGTATCCTTCAACTCTCCAAATTTTGAGACCGGTGATAGTCCCAATATTCCTTTATTTTTTGAGCTCCACTTTCTTAATGAATATTCTTCGGCAAGTTTCCCAAAATTTTCCCCAGCTTCTAATTTATTCCTTATCATTCCTAATAATGAAGAATCTTGCACAACGATTTCCTGTACATTCATTTCATTTTCTTCTTTGAAGTAGGATATGTTTTTGTTATAAAAACTATATAGTTCTGAATCTGATACGTCAACAGTTTTTAGTATTTCTTTTCTTTTATAGTTCAAGAAAATATTCTTGGCCAGTTCATTGTATTTTGTAGTCACATCTATTTTATTATCGTAACCTTTTCTTTTTGCAATGCTTAATAGTTTTTCCTGCATCAAAAGTCCAAGCACCGCTGCTTCTAAAGCTTTAACAGATTTTATTTTCTCAAGACTGTATTGCGGAGAAGAAAATAACATAGCAAGTATTTCATTCTTGCTATATTTTTTCCCCTGATATTCAACGCAAAATTCGGTGGATGCTTTTGAACCATTTTCGTTTTCTACAGATAATGTTTCGGTTTGTTCTAATTCTTTGTAAATATTACTTATCGTTTGATCATTAAATTTTATAGTGTTTTTACCAAATATTTTCGCAAGGTATGCTTTTTCGTAGGAGCTTTTTTTAGATATTTTTACCGCCCTTTCCAGCTTTGGCTTCATATTCAAATAGCTATACTCTGTCATCATAGGATTGACAACTCGATTTTCCAATTTGATTATGCTGTAACCCTTCGCAGTTTTAACCGGTTTTGATATTTCACCAACTTTCAGTGAATATGCTGCTTCTTCAAAATTTGGATCAGTACTTCCCCAGGAAATATATCCAAGATATCCTCCGTTATTCCTTAATAAAGAATCTGTGAAAACCTGCTTTGCCAGCTTATTAAAATCAACGCCCATTTTTAGAAGAGCATATAATTCATCAGCAGCTTTTTTGGTAGGTGCATATAAATGCCTTACTTCAAGTTTTATATTAGTTCTTTCAAAAGCTTTATGAAGTTCATTTTCAGTTGCGGTAATTTTGGAATATACTTCCTGATCTTTTAGATAAGCCAGGATAACTTCGTCTTTAGTCCATTTCAATTCTTTTTGATATTCAGAATTATTATAAATTTTGGAATTATTATCATAATCCTTCAACAAAATTTCATTTATCATATTATTTAGAATTGAAAATCTCAGGGGCACATTATCTTTAACGCCCGAATAAATCAGGTAGTCTTCGTATCTGGCAGTAAAGTCCCCCATCGTAATTTTATGTCCCCCCACAGAAGCCAATACCACATTATCCTTTGAACGATTTCCCGCATAAGTAGAAATCACTAAAGTTAATAATAAGGGTATTAATGCTTTTAATTTCATTAACTACATTTGTTGTTTGTGATATGGTTTACATTATGTACTATCTGAATGTTATTGCGGAATGTAGTATAAATTTATCAGATAATTCCTCGTTTTAATTCTGTTTAATTAATATTTAATAGTTTTTAGCTCATAAATGAGTTTTCTGGATTCCATCCATATCTTAAGCTATCGATTTAGGTGCCATCAAACTACTACCTGAATAAAGGTATTTTAAAAATAGTGCTCATTTTTGTCAAAAAAATACTACCTATATAGACTGGAAAGTTTATTCAAATAATTTTTCCCTGTGTAACCCCAATTTTGGGACTAAATTGAGAATGAAAATTTAACTTTTTATAAATTTCTCTAAAATGAATTTTTAAGGATTCCGGACTTATTTGCAACGAATTTGTAATAGCTTTAAAATTACTGCCCGCTATAAGTTCACTTAAAATGTCTTTTTCTTCCAAAGTGAAAATGTTACTCCTGCTTTTAAATATTTCAATAATGCTCCTTGCGATCTTTGCATTCATGGGCGATCCACCGTTAAAAGCATCCCGTATTGTTTCAAGAAATTTTGCAGGCGGAGTCATTTTTACAAGGTAACCACTGGCTCCTGCACAAAGGGCATCAAAAAGCAGGTCGTTTTCTTCATAGATTGTAAGAACCAGTGTAGTTAAATCAGGCAGTAGTGTTTTTATTTTTTTAATCCCCTCAATTCCACTTACTCCAGGCAGTCCAATATCCATTAGCAAGATATCCGGATTCAGTAAGACTAATTCCTTAATCATAGTTTCATAACTATTGAATACGCCAACACACGAAAAACCTTCTGCCCCGTCAATCAGTACTTTTAATCCTTCGCGAATTGTGATGTTATCTTCTACAACAACAACATTAATCATAAGTCAGCTCTCTCCAGTTTATCAAATCTTATTTAAGTTTAATTCTACTGATAAACTTTATTCTAAAATGTAAATTATGATTAAAGAGCACTTCAAACTACTACTCAAACAGAGGTATTTATGGAATGCGAATTAGAAAAGGAGGAATATTATACCACCCGAACAGGTAGAGACCCTGAAACTAAATCAGATCTTCTTTAATAGCCTTGGCAACTGCTTCAGATTGGGAATGGACGTGCAGCTTTTTATAAATGTTTCTGAAATGAAACCTTACTGTTTCGATGCTAATAAAAAGTGAATCAGCAATTGCTTTAAAGTTATGACCTTCAACTAATCCTGATAATATTTCTTTTTCACGCGGAGTTAATTCATAATTGCTTTTATTAACAGGTGCGGGTTTTTTCTTCTGAAAAAAATCAATTACTTTTCTTGCTATGTGCGAACTCATAGGAGCACCGCCTTCAAAAGCATCTTTAATTGCCTCAAGAAGTTTTGAAGGTGGTGTTTTCTTAACAAGGTAACCACAAGCTCCAGCACAAAGTGCGTCAAAGACCAGATCATTTTCTTCATAAACTGTAAGAACCATAATTGCCAAATCAGGAAGTATTAAGCGGACCCTTTTTATCCCTTCTATTCCATTCATCCCAGGCAATCCAATATCCATTAATAAAACGTCCGGTTTAGCATTTTTAATTTTCGATAACATTGCAGTGCATTCTGAAAATGCCGCAACGCATGAATAACCTTCTGTACCATCAATCAGCATTTTTAGCCCTTCCCTGATAGCGTCATTATCTTCCACTACAACTACTCTAATCACTGATTCTCCTTAATTAAATATATTTATAAATTACAGAATATTTCCTATAAATTTTATAGTAGTCCCAGTATCGCTATCTGTAATAATTTCAAGTTCGCCACCAATAGATTTCGCACGTGCTCTCATATTATTCAGACCATTTCCTTTTTCCATTTTTTTAATTTCAAATCCCCTTCCATTATCCCTAACAATCATTTCAAGTCTCTTGCCACTAACAAAGGCTTCCAGGGTAATTTCACTACAATTACCGTGTGTAATACTATTATTTATCGCTTCCTTAAAAATAAGAAATAGATGCTGTCTATGCTCCATGGAAAGAGAAACTTTTTCTAATTCCTTAATATTTTCAGATTTAAACGAAATATTGGTATACGTTGAAAGTTCAGCATAAGTATCTCGCAATCTCAATATAAGGTCATATAATGAATCTCTTTTAGGATTTACCAACCACACTATATCACTCATGCCATCAATAAGATTACGCGAATTGTTGCTAATAAGTTTAAGGCTTTTAGTCACACTATCATCTTCAGATTTTATCTTATGAGATATTACTTCACTTAGTATTGAAATTTCAGTGAGACTTGAACCTATGTTATCATGAAGATCCGCTGCAAGTTTTGTCCTGAATCTTTCAATTGCTAAAAGATTCCTGATTCTAAAGGCTACAATATAAACTACTAGCCCAATTAACAACAATGAGACTGATAAAATAAACCACCACCTTCTCCACAGAGGCGGCAAAATTGTGAGTGTAACAGACATACCTTTGTTATTCCAAATTCCATCATTATTTGAGCCTTTTACCCTGAAAGTATAATCCCCGGGATCTAAGTTTGTATATGTTACAAATCTTCTTTTTCCGGAATTGATCCAGTTATTATCAAAGCCATCCATTTTATAAGCGTATAAATTTTTTCCAGGAGCAGCAAAATCCAAGGCTGCAAATTCAAAAGAGAATACATTCTGACTGTAAGACAGTTCAATTTTCTTAGTATATGAGATTGATTTTTTTAATGGAGAATTATCATTATTTATTTTTACCGGTTTATTAAATATTTGAAAATCAGTAATTACAATAGGCGGGATATGATTATTGATTTTTAGTTCACCCGGGAAAAAAGCATTAAACCCATTTGTACCTCCAAAAAACAATTCTCCTCCTCTGCCCTTAAAACTTGCCCCCCAATAAAACTGGTTTCCCTGGAGACCGTCACTTGCATCATAATTTTGAATTTTTTCGGTTTTATAATTTAATAATGATAGTCCATTATCAGTACTCAACCACAGGTTGTTATTTCCATCTCCTTCAATCCCATATATAATATTACTCGCCAATCCATCTGTCGTTGTATAATTAATAAACCTTGGATTGGAAGAATTTTGCTGGTCCGGTGTAAGC
This sequence comes from Ignavibacteriaceae bacterium, assembly GCA_035266865.1. Lineage (GTDB taxonomy): Bacteria > Bacteroidota > Ignavibacteria > Ignavibacteriales > Ignavibacteriaceae > JAKAGZ01. The sequence continues at coordinate 11,355 of DATFMR010000057.1, read as the reverse complement.
TTATTGATACCACCTCCGTAAGTTCCGAACCACAAGTTTCCTTCCTCATCTTCGTAGGCAGAAATTACCCGGTTATCACTTAAACTAAAATTATCATTATCAATTGTTCCATAATTTACAAACTTTACTGAGTCTGGTTTTTTAAGTGCATTTTTTCTTAGATCCGAACTAATTTTACTGAGACCTTCCCAGGTTCCGATCCACAAATTACCGTTTCTGTCTTCTATTATACAAGATTGCACCTGGTTACTGCTCAGGCTTTGTGGATCACTGGGAATATTTTGAAAGCTAATAAAATTATTTTTTCCCCTGTTATATAAATCCACCCCAACCCCTGTGCCTATCCATAAATTTTTATCCGAGTCTTCAAAGATTGCCTGTATAATACTACTGCTTATACTTCTATTCCGGGAAGGATCATTTTTAAAATTTATGAATTTAAGATTGAAATTATCTGAAGTTTTATGAGGACGAACCGATCTATTTAATCCTCCACTCCAGGTTCCCACCCATAAATATCCGTAATCATCTTTATAAATAGCCGAAATGGAATTATCACTTAAACTAAATTTATCGTCCGGGTCATTTTTGTAATAAAAAAATTGTTTGCGGGAAGGATCAAACCTGTTTAACCCCCCCCCAAGTGTACCTACCCATAAAACATCATTATTATCCTGATAAATTGAACGGACTGTATTATGACTTAAGCTGTTGGGATCAAATGGGTCATGTTTATAGTGCCTGAATTTAATTCTTTCTCTGTCATATTTTACAACTCCGTCCTCTGCAGTTCCAATCCAAACAATTCCGGCCTTATCTTCATATATGTAAAGTATGTTGTTATGGCTCAGTATAGACGATTTGGTTAGATTGGGCAGCTTACCGTTTTTTCTCTGTTTCTCCGAATGTAGTTGATAAAAGCCATCACCGGTACCAATCCAAAGCAGGTCTGTATTGTCCTCAATAATGCTGTTGATCCTGTTGTTTATTGCAATTTTGCCTTCAACAGGATTAGCCAGGATCCGCGTAAATGTTTTGCTTTTTTTATCGAATCTGTTAGCCCCGTTTAAAGTCCCAATCCATAAATAACCCTGCATATCCTCATAAATAGAAAGTACTACATTGTTGCTTAAACTATTTTTATCACCCGGAATTTTGGAATAGTTAATAAACTTGTCGTTTTTTTTATCATACATATCAAGTCCACCATCGCTGCCTATCCATAAATCACCCGATCTGTCTTCGAATATTGAAAGGACTACATTATTACTAAGGCTGTAAGGATCATTCGGATCATTATAATAATGCGTAAAAACATTTGTTTTTTTATTTAGTTTATTCAGACCGCCTTCTGTCCCTACCCAAAGATATCCATCACTGTCTTCAAATATTGTTCTAACATTATTAAGATTTAGACTATTGGAATTACCAGGATCATGCCTATATGTTGTAAATTTTTCAGTTTCACTATCAAATTTGCATAGTCCACCGCTATTTGTACCTGCCCATAAAAATCCATCTTTATCTTGAAAGAGTGTCCAGATAAAATTATCGGAAATTGAAGTTGAATCGAGGGAATTATTTTTATAAACCTTGAAATTATAACCATCATATCTGTCCAGTCCGTCTTCAGTAGCAATCCAGATAAATCCTTTTTTATCCTGCAAAATGCAATGGATGGTATTCTGGGAGAGTCCGTTTTGACTTAAAAGATGTGAAAAATTAATTCTGCTTTCCTGTGCAAAAATGGATCTATTAAATAAAAATATTAACAATAAAGCAGGTATTGCAATGATATGAGGTATTTCAGATAATTTTAGCTTGGAAATCATACTAATTGATAATCAGTATCAAATTTTTAAAGTAATATTATAGTATAATTTACTGTTTTCTTTTCAATTTTGGTAATTTTAAAAACAGGGGTGTATGTAAAACCTAAGATCAGGTTTTTGAAAGAGTTACAAAGAAAAGGCTCCTTAAACAGGAGCCTTAAAAAAAGAAATTAGATTATTTTTACTTTAGCAAAATCATTTTCTTTGTCGAGACAAAATTATTTGCGTGTATCTGATAAAAATAAATTCCGCTGGCAAGTTTTGATGCATCAAAAGTTATTTTATAACTTCCGTTTTGCTGATACCCGTTAACAAGCGTTTTTACTTCCCTGCCGAGAATATCATAGATTTTTAATGTAACATTACCGGGTGCGGGAAGCTGGTACTTTATCACGGTAGAAGGATTAAAAGGATTAGGATAATTTTGTGAAAGATTATAATCTGATACTATTGTATTGTTACCTGATTTTACATCAGAAATAATATCCAGGTTTGGAGTTGGCAATTTTACACTTGTAAAAATGTAATAACCACCCGGTTTTACAGTTATACTGGTATCTGTTTGACTGATATAAACACTGTCTCCAGTAAAATAGTCATACCACATACCCTGCTGCTGGAAGTATGGTTTCATTGTGGTTTGCCAGACACTAAAATTTCCACAAACAACTACTTTCATATTTGTATCAGAAAAATGAAGCGTCTTTAATGAATCTGTAACATTCATTGAATCTAAATTTTGAAATGCCGGGTAATTTGCTTTAAGTTTTGTTTCAGCCGCCCACACTTTATAAAGTCTCTGCCTTCTGGAATCATTATAATAATCCCACCTGATTGGTTTATTACCAACTCTTCCGTTGTAATCAATAGAATAATCATAACCCAGTTCACCAAACTGCCATATCATTTTCGGGCCTGGAATTGTAAAAAAGAACGCACCTGCAAGTTCCATCCTTTTTAAAGCATTCGTTGTATCTTGTACTTTGAAATAAGGACTGCTATTTCCAAAAGCTTCATTCTTATACATTAACCTTTCTTCATCGTGACTTTCCATATAAGTAACAAGGCTTGGTTTCGGCCACCCCCTGTATCCATAAAAAGCATTCCGGAGATCAGAGTGTCCAGGAGAATTATATCCCATCGTGGCTTCATTATAATTATAGTTCATATTTCCCCAGGAGAGAAAACCAAAGTTAGATTCTACCTTCTCTTCATTATTATCAACAAAATTTTCAAGGACAAGGATAGAAGTTGAATCAATTGCCCAGATTTTAGAAGCCATTCTTTCAAGTATTGCAATCCTGGAAGCATCATAAGAACCACCATCGCCGTAAGTGTTGGTAAACCCTTTTGAAAAATCAAAACGGTAACCATCGATGTGATATTCATTAATCCAGTAACTTGTTACCCGGTCAACATAATATTGTGTTGCTGGCTTAGCGTGATTAAAATCAGCTCCCCAATGGAATGTTGGGTTGGGCGATATTGAATTAAAATATGGATTTCCCGGCGTGGTCAAAATCTGATCAGTCCCATAACCCGAGAAATACATTCTCACTAATGTATTTTGTCCAAATGCGTGATTCAAAACAACATCAAGTAAAACAGCCATTCCTTTTGAATGCGCTGAATCTACTAAAGTTTTAAAAGCGTCCGGGGTTCCGTAATATTTATCCAGGGCAAGATGAAAGCTTACATTGTATCCCCAGCTTTCGTTGCCTTCAAATTCCATTACCGGCATAAATTCTACCGCGTTAACGCCGAGAGTTTTTAAATAATTTAAAGTATCCATTACTGTTTTAAACCAGTGGGTCGAAACAAAGTCTCTTACGAGCAATTCATAAACAACAAGATTGGATTTATCAGGCTTCTGAAAATTAGTAATCTTCCAGTTGTACTGCTGCTGGTCGGTTTGTAATACTGATACTATTTCAGAAGTTTTACCATTTGGATATTTTATCAGATTTGGATAGATGGTAGAAGAAATATAACCGTCATTCCACGGATCCAGAACCTTGTGAGTAAATGGATCAGCTATTCTTAAATTACCATTTACCAAATATTGATATGCATATTCCTTACCTGGCACTAATCCATTAATCGTTAACCAATAAACTACACTATCTGCAGATACAGAATCTTTTTCCATAAAATAATTTTGATCAACATTCCAATCGTTAAAATCTCCAATCACATAGACAAAACTTTTTTGTGGCGCAAAAAGAGCAAGGGTTACTGATGTTGTGCTGTTGCTGTTATAATTTACTCCCAACTCAGTTCCTGAGGGTTGAGATGTTAAAGAAATTGCAGGATTTATCATTAAAGTAATTTTAATAGTGTCGGTAAGGCTTGTATTATCATTGCCTGTTATAACAACCTGATTTACGCCCGTAGATAACTCGTTAGCGGCCATTAATTGATATTTTAATGAATCTGAACTTGTTGTAACTTTTTGAATTCCATTTACAAATAAAGTAATTGACGAATTCTGTGTCCCTATTGCTACTGCATTAACTGATATGTTTACTGTATCAGTTGAATTAATAAAAAGCGGCGATCTTTGGGGATCTCCATAAGTATTTGAAACCGATGGACTGTTAAGCGCCAGCGTGTAACCCGGTTGATATATTGTATAAAAAATATCAGGTCTAGTTTGTGAGTTAGCATCAGAACTTCTGAAAACAAAATTTAATGATGAAATATGTTCTGATGCATCTGTGATTCCGTAAAATTGTCGCGGATGACCTATAGTAAGTTTATATAAATTTGTATCGAGCCTTGTAAGTGATGGTTGATTAGTTTGTCCCCAGTCTCCTATTACGTGTTGCCAGTCTCCTAAATTAGTATTTACGCCTGTATGCACATACAAGGTTCCTGTATAATTTAGGAGTTCTTCTGCTCCCGGCTGAGACGCATCAAAATAAACGACTATGGAATCGTTTTCTGTAGGATAAGTAGGAGCGGAAGTTACAATCTGGGAATAGCCGGCCTCCGAAAGAACCGCAAAAAGTATTATAATAAATTTAATTTTCATAAAACATTACGCTTTTAAGGTTCAAATATCGGTTGAAAATTAGGCTAATAAAAGGTGAAAAAATACCACCCGAACAGGTAGGATTTTTATAATGTAGAATGAAGAATGTATAATTGATAATTAAATGCTTATAAATTTTTCATCCATTCTACATTATAAATTTTACATTATACATTAACTCGTTGCTTCGTCAACGTCATTTACAAACATTACAAGAATGCCTGCAATAATCATTGCTACTCCGCCAAGGATAATTGCATAAATAGCGTCACCGCCGAATAAATTTTTTACATACCATCCGAGAATAGCGGCTGCAGTTATTTGCGGGATTACTATAAAGAAATTAAATATCCCCATATACACTCCCATCTTTTCAGGTGGAAGGGCTCCGGCCAGAATTGCATATGGCATAGCGAGAATTGAAGCCCAGGCTAAACCAATTCCCAATTCAGAAATAAGTAGGAGATCAGGATTTTTAATAACATAAAAAGAGAGGAATGCTATGCCTCCTATAATAAGGCTGATCATATGAACTGTTTTTCTACTGGTTTTTCCGGCAAGCCATATAAGTACAAAAGCCATTACAGCCGCAAAGCCGTTATAAACGGCCATTAATACACCGACCCAATCGGCGCCTTTGTTGTATAATTCAGTAGTCGGATCGGTAGCTCCGTATATGTGATGAGTTACTGCCGGAGTTGTATAAATCCACATTGCGAAAAGTGCAAACCATGAAAAAAACTGAACAAGCGCAAGCTGTTTCATAGTTTTCGGCATTTTATAAAAATCATTAAAAACTACAACCATTCCCCCACTAGTTTTTCCAGCTTTTGTTAAAACACCGACGAACATCTGCAGCAATCCAAAAATAAAGGAACCGACAAACAAGACATACAAACCGTAATCTGTTTCTTTAAGAACAAAATATAAAACAGCTGAACCAACCAACCCTATCAGACTCCAAATCGATCCAACTTTTATAAAACGCCCTGTGCTTATATTTTCACCCCGCTCTGCTCTTTTAGAGTTCATTGGATCCGATTCAGAAAATCTTTTAAGTTCTTCGGGCGAATATTCCTTTGTACTGAAAACTGTCCATAAAACTGCAAGCAAGAAAACTGCCCCACCTATATAGAATGAAAACTTTACTGATTCGGGTATTTCGCCTGAGGGAGCTGTATTTGATATTCCAAACCAGTTTGTCATCATATATGGAAGTGCCGAGGCTATAATTGCACCAGTACCGATGAAAAAACTCTGCATTGAAAAGCCAACAGTTCTTTGCTCGGAAGGAAGCATATCTCCAACAAAAGCGCGGAAAGGTTCCATTGAAATATTAATAGAAGCATCCATTATCCACAGCATTCCAGCAGCAACCCAAAGTACCGGAGAATTCGGCATAATCAGTAGCGCTAGTGATGCCAGAATTGCGCCGGCTAAAAAGAATGGTCTTCTTCTTCCTAATTTTCCCCAGGTTTTATCACTCATATGCCCAATTATAGGTTGAACAATTAATCCTGTAACCGGAGCAGCTATCCAGAGAATGGGAATATCATCAATCTTTGCACCAAGGGTTTCAAAAATTCTACTTACGTTGGCGTTCTGTAATGCAAAACCAAACTGGATTCCTAGAAATCCAAAACTCATGTTCCAAATTTGCCAAAAACTGAGGCGGGGTTTATTCATTAAATAGTTCCTTCTTTTATTTGGAATGCCTTTCAAATTTCTGATGAATATAACATTTTTTTTCATTCATCATAACTACCTATTCAGGTAGGTAAATTTTTTATAATAGATATTTATATTGCTTGCCATATTACAGGGAGCAATTCTATATGTTTATTCGCAAAATAATTAACATAAGCTTATTATTTCTTTTTATTTTATTTGTCACTTCAAATCTGTTTGCACAGGAAATCACAACTGTTAAACATCCTGATTGGGCAAAAAATGCCACTATCTATGAAGTGAATATTCGGCAGTATACACCGGAAGGAACATTTAAAGCCTTTCAAAAACATCTGCATCAATTAAAAGATATGGGTGTAGATATTTTGTGGCTTATGCCAATAAATCCAATAGGCAAATTAAACAGAAAAGGTTCGCTTGGTAGTTATTATTCAATCAGCGACTATAATAAAGTTAACCCTGAATTTGGCACACTAAATGATTTTAAAAGCCTGGTTAATGAAGCTCATAAATTAGGCTTAAAAGTAATAGTTGACTGGGTGGCTAATCATACTTCATGGGATAATGTTTGGACAAAAACTCACCCTGAATACTATAAAACTGATAATAGCGGAAACTTTGTATCACCTGTTAAAGACTGGACAGACGTCATTGGATTAAATTTTAATAATCCGAAGCTTTGGATTGCAATGGAAAACTCAATGGAGTACTGGATAAAAGAATGTGATATTGACGGTTACCGCTGTGATGTAGCAGGAATGGTACAGATGCCTTTCTGGAATTTTGTAAGAAAGGAACTGGATAAAATTAAGCCGGTATTCATGCTTGCTGAAGCAGAAGGAACACAATTTCACAAACATGCTTTTGATATGACATACGCATGGGAATTTCATAATATCACAAAGGAAATTTATGCGGGAAAACAGACAGTAAAAGATCTTGATAATTATTTCAATAAGGACGATAATAATTATAATTCAGATGCATACAGAATGGATTTTACTTCAAACCACGATGAAAATTCCTGGAAAGAAAGTGTGTTTGAAAGGTATGGTGATGCTGTAAAAACTTTCGCAGTGCTTTGTGGTGTTGTGAAAGGAATGCCTCTTGTATATAGCGGACAGGAAGCTGGTATGGATAAAAGTCTCAGGTTTTTTGACAAAGATACTATAGAATGGAAAAAAAGCGACCTTAGGGAAATTTATACAAAGCTCAATCACCTAAAGATGAGAAACAAAGCTCTCTGGAATGGAAATGCCGGCGGCAAAATGAACAGGCTCCAAACAAGCGACGATACTAATGTTTTCGCCTTTGAAAGAGAAAAAGACGGTAACAAGATAATTGCGATTTTTAATCTTTCAAAAAATGAAGAGGACATAAATATAAATTCTGAAAAATTAGCGGGAAATTATTCTAACTTGTTTTCCAAGAAAAATGTCAGACTTAAAAATGAAGATTCATTTAAGTTAAAACCATGGGGATATTTAGTCCTTTATAAATAATGAAAAGTAGAAGGCCCGGGAATAGTAAAATTGATTTTCGGGGTTACTAATTTTCATCAAAATGCTTATTTAGTAATTTAATTCTTTCTTCAGTCAATCTTATCTCAGAAGCCTTTAAGTTTTCTTCTAATTGTTGTACAGAACTTACACCAATTACAGGCATAACAAACAGTTCTGAATTTAACATCCATGCAAGAACCAATTGGTTAATAGAAATGCCTTCTTCATCAGAAATCTCTTTGAGTATATCAAATCGTTTTTTATTTTTTTTAGTCCCATAAAATTGTGGGAATTCTGCTGAATGCCGGGAATAAGTCCCTGATAATAACGGAGAATAGGCAAGCAACTGCAACTCATTTTTCCTGCACAAATCAAATAAAGATTCATCGGCCACTATTTGTGTATCAAGTTTAAAGTCTTTACCAGGCTTTAGATAGGAATGCCTCTGTTGAATACAGCAGAATTCAGCAATATTATTTTTCACGCTGATTTCTAATGATTCTTTTAATCTTTCGGCGGAATAATTACTTGCGCCAAACGCCCTGACCTTGCCTTCTTCAAGTAATTCATTAAATGCTTTCAGTGTTTCTTCAAGCGGAGTATTTTTATCATCTGCATGAGAATAATAAATATCTATATAATCCGTTCCCAATCTTTTAAGGCTTTTTTCACATTCATTCTTTATTTGATTACTCTTTAACCCCCTATCTGTTCCCGGGTATTCTATTCCAACTTTTGTTGCAATAACTATTTTATCCCTTATTCTTTCAGTCTTTATCCAGCCGCCTAAAAATTCCTCGCTATCTCCTCCCCTGCACCCATCTATCCAGTGAGCATAAATATTTGCGGTATCAATAAAATTTCCTCCGACCTGCAAAAATTTATTAAGAATTGATACAGATAATTCAAGCTCTGTTTTGCTGCCAAAGTACATTGCACCGACACAAATCGGACTTACTAATATCCCCGTCTTACCTATTTCTATCATTTTCATATAAATGCTCAAAACAATATTTACAAAATCTTTTTTACAATTTATTCATTTATTCTTATTTAAAGAGTATTTTAAATTATATTTTTAGCTTTGGTTTTCCATACATAAATTTATCTACTTAATAGCCAGGAAATAAAATGCTTTTCGAACGTAACGCAGGAATACTTCTTCACCCAACTTCACTCCCCGGTAAGTTTGGAATCGGGGATTTGGGTCCTGAAGCTTTTAATTTCATTAATTTTTTAGAACAAGCAGGACAAAAACTATGGCAGGTTTTACCCCTGGGACCAACAGGATATGGAGATTCTCCCTACCAGTGCTTTTCTGCCTTTGCTGGTAATCCCTTATTAATTAGTCCTGAAAAACTTTTGGAAGACGGATTTTTAACAAAAGAACAAATTGATAAAACACCGGAGTCAAATCCTCACCAGGTAGATTTTGGAAAAGTAATAAATTATAAGAAAGAATTATTCCTGCAAGCTTTTAATACATTTAGAATAAACTCCAACGGGTTAAAGGAAGAATTTGAAAACTTTTCTAATGAACAGACTGATTGGCTCGAAGACTTTTCCTTCTTTATGGCTTTAAAAGATTCCCACTCAGGAGCCCCATGGAATAAATGGGAAAAGGGCCTGGTTGAAAGAGAACAAGGAGTAATGAAAGAATGGCGGGAAAAATTATCAGATCAGATACTTTACCAGAAATTCATTCAGTTTATTTTCTTTAAGCAGTGGAAAGAAGTAAAAATATATGCGAACGAAAAAGGCATAAAGATAATTGGTGACGTACCTATCTTTATTGCATATGACAGTGCCGACCTTTGGGCAAACAAAGAGTTATTTACTGTAGATAAAAGTGGCAAACTTGAATCTGTTGCCGGTGTTCCCCCGGATTACTTCAGTGAAACCGGGCAATTATGGGGAAATCCTCTCTATAGATGGGATCAAATGGAAAAAAATGATTTTGAGTGGTGGAGAAAAAGAGTCGGCACCCTTCTGGAATTTATTGACATTATCCGTATAGATCATTTCAGAGGTTTTGATGCGTACTGGGAAATTCCCGGAGATGCACCAAATGCAATTACCGGCAAATGGGTAAAAGCGCCGGGAGAAAAATTATTTAATTCTTTGAAAAATCATTTTGGTGAATTGCCCATTATTGCGGAGGATCTTGGCGTAATTACTAAATCAGTTGAAGCACTTAGAGATCAGTTTGATTTTCCCGGAATGAAGATTCTACAGTTCGCCTTCGGTACCGGGATGGAAAACAAATTTCTTCCACATAATTATATACCTAATTGCTGTGTATATACTGGTTCACACGATAATGATACGACAAGGGCTTATTTTGAAAAAGCAAAAGAACAGGACAATGATATTCTTGAACACGCAAAAAAATACTTAGCCTACGATAGTAGTGATTTTACCGCTGAATTAATCAGGACAGCCTATGCTTCTGTAGCTAATACTGTATTACTTCCCATGCAGGATATTCTTAATCTCGGCAGTGAGGCAAGAATGAATTTCCCAAGCAAACTGGGTGGCAACTGGTCATGGAGATTCACCTGGGACCAGGTACAGCCGGAACTGGCAAATTACTATAAATATTTATCAACACTATATGAACGTCCGCCCAAACACAAATTAGAAACTGAAATAGATGTAGAATAAGATTGGGTGATGAACTTTATGAGATAATAGTATGTTTAATAATTCTGATATTAACAAATAATATATTTTTAAATGACTGACTTTCGATTACAGGTTTTTTATATCTCTGCGCAGAAACTGAATTTTACAGAAACTGCAAAGGAATTACATATTAGTCAGCCTGCTGTAAGTAAACATATTAAAGAACTTGAAGAAAATTTAGGCGTACGATTGTTTGAACGTAACAGAAATGGCCTGGCCTTAACTGCGGATGGTTCAACTTTCCTAAATTATGCAGAAAAAATACTCTCAATATATAATGAACTTTCATTTGAACTCGGAACAAAGAAGCGACAATTAACCGGCTCTCTCAAAATTGGAGCAAGTACAACTATTTCTCAATATATACTGCCTCCCGTTCTCGCAAAATTTATTTCAAAATTCCCAAATGTAAATCCGGTTTTGCTAAATGGAAATTCAAAAGAAATTGAAGCTGCGATTTTTTCAAAGAAAATTGATATCGGTATGATAGAGGGTACAAGAAATCATAAGCAGTTAAAATATATACCTTTTATAAAAGATGAACTTGTTGCTGTAGTTTCTGCAAAGAACAAAACATTCAGCAGTAAAGAAAAACTGAGTATAAAAGAACTGA
>DATFMR010000056.1:0-2771 GCA_035266865.1 Ignavibacteriaceae bacterium | reverse complement strand
AATTTCCTAATGAATTACAAATCCTTGAGCCCTACGAATTAGAAGACTTTCTTTGTATATACAAAAGTTGTTTCATTTTAAATACTTGCTAACCAGTGGCTCAAGGCGACAGCGTTTTCGCATTTGGCATTTTTAGGTTTTTAAGTTGGTCGTTCCCCCGCCAGGGCGGGGCAGGCTGTTTCGGCGAATTTGTTCAAGGTAGTTCTATTAAATAACTTTGTTGCAAACTGCGCTTACGAAAGATCCCTCCGTTCGTCGGGACAGGATTAAGTACAGTTTGCTTAACAATTGGCGTTTCGGTTCTATGTGTCCTGTCAGCTATGGGCGGGCGCGTTAGCAGCAACAACGTTATATTTGCTATATTTTGGGTTGAAAGTTTAAATTTAGGTTCTTAAATTGGGACTGTAAATAAGGACTAATTTAGGAACTATCAGAGGTCAAGATGCAACAAGCTAAAATAAGTTTTGATGAGAACCACATAAAAATTTTGAACAAATATCAAGAACTCGGCTTCAAAGATAAAAGTTCATTGGTTCGTTCAGCTATTGATGATTTTATTAAATCAGTAGAAAAACAAAAGTTGGCAAATTCAGCTAAACTGTATGCCGAGATTTATAAAGAAGATTCAGAATTAAGAGATTTAACAAACTCGGCAATTGAGGATTGGCCTAAATGAAATCAATTAAAAGAGGGATGGTTATTGATATAGATTTAAATCCAGTAAAAGGTTCTGAAACTGGAAAGATAAGACCCTGTATTGTTGTTACCAATGATGTTTACAATCAAAGGGTTCCAGTAATTCAAGTTGTTCCAATAACTGGTTGGAACGAGAAAAAAGCTCAAATTCATACTAACGTTTTTTTAGAGCCCTCAAAAGAAAACGGACTCACCAAGAAATCCATCGCTGATTGCCTTCAAACAAGACCAATAGATTATCAATATAGATTAGTTAAAATCCGTGGTCAATTATCAGAAAACAAAATTATCGAAATAGATCGAGCTTTAAAATTAGTCTTTGATTTAATGTAATCGAATGCAAATATAACAAGCAAATGCTAATGACAAGGTAAAAATTACCTGTTTAAAAGTTTGATTATGGACAAATTTCGCAGAATAAAAAAAATTAAGACTAATTATTGTCATTAAATAAAAACTTTATGGTAAAGCCATTATTGTGGACTCAAGCCGACAGCGTATTCGCTTTCTGCATTTGTATAATTATAAAGTTTGTCGTTCCCCCGCCAGGCGGGGCAAGCTGTTTCGGCTAACTTGTTCATAGTAGTCGCTCTAATTAATTAACTTGCAAACCGTATGTGCCAGAAAAATTACACACGGTTTACTAAATCATCGGCAGTTGTTTTCTAAGTGGCATAGTTGTTCCCGTCTTCGTCCTGATAAATCGGGACTACGCCGGGCAGGCCGCTTATCGGCAAAGCCGTTAGGCATCAAGGGGATATATGAAAAATATTGCAATTATCATTTTACTAATATTATTAACCGATCCAATTTTTGGGCAAGATACATTAGAAAATTCTACTGCTATGAGATCAAATGTATTTTTTGCTGAAGCCTGTGGAAGTGGACTGCTGTTTTCAATGAACTATGAGCGTTTATTTAGCAATAAATTTGGAGTTAGGGTTGGCGTTGGTTCTGCGGGTTTGTTTGGTTTAACTGTACCTGCAATTCTAAATTACTATATAGGGAAAGAGAAAAAACTGGAATTAGGATTAGGTTTGATTTATACAGATTATTTTTCTGATAATGGCGGAAGATATATTTCAAATGGTAAATTTTTAATTACCGCAACAATAGGCCATAAATTCCAAAGTGAAAATAGTGGTATTGTATTTAGATTTTCTTTTACTCCAATATATAATCCATTTAAAGGTGAAATATTACCATTTGGCGGCTTGAGCATTGGCTATGCATTTAATTAAAATATTATAAATTTAAATTATACAATGCCTAACCCGTGGCTCAACGCCGTTAGGTCGCAAAATAATATTATAGGGATATGAAAACAGATTACAAAATCGTAGAAGACTTTATTGGATGGGATAAAGCGGAAGAATTTATTCAACAAATAATATTAAAAAATAATATTAAATCCATTTTGGAATTAGGGGCAGGGGCGAATCCCACAATTCGACCTGAGTTTATTGAGGCTAATAAATTGAATTATACTATCAGCGATATTGACTTGAATGAACTTGCAAAAGTCAGTGATGTTTATAATAAAGCAGTACTTAATTTAAATGCTAAAGAAATTTCACATCCTAAAAAATATGATTTTATCTTCAGTAGAATGGTTGGCGAACATATCTCCAATGGTTATTATTACCATAAAAACATTTTTACACTTTTAAATTCCGGAGGAATTGCATTCCACTGTTTCTCTACTTTATTTGCAACCCCCTTTTTGATAAATCGTATTTTCCCTGAAACCTTAAGTGATACTTTGTTAAAAATATTTGCACCAAGAGACAAAAACAAACACGGAAAATTTAAGGCTTATTATTCTTGGTGTCGTGGACCTTCGAAAAATATGATTAAAAAATATGAAGGAATTGGTTACAATGTTTTAGCGTATTGCGGATATTATGGTCATAATTATTACAAGAAAATACCAATGTTAAATAAGTTAGAAAATAGCAAAGCGAGATATCTCATTAAAATGAAAATTTCGTGTTTAACTTCATACTCACATATTTTGTTAAAGAAAATTTAGAGCTGCTGTTTGACCGCTAAAAGAAGTAAAAAGTCAATAGGAT
>DATFMR010000055.1:0-57504 GCA_035266865.1 Ignavibacteriaceae bacterium | reverse complement strand
AAAGGAAATGAAAAGCTTGTAGGAACAATATGTATCTGGCAAATTTCAGAGGAACAATCAAAAGCAGAGATTGGTTTTGAACTTTTACCGGAATTTCAGAGAAAAGGGATAATGAAGGAAGCTGTTCCGGCTGTGATAAATTTTGGGTTTGAAAAATTGGGACTGTCATTTATAGAAGGTGAAGTTGCTCCGGGTAATACTTCATCAATTAAAATATTGGAGAAAAATAAATTTAAACTTGTTCCAGGTTCAGATTTAAATGCCGAAACAGTTATTTATCAGCTTACAAAATAAAAATTGTTGACTTTTATCACTTCATTAGCCAAATTACTAAAGAGTAATCAAAGGGCATTTATTTACTGATATACACATCGATTACTAACAGCCTTACATTCCGGTAATTATTGCTTAATAAAAATATGTTTTCTTCGCTTCTTCTTTTTACATCATAAAACCAGGAGGTTTCAATGGTCTCATTGACTGCTTTATGGCTGCCAATTGTAGTATCTGCTGCTGCAGTGTTTATTGTCAGCTCACTTATTCATACAGTGCTGGGATATCATAATTCTGATTTTGGTAAGCTATCTGACCAGGATAAATTTATGGATGCTGTTCGTCCTCTTAATATTGCACCGGGGGATTACATGGTACCCAATTGTGATCCTAAGGAAAGAAATTCGGATTCTTTTAAAGAAAAATTAAAATCTGGTCCTGTTGTTTTGATGACAGTTTATCCGAACCAGGAATTTAAAATGGGTAGCAGTCTTGTTTTATGGTTTATTTTTAGTTTGGTAATTGGAGTTTTTGCAGCATACATTTCAGGTCATGCTTTGTCTGCCGGTGCTAATTATCTTTCTGTTTTCAGATTTGCAGGATGTACTGCATTTGCTTCTTATTCATTAGCAGTTTTTCCTCAATCAATCTGGTATAAGACAAGCTGGAAAACTACATTTAAAAATGTTTTTGATGGACTTGTTTACGCCTTGGTTACTGCCGGGGTTTTTGGCTGGTTGTGGCCTGCAGGAATGTAATAAATATTAAAGTAGAGACACGCTACAGCGTGTCTCTACAAATAATATCTTACCAAATCTTAACAACTTTATCTTGCGAAGCTCTCATCGGGTCACCTTCTTTTACATTAAATGCATTCCAGAATTTCGGCATATTTGCAAATGGTCCGTTTACTCTGTATTTACCCGGTGAATGCGGATCAGTTTTAAGTCTTAACATCAGTGCCTGATCTTTAATATTATTTCTCCAGACCTGTGCCCACGAAAGAAAAAATCTTTGAGGGGGAGTAAATCCATCTATCATTTTATTATTTTTATATTCATCAGTTTTTTTGAATGCTGTGAATGCTACTGTTAAACCGCCGAGATCGGCAATATTTTCACCAGTTGTTAAGGATCCGTTTACATGTGTAGAATCAACAGGAGTAAATGCATCATACTGATCGATGATTTTTTGCACTCTTTCTTTAAATTTTGTTTTATCTTCTTCAGTCCACCAGTTTTTTAAGTTTCCATCAACATCATACTGACTGCCTTGGTCATCAAACCCATGAGTAACTTCATGCCCGATAACAGCACCCATTGCACCGTAATTAACAGCATCATCTGCGTCCTGGTTGAAAAACGGAGGTTGGAGTATGGCAGCAGGGAAAACAATTTCATTCCTGGTCGGTTCATAATATGCATTAACTGTTTGAGGAGTCATCCCCCATTCAGTTTTATCTACAGGTTTTCCTATTTTATCATAATTTCTTTGAACAGAAAATTCACTTGCACGCTGAACATTTGCTGAATATGAATCTCTTTTTATTTCAAGTTTGGAATAATCTTTCCATTTATCCGGGTAACCGATTTTAACTGTAAAACCTGCAAGTTTTTTCAAAGCAGCTTCTTTTGTGGTTTCGCTCATCCAGTCAAGACCTTTTATTCTTTCTCCCATCGCGTCAATTAAATTCATAACAATTTTGTTCGCTCTTTGTTTTGCTTCAGGAGGAAAAATTTCTTTAACATAAATCTGTCCCAATGCTTCACCTAGCATTCTGCTGGTCATTCTCATTACTGTTTTCCATCTTTCAGGTAAAACTTCCTGACCGCTTAAAAACTTGCCATTGAAGTTGAAGTTTTCATTTACGAAAGGCGAACTGAGAAAGTTTGCAGCATCGTCGACTAGTTTCCAGGTTAAAAAAGTTTTCCAGTCATCAAGTGGAATGTCTTTCATCATTACGGAAACTTCTTTAATGAATTCAGGCTGCCCTACATTTATTTCACCCGGATCTGATAAACCAATCTGGCTGAAGAAATTTTTCCATTCAAATCCCGGAGCCATTTTAACAAGATCATTAAGGCTCATTTTATTGTAAGTTTTGTTGGGATCTCTTCTTTCAACTCTTGTCATAGAAGATTTTGCTAATCTTGTTTCTATGTTCATTATTGTATTAGCATTTTTTTCTGCTGTTGTTTCATCCTGTCCGATAAGAGTTAACATTTTTACAACGTGTTTCACATATTTATCTCTTACATCTTTTGAACGTGAATCATCTTTTGTATAATAATCCCGGTCAGGTAAACCTAAACCACCCTGTGAAATCTGTGCAATAACCATGTCGCTGTTTTTCTGATCGGTATTTCCGTAAAACCTGAAAATTCCACTGGTACCTGTTGTGTGAAAATGTGAAATAACATCATATAAATCTTTCGTAGAATTGATATCATCAATTTGCTTTAATTCCGGTTTAATCGGATCAAAGCCATCATTTTCAATTTTTACGGTATCCATTCCTGTAAAATAAAAATCGCCGATTTTCTGCTCGTTGGAACCCGGTTTTGCGTCTTTATTTTCGGACGCTTTTTCCAGGATACTTCTTAATACTTTATAATTCTCTTCAGCAAGAACTTCAAAACTTCCCCACCTGCTGTATTCTCCGGGAATCGGATTATTTTTCAGCCATCCGCCATTAGCATATTCATAAAAATCGGTAGTCGGTTTTACATTTGTGTCCATATTATTCCTGTTCAGTCCTTTAACTTCCATACTTCCACCTTCAGAACAAGAAATGTTTGCGCCCACCAGTAAAATCAATAAAGCTGAAAAAGATGCAAATTTTAACATGATTCTCTCTGTGTATTATTTAAAAATGTATTATTTGATTAATGATAATCTTTCATAATCTTTAAGAATAATACATTTTAATTATCCAGTCTCCATAAAAATGATAAATGGGAAAAATTTTTAAATTTTATCATTCAATTTGCATCTATTCAGAATTTTTTTGCTATTTCTATATTCTTTTTTAAATGAAAATCTTAATTAAATCACCTGTTTACAAGTAATTAGCTTGCTGATTTGTAATGATATCTTTATTATAAGAAATGATGTATGATGAAAATATTGAGGTGAAGATATGGGAAAGAATGTAACTCAAAAGTTAATTGAGTCTCATCTGCTGGAAGGCAGTATGGAACCGGGAAATGAAATTGGAATAAAAATAGATCAGACTCTTACGCAGGATGCCACTGGTACCTTGGTTCAGCTTGAATTTGAAGCTATGAAAATCCCGCGGGTAAAAACCGAACTCTCGGCACAATACGTTGATCATAATTTAATTCAGGAAGATTTTAGAAACCCTGATGATCACATATTTCTTAAAAGTGCCTGCCAGAAATTTGGTATCTGGTTCAGCAGACCCGGGAATGGAGTTAGTCATCCGTTGCATATGGAACGATTTGGAATTCCGGGAAAAACAATGCTTGGCTCAGATAGTCATACCCCGGCAGCGGGTTCGCTTGGAATGCTTGCAATAGGGGCCGGCGGATTGGAAGTGGCAATGGCAATGGCTGGCGAACCTTTCTATTTCAAAATGCCAAAGGTAATGGGAGTAAAACTTGTTGGTGAATTACCTGACTGGGTAAGTGCAAAAGATGTAATTCTTGAAATGTTAAAACGGCATGATGTGGATGGAGGAGTTGGAAAAATTATTGAATATTACGGATCCGGGTTAAAAAATCTTTCAGCTATGGACAGGCATGTTATTGCAAATATGGGTGCCGAACTGGGTGCAACTACAACTGTTTTTCCGTCTGATTATGACGTGAAAAAATTCTTAAAGACACAGGGAAGAGAAAAAGACTGGAAGGAATTAATAGCAGATAAAGACGCTGTGTATGATGAACACGATGAAATTAATCTTTCAGAATTAGAACCAATGATTGCCTGCCCGAGCAGTCCCGGCAATGTTGTTCCTGTTAAAGAAGTTGCAGGCAAGGAAATTTACCAGGCATATATTGGATCTTCTGCAAACCCGGGTTTACGAGATTTTGCAATTGCTGCATTAATTGTTTCCGGCAGACAGGTAAACAGCGGAGTTTCACTTGATATAAATCCAACTTCGAGACAAATACTTGAAAACCTGATTTCACTTGGATTAATGTCAAAATTAATTCACGCCGGTGCACGGCTTCACCAGGCTGGATGTAATGGCTGCATTGGAATGGGACAGGCTCCGGCAACAGGTAGAAACAGCTTGAGGACAGTCCCCCGAAATTTCCCGGGAAGATCAGGTACGAAGGAAGATTCTGTTTTCCTTTGCAGTCCCGAAACAGCGGCAGCTTCAGCTCTGACGGGAGTAATAACTGATCCAAGAACTTTAAAGATGAATTATCCAAAATTTAACGAGCCGGAAGAAATTACTTTAAATACTGGGATGTTGTTGTCACCCGGGAAAAATGGTAAAAATGTGATACTTGAAAAAGGTCCTAATATTAAGCCTTTACCTGAATTTGATGAATTGCCGGAGAAAATATCAGGACCGGTGCTTTTAAAAGTGGGTGATGATATTTCAACTGACGAAATAATGCCAGCCGGAGCTAAAGTATTACCATACAGGAGCAACATTCCCGAGATCAGTAAATTTACTTTTAGTCAGGTTGACGAAACATATTACGATAGGGCGATAAAATTTCAGGATAAAGGAAGTTTTATTATTGCCGGGGAAAATTATGGACAGGGTTCAAGCAGGGAACATGCAGCTTTAGCGCCAAGATTTTTAGGTGTAAAAGCAGTTATTGCAAAAAGCTTTGCAAGAATTCACTGGCAAAATTTAGTGAACTTTGGAATTGTTCCATTAACATTTTCGAATCCTGAAGATTACAAGGAATTTGAGCAGGATGATGAAGTTGAAATAAAAAATATTAAGTCAAACCTGGAAAAGGAAGAAGAAATATTTCTTGAAAATAAAAAGAACGGTAAGCCTATTAAAGTCACTCATTCGCTCAGCAAAAGACAGGTTGAAATGATTCTGAAAGGCAGCCTCATAAACGTGGTGAAAAACAAATCAAATTAGATTATTAATTAACTGTAATAACTAAATGGAGTAAAATAATGGAAAATATAATTTCTACTGTTAGAGATGTAATTACATTATATGGACTGAAAATTATTTCAGCAATTCTAATCCTTATAGTTGGATTCTGGATTGCGAAAATGATTAAAAAATATTTAAAGAAGATACTCGGCAAGAGAAATCTTGATGCAACAATAAACTCTTTTATTTGCAATCTAACTTATACAGCGATGATTGTTTTTGTTGTTATAGCAACTCTTGCACAGGTTGGAATTCAAACAACTTCATTTATTGCTGTTATTGGTGCAGCAGGACTTGCAGTTGGTTTTGCTTTGCAGGGAGCGCTGGCGAATTTTGCGGCAGGATTCCTATTGATTTTATTCAGACCATTTAAAGCAGGAGATTTTGTTCAGGCTGGCGGCAGCTCCGGCACAATCGAAGAAGTTCAGATTTTATATACTCAGATGAAGACCGTTGAAAATATTAAAGTTGTAATCCCTAACGGGAAAATTATGGGTGACTCAATTATTAATTACAGCGCTAATGAAATGAGAAGAGCAGAGTGGATCTTTGGAATTGGTTATGGCGATGATATGAAAAAAGCAAGGGGAGTACTAAAGTCACTAATTGAGAGTGACAAAAGAATTCTAACCGATCCCGCCCCGCAAATACTCGTAAAAGAACTGGCTGATAGCAGTGTAAATTTTGGTGTAAGGGCTTACATTAAGACCAGCGATTTCTGGGGAGTTTACTTTGATATGACTGAAAAAGTGAAAGAAAAATTCGATCAGGAAGGAATAAATATTCCATTTCCGCAAAGGGATGTTCATTTATTCCAGTCCTCTTAATCTTTGTGATTATTAAACAGGAGATTTAAATGATTAGAAATAGAATAATGTATTTATTGATTTTATTTATTGCCTCAGTAGCCTGCATAGGTTGTTCCAATAAAAATGATCAGACTACAACTGAAAATACTAAAAGAGATATCACCGTTGCAGAATTGAAAGAACAAATGCAAAATAATCCTGATCTTGTAATCTTGGATGTTCGTACAAAAGAAGAACTAACAGGAGAACTTCCTAAAATTGAATCAGCTATAAATATTCCATTACAGGAACTTGAGAACAAAATGGATGAACTTAAAACATATAAAGATAAAAAGATTGCAGTTATTTGCAGATCAGGGAGAAGATCAAGCATTGCTACCGATTTATTGGTAAAAAAAGGATACATTGCAGAAAATGTTCTTGGCGGAATGAAAGCATATTTTAAAAAGTAAATATTATGTATTAAGGAAAACTAGAAAGTAAAAACTGATTTACCTATATGTTTTTAATTTGTAATCCTGAATGTTTTACAAAATTGATTTTTTATAAATAGTCTATAATAAAATCAAATATATCAAAAATCATATCAGAAATTTGTAAATCAAAAGTCGGAAGAGTCAAATGAATTATAACATTAAATAGAAAATATTTTTTCATAAAAAACAAATTAATGACAAAATATTTAGTGATAATATTTCTTCTTTATGCTTCTCTTTGTTTTTCCCAACTTAGTGAAAGTTTAACTGAGGGGAGAAACCTTAGATTTGAAAGTATATCAATAGAAAGCGGATTATCTCAAAGTAATGTTAGATGTATTCTTCAGGACAGGCAGGGATTTTTATGGCTGGGAACTCAGGATGGTCTAAATAGATATGATGGAAGTAATTTTGTAATCTTTAAAAATGTAATTGAAGATAGCAATTCAATTTCTCATAATTATATCTATGATTTAGCTGAAGATAAAGACGGTAATATATGGATAGCAACTGGTGGTGGAGGGATATGTAAATATGATCCTCTTAATAATTATTTTAGACGATATACAAAAGACAATAATGATTTAAATCTAATTACAGCTCTCTGTATCTTTATTGATTCTGACAACCGGATTTGGGCGGGTACTTATCTGACTGGTCTAAGCAAATACAATCCTGAAAGTGATTCATTTGTATCTTTTGTTTATGATAAAAATAAATTTAATAGTATCCCGTCAAACATCATTACTTCAATCTATGAGGATAGTGATAAAAATCTTTGGTTAGGATCAGCAGATGCTGGCCTAATCTTTTTTGACCGGAAAGATACTGTTTTTAAAAAATTTAACTCCGAAGGAGGTTTGGCATCTAATTATGTTAATTCAATTTGTGAAGGTTCTGATGGAAATATTCTGATCGGTACCCAAAATGGTCTAAGTATCTTCGATAAAAAAACTACATTTACAAATTATTATCATAATCCATCAAATAAAAACAGCTTAACTAGCAACAATATCAAATGCTTGTTCCGTGATAGAAACGGGAATATCATTATTGGAACTGAAGATGCGGGATTCAGTTATTTTATTCCTGAGTTGAATACTTTTTATAATTACCATGCCGAAGATGCAACTCCTTTTTCGATTAGCGATAATTCAATATTTTCAATTTTTGAAGACCGTTCCGGCATCATCTGGGTAGGTACGAACAGAGGATTATGCAAAACAAAGAACTCAAAAAATTTTAATGTAATTATAGGCCCTGATTCAAAAGATCCATTAAGCGGAAAAAATGTCTGGTCTGTTCTTAGTGATGAAAAAGATGATGTTTGGGTAGCGACCGATCATGGTTTATTTAAAATCGATCTGAAAACTGATAAAGTAGAGGCAATAACGGGTCAGGCGGGTAGCAGTAAAATAGAAAATAAGATTGTTTATTCGCTATCCAAAGATGAAAAGGACAATTTATGGATAGGCACTAATTCGGGATTGAGTTTTTTGAATAAAAGTACAAAAAAAATCTCAACATACAGTTACAACGAAACTAATGATTCTTCTCTTTATAATATAATT
Organism: Ignavibacteriaceae bacterium; assembly: GCA_035266865.1. Classification (GTDB taxonomy): domain Bacteria; phylum Bacteroidota; class Ignavibacteria; order Ignavibacteriales; family Ignavibacteriaceae; genus JAKAGZ01. Next base: position 49,277 of record DATFMR010000055.1, on the reverse strand, counting down.
AGATCGATTTACATTGATGGTACTAGTATCTGGATAGGCACAAGTGCACGTGGAATTGTGAAATTTGATAAATCCAAGAAAAAATTTACCCCGTTCAATCCGTCTAAAAATACTTCGGAACTGCTTAATAAATATGTTCTTTATCAGACATTTAAAGACTCAACTGGCGATTTTTGGTTTTGTACTACTTTCGGTCTGTTTAAATACAATCCGAATTCTGATGAATTAGTTTCTGCTATTTCAACATTCGATGAGAAATCTCAGAATTACACCAAATTGTATAACCAAAGTCTCTGCCTTTTATCAAAAGGCAGTACATTTTGGATAGGGACTTCAGGTGGCGGACTGGTGAAATATAAACCGGGACGAGGTATTATAAAAAGATATACTGAGCAGGATGGGCTTTCCAACAATGTTGTCTACGGTATATTGTCGGATAACTCTGGCAATTTATGGCTCAGCACAAATAGGGGGATATCAAAATTTGATATTATCAAAGAATCATTTAAAAACTATTTTGTGGCTGATGGTTTACCCTCAGATGAATTTAATGTCGGGGCGTATTTTAAATCCAAAGATGGTAGCTGTTTTTTTGGATCAATAAATGGTTTAGTATCATTTATTCCGGATAATATTAAAGTTAATAATTACGTTCTTCCCATAGCAATTACAGCTTTTAAAGTTTTTGATATGCCCTATTTAAATAAGTTATTTTTTGCTGAGAATGAAACTATAGAATTATCATATTCGGATAATTATTTTACTATTGAATTTGCTGGACTGGATTTTACAAATCCTGAGAAAAATAAATACGCATTTATACTAAAAGGATTTGATAATGAATGGAATTATTCCGGCAATCGTCGAATTGCTAGCTATACTAATGTTGATCCGGGTGAATATGTATTTAGTGTAAAAGGTGCTAACAATGATGGTGTTTGGAATGAAAAAGAAGCAACTATAAAAATAATTATTTTACCACCATTTTATAACACCTGGTGGGCGCATATTACTTATATACTATTGTTCTTTTGCGCATTATTATTTGTCAGACACTATGAGCTAAAAAAACGAAAAAGAAGAGAAGCAGAAGTGTTAAAAGAAGAAAAAGATAAATCCAAATTGAGAGAAGCACAACTTCGTGCAGAAAAAGCTGAATTAATGGCAAAAGCATTTGAATCGGAAAAAGAAATTGAAAAACAGAACATACGGACAAAAATTGCATCTGATTTGCATGATGAAATAGGAAGTAATCTTAGTAGCATAGGTCTGTTGAGTTCCATTCTGATTGATGATTCAAAAAGTGGAAAAATAAAAAAAATAAACGATTTAGAGTCTATAAATAAATTATTAGATATAAATTCAGCAGCCAAATCCTCTGCGGAATCTATTAGAGATATAGTATGGTTTACAAACCCTATGACCGATCAACTTAATAGTCTCGTTACAAGGATGACAGAAACAGCAGCTATGATGCTTAGGACTTTTAATCATAATATTGTTCCTTTGGAAAGTTCATTTACTGAGCGCATTAATCCGGATATAAAAAGGAATATTTATTTAATTTTTAAGGAAACGCTTAACAACATAATAAAACACTCAAAAGCTGAAAAGGTAAAGATATTTATTGATAAAGAACAAGGAAATTTTATACTGTTAATCGAAGACAATGGCATTGGATTTGATGAATTATCTGTCAAAAAAGGGAATGGTTTAAAGAATCTAAAAACCCGTTCAAAACAAATAAATGGAGAACTTAAAATATTTTCGACTTTAGGGAAGGGCACAAGGATAACATTAAAAGTACCCCTATAATTCAATAATCAATTTGATATAATAAAAATTCATAACTTATATAATAATTATCATTATTCATATCACGCGAATACGTTATTGAATTATGACTTAAAATTAAATATAGTCATGCTGTAATTTCACAACTTCAAAATGGAAAAACTAATAGGTATACAAAAAATAAATATAGTACTAATTGAGGATAACAATCTATTCCGGAAGACACTCTCTAATTTTATTAATCAAAGCGAAGAAATGTGTTGCAATTATAGCTTTGCTTCCTGCGAAGACGCGTTAATTGAAGTTGAAAGTAAAAATTTGGAACCAGATATCATTTTGCTGGATATCGGATTGCCAGGAATGAATGGGGTTGATTGTATTCCGCAAATAAAGAAAAATTATCCTGATTCAAAAATTGTAATGCTTACAATTCAGGATGATGACGAAAGTGTATTTAAAGCTATTTGCAGAGGTGCTTCCGGCTATTTGCTAAAAGATTCAACATCCGCAAATATATTTGAATCTGTAAAGGAAGTACTAAATGGAGGTGCTCCCATGAATTCCTCAATAGCAGCAAAAGTTTTAAGAATGTTTCGAAATTATATTCCTCTTAAAAAGGAATACAATCTTTCAACCAGAGAAAAAGAGATACTAAAATTGTTAGTTGATGGGTTAAGTAAAAGACTTATTGCTGAGAAATTGTATTTAAGTTATCATACAATTGACTCACATATAAGAAAGATTTATGAAAAACTGGAAGTACATTCAAATAGTAGTGCAGTTGCTAAAGCTCTCAGAGAAAAACTAATTTAACACTTTTCTGTTTTTTCGTTCACTATATTCTTTTAGGTTTGTGCCAATATTGAGGTAAACAATCTTTCAGGTTTTTTATAAAAATATAGAAAGGACAATTGCAAAATAACTCTAACCTTGTAATATTAAATGCCAGCACAAAAGTAGAGCTTTCCGATAAACTTCCTAAAATTGAATCAGCAATTAATATTCCTTTGCAGGAACTTGAGAATAAAATGGATGAACTTAAAATATATAAATATAAAAAGATTGCAGTTATTTGCAGATCAGGGAGAAGATCAAGCATTGCTCCCGATATGTTAAAAAAGAATGGCTACAATGTTAAAAATGTTCCTGGCGGTATGAAAGCTTACCTGGCAAATTAAGCATTTAATAGCTGTCAGGAGTTTTTCGAAAAAATATTAAATTCTTTCAAACTTCCTGACACTAAATAATTGAAAAACTACCAGGTAATATCACCTACAGCTTTTTTTAATTCGTATGAATGTATAATATTGTTGTAGGTCTCTTTCAAGTATAAAAATTTCGCATCCGCAAGATGTGTTTCTGCATCAAGCAGATCAAGATTAGTTCCTACACCACTTGCATATTGTGCTTTAGCTTTTTCCAATGCCTGTTCTGCGAGATTAATTTTTAATTCAGCTGTTTTTATTTGTTCAAGATTTGAGTTAATATTATCAACTGCTTTTTGCACTTCGCTGTTGATTCTTTCTTTTATCTCCATTGTATTGATTTCAGATACATTGAGATTTGCTTTGGCTTCTTCCACCTGGGCATCTGTTCTGAAACCATTAAAAATTGGAATTGAAACTCCTATGCCCGCAGACCAGTTTCCCCTTATTGCATCAAGGTTTGGCTCGAACCCGTTTTTCAATCCGTAACTTACCTGTAAATTTACATTTGGTCGGTCAGCCATGGATGTTATATTCTTTTTTAAATGAGCGGAATTTTCTTTATCCATTGCAATTGTTAATTCCTGCCTTTGATTAAATGCAACTTGGATTAATGAATCAAGATTTATTTTTGTTGTTAGTAAAGAAAAGTCCCCTGATAAATTAAATCCCTGGTTTTTAGATAAGCCGGTTAAATGCTTTAATAAAATAATCTGATTGTTAAGTTGATTCTGTAAAGTTACTTTATTGCTTTTGTAATCAGCAAGCCTGACTTTTGTGCTTAACAGATCATAGTCAGTTGCAGTTCCGCTTTCGATTTTTCTGTTTGTGATGTCAATATGTTCTTTTAATGTCTCAATATCTGTTTCATTTACTGCAATACTTTTTTCGAGAAAAAGAATTGAATAGAACGTTCTTATGGCAGCAAAGGTTAATTCTGATTTTACAAAATCAATATTGTCTTCTGCTGTTTTTTTATACGATTTTACTAAATCCAATTCCGCATCTTTTTTACCGAAATCATATAAATTATAATAAGCTGCAATGTGCGCATCGTAATTATTTACCGGAGCCAGTTCAAAACTGCCTGTACCGGGTAATCCGATTGAAGGAATTGGTCCAATCCTTGTATAAGTTGCTTCTGCATTTACTACAGGATAATCAAAGCTTTCCTGCTGTTTTATCTTCGCATTGAATACATCTACATTTTTCACAGCCTTTTTTAAGAGGGGATAATTTTTTAACGTCAATGATATTGCATCATTCAATTTTAATATTTCTTTATCAGATTGTTGCGAGAAACAATTTACTGATGTTATCAAAATAATTATCAAAAATAGCTTTTTCATATTCTTTATGTTCTCCCGGAATTCTATTCTAATATTTCAATATTTTCTTTGTTCTTCTTTTTATTCTTTGTGGAGATAAGGAAGATCGGAATTATGAGAATTGCTGTTAACAAAGCTCCAATTAAAAAATCATCGTTTATTCCTTCAATAAAAGCCTGGTTTACCAGGTGTTGTGCAACTAATGCTTTTGTCCTCAATAACATTTCGCTGCCCGTACTTCCTGTATTATGTTTTACAAATTCCTGTACACCATATGTGATATGTTTGAATTGAGCAGAATATTGATTTGCTGCTTCACTAAAAGCAGAGGTGTGATAAATTACTCTCTGAGTTAAAATTGTTCCTAAAATTGCAACTCCAAAGCTTCCACCAATTTGCCTAATAGTGTTGAACAAACCGCTTGCCTGTGCAAGTTCGTTCCTGGGAATATCAAGCAAAGCAATATTTGTGAGTGGAATAAAAATAAATCCCAAGGCAAATCCTCTTAGATAAAGCGGAAGCATTATCTGCCCGTGCATTGAATATTCGGAAAAAGTCGATGAATAGTACATGCTTAAAGTCAGCAATACTATGCCAATGAAAACCGGAATTTTAGGATTTGCTTTATCGGAAAGTCTTCCGGCAATTGGCGACATAAAAGCCTGTATAATTCCAACAGGAAAGAATACCATCCCGGCTTGCAGAGCAGTGTAATTTAAAGAGTTTTGAAGATACAGAGGAAGTAAAAAAGAATTTCCAAACAATGCTGCACCGAAAATAAACATCATCATTGTTGCGATGAAAAAATTCCTGTTCTTTAATAATCTTAATTCTATTAAAGGATGTTTAACTGAAAATTCCGTGATTATGAAAACGATAAAGCTAATTGCGGAAATGGTAAAACAGGTAACTATAAAATTTGATGTCCAGCCGCCAGTGTTCCACGAAGCATTTCCATCCGCAAAAGCAAGCAAAAGGGAAGTTAAAAACAAAGTCATTGAAATAAGGCCAAGAAAATCAAAAGATCTAATATGCTCGGTTTTGTATTCCCTTTGTATAATGTAAACGGAAATCAAACCAATAATTCCAACCGGTACGTTCACATCAAAAATTGCTCCCCAGCTGTAACGATCAACTAGGTATCCGCCGATCATAGGGCCAAGTGAAATTGAGGCTGCTGCTGCAATTCCCCAAAAACCAAGAGCCATACCTCTTTTCTCAGGTGGAAATTCCCGGGTTGTTATAGCCATACCAACAGGCATTATTAATCCAGCACCGAGTGCCTGGACAAGCCTGAAAAAAATAAGAGAATTTTCATCCCACGAAAGACTGCATAAAAATGATCCGATAGTAAAAAAGAGAAGCCCTAGAAAATAAGTTCTTTTGTAACCAAGATGATCTGCAATCCACCCTGATGATGGAAGCATAACGGCAAAAACTAAAAGATAACCTGTAAGTACCCATTCAGCTTTATCAATGCTTGTTCCGAAAGATGCAATAATTTTTGGTAGAGCTACGTTTACAATTGTCACATCAAGCACAGCCATAAAAGTACCGATCATCACGCTCCATAAAACCCACCAGCTATAAGCTTTGTGTCCGGGCTTCATTGAAGGGAACATATTTGTAATGTTCTGTCTTAGATAGATGTTAAAAAAGTTCAGCATTTATTTCTCTTCTTCTTTTACATCTACTTCTACTGACATGCCGGGAAGTAGTTTTATTTTTTTATCAGAATTATTTATAACCTGGACTATAGAAATTTTAACCGGAATTCTTTGCGTCACTTTTGTAAAATTCCCGGAGGCATTGTTTGGTGGTATTAAAGAAAATTGCGATGCTGTATTTGTTCCTAATTGAAGAACGCTTCCTTTAAAAATTTTATCCGGATAGGCATCAACTGAAATATCGACGGAATCACCACTTGAAATAGAGGATATTTTTGTCTCTTCAAAATTAGCTGTAACCCATAGATTCTCATTATTGTATATAGTATAAATTGGCTGTCCCGGTTGAACAACATCTCCTTTAAGCACCCATTTTTTAGCTATCACTCCTGTAATTGGACAAACAACTTTTGTGTTTTCAAGCTCAGTTGATAAAACATTTATTTTTGCGGTAACTGTTTTAATCTGGCTTTCCGAAATTGTAAGTTGAGCCTGCATCTCCTGAAGTTGTTTCAGAGCATGATCGTATTGTTGTTTTGGAATCAGCTTATTCTTATACTGAAGCTCAGCCCGATCAAAATCTTCTTTTGCTTTCTCAAGTTTAACTTTAGATAATTTTATATTTCCATTTGAGAGACTTAATTGCGCTTCAGCCTCTTTCATTTGCGCATAAATATTTGATGAATCTATAACAGTAATCAACTCACCTTGTCTTACGGTATCGCCCTCATCGAAATAAAGATTTGTAATTCTTCCCAGCATTTTTGAGCTAAGATTAAGCCTGTCACCGTCTATGAAAGCATCGTCTGTTGAGATATGTCCAAGCTGTATCTGGTACCAGTACCAGAAGCCGGCAATAGCAACAATAAGAAGTATTGCCGGAATTAATACTTTCTTTTTTTTATACATTGGTTTTACACTTTTCGGTTTATCATTCCCGTCCATATAATTTTCCTGATTTAATTATTCTATAATTTCTATTAGTTTTTCTAAAGAACTTCTTACGGTTTTATCCCTTTAAGAAAAATATCTACCGTCATTAACATTTCATCTTTCAATTCTTTGTATGATTTATTATCAATTTTTTGACCAGCAATCATTTTTAAAGTTCTTAATCTTAATCCCTGTAAAATGTGCAGAAAAACCCTGATAAATTTTTCATCAATTTCCGCTTTAAATTCCTTTTTGCTCCTTCCTTCCTCAAATATTTTAGCCAGTAACTGAAGTTCACGTTCTTCAAATTTTTTATAATATTGTTTGAAGTGAGATTTTTTTTCTATAAAAGAATAAAAAGAGAGTGCGCCAAGATTAACAAGTTTTTTGAAGTATTTTAATCTTTGGTCAACATATTGGAGTAACTTATCTTCAGCACAGGTTTCATTCTGCAAAATTTTTTCAATTTCTTCTGCAAATTCATCCTGTTCCTGCAGAATTACTTCTTGGAACAGGTTTTCTTTAGTTGGGAAATAATAATATAGAGAGGCTTTCCCAAGTTCTACATCTGCGGCAATTTCATCCATAGTAACTTTAGAATAGCCGTAATGAGCAAATCTTTGCCGTGCAGCTTTAATAATTCCAGTTTCCTTAATTTTTGTTTTTTCAGTTCCCATTTTATTTTCTTTCTATAAATTGGACTAAAATACTCAAATAGTCGAAAACTAAATTAATCTGATTTTAATTTATTGTCAAGCTGTTCTGTCAATAGCCTGATTCGTTATTGCTTTTTGTGTGGAGAAGAAAAAATGCATTAATTAAAAAATTAGCTCTTTTTCTCATTCATTAATCTCATAACTTCTTATCTAAAAATTTTGCATATTAATGCATCAGGTCTAATTTCAATTACTATTTGTAAGTAATATGCCGGAATTACTAAAAAAATTAAGATTAAAAAAAGAACTTCGGTTATTTGATGTTTACGCCATTGCTACCGGCACAACTTTAAGTGCTGGATTTTTTCTCTTGCCTGGCATAGCCGCACAGCAGGCAGGCACCGCGATGATTTTCTCTTATATAATTGCTGCAATTCCTCTTGTGCCTGCAATGTTTAGTGTAGCTGAACTTGCAACAGCAATGCCTCGTGCAGGTGGTGTTTATTATTTCCTTGATCGTTCACTCGGGCCCTTATTTGGAACTGTCGGGGGAATAGGAACATGGCTTGCTTTAATTCTTAAAGTAGCTTTTGCTCTTATTGGAATGGGTGCTTATCTCGAATTATTTTTTCCGAATTTACCAATTATTTTAATTGCTATATTATTTGCTTTAGCTATCGGTTTATTGAATTTATTCGGAACGAAAAAGAGTGGCAAATTTCAAATAATCCTTGTAATTGGTTTACTTGCCATCCTAACTGTTTTTATTGGCAGAGGTATCCCGGAAATTCAGTCTCTTCATTTTAAAGACATTTTTTCAAATGATTTAAAATCAATTTTTTCAACTGCTGGTTTGGTTTATATTAGTTATGTTGGGGTTACAAAGGTTGCCAGCCTTTCCGAGGAAATTAAAAATCCAGAGAGAAATATACCAAGAGGAATTTTTCTTGCACTTGGAAGTGCCTTTGTAATATACGTATTGGGTACTGTTGTAATGGTTGGTGTAATACCGATTGAAAAACTTTCAGGTGATCTTACCCCGGTTGCAACAGCTGCGGATATTATTTTTGGAAAGGTTGGAACTATTTTTGTAACCATTGCAGCTTTGATGGCATTTTTATCAGTTGCCAATGCGGGAACATTAAGTGCATCCCGATATCCTTTAGCGATGAGCCGCGACCATATGCTTCCGAGATTGTTTCAAAAGATTGGTTCACAAGGTACCCCTTTTGTTGCAATTATTCTTACAGTAGCAATAATCATTTTAATACTTTTAATTTTTGATCCGGCAAAGATTGCAAAACTAGCCAGCGCTTTTCAATTATTGATGTTTGGTTTTGTTTCCCTCGCTGTAATAATTATGAGGGAAAGTAAAATTGATTCCTATGATCCCGGTTACAGGTCACCATTTTATCCGTATCTTCAGATTGTTGGTATTCTTGCCCCAATCTGGTTGATTATTGAAATGGGATTTTTGCCAATAGTTTTTACTGTTGGTTTGGTTTTAATTGGTTCGGCCTGGTACTGGTTTTATGCAAAAGAAAGAGTTATAAGGAATGGTGCGATCTATCATATTTTTGAAAGGCTGGGACGTTCGCGTTACGGAGGACTTGACAGTGAATTAAGAGGAATATTAAAAGAAAAAGGTCTGCGCGAAGAGGATCCATTCGATCTTATTGTTGCTAGGAGTTTTGTTATTGATCTGGATAAATCCGTTGATTTTGAATACGTTGTAAATAAAGCTTCACAATGGCTGGCGCAGTTTGTTCAGCATTCTTCCAATGAACTTGAAAGAGAATTTCTTGAAGGAACAAGGATAGGTGCAACGCCTGTAACTCATAATATAGCTCTTCCTCATCTTAGAATGAAAGGATTTCAACATCCTGAAATGGTTCTGGTCAGGAGTAAAAAAGGGATAGAAATTGTTCTTAATAATCCTCTTACTGATTTCCAGGAAAAAAGGGAGATTGTAAATGCGGTTTTCTTTTTAGTTAGTCCCGAGAGTAATCCTGCACAGCATCTTCGTATACTTGCACAAATAGCAAGCAGGGTGGATGAAGATAGTTTTGCATTGGATTGGCAATTAGCAAAAGATGAACAGGATATTAAAGAAGCGCTGCTTCACGATGAAAGATATTTGTCTCTGGTAATCACAAGATCAGATCAAACTGCTCCACTTATTGATAAAACGATTTCCAATATGAATATTCCAGAGGGTTGTCTTGTAACCTGGATTAGAAGGGGCGAACTTGTCATCATTGCTCATGGAGATACTTTTTTGCAGGAAGGTGATCAGTTGACAATTATTGGTGAGCAGAACGGGATAAAGGAACTTAGAAAAAAATATATTGAAAAGTAGAAATAGATTTGTAGAAATAAATCAATTAAAATTATGGCGGGAAATAAATTTATCAATTATAAAAGTGATATCAATTATTCAGATCAGGAAATGATTGACAGATCAATTGAGTTTTATGAATTAATACAGAAGAGAAGAACGATAAGAGATTTTTCAGATAAGCCAGTTGCTTTAGAAATAATTGAAAACTGCATCGCAGCTGCGGGCACTGCTCCAAACGGTGCAAATATGCAGCCCTGGCATTTTGTAGTTGTTAGTAACCCGGAAATAAAAAAGAAAATCAGGATTGCTGGTGAAGAAGAGGAAAAAGCTTTTTATACCCAACGGGCGCCGCAGGAATGGCTGGATGCTCTGGCTCCTCTCGGTACTGATGAACATAAACCTTTTCTTGAGACAGCTCCTTATCTTGTCGCAATCTTTTCGAAAAAATATGATGTTCTGCCTGATGGAAGACTGGTAAAAAACTACTATACTTCAGAATCAGTGGGCATTGCTACCGGGATATTAATTACGGCTATTCATAATGCTGGATTGGTTTCATTAACTCATACTCCAAGCCCGATGAATTTTTTAAATGATATACTGAATAGACCAAAGAATGAAAAGCCATATTTGCTACTTGTTGTAGGTCATCCGGCAGAAGAAGCAAAAGTTCCGGATATAAAAAAGAAACCATTAAAAGAGATTGTTACCCATTGTAAATAATTATTTATAACTTATAAAAAATGATGATATGAAATTCTATAAATCCTTTTTAATTATAATTATCGTTTCATTCACAGTTCTTGCTCAAACTCCAATTAATGATAGCGGCGGACCTCTGATACCGGAACAGGCGGCTTATGATATTAAATTTTATGATATAGGAATAAAAGTGAATCCTTCTGACAGTACCATTTCCGGAAATGTTTCTGTCTATGCAAATGCAACATCGCCTTTGGAATGGTTTGTACTAGATCTTGATACAGTATATGAAATAAGTTCAATTGAAGAGATGAACTGGGCGGAGAAATATCATTCAGCAAAATTTGAAAGAATGGTTGGGAAAATCTGGATTAAATTAAATGAGAAAAAAGAACCGGGAGATAGGATAGTTGTTCAAATTAAATACAGTGGAAAACCCAGAATATCGCCTCGTCCGCCCTGGGACGGTGGATTTACTTGGTCGAAAACAAAAGATAGAACGCCGTGGATTGCGACAACCTGTCAGTTAAATGGTGCTGATTTATGGTGGCCCTGTAAAGATCACCCTTCGGATGAAGCTGATTCAGTTGCTTTACACTTTACAGTTCCAAATCCACTTGTAGTAGCATCAAATGGAAAATTAATTAATGTTGTTGTTAATAAAAATAACACCTCAACTTATAATTGGTTTGTTTCCACTCCGATTAATAATTATGGAATTTCATTAAACGCTGGTCCATTTAAAACTATTTCACAAAACTATGAAAGTACTTCAGGAGATATTATTCCTGTAACTTTTTGGGTCCTTCCGGAAGATTATGAAAAAGGAGTAAAAATATTTCCCGAATTTCTTGAACATCTTCGGTTTTATGAAGAAACTCTGGGTCCCTATCCTTTTCGTGCAGATAAATACGGTGTTGTTGAAACCCCACATCTGGGAATGGAGCATCAAACAATAATTGCTTACGGAAACCAATTTAAGGAAGGTCCTCATGGTTTTGACTGGCTTCATCATCACGAACTTGGTCATGAATGGTGGGGAAATTTGGTTACTGCTCTTGACTGGAATGATTTCTGGCTTCACGAAGGTTTATGTGCATTTATGCAGCCCTTGTATGCAGCAAAATTAAAAGGAAAGAATGAATATTTTAAATACTTAAGAGAAATTGGAAAAGGAATTAAAAATGTTCACCCGGTTGCACCCAGGGAATCTAAAACAATTCAATCTATGTACACGGACGGTGATATTTATGCAAAGGGTGCTTGGGTATTGCAGACATTAAGATACCTGGTTGGCGATGACGCATTCTTTACAATTCTTAGAAGATTTGCTTATCCTGATCCGGAAATGGAAAAAGTAACTGATGGAAGTCAATGCAGGTTTGCAACAACTGATGACTTATTAAATATTGCTGAGAAATATTCCGGAAAGAAGCTGGGCTGGTTTTTCGAAGTATATTTAAGGCAGCCGAAACTTCCGAAACTTATTTCAGAATTTTCACATGGAAAATTGACTTTGAAATGGGAAACTCCGGATAATTTACCTTTCTTTTTACCCGTTGATGTGAAAATTGGCGATAAGACTGAACGAGTTGAAATGCCAAATGGTAAAGCGACAATTGATATTTCTGAAGGAACTCAATTTCAATTTGACCCGGATGGATTAATATTAAAATCCGAATAGCTGAATATAAATTCAAAATTAATATTGGCTTGCCTGAACTATTTTAAATGCCTAACTTTATTCAGCCTAAGTTTAAAATCAACTCTTAAATTGCATTAGCAGGAGACTTTTATGCAAAATTCAAACGGTAATAATATTAAAGCCAAAAGAGAACACAGTTTTTACGGAGATGTTCTCGATTATTTTAGCCGCGCAGCACAATTCACGAAATATCCTCCCGGATTGCTTGACCAGATAAAAGATTGCAACAGCGTTTACGAAATGAAATTTCCCGTCAGAATAAAAAATAAGATCAAAGTAATTACTGCCTACAGGGTTGAACACAGCCAGCATAAACTTCCTGTAAAAGGTGGAATAAGATACAGTCTTTCCGTTAATCAGGATGAAGTAATGGCACTTGCCGCTTTAATGACTTACAAATGCGCAGTTGTAAATGTGCCCTTCGGTGGGGCTAAAGGAGGTGTTTGTATTGATCCCCGGGCATATAATGAAGTTGAATTAGAACACATCACAAGAAGATATACTTCAGAGTTAATTAAAAAGAATTTTATAGGACCTGGAATTGATGTGCCTGCCCCTGATTACGGAACCAGCGGAAGGGAAATGGCGTGGATAGCTGATACTTATGCAGCGTTTAATTCCGGATCAATTGACTCACAGGGGTGCGTAACAGGTAAGCCGATAAGCCAGGGAGGAATTAGGGGAAGAACTGCAGCAACAGGAAGAGGTGTATATTTTGGAGTCAGAGAAGCCTTGAATAATAAATCCGATTTAAAACAACTTGGACTTACACCCGGTGTTGAGGGAAAAAAAGTTGTTATACAAGGACTCGGAAATGTAGGTTTTCATACTGCAAAATTTTTCTCCGAAGCTGGAGCAAAAATTATAGGATTAGCTGAATACGAAGGTTCAATATTTGATTCCAACGGAATTGATATAAATAAATTAATGAAGCACAGAAAAGAAAAAGGTTCTATAATGGATTTTCCGGGTGCAAAAAATTTAAAGAACCGGGGAGATGCACTTGAACTTGAATGTGATATTCTTATACCCGCTGCACTAGAAAATCAAATCAACAGTAAAAATGCAAATAGAATAAAAACTAAAATAATTGCAGAAGCTGCTAATGGTCCTGTAACTCCGGAAGCTGAAAAAATATTACTTAAAAAAGATATATTAATTATTCCTGATCTGTATCTGAATGCCGGCGGTGTTACTGTTTCATATTTTGAGTGGTTGAAAAATCTATCACACGTAAGATTTGGGAGAATGGGAAAAAGATATGACGAATTGATTTATCATACCCTTGTTAACTCTATTGAAACAGCAATTGGTAAAAACCTTGATCAAAAATCCAAAAATATAATAACCCATGGTGCTGATGAAGAAGATCTTGTAAATTCAGGATTGGAAGAGACAATGGTCACTGCTTATAATGAAATACGTGAAACCTGGAAATCAAACAAGAAAATTCCAGATTTAAGAACGGCTGCTTTTGTTACCGCAATAAATAAAATAGCTGACTCTTATTATGCGCTGGGAATATTCCCATAAGATTATTTAATAACCCCGGGGATTATAATTCCCGGGATTCACACCCAGCCTCTCAACTTACAAGCTTCAGCAACTCTTGCAACTCCAACAACCATTGCTCCCAGGCGTGAGTGAACTTTCTTTTCTTTTACGGCTTCCATTACTGTGTGATATGCTTTTGTTAATTTATCATCAAGCCTGTTGTGAACAAGTTCTTCATCCCAGAAATAAGAGTAATTATCCTGCACCATTTCAAAATAAGATACAGTAACGCCGCCAGCGCTGGCGAGTATATCCGGAATTACATGTATGCCTTTTTTATTTAAGATTATATCAGCTTCTGGTGTTGTTGGTCCGTTTGCAAGTTCACAAATTACTTTTGCTTTTATGTTTGAGGCATTTTTAGAAGTGATTGCATTTTCTAATGCAGCCGGATAAAGTATTTCTACATCTAATTCGAGCAGTTGATCATGAGGTATCGATTTTGATCCGGGAAAACCTGTTACTGATCCGGTTTTTAATTTGTGCATAACAAGTTCTTTTGAATCAAAACCGTATGGATTATAAATTGCACCGCGGGAATCACTAACTGCAACAAGTTTTCCACCTCCAAGAATTTCATGATGAAGTAGTGCAGCACGCTGTCCCGCATTTCCAAATCCCTGGATTGCAAAAGTTTTTGTCGGGTCGTAACCGTAAAGATTGCAGGCTTCCCTTACTGTATAAACTCCCCCGCGTGCAGTCGCGTCTCTTCTTCCTTCCGTTCCACCAATTTGCTGCGGTTTATCTGTTAATACTCCCGGTTCGTGCCTGTTCATAATAGTTTCAAATTCATCCATCATCCAAGACATTGTCTGCGGATTTGTATAAACATCCGGTGCAGGAATATCTTTTTTTGCTCCGATCAATGGAGCAATAGCGCGGATATATTCACGCGATAAATTTTCAAGTTCGCGTTGTGACATATTTTTTGGATCGCAGCAAACGCCTCCTTTTCCACCGCCGAGAGGGAGATCAACTACTGCAGTTTTCCAGGTCATCCAGCAGCCTAGTGCACGAATTGTATCTACAGTTTCATCAGGATGAAAACGAATTCCTCCTTTTGCGGGTCCCCGTGCAAAATTATATTGAATTCTGTAACCCTGGAAAATTTTCACAGTTCCGTCATCCATTCTTACGTGAAGTGTGAAATTAAATTCTCTTTGAGGCTGACTTAGTAATTCTTTGGTTGCATTATCAAGATTCAAAATCTTTGCTGCTTCAATTATTTGCTGTTTAGCTACATTGAATGAATTGTATGATTCCATATTTTATCCTTTAGGATTAATTTTTTTCATTTGAATTTTCAGGCTGGTTTTCTTCATTAGCTGGAACGTTCAGTATTATTCGGTACCAACAATTTTTGCAGGTCAATGCCCGGTCTACCTTCAATAAAACCTGCTGCCAGGGACTAAGCCTGTGTCCACAGTGAGGGCAAAGTTCAATTAATTCAGATTGCTCCGAAGATTTCCCCGTTTCCAAATTATTCCTCCGGTTTATAAATTACGCCCTTGTTTTGATATCCGCTCATTTTTATAATAATCGGGGATTCAAAACGAAGATGCTTAGTAAATGTTTTTGATTCAAATGGTTTTTGTTCCAATAACCAATCCCAATCAATTAATCCCTGGTGTTTATGACTATTGACGTGAAAATATCCAATCATAAATGAAGTTAGATTTTGAAAAAAATGAGAGCCCTGCGAAGGTTCAACAGCAAAATCTTTAAATCCCGATTCAATAATTGTATGCGCGCCAGCAATCTGTTCCCAGGTTACAGGTATTCCGAGCCACGGATCGAGTGAGCCCCATCTGCCAACACCAATTAATAAATAAGGTTTGTCTTCATCCATTAATTGGCTGTTAAACATGCTCACTTCTTTTGCAACATCTCTGCTTTTTGATCTGTCAAATAAATGATAATCGACAAAAACAATGTCACAAATATTTTTCATTACTCCATCACCCAAAACTTGTTCACTGTAACAAAGCAATTTTTCGGGTTCAAATTTCTCAATTGAAATTTCTTCGTGTTCGCGATTTATTACGAGTGGTCTCATTTGAAGAAGTCCAAATTGAATTGGCTTATCTTTTGGGACTGACATGTTAACCGCAAATTCAATTTCAATAGGCGTGCCCATTCCCCAGGTACCCATATCAAGCAATAAATCAATTATTTCCGGTAGTGGAAATAGTTTATGTTTTAGAATCGGTCCGAAATTTACAAGCCTGACTCCGGGTCTTGAAATTCCGTCAGAAATAGTATCGTTTTCAGGAGAATAAGTTGCGCCGAGTAAGTTTAGAGTTCCTTCTTTTTCGGCTATGTTCAATCCAAATTTTTCTGTTAACATATCATAGGTTACAAATCCAAAATTTGAATTGCCATCTAGGTTTAAAGCATAAAAATCTTTCTGGCTGCTGTCCAGTGATTCTTTTGTAGAATAGAATTGAATTAGATCTGTTGGATATTTTGGGCAGAATCTTACAGTATTTCCTCCATCAACTACAGTTTTGCCCAAACCAAGTGCAACTGAAACAATTCCATCCGTTGATTTTTGAGGAGACATCGGGTAAAAATTAAATGATTTTGCCACACCTGAAAATTCAGGATAAAATTTGTGATCGTGTTTTGCGCCTATCATTTTCTGTATAATTACCGCCATCTTTTCTTCCTCAAGCCGGTAGCTGGTAACTTTTATATAATTTTTTGCCCCTTTATAAAATGTAGAAGCATAAACTCTTTTTATTGTATTAACAAGATCGTTTAATTTTATGAGAGGGTTGGGATGATTATTCGGGATCATATATGTTTCATATACACCCGCAAAAGGATGATATTGTGAATCTTCAAGCAAACTTGATGAACGCACTGCCAGTGGTGAATGAATAATATCCAAAAATGCAGCCAGTTCTCCGAGTATGTCTTCAGGAAATCTTTCAGCTTCTAAAAATCTTTTTGTAATTTCTTCATCATCATCGCAGCTTAGTGCAAATTTCCTGAGATTATTTTCGTCAATAAACTGATCAAAAACATTCGTACCAAGCACTACAGCTGAAGGAACCGATATCTGGACACCTTTGAATTGATCTCGCACATTATAATTATTTATTAGTGTATTTACAAAACCGAGTCCACGTGCTTTTCCACCTAGTGAACCTCCACCTATCCTTGCAAAACTGCTGTTCGGATCGAAAGATTCTTTGATAAAATCAGCAATAATACCTCTTTGCCTTAAATTTCTATAATTGTGAAGAGATTTTATTAAATCCTGCCTGAGTTCTTCTACCGAGGAATAGTCAGAAACTTTCCGTGGTCTAAGTTGATGAGCAAGCCAAAACTCAGTTCTTGCTTTTAACCAGTTTGAAAAATGATTTCTTTCTCCATGAAACTTTAGGCTTTCTTCAGGAACAACCTTAAACTGCTCTTCAAGACTTTTTAAATCATTTGCTCTGCCAACTTCAACTCCGACAGGTGTTCTAAAAATGAAATCTCCAAAACTAAAATTCTGAATCATAAACTGCCGAAGTTCATTAAACAGGAGACTGGAATCCTTTAAGACAAATGATGCGCCTATTTGTCTAATCGTTTTTGAATGCTCAGGATTATTTGAAGCAAGAAGGATTGGAATATCCGGATGTTCATTTTTAATAGCTTTTGCAATTTCTAATCCAGCTGTTGGGTTTTGTTCCCCGTTTTTAGGAAAATCAATGTCAGAAATAACTCCGAGCACAAGTTCTTTATATTTTTGATAAAGTTCCCAGGCTTCTTCGTAATTAGTGCAGAGAAGAATTTTCGGCCTTGCTCGCATTCTTAAAAATCTGTGAGTAAGATTAATTCCCTCGGAAATTAATCTTTGAGACTGGTTTAATATTTCAGTATAAATTACAGGTAAAAACGAAGAATAATATCTGACGTTATCTTCAATGAATATTATGTTCTGAACACCGACAATTCTGCTGTCGTGATCGATGTTCATTTTATCTTCAAAATATTTTACAATTGCAATTATTATTCTGAAATCTCCCTGCCAGATGAACACTTTATCGAAGGCTGAAATTTCAGGTTTTAGCAGAAGGTATTTAAATTCTTTGTTATCGTGTGCTAAAAGTACAACAGGAATATTTAGCCCCGATTCTTTTACCATTGTTGCAAAGTTTATCGGGTGCATATCTTCGATGTGAAGAGTGGTGATTATGAGGTCAAATCTTCTTTCTTCTTTAGCGAGCGCAATTGCATCTTTTCCACTTGAAACTCTGGTTAATTCCGGTGAGTGACTGAGGTTAAGTCCCTGGTATTCGTTCCTGATTAACTCATAAAGTCTTCCGTCTTCTTCAAACAAGTAAAGATCATAAAGACTTGAAACAAGGAGAATATCCCTTATTCGAAGTCTCATTAAATTTTGAAAACCCTGGAACCTTGTACCGTAACCGTGCTCAACCCAGTAATCATCAAAATTAGTTTTTACAACATCATTTTGGTCCGGCATTGTTTTTCGTGGTTTTTAAGAAATAATAATTGCCGGGGAATTATAAATCCCCAGCTTTATAAATTTACTAAATAAATTTATACTACGCCCTGATCCATCATAGCATCAGCAACTTTCAGGAATCCGCCTATATTTGCGCCGTTTACATAATTGCCCGGTGTGCCGAATCTATCTGCCATTGTAATACAAGTATGATGAATATCTTTCATAATCATTTGTAGTCTTTTATCAACTTCTTCTCTATTCCAGGGTAAGCGCATACTGTTTTGTGTCATTTCCAAACCGGAAACAGCTACGCCGCCTGCATTTGCTGCTTTACCCGGTCCGTAAAGTATTTTCTTATCGAGAAATAGGTTTACACCGTCAATTGTTGTTGGCATATTTGCGCCTTCACTAACAACATACACTCCGTTCTTTAACAGGTTTTGTGCATCTTTGCCATTTATTTCATTTTGTGTTGCGCTCGGGAATGCACATTGTGCTTTATGATTCCAAAGAGGATTGAAATCATCTTTTGGGTTTATTTCAGTGTAGACAGCATTTTTATATTTAGCTACATATTCTTTTATTCTTCCACGGCGGACATTTTTTAATTCCATAACAAAATGAAGCTTTTCGGTATTTATTCCTTCTTCATCATAAATATATCCGTTGGAATCTGAAAGTGTTACAACTTTGCCGCCTAGGCTGAGTATTTTTTCAACTGTATATTGTGCAACATTTCCACTGCCGGAAACGAGACACACTTTTCCTTCGAGAGTTTCTTTTTTAGTCTCGAGCATTTCTGCTGCAAAATATACAGCTCCATATCCAGTTGCCTCGGGTCTTATCAAAGAGCCTCCCCAGTTTAATCCTTTACCGGTTAGCACGCCTGTAAATTCATTTCTAAGTTTTTTATACTGTCCAAAAAGATAACCGATCTCTCTTCCGCCTACTCCAATATCACCGGCTGGTACATCTGTGTTTGGACCTATGTGGCGGTACAGTTCGCTCATAAAAGCCTGGCAGAAACGCATAATCTTTAAATCGCTTTTGCCTTTTGGATCAAAATCTGACCCGCCTTTACCTCCGCCCATTGGAAGAGTGGTAAGGCTGTTTTTGAAAACCTGTTCGAAAGCGAGGAATTTTAATATTCCAAGGTTTACGGATGGATGAAAGCGTAATCCACCTTTATAGGGACCAATTGCACTGTTCATTTCAATTCTGAAACCACGGTTAATGTTTACTTCTCCCTGTTCATCAACCCAGGGTACTCGAAATGTAATAACTCTTTCCGGTTCGATTATGCGCTCGAGGACTTTAGCTGCGCGGTACTCAGGATGTTTTTCGAACACTAATGCGAGAGATTCTGCAACCTCTTCAACTGCCTGATGAAATTCAGGTTCTGCAGGGTTCTTAGCTTTCACTTCCGCTAATAAATCTGTAACGTAGCTGGACATGACTGCCTCCTTGAGTTTATGTATTTGGTATGTTTCATTATAAGCGCAAACTGTGTGTAAAAATTATACGCTTATTTGAAGAAAAATTCTCCCCTCAATTTGTGTGTATTAAATTCCGGGTTTTAATATTATTCCCTTATTCTGATGACCGCTGATTTTTACGGTAAGCGGTTCTTTAAAATAAAGATGTTTTACATAAGTTGTTTCATTTATTGGCTGCTGTTCCGAAAGCCAGTCCCAGTTAATAAATCCCATATGTGTAAAGGTATTTACCGTAAAATATCCTATCCTGAAAGATGTTATATTTTGAAAAAAGTGTGATCCTTGCGACGGTGTTACGTTCATATCTTTAAATCCGCCTTCTACAATTGTAATAGCGCCAGAGATTTGATCCCATGTAACTGGTATTCCCAGCCATGGATCAAGCGAACCCCACCTGCCGACGCCAATCAGAATGTATTGTCTTTTTTCATTCAGCAATTTTGTATTTAAAGAACTTACTTCCGATGCAGTTTCTTTGCTTTTTGATCTGTCGAATTTATTAATATCCACAAATACAATATCATGAATGTCATTAATAACGCCATTACCGAGGACCTGAGTGCTCTGGCAAATTACATTTTCCTGAGCAACTTCTTCAATATTTAGTTCTTCGCTTTCCCTGTGAATTACAAGAGGGCGCATTTGAAGCATTGCAAATTCTTTCGGTTTGTCTCTTGATACGTCCAGATTTACGGCAAATTCAATTTCAACAGGTGTTCCCATTCCCCATGTTCCAATTTCAAGAAGTGAATCCAAAATTTGCGGCAATGGGAAAATACCATGCTTAAGTATAGGTGCAAATGTAACTACTCTCATTCCTTCTCTTGAAATTCCATCATACACTGCTTCATTTTCAGGTGAATATGTTGAACCAACTGAATACAGTGTATTATCTTCTTCAGCTTTTTGAAGCTCATACTTTTTAACCAGTGTATCTTCAATACCTTTTACTTTAGAATCCAGATGGCCTTTAATATCCAATGCAAAAAAATCCTGCTGCGCATTTTTTATTGTTTCTTTAGTGGAAAAAAATTGAAGTAAATGTTTTGGATATTTAGGACAAAATCTTACAGTATTGCCTCCTTCAACTACAGTTTTTCCTAATCCGAGTGCTACCTGGGAAATTCCGTCTGTAGACTTTTGTGGAGGTACTGGATAAAAATTAAATGATTTGGCTACTCCGGCAAAGTCAGGATAAAATCTGCCGTTCTTTTCTGAACCAATTAGTCTTTGTATTATTACCGCCATTTTTTCTTCTTCCAGCCTGTAAGCTGTGGCTTTCATATAATCTTTAGCTTTCCTGTGAAATGTTGAAGAATAGACACTTTTGATACATTGTAATAATTCCCTAAGTCTAATAAGTTTATTCGGATTACTATTAGGAATCATATAGGTTTCATAAACGCCTGCAAATGGCTGGAATTGTGAATCCTCTAATAAACTTGATGAACGAACAGCAAGTGGTCCATGTGTGATTTCGAGAAAATCAGATAGTTTATTTATTATATCCTGTGGGAAGTTTTCTGATTCTATGAATTTTTGTGTAATCTTTAGATCGTCACTTTCATTTAATGCAAAACTTTCAAGTTCATTTCTTTCGATAAAATAATCAAACACATCTGTTGCAATTACAACTGCTGAGGGGACAAAAATCTCTATGTTTACAAATTTGTTCCTCATGTGGTAATTCATTAACATTGTATTAATAAAACCCAACCCGCGGGCTTTACCTCCAAGTGAACCCCACCCAATTCTGGCAAAACTATTATTGGGATCAAAGTTTTCCTTATCAAAATCAGTAATTACACCTCGTTGCCTTGCTTCAAAATATTCTTTTATTGAATTGATGATCAGTAATCTTAATTCTTTTATTGATTCAAATTCAGAAACTTCTCTTGGGCGCAGTTTATGGGCCAACCAGAATTCCGTTCTTGCTTTCAGCCATTTTGAAAAATGATTTCCTTCTCCATGGTAACGAATACTCTCTTCCGGAACCGTTTGTAATTGTTCTATCATTTCTTTCAGATTGTTAGCTCTCCCGACCTCTGTACCGTCCGGAAGAAGAAAAACAAAATCACCAAATCCAAAGTTGTTCATCATAAAATCACGAAGATCGTGAAGTAGTGTTGGTGAACCCTTTAAAAGAAAGGAAGCTCCTGCATCGTGTGCCTTATTCAAAAAATCAGGATTACTTGACTGTAGAAGAATGGGAATGTCCTTTTGACGTTTTTTCACATTTCTTGCAAATGTTAAACCAGCTTCGGGATCCTTTTCTCCCTTATGTTTAAAATTAATATCTAGAATTAATCCAAGAATAAATTCTTCATACTTTTCGTAATAGTCCCATGCCTCTTCGTAGGTGGAACAAAGTAAAATTTTCGGGCGGGCGCGCATTCTCAAAAATCGGTGAGTTAAATTCACTCCTTCAGATATTAGTCTTTGAGATTGCTTAAATATTTCTGTATAAATTAAAGGTAGGTAAGAAGAATAAAACTTAACATTATCTTCAACCAGTATAATAGTTTGAACGCCGGCATTTTTTGTATCGCCTTCAACATTCAGCCTGTCTTCCATGTATTTAATTATACCGATAAGAAGATGATAATCGCCCTGCCATATAAACACACGTTCGAATATTGAAGTATCATAATGTGTAGCCAATTCTTTTCTTTCCCGGTTATCGTAAGCAAGTAAAATTATTGGCGTATTAATTCCTGCTTCACGTACCATGTGTGCAAATCTTACTACGTGAATATCTTCAATGTGGAGTGTGGAAATAATCAGGTCAAAGTTATCTTCGTTAGTTAGCAGTTCAATTGCTTCTTTACCACTGGTTACGTGTGTGATTTCAGGAGAGTGACTAAGATTAAGGTTTTGGTATTCCTGCCTGATTAGTTCGTAGAGTCTGCCGTCTTCTTCAAATAAATAGTTATCGTAAATGCTTGAAACCAGAAGTATCTCCCGGATTTTGAAGTGCATTAACTTCTGGAATTTCTTTATTCTGTTCCCGAATATGTCATCAAGTATTACCTGATGTTTTTTTTCCATCTTAGGGGAATTAGAAATAATTCTGTTCAATGCTAACTTTCCGTATAATGAAAAATAAAGCGAAATAACTATTTAAAGAAATTTCGCTTTTCAAAAAACAAGATAAAGTAAATTGATCTTAATAAAAAATTACACAAGTCCCTGGTCCAGCATTGCATCAGCAACTTTAAGGAAACCGGCAATATTTGCTCCGTTAACATAGTTACCTGGTGTACCATATTTTTCTGCTGTAGTTACGCAGGTATCGTGAATTCTCTTCATAATTTCGTGTAATCTTTTGTCAACTTCTTCCCTGGACCATGGCAAACGCATACTGTTCTGTGACATTTCAAGACCAGAAGTTGCTACTCCACCAGCATTGGATGCTTTGCCCGGTGCAAATAGAATTTTTGCAGCAGTAAAAGCTTTATACCCTTCAATTGTTGTTGGCATATTAGCGCCTTCGCAAACGCAGATGCAACCATTTTTTATAAGTTCTTTAGCATCATCTCCGTTTATTTCATTTTGAGTGGCACAAGGCATAGCAACATCTACCTTTATGCTCCATGGCTTTTTGCCTTCAAAAAATTCAACTTTAAATTTATCAGCATAATCTTTTACACGGTCATTTGCGCTTGCGCGGAGTTTTAACATGTAATCAATTTTTTCACCTGAAATTCCGTCTTTATCATAAACAAATCCGTCAGGTCCTGAAATTGTTACAACTTTTCCGCCAAGCTGTGCAATTTTCTGAACTGCACCCCAGGCAACATTACCGAATCCTGAAACAGCAAATAATTTTCCTTCAATATCGTGACCTTTCGTCTTTAGCATTTCATGTGCAAAATAAACTGCACCATACCCGGTTGCTTCAGGTCTAACTAACGAACCGCCCCAGTTCAATCCTTTACCTGTGAGGACACCTGTAAATTCATTTTTTAATCTTTTGTATTGTCCAAATAGATAACCGATCTCTCTGCCGCCCACGCCTATATCTCCGGCTGGTACGTCTGTATTTGGACCGATGTGCCTGAATAATTCTGTCATAAAACTCTGGCAGAATCTCATAACTTCGTTGTCGCTTTTTCCTTTCGGATCAAAATCAGATCCACCTTTGCCTCCGCCCATTGGGAGTGTAGTTAAACTATTTTTAAAAACTTGTTCAAAAGCTAAAAATTTTAAAATGCCAATTGTTACAGATGGGTGAAATCTCAAACCACCTTTGTAAGGACCAATAGCACTGTTCATTTCAATTCTGTAACCGCGGTTGATATGAATTTCTCCCTGGTCATCCATCCAGGGAACTCTGAAAATAATTACCCTTTCAGGTTCAACCATTCTTTCTAAAATTTTTGATGATCTATATTCCGGATGTCTTTCCAATACAAGATCAAGTGATTCAACTACTTCTTCAACAGCCTGGTGGAATTCCGGTTCATTTTGGTTTTGAGCTTTTACCATTGCCACCAGATTTTGTGTATAATCGGACATAATAATAACCTCTTAACATTAAGATTTTATAAGTGATTTCCCCTTATTTTAAATGATGAGATCTGTGATATTTTATTAGCGGAATAAAATTTATGATAAATCATGAGAAATTAATCGCCGGGATAAATTCAAAAATCTCCGTAATTACTGTATGAAAATTAGTGAATTTTTATGAAAAACTAACAACAGATTATGAGTTTTTATATTAATTGTAACGGAAAAATCTCAATTTATGGTAAGTTTTCGCATTATTTGATAGATTGGATTTAGCTTTTAAAATTTAGCTGAACTTTTAGGGAGGATTTCTTATGAACGAAAAAATTATGCATGAAAAAATAGAACAGGCTGTAGATATTCTAAAGGAAAAAAATATTGACATATGGATGACTTTTCTCAGGGAAAGTTCAATTATTACTGATCCGGTTATTGAAATAATTTTAGGAAAAAATAGTACATGGGAATCTGCTTTTATTATTAATAAAGATGGCGACACTACAGCGATAGTTGGCTCAATGGAACAGGAAAATTTTGAAGGTAAAAGTGGGTTCAAAAATGTTATTGGTTATTTGAAATCAGTTCGTGAACCTTTGCAGGAATATTTAAAAAAGAAAAACCCGAAATCAATAGCCATAAATTATTCAAAAAATTCTGTGCTTGCTGACGGACTTTCACATGGACTGTATTTAAATCTTGTTGAACATTTAAAAGGAACAGGATTTGAGAATAGTCTTGTATCTGCTGAAGAAATTATCTCGGCATTAAAAGGGAGAAAATCTCCAACCGAATTACAAATTATGAAAGAAGCAGTAAATGAAACACTAATGATTTTTAACCAGGTTGCCGGGTTTATTCGTCCGGGAGTAAGTGAAATTGAAATTGGAAATTTTGTAAAAGCGATGGCAAAATCCAAAGGATTTGAACTTGCATGGGAAGAGGATCACTGCCCGGCCGTTTTTACGGGTCCTGATCCGCATGGTCCGCATTCTGGTTCTACTGACCGGAAAGTAGAAAAAGGACATATGGTAAATATGGATTTTGGAATTAAGTACAAAGGTTATTGTTCTGATTTACAAAGAACCTGGTACGTTTTAAAAGAAGGCGAGGAGAAAGCCCCGGCAGAAGTTCAAAAAGGATTTGAAATTATCAGGGATGTTGTGCAGAAAGTAGCCGACGCGCTTAAACCAGGAGTTATTGGATGTGATATGGATGACATTGCTCGGAATTACATTGTGGAAAACGGCTATGAAGAATATGCTCACGGACTCGGTCACCAGGTTGGACGAAAAGTTCATGACGGAGGTTGCGGATTATTGCCACGCTGGGAGAGATACGGACAAAATCCATTTATGAAAGTTGAAGAAAATCAGGTTTATACAATTGAACCCAGACTTCCGGTTAAAGGTTATGGTGTTTCGACTCTTGAAGAAGAAGTTGTAATTACTAAAAACGGATGTGAGTTTATTTCTGATCCGGAAAAGGAATTAATTTTAATTAAAGGTTAGATTAAAAAACGCATTCTCTTGAATAGGCAACTTGTAAAAGGCGATTGAACTCGTCAAAAGAAATTTCAATCGCACCGAACATCTCAAGGTGCGAAGTAATATACTGGACATCGAGAACCACAAAATTTTTTTGATTTAAGTGTTCAAGTAATTTTATAAGTGCAGCTTTTGATGCCTGTGACTCGCGTGAAAACATTGATTCTCCAAAGAAAGCTCCGCCGTAAGATATTCCATACAAACCACCAATTAATTTTCCGTTTTTCCAGGTTTCAACCGTATGAACATATCCATGCTCTTTTAATTTTAAATAAGCAGCAATTAGTTCATCCGATATCCAGGTATTTTCTCTATCGGCACACCCGTTTACAATTTGCAGAAAATCAAAATCAAATCTGAATTCAAAATTACTTTTTTCAATTTCTTTTTTTAATGAACGGGGGAAATTATAATTATTCAGTGGAATGATAGTACGAACCTCAGGCATATACCAGTTAATTTTCCCGGTATCTTCATCAGCCATTGGAAAAGCACCCGCCGCATATAACCGGATCATATTTTCAGGTTTCAGCCAGTCACTTTTATTTAATTTATCATTCACCATTTTATTGATTATTTAATAAATTTCCAGGGTAAGACATTTAATACTGCCGCCGCCTTTTAGAAATTCACTCATATCAATTTCGTTAATAAAATAGCCAAAATTAATTATTTTATCTTTTAGTTCTTCTGATATCCCTTCCCCTATAAAAACATTCTTCCCTATGACTATAATGTTGCAACCAAGTACTGAGTTATCATTACTATTTGTGGTAATTACATTGTTAAAATTATCATAAATCTTATTCAATGATATTTCTGAAAAAGCATTTTCATTAATTATAACAAGTTCATCATTGATTGGACCAAAGCAGGTATCGAGATGATAGAAATATGGATTAATCAGTTCAAGAGGAATTACTTTTTCTCCTATCTTTTTACTTATAAATTCTGCAGCTTTCAAATCAGTTCTACTGCCATAACCCAGGAAAAATTTTGTATCTGAACGGATCAAATCGCCTTCTCCCTCAAATGTAATATTTTCCGGGAAGTAAACTAAATCATAATTTTTCCTCTTGAAAAATTTTTCAGCTTCATCTGCTTCGTATTTTCTTTGTTCTGCTTTAAAGTTTGCTTTAATAAAAATATTATTCCCTGCATAACCAGCATTAGTTGCATAGATCATATCAGGTAATTTTTTAATCGGGGTTAATTCATAAACTTCTGCGCCTACATTTTTAAATGAAGTTTTCAGTTCTTCATATTGAGCAAATGCTTTCTCTTTATTTACCTTATTTTTAACGTCCATCCACTGATTAATTGAATATTCTATATCAAAATAATCAGGAGGACACATCAAAAGTCTTTTTCTACTCATAAAAATATATTATGATTTTTCCAGGTTGTTTCTAATTAAAATAATATAAATTAAGCTATTCTGATCGAAAATAGTTCGAATTCATTTTTTTTCAATCGTTTTGTACTTAAATTTGGATAAGAAATTAAATCAGATTTTAATTTCAGGAAAGGTAATGAATTTTAACCGGCTAAAAAATATAGCCGTTTTTTGTTTGTTGTGTAAGGGGATTACCCTAAATAAAAACATTCAGGAATTTATGAACAAACTTGCTGTAGTTGCTCTCGGAGGCAATGCTTTACTTCGCGGAAATGAAATAGGGACCATTCAACAACAGGATCGGAATACACACAACAGCTGTATTAACCTTGTTGATTTGGTAAATAAAGGTATAAATTTAGTCATCACTCATGGAAACGGTCCACAGGTTGGTAATATTTTTTTAAGAAATGACGCTGGCTATTCCGTTTATAAAATTCCCAAAATGCCTCTTGATATTTGTGTCGCTGATTCGCAGGGTGGAATTGGTTATATGATTGAAAGAGAAATGAAAAATGTTCTGGCTGAAAATGAAATTAAGAAAAATGTTTTAACCTTGGTAACCGAAGTACTGGTTGATGAAAATGATCCAGCTTTTGAAAGACCAACAAAACCAGTTGGCGCATTTTTTATGAAAGAGGAAGCTGATCTGTTGTCCCGAAATAATAACTGGATGTTTAAAGAGGATTCACAGAAAAGAGGTTGGCGGAGAGTAGTTGCTTCACCAAAACCAATTGAAATAATAAACTATAAGATAATTCAAAATCTCGCTGTCGAAGGTAATATTGTAATTACAGCAGGAGGTGGGGGAGTGCCTGTTTATAAAGATAAAGATAATTTATTCCGCGGCATTGAAGCTGTGATTGATAAAGATCTTGCTTCGTCATTGCTTGCTTCATCTATTGGTGCAGATTTATTTTATATTCTTACTGATGTTTCAAAAGTTTATATTAATTTTAATAAACCAAATCAAAAAGCTCTTGATGTGGTAAATGTGGATGAAGCTCAAAAACTTCTTGATGCCGGTGAATTTGGCGAAGGGAGTATGGCTCCTAAAATGAGGGCCGCAATTGAATTTATAAGGAACGGGGGAAAGGAAACTATTATTACTGATTCTGCAAAACTTTCCGATCCGGGAAGTGGAACCAGGATAATTTCAAACAATTAAAAAGGAAAATTATGGCAGTAAATATGAAAGGCAAAAGCTTGTTATCAATTAATGATCTGACTATTGAAGAGATTTATGAAATATTTGATGTTAGTAAAACTCTGAAACAAAAACTCTTAACAGGCGAGCCACACAAAGTGCTTGAAGGAAAAACACTTGGGATGATTTTTTCAAAACCTTCAACAAGAACGAGAATTTCTTTTGAAGTTGGAATTTATCAGCTTGGTGGCATTGGACTTTATTTCAATCAGAATGATCTGCAATTAAAAAAGAGTGAAAGCATAGCTGATACTGCAAAAGTTCTTTCAAGATATTTAAGCGGGATAATGATCAGGACTTTCGATCACCAGGACGTGGTTGATCTTGTAAAATATGGCTCAATTCCGATAATAAACGGACTAACTGATTTGCTGCATCCCTGCCAGGTTTTGACGGATCTTTTCACAATTCTTGAAAAGAAAAGAACATTGAAAGGATTAAAGCTTGCATATGTTGGCGATGGAAACAATATGGCTCACAGTCTTTTACATGGATGTTCAAAAGTTGGAATGAATATTTCGATAGCTTCTCCATCTGGTTATAATCCCGATGCAGAAATAGTTAAAAATTCTGAAAAAAATGCTAAATATATGGGAAGTAAAATTGAAATTTTAGATAACCCGGTTGATGCAGTTAAAGATGCAGATATTGTCTATACGGATGTTTGGGCAAGCATGGGACAGGAAAAAGAATCGGCAGAAAGAAAAACAAAATTTGCTTCCTTCCAGGTTAATCCTACATTAGTTAAAAATGCTAAAGATGATTACTTGTTTATGCATTGTCTGCCTGCTCATCGTGGTGACGAAGTTGTTAATGAAGTTGCTGATTCTGCAAATTCAGTAATTTTTGATGAAGCGGAAAACAGGCTGCATGTACAAAAAGCAATTATGGCTCTAGTAATGTAAAAATAAACATTTAAAATGGGACTCAGCTTTTTGCTGGGTCTCATGTGATAATTATGAAAGTAAAAATTATTTACATAATAATTCTTTCCTCTGTCTTTTCAACCACATTTCCAAAATCCCCGCTTGATTCAACTAAAGTAATTCCGGAATTCAGAAATATACCTTGGGAAAGTTCTCCAGATAAAGTAAAAGATCTTGAATCTGCTTATTACCTTCAAAAATTTTTAGGTTTTGGTGTAGAGACTTTTTCATTCAAGGATGAATTTGCTGGGATTGATACCAGGATTGATTATACTTTCAAAAATGATAAACTGGTTGAAGGTTCATATATAATAAAACCGGATGATTCATTTAATAATTATTTTACAACACTTCTTGCAAGGTTAACTAATGATTACGGTAAACCGGAATTCAGATCTGGTCCACTTTATACTGAAGAAAATCCCTGGATAAAAGAAAATGATTTTGGAAGTTTTTTCGGACCATCATTTTACTGGTCTTTTAAGAATGGATTTATTTCATTAATTTCACAAAAATTTGAAGATGATATTACCATTATTATCCTCTTCGCATATGATTCTTCAATTGAAAAATATTTGAAAAATAACAGCGTGGAAATTCAAAATTACAATTTTAAGGTAATAAATAAAAAGCCATAACTATTTAAATTATAATAATTTAAATCCTATAAATTTGATCTTTTCTGCTTGTAGTTGACTTTAAAGACAGTAAATATATATTGGCAATATAATATTGTCACCTTAAACCAATCCTGCAAAAATTCTGGCTTAAGATGTATGGAATTTTTAATTAGCCATACAAACCGGGGGCAAGCCATGAAAACTTTTATTTTACTAACCAAATTAACTCCTGAAGTTACGAAGCAGTTAAAAAATCGTGGAGAAATGGGACGTGACTGGCTCTACCAGGTAAAGAAAAAATGTCCTGATGTAAAATTCCTGGAACATTTTGCTTTACTCGGGAAATACGATTTTTTGGATATTTACGAAGCACCTGATGATGAGACAGCTGCAAAAGTTTCTATGATTAGTCTTTTAAATGGTGCTTATATGTCCGAAAGTCTGACAGCTATTCCTTATAAAAAATTTGTAGAGCTGACTAAAGAAGTTTGAATCGAATTTTAAATTAAATGTGAGGGGAAGTAATGATACCGAACAAACTAACATATTTTCTTGACAGCAACAGGGTAAGATATATTACAATGAATCATTCACCTGCTTTTACTTCGCAGGAAATTGCCGAACTAACGCATACACCGGGTAAATCAATAGCAAAATCCGTATTAGTTTTTGTGGACGGAAATATGGCGATGACAGTTTTGCCGGGTTCCTATAAAATTAATTTTACAAAATTAAAAGAAGCCTTGGGAGCAAGAGAAGTAAGGCTTGCACACGAACAGGAATTTAAAGACAAGTTTCCAGATTGTGAAATTGGAGCAATGCCACCATTTGGTAATCTTTATAATATTCCTGTATATGTTTCAAAAAGTCTTTCTGAGGATTATGAAATTACATTTAATGCTTGTTCGCACAGACAAATAATAAAAATGAGCTACAGGGATTTTTCGAAGCTAGTTGAACCGATAATCCTGGAATTCAGTTATTTATCTTAACATCAATTATTCCTTGAATCAATTATTGCGGAAATCCAACCAGCGGTAATTCAAAATATTTTGCAATTGCAAAACAGTTTGTAAGCTGTATGTCATACACTTGTAATGTGTATGAATTATTACCTTCAAAAAGTTACTCACTTTTCTATATTTCTATAAAGCGAAAACTACTATGTAATCCCATTGTGATCCTCATTTCTCAATCAAAAATAAAAAGCGGAAATTACTAAAAAAGTGTGAACAAAATGGTCATTTCTTTAGTCTAATAAGTAGGCATTTTAACAATTTTTAACATACCATTTATCAAAAATATCTTTAATTGGTAACATATTATAGATATTTTAATTATTGACAGATAAGTAAATATAACAGGAAAATTTTCAATGGATGAATCAAAAAAAACACTTAAAAATTATTTACAGACAGCACTTGAACTGTTAAATAAATATTTGGATAAACTGGATGCCAAATTAAAAAAATCTAAGCTTCCCGATTTCTTAAAAAATGGAAGGCTGGTTGCTTCCGGGGCTCTTGTTATTTTTCTAATTCTAATCTTTTTTGTTTCATCAGTCTCGGGGGGCAATAGTAACGTTCCGGTATATAAAGTAAAAAAAGATAATTTTCTTGTTTCTGTTACTGAAAGTGGTGAAATCCAGGCAAAAAATGCAACTTCAATTTCGGCCCCCAGGATCAGAGGACAACTAAAAATTGTAAATCTTGTTGCAGAAGGAACATACGTTAAACCCGGTGATATTGTTGCCCAATTTGATCCATCCGAAGCATTAACAAACTTAAAAGATGCGCAATCAAAACTTGATGTAGGAATTTCCGATAAGAAAAAATTAATCGCTACTCAACAGGCAGATCTTACCGGAATGGAATCAGCATTAAAGACAGCTGAACTTCAATTTGAACTGTCTAAGTTAAGCCTCGAACAAATAAAGTTTGAAGCGGACATAAAACAGAGAGAAGCAAAATTAAATCACCAGAAAAATGAATTAATGCTCAAAAAAGCAAAGCAGGATCTTGAGTCCAAAAAAATTGTTCAGCAATCTGAGCTGGATAAAATGAATATAGAAATTGAACAAAAGAAAGCTGACCGGGATAAAGCACAAAAGGACCTTGATCAATTAACACTAAAAGCACCCAAAGAAGGCCTGGTTGTTTACGAAAACAACTGGTCGACGGGTAGAAAATTTGCAATTGGAGATACACCCTGGGGTGGACAGCCAGTTATAAGTCTGCCCGATCTATCTGCAATGGAAAGTAAAACTTTTGTAAATGAAGTTGATGTAAGTAAAGTGAAAAAGGGACAGGAAGTTCTCATCACACTTGACGCTTTCCAGGACAGCACATTTAAAGGCAAAATATCAAGTATTGCCGCACTGGGAAAAAACAAAAGTAAAGATTCACAAATAAAAGTTTTTGAAGTTCTTGTTCAGATACTTTCTAAATCGGATATTTTAAAACCGGGTATGACCACCAGCAATAAATTAATAATCAATCAGGTGTCTAATGTACTATATGTTCCGCAGGAAGCAGTATTTGAAAAAGATGGGAAAAAGATCGTATTTATAAAGAGCGGTGCTGGATTTGATGAAGAAGAAGTTGAAGTAGGTGAAAAAAGTGACAACTTTGTTGTAATAAAAAAAGGATTGGAATCGGGTGATGAAGTAGCATTACGGGATCCGAATCTTAAAATAGACGGAACAGAAATTTCCTCCGATAATTCAAATTCAGTAAGTCTTCCTGCCGGGGGCAATTAATGAAGACAATGGAATCATTCAGGATTGGAATTAAAGGACTTCAATCCAATAAGATGCGCGCGGCACTTACAATGCTGGGAATTATATTTGGTGTTGCGGCTGTAATTGCAATGATGTCTATTGGTGAAGGAGCTAAAGAGGAAACACTGCAGCAAATTGAGTTAATGGGAACTAACAATATAATCATAAAAAAGGCTGTCGCACCGCAAATCAAAAAAAATAAAAAAGCTTCATTCTCAACCGGGCTAACCATAAAAGATGCTAAAGCAATTAAAGAAATAAATCCGATGGTTTCCGAAATAACTCCCCAGAGAGATATGAAAGTGCAGGTGATGTATAAATCTAATCTTATTGAAACTAATTTAGTTGGAACAACTCCTGATTACCCGAGGACTTTTAATTCAAAAATTATTTCCGGCGGATTTTTTAATTCCTACCAGAGTTCAATTTTTGCAAACGTTTGTGTAATCGGCTACGGGGTAAAAGAAAAAATTTTCCGGTTTGAAGATCCCTTTATGAAAAAAATCAAAATCGGTGATCTCTGGTTTTCAGTTATTGGTGTAGTTTCGCCAAAAAATGTAACAGGCACAGGAATAGCTGGTCTCGGGTTAAGAAATTTCAACCAGGATATTTACATCCCTATCACCACAATGATGTACAAAACTGAAAAGCTTGAACAGGGCAACTCTTTGTCCATTCGGGGAATGGTTATTATTACGGGAGATGATAATAGCGCTGAAGTTGTCGACAGGAATGCTGTAGATCAATTAACTGTAAAGGTGAAAGATTCAGATCAGTTGAAAGAAGCAGCATCATTAATAAGTAGAATTATGGAAAGGCGGCATTATGGAGTAGCCGATTACGAAATTATTTTGCCTGAGCAATTACTTGAACAGAAACAAAAAACCCAACGAATTTTTAATATTGTGATGGGTGCAATTGCAGGAATTTCCTTGCTTGTTGGTGGAATTGGAATCATGAATATTATGCTGGCAAACATTCTGGAAAGAACCAGGGAAATAGGAGTGAGAAGAGCAGTTGGTGCAACTAAAAAGAACATCTTACATCAGTTTCTTTTTGAGGCGTTAACGATTAGTGTTGCTGGAGGATTGCTTGGAATTTTGGTTGGTTTCATACTAACGTCTCTCATTTCAACATATGCTAACTGGAATACTATTATTTCTCCATTATCGGTCGCTCTTGCTTTTATTGTTTCAGTTGCAACGGGGCTAATTTTCGGAATCTACCCTGCAAAACAAGCTGCAGAAAAAAATCCAATTGATTCACTTCGATATGAATAAGAATTTCAAAATTGAAAGGGAAAAACAGTGATGAAGATTTTCTTTAAAATTATTTTAATATCTGTTACGCTGATTTCAGTAGTGCAAGCTCAAAAGGTTTTGACACTTAAAGATGCAATTTCTATTGCATTAAAAGAAAGTTATGGAATAAAATCTGCTGAGTATTCACTTGAAAGTTCAAAAAAATCATTGGAAGCGGTAAAGCTTGGTTTAAGAACTTCAGTTGATATGAAATTTAATCTGCCAAGTTATTCAAGAACTCTTTCCAGTCAGTTTAATCCTAATACAGGAAGTGAAGAATTTTACGAAATAGGATACACAACATTGCAGGGGCAATTATTTTTTACACAGCCGATAGCTTTCACAAATGGTACCTTTTCATTAGTAGGAACTATGTGGAAAAGAAATCAATTTAGTGCCGTTAAAGATATACCTACAGATTATTATTCAAATTTAAGTTTACGTTTACAGCAGCCGCTTTTTACCTTTAATACTTTATCTGCTGACCTTGAGCGTGCAGAGATAAATTCTGAAATAGCACAAAGAAATTATTCGAAAGCAGAAAAGGATGTGATCTATAATGTTACAGTAGCCTTTTTCAGGTTATACCAGGCAAAAAAGAATGTTGAAATAGCAGAGGAAAAAGTTAAACAAAATGAAACTCAATACAATACTGCACAAAATAAATTTAAAGCCGGTTTAATTGCAGAAGTTGAAGCTCTGCAGCTTGAAGTAGATCTTGCAGCAAGCAGGAATGAACTTTTAAGTACTCGAACATTATACGAAAATGCAAAAAATGATTTTAAAGTTTTAATTGGAATTCCAATTGATGAAAATATTGAAGCAACTGCTACACTGGAATACAATCCGGTTGATATTGATCTTGACCAGGCAGTTCAATATGCAATTGCTAACAGGACAGAACTAAAGAATGCAGAGTCAGAAATAAGTCTAAAGAATTTATCAGTTGATGAAGTAAGTTCTAAAGGAAATGTCAGTGCTATGCTTTCAGCAAATTACGGCATAAATAAAAATGATAATCAATTTTCAAATATTTTTCGTGACTTTGCTGAAGACAGGAATGTGGTTTTCTCAGTATCTGTTCCTATTCTCGATTGGGGAAAAAACAACAGGCTGGTAGAAGCGGCGGAAGCCCAACTAGACCAGGCAAAACTGGATTATCAAAACCGCGGAAAAGAAATTAAGCAGGAAATTATTGCTCTGGTGAACAGGATAAAAGCAGCAAAAGCAAGAGTAGAAGTTTTGAGTAAATCTGTAAACCTTGCACAGAAAAGTTACGACATATCTCTATCAAGATTTGAATCCGGTAATATTACAAGTTTTGACCTTGCTCAAATGCAGATCCGTCTGACAGATGCTAAAACAAACAGTTTGAATGCATTGATAGATTATAAATTATCAATTGCCGACCTTGAAAGAAAAACAATGCATAAATATCAATAAATTTCTTAATGAAGAAATTTAGATTAAGATTTGATCCCCGTAAATTGTCAGCTCTTGCTGGAAGATATGAATTTGAAGGTGATCTTATTGCAGAAAATGAGATTATTCCGCGAATAAAGAAAAAGGGTTATCTAAATAAAAAGGATTTTCTTACCTTTTGTGAATGGAAAACACCGCGCACCAAACCACTTTGTAAAAAGAACGATGAAGTATTTATTAAAGATGTAACCCGGCTTTCATTTTCAACAAATGATGAAAAAGTAAAAATCGAAATTTTGCTTTTATTGAAAGGAGTTAGCTGGCCAACAGCATCGGTAATTTTACATTATGCATCCGATTTTCAATATCCAATTTTAGACTATCGTGCTCTCTGGTCTTTAGGTCTTAAAAAGCCGCCAGTTTATAATTTTCAGTTGTGGTGGGATTATACTTTATTCTGCAGAAGTTTAGCTCAAAAGCATAAAATTAATTTAAGAGAACTCGATAAAGCTTTATGGCAATATTCGGTTGAGAATCAATAACCAGACATTTTTTATACATCAATATGTTTTCACTATTTGCAATTTTAGCCGGACTACTTACTTATCTTCTAAAAGATAAAATTCTCGACTACTCCGACAACAAGCAAACAAAAGGAACCAGGATTTCAAGAAAAATTAGAAATGCCAGGATAATAGGGATTTCAATTTTTATGATATTATATGGTCTAGCGGGCTATTTCCTTAATAAATAATAATTATTCTATTTGGCTGTATCCGTTTATGTAAATTATTTTTATACCCGATTTTTTATTGGTATATTTCATCATTAATCTTATAAATATTCATCCCGAAAATGTTCGAAAATAAATCAAATAAACCTTTATGGCAGAAGATAGTTTCAAGCTACCAGGTATCTAGCAATGGTAAGAGTATCTGGCAGTTTATCAATTCGTTTTTGCCTTTCGTTACATTATGGTACTTAATGTACTTTTGTCTCGATGTTAGTTATTGGCTTACACTAGCTATGGCTTTTCCTGCTGCCGGATTTATTGCAAGACTATTTATTATTCAGCACGACTGCGGGCATGGATCGTTTTTTAATTCTAAAAAAGCGAACGATTATATGGGAATGTTTATAAGTGTGCTTACTCTTACTCCTTATCACTACTGGAGAAAAAGTCATGCAATTCACCATGCAAGTGCAGGCAATTTAGAGCATCGCGGAATAGGTGATATTTATACTATGACTGTCCAGGAGTTTTTGAAAAAATCAAAATGGGAAAGATTTAAATATCGGCTTTATAGAAATCCATTAATATTATTTTTAATAATACCTACTATTTTATTTGCGTTCCTTTACAGAATTCCTGATTATAAAGAAAAAGCGTTAAAACCGGTTTACAAAAGTGTTTATTGGACAAGTTTTGCGATTGCTGTAATGGTCACCGGCATAATCTGGCTGATCGGGTTTAAAGCCTTTTTAATGGTTCAGTTACCGATTACCTTTATAAGTTCATCAACAGGAACATGGCTGTTTTTTATTCAACATCAATTTGAAGATACTTACTGGGACAGTAATGAAGCCTGGGATTATACACAGGCTGCAATGGAAGGAAGTTCATTTTATAAATTACCAAAGGTTCTTCAATGGTTTACAGGTAATATAGGGTTCCATCATATTCATCATTTAAGTCCGAAAATACCTAACTACATGCTGGAAAAATGCCATAAGGAAAACCCTGTATTTCAGAAAGCAAAAATCCTAACACTAAAGACCAGTTTCCGCAGCACTTTTTTAAGTTTATGGGATGAGCAACAAAGAAAATTAATAAGTTTCCGTCAATTGAAAAAAAAGAAATTTGAGATGAACGGAATCCGGTAATTAATTATTCATCAATCTTTACTTCAAGATGAATAATGTCATATCCTTTCTTAGTTTCATAAGCTGCATAAATTATTCCTGTTACAACAGAAACCATTCCCAAAAGGAAACAGACAGTTACAGCAGAGGTAAAATCCATTTCCTTAAATGCTAACTGTAATCCAATAAGCAGAGAAGTAACCACAAAAAACGCAACTGCAATTGTGTATGATAAAACAGCGTTTCTTACATATTTTACTCTTACCAGTAACCCGGCAATCTGCATTGAAATACTTTCAAGTCTTACATTTTCATCATAATTAAAATCTTTCCCTTCATTTTTGCCAAGAAACTTTCTTCTTTCCTCGTTAAGTAATCTTATCCTGTTAACCACAAGTGAATACTTATTATTCATACCTAATAATAATAGACCACAGGCAGAAATCATTAATCCAGGTGCAAGCATTAATTGAATAATTTGTGCAATAGATGAATTAGAGATCATAAAAGTTTCCATTTTGTTATAATTAAAATAACTTTGTTATGAATTAAATTACAATTTATAAATTTTTATATGTGCATAAATCAAAAATAATAACAATAAAATTTGATTTTGTCATCTATAGCTGGTGGGGTTCAAAATGCTAATAATAAGTTTGAAGATTATTATATCTTTTACTTGAATTATAACTCCTTTTACCTCTATTTTAGTCTATTGAATCAAAAGAACAAATTTGAATTCCGGA
This sequence comes from Ignavibacteriaceae bacterium, assembly GCA_035266865.1. Lineage (GTDB taxonomy): Bacteria > Bacteroidota > Ignavibacteria > Ignavibacteriales > Ignavibacteriaceae > JAKAGZ01. Next base: position 11,112 of record DATFMR010000055.1, on the reverse strand, counting down.
GGAATATCTATGAAATTATCAGCTATTAAATTATGGCTAATTTTAATTATCTTTTCAATAATTCAGTTTGGATTTCATAACTCGATAACTTTTGCCCAGGGAAAATCCGGCAGGTACACAGTTGTAATCCACGGCGGTGCAGGGACGATAAGTAAAAATCTTCCTGATTCTGTTAAAAAGGCTTATACCGATGCACTTGCTCACGCACTGAAAATCGGGCAGGATATTCTTGCAGATGGTGGCAAGTCTATTGATGCAGTTGAAGCTGTAATACAATATTTTGAAACTGATCCTAAATTTAATTCAGGCATAGGAGCTGTATTTACGGCCGATGGCACACACGAACTTGATGCCTGCGTGATGCTTGGAGAGGATTTGAGTACAGGAGCCGTAGCCGGAGTTAAACATATTGCCCACCCGATTAAACTTGCAAAAATGGTAATGGAGAATACAAGACACGTATTATTTGCTGGTGAAGGAGCCGATCTTCTTGGAAAAGAATTCGGATTGAAATGGGTTGATAATAATTATTTCGATACGCCACATAGAAAAGCTTCGTGGGAAAAATGGAAAGAAAAAATGGACAAAGAGAAACATGGAACAGTTGGTTGTGTTTGTATTGATCAATACGGTAATATTGCAGCCGGAACTTCAACGGGCGGTTTAACAGGAAAGATTCCCGGCAGAGTTGGTGATTCTCCGATTGTCGGCGCAGGAACCTACGCGAATAATAGAACCTGCGGAATATCCGGTACAGGAACCGGGGAAATATTTATAAAAAATAATATAGCTTTTAACATTTCAGCTTTAATGGAATACAAAGGAATGACATTACAGCAGGCAGAAGATGAGATGATACAGAACAGATTGCAGCCCGGAGATGGGGGAGTTATAGGAGTAGATAAAGATGGAAATTTTGCTTTCTCATTTAATACTGAAGGTATGTTTCGTGGAGTGGCAACATCGGCTGGGACCTTTGAAGTAAAAATTTGGGAATAGAATTTCACTAAACATAAATTATTGAATTATTGATAGAAACTATGGCTTGCTCAATATTAATTTTACTTAATGGTATGGAGTTGTAATGCGCCCATCTAAAAATGATTATGCAGTATATTATCACAAATACATACAGGAACTGGAAAGTGATAATATTTTAGAAACCCTTGAAAAACAACTGAATGAAAATCTTGAATTATTTAATTCCATTCCCGAAGAAAAAGCTAACACCAGTTACGATGTAGGTAAGTGGAGTATAAAAGAATTACTGGGGCATATGGTAGACACGGAAAGAATTTTCGCCTACAGGGCTTTGTGTATTGCGAGAGGAGAAAAACAATCTTTGCCTGGAATGGAACAAGATGATTATGTGAAAGAGGCGGAATTCAATAAAAGGTCATTCAAAAGTCTTGTTGATGAATATGGATTGTTAAGGAATTCTAATCTTGTTTTATTTTATTCTTTTGGAGAAAAGGAATTGAATAAAAGAGGAACCGCAAACAATAGTGACGTGACAGTTAGGGCAATTTTATTTATAATTGCCGGGCACGAACTGCATCACATAAAAATTTTGAAAGAAAGGTATTTAAACTGAGATAGAATTGGATAATGATTAAATAATTTTATTAATTTCTGCCAGTATTTTTTCTGAGGCTCCAAGGTTTTCCTGCACATAATCATAAGAGATTTTTCCTTTCGACTTTCTAAGTTCATCATTTAAAAATAACCTTCTTATTTGCCTGTAAGCATCAACTTTGTTTTTTATTAAAATTCCGCCTCCTCCCTTTAATAATGCCTGTGATTCCTGGGAGTTATCAATTTTTGGCCCAAACATAACCGGGATTCCATATACAGCAGCTTCCAGTACATTATGTATACTTTGTTTAAAACTTCCCCCGATAAAAGCGATATCAGCATAAGTGTAAAGAGTAAGTAGAATGCCTATAGAATCAACAATTATTACTCTTTCACTTTTGTAATTGTTTAAATATGAAAACCTGATAGTTTCACATTCCCCTACAAATTCATTTTCTATTTTTTCAAGATGAAGTAATGTTGGCTCGTGGGGTGCAATAATTAATAATGAATTATTATCATACCTGATTAGTTTTTTTAAAGCTGGAAAAATTATTTCCTCATCCATTTCGTGTGTGCTTCCGGCAACAAAGACTTTTTTATTTTGAAGTATTTCTTCCCTGATTAATTTTTTTTCTTTCGCTGTTTTGCTTCTCTGGAAAACCCGGTCAAATCTTGTGTCACCAACTGCACGTAATTGCTGTGCTGAAAAATGAAAGTTTCTGAATCCTTCAACATCATTTTCGGAAACAGTTAATATTCTCGCAATGTTTCTATAAAGGTGTTTGTGAAAATTTCTTATTATTGGCAGCTTTCTCGCTGAGTTCTCCTTCATTGTTGCATCTACCAGAATGCAGGGAATTCCAGCCTTATTTAAAGCCCAAATATGATTTGGCCAGATATCGTACCGCATCATTACTGCTAGGTCAGGGCTAATAATTCTGATAAAATCATGCGCTTTTCTTGCTGAATCAAAAGGGATATAAGAAACCAGGTCAGCGTAAGGATATTTTTTTGAATTCTCGTAGCCGGATGGCGAAAAGAATGTCACAAGAATATTAATATCATTTCTTTCTTTTAATTCCTGGATAATCGGTTTAGCCTGTTCAAATTCTCCAAGGGAAGACGAATGGAACCAGATTAGTTTTTTGGATTTGTCAATTTCGGCGGCATTTAATATCAGGTCTTCAAAAATTCTTTTTCTTCCGTTAATTCCTTTTCTTATCTTGGAATTAATCAAACCGCCGAATTGAATTCCAATATAAAAGACAGGAATTATCACTACATTATAAAAGATTGTCCAAAATGTATTCATTGAGAGTTAAGAAGAAAATTAATGTTTCTAAATACCAGTTGGGGAGTTAAATCAAGCATGCATTTAAAATGCTCTTTGGGGCATTTACTCCTGCCAATATGCGAACAAGGTCTGCAAGATAAAGAATTGTTTTCTAATATTAAATTTTTCGTTTTGTATGGAGTAAAACCAAATTCTTTTACCGTTGAGCCAAAAATTGGTAATACGGGAACACCTGCAGCACAGGCTGTATGCATCATTCCCGAGTCATTGCAAACCACAGCTCTGCACATTTTCATATCAGTTACTGTTTGCAAAATATCATCGTCATTGCATAAATTAATTATTTTCGGAAGCAATCCTGCAATTTCTTTGCAGATGTCTTTATCATTTTTACCGCCAAAAAGAACGACATTAAAGTCATTAACCAGGAGCATTTTACATAAATATATATAATAATAGCTCGGCCACATTTTAGTGAAGTGTCGTGAGCCAGGTGCTAACCCGATATAATTTCCTTCCTCCTTCAAACTGGATTTAAAATTATCAGGTACAGAAATTTCTAATCCATTTTCATCAAGGCTAAAATTGTCTAAAGTATTTGAATATCTTACTGGTATTTGAGGAAGTTCTTTTAATTTATTGATTTTAAATTTAACCAGAAGAAATTTTTCAAGATCGTGTTTCTTAAAACGCGTTATTTTAGTTTTTGCTTCTGAGGTAAGTTTGCGTGATCGTACATTATTTTGCAGATCAATTATTAAATCATATTTACTTTCAGCAACCTGTTCTTTTAGCTCATCATAATTTTCTGATAATTCATACAAATTCCTAATGTGCGGGCTAAATTTTAAAGCGTCCCGGTATTGTTCTCTAGCTATAAAATCTATGTTTATTGCCGGAAATTGCTTCTTTATTGAGCGGATCAGTGGAGTGGCAAGTAGTATATCTCCCAGCGAACTAAGCCGGATAATCAGTAAATTTTTAACATTGTTCAGTTTTACCAAGATAATTATTTTAAATTATTTTATATTAGATTGTTATAATTTAGTTAATTAGACGTTTTACTTCCACTTTTTAAGATGAGTAAAATGAACATCAGAAAAATTTAAATTAGGGGCACTTATGAGTACTTTACCTCCTCCAAATGTTGATCAGTTTCCGGAAGATTCTACTGAGAAAAAAATCTATAATATTGTTGATGAATTTAAGCAATATTTGCCTGTAACGAATGACAGAAACAGGTTGGGATTTAATTTATTCAAATATGTAAAGGGGGAAGGCGATCATCCTGATATTTTAGTAAAGAGTCTTAAAATTAAAATAGAAGGGATTTCAGAAAAAGAATTAGCAAATAAATTAAGTGTAGCTATTGAAAAAGTTAAATAATTGTAATTTCATTACAAATTATAAAGGGAGAGAAAATTTTCTCTCCCTTTATATTGACTAATTAAGATTTTGTATTTGATTCTACTTCATTTGCTTTTTCTTCTTCTGCCATAAATTCTTCAACCTTTTTCACGTCATCTTCGCTTCCAATAAAAATCGGTACACGCTGGTGAAGTTTTTCCGGCTGGATTTCAAGCGTTCTTATCTTTCCATTGGAGGCTCTACCGCCGGCAGATTCTATAATAAAAGCCATTGGATTGCATTCATACATCAGACGAAGTTTTCCATTTGGATGGCGGGAATCGGCAGGATACATAAAAATCCCACCGTATAATAGATTCCTGTGGATATCTGCAACCATCGAACCTATATACCGTGAGGAATATGGACGAGAAGTTTCTTTGTCCTCTTCCTGAAGATATTTAATATATCTTTTTAAACCTGGGTGCCAGTACAAATAGTTTCCTTCATTGATACTATAAATTTTTGATTTCTTCGGTGTTTTAATATTCTCGTGCGATAAAAGGAACTCACCAAAAGATGGATCCAGTGTGAAAGCATGAACACCGTGACCAGCAGTATAAACAAAAATTGTACTTGATCCGTAAATTACATATCCAGCTGCAACCTGCTTTAAACCTTTTTGAAGACAATCTTCAAGTGTTCCTGGTTTACCTTCCGGGGAAACCCTTTTGTAAATTGAAAAGATAGTTCCTATACTAACATTGGCATCAATGTTTGATGATCCGTCTAGCGGATCGAACAGAAGTACATATTTACCAATTTTGTACTGCGGAGGGATGTGGATTATATCTTCTTCTTCTTCAGAAGCCATAACACATAGATGTCCTCCGTGATCCATAGCACGAAATAACATATCGTGCGAAAACATATCAAGTTTTTTTACTTTTTCGCCGTGAACATTATTGTCACCGGTGAACCCGAGAATGTCAACCAGCCCGGCTTTATTAACCTCCAGCGAAATAACTTTAGCAGCTAGGGATAAATCAGAAAGAAGTGATGAAAGTTCCCCCGTTGCTTCGGGATGCATTCTTTCCCCTTCTATAATGTGCCTTGCTAATGTCATAAAGCGCAATTTTGGCATTATAAGGTCTCCTTATTTTATTTTAGTTTAGCTAGCCCGAATAACTTCCTGATCTTTATATTGTAGCTGGTACAATTTATAATAAATTCCTTTTTTAGCAAGCAATTCCTGGTGATTTCCTGTTTCTCTTATTTCACCTTTGTGCATAACGATTATTTTATCAGCATTCTGAATAGTTGAAAGCCGGTGTGCAATGACTATTGCAGTTCTACCGACCAGAAGCCTTTCTATTGCTTTTTGAATCAAAATCTCACTTTCTGTATCAATACTCGATGTTGCTTCATCAAGTATCAGGATTTGTGGATCGTAAGCCAGTGCGCGGGCAAATGAAATGAGCTGTTTTTGACCGACGCTCAATGTAGCTCCTCTTTCCATTACTATTTCATCGTATTTATTAGTAAGTGATTCAATAAATTTATCAGCACCAACTAATTTAGCTGCTTCTTTAATTTTTTCTTCGGAAATATTTTCATTGTCCATGTTAATATTTGATCTTATTGTACCTGAAAAAAGGAAAACATCCTGAAGTACAATAGAAATGAATCTTCTCAAATCCTTTTTATCCAGTGTACGAATGTCGTGTCCATCTACAAGTATCGACCCTTTCTGAATGTCATAAAATCTTGTGAGTATATTTATCAGGCTCGTTTTACCTGCTCCTGTATGACCGACAATGGCAACAGTTTCACCTGGATTAATTTTAAATGAAATATCTTTTAGCACATATTCATCTTCGTTATATGCAAACCAAACATTCCGGAATTCAATATCTCCTTTTAATCTTTCAAGCGGAACAGGTTTATCAGGATTGTTAACAAATGTTTTGTTATCAAGAAGTCTAAATATCCTTTCGCTGGATGCCATAGCGGTTTGCATAATATTATATTTCTCAGAAAGATCCCTTATCGGGCGGAAAAACTGATCAATAAATTGAATAAAAGCAATTATTACACCCACAGTTAAAGTGCTTTTAATTACTTCACCACCGCCATACCACACTATTAATCCTATTGCAATTGAACTTAATAATTCCACAGTTGGAAAAAATACAGCATAATAAAAAACTGATTTTACATTCGCCTGCTTGTAATCTGTATTTATTGATGAAAACTTTTTCTTTTCTGCTTTTTCTTTATGAAATATTTGTATGATATTCATACCAGTAATGTGTTCCTGCATGTATGAATTCAATCTTGCAAGGTGAAGGCGAACATCGCGGTAACTTTCGCGTACTTTTCTTCTGAAAAGAAATGTTGCATAAAATAAGACCGGCAGAACAGATAGAGTGACCAGCGATAATTTTACGTCCATCATGAACATAAAAATGAGTATCCAGATTATTATGAAAATATCGCTGAATGCCATTACAATTCCGGAAGAGAAGAGATCATTTAAAGCTTCAACATCATTTGTTACTCTTGTTACAATTCTTCCGATTGGAGTTTTATCAAAAAATCGAAGTGCAAGTTTTTGTGTATGCCTGAAAATTTGTTCACGAATATCAAAAATTGTTTTTTGTCCCAGGTACTGCATATAATAAGTAAGTAAGTACTGCATCACCGCCTGAAGTAGTAATGACCCAAAGAGCAGTAGCCCGATGATCATTAGTCCATGGAAATCAGAGTGTGCAATATATTTATCCACGGCAATTTTTGTTAAAACAGGGCGGAGAGGTCCGAGAGCAGCAACAAATATGTTTAGAAAAATGGCTAAAATCACATATTTTTTGTAAGGTTTTATATAACCCAGCAAGCGTTTCATTAGTTTTGAATCGTACGCTTTTCCTAATACTTCTTCTTCACTTTTATAATCGTTCGCCATAAATTTTTATTTAGTCAAAATCTAATTTAATTCTTCTAACTCTTTTTCAAGTAACTGTTTGTAATGTAAGTCAGCATAAACTCCACCAAGTGAAACAAGCCGATCGTGTTTGCCTTGTTCCTTAATTTTTCCATCTGCTAAAACAATGATATTATCAGCATCTTTTACTGTTGAAATTCTGTGGCTGATAATTATGCTTGTCCTGTTCTTCATAAATGATTTTAGATTTTTTAATATCCTTTCTTCAGTATGCGTATCAACAGCAGAAAAAGAATCATCTAAAATTAAAACTTCGGGATCTATTGCAAGGGAGCGGGCCAGACTCGCGCGCTGCTTTTGTCCGCCGGAAAGAGTAATTCCTCTTTCACCCATAATTGTCTCAAATCCTTTTGGAAAATCATTCACATCATCAGTGAAGTTTGCAATTTCAGAAACCTGCTTTACAACATCTTCATTTATATCACGCAAGCCGTAAGAAATGTTATTTAATATTGTATCAGAAAAAAGAAATGCTTCCTGCTGCACCAAGCCGATTTTTGTTCTTAGAACTTTTAGAGGAATATTTTTAACATTTTTTCCATCAATTAGTATATCACCTTCAACCGTATCGTAAAGTCGTGGAATTAAATTTATAAACGTTGTTTTGCCGGAACCGGTATAACCCATTATTGCAGTTGTTGATCCAACTGGAATTTTAAGATTTACATTTTTAAAAATGTAAGGAAGATTTTGATTATACCTAAACGAAACATTCCTGAATTCAATTTCGCCTTTAATGTCTTTTATGTTATAATCGGTTTCATCAGAATCATTTATTTCATAAGGCTCTGCAAAGATTTTATTCAATCTTTTCATACTGGCTTCGCCCTGCTGTATAATATTTATAACCCACCCAAAAGCAATCATAGGCCAGGTTAACATTCCGAGGTAAGCTATAAATGCAACGATGTCACCAAGACTGATCTCGTTGTTTATTACTTTAGTTCCGCCAAACCATACAATTATTATTACAGATAATCCTGTAATTAAAAGAAGTAAAGGAAACAATAGCGCCTGGATTTTGATCATATCCATATTTTTTTCAAGAAAATCCCTGCTAAGTTTTTTGAATCCTTTTATTTCATTTTCTTCCCTTACGTAAGATTTGACCACCCTGATACCGGAATAACTTTCCTGAGCTTTTGTTGTCAATTCTGAAAATTTTTCCTGTATAAGAGTGAATTTTGCGTGAATTTTTTTCCCAACTTTATAAACTAAAATTGAAAGTAATGGAAGGGGAATAAGTGCAAATAAAGTCAACGATAAATTCAGTGAAATCATTATTGTGATGACAATAATTAATCTTGTTAGAGTATCAACGGAATACATAACAGCTGGACCAAGGAATGTTCTGACTGAATTTATATCATTTGTTGCGTGAGCCATTATATTCCCGGTAGAATTATTCTGGAAATATCTTAAAGGTAATTTTTGAATATGCTCCCAGAAATCCTGGCGAAGATCAAATTCAATTTCGCGTGAAACTACAATGATTGTTTCTCTTATCAGAAATCTGAAAAATCCGGCAAAGACAGATGCGCCAATAATCAAAAGTGCAAAATGAACAAGAAGATCGACTCTTACTTCTTTTGATAATTCGTTAATTGCATCTTTTGTAATAAGTGGTATATAAACAGCACCGGCATTGGAAAGGATAATAAATAAGAAACCAAGGAATAATTTTTTCTTATATCGTACGAAATATTTTTTTAGCGTAAATAAATTCTGCATAAAAATTAAGTTCTGTCAATTAAATGATTTTTAATGTCAAGTATTAAAATTTAGAAATTGCTGGGTGTAGAAAACTTTAAAAGATGTCTACATCAATTTGAATTTATAAAAAGAATTTTATTCCCGGCTACTGCTAATCTATAACTTCAAAACCTGTGTATTTTTGAAGTACTTTCGGAACTATTACTTTTCCTTCAGGGGTCTGATAATTTTCAAGAATTGAAACCATCAACCTGCTGGTTGCCAATCCCGATCCGTTTAACGTATGAATAAACTCAGGCTTTTTAGTTTCTTCATTTCTGAAACGAATATTAGCTCTTCTTGCCTGGAAATTTTCAAAATTGCTGCAGGATGAGGATTCCAGCCACTTATTTTCTGCAGGTGACCAGGTTTCAATGTCGTAACACTTTGCAGCCGAAAAACTTAAATCTCCGGTACAAAGCATAAGAATTCTGTAAGCGATCTTCAGCTCTTTCAAAATATCTTCTGCATCGTTTACCAGGTTTTCAAGTTCATCATAAGAAGTTTCAGGTTTTACAAATTTCACCATTTCAACTTTATTGAATTGATGAACTCTTAAAAATCCTTTTGATTCTTTTCCGTAAGAACCGGCTTCTCTTCTGAAGCAGGGAGTGAACCCTACGTATTTTATCGGCAGATCATCTTCATTTAATATTTCCCCACGGTAAATATTTGTTATCGGTACCTCGGCTGTCGGAACAGGGAAGAGATCGTCCTTTTCAATAAAATACATGTCTTCTTCCATTTTTGGCAACTGACCTGTTCCTTTCATTGATTCACGGTTAACCAAAATCGGGGGCATAACTTCGGTGTAGCCGTGTTTTTGCAAATGATAATCGAGCATAAAATTAATTAATGCTCTCTCAAGTGAAGCTCCTTTTCCTAAATATAAAGGAAAGCCCGAACCAGACAGTTTTGCGCCTCTTTCAAAATCAAGAATTCCTAACTTTTTACCCAGTTCAATATGATCGAGAATTTTTTCAGTGTTCTCAAATGAAAAACCATCAGGGAGCCATTGTCTTGTTTCAATATTTTCGGAAGCAGATTTACCCACCGGAACCGAAGAATGAGGAAGATTTGGCACGAACATTAAAATATCCTGCAAATTCTCTTCAACTTCTTTTAACTGTGAATCGAGTAAAGTAATTTCATCAGAAACTGATTTCATCTCAGCGATAATATCAGAAGCATCCTGACCTGACTTTTTCATCTTGCCAATCTGCTGGGAGACCGTATTTCTCTTTGATTTTAGTTCATCAGTTTTTGAGATAAGTCTTCTTCTTTTTTCATCCAGTTCAATTATTTCATCAACACGATTTTTTTCGTTTTTATTTTTAATACCTGTTTTTACAAGGTCCGGGTTTTCACGTATAAATTTTAAATCAAGCATAAGTTTTATTTTGCCACAATATTATAAATTTTGTTTTTCACATAAATCTCTTTTAAAATCTGTTTGCCCACTGTATGCTTCGTAACTTTTTCCTCTTGAAAAACAGATTTCTTAACTAATTCCTGTTCACTATTCGTCGGCATTTCGATTGTAGCTCGGAGTTTTCCGTTTACCTGTACAGCTATTTTTACTATGTCTTCAATCAAAGCTTTTTGATCATAAGAATACCAAACAGGTTTTTCCATAAGTGAAATATCGTTGCCAATAAGATTCCAGCACTCTTCACCAAGATGAGGCGCAACCGGCGCAATTAACACAGCAAATCTTTGCAATGTGTAGGCTGTAATTTCTCCTGAATATTTATCGATGTTTTTTAGCTCATTTAATAACTCCATTAAAGAAGCTATTGCTGTGTTGAATCTGAAATTATTAATTTCCTCATCATATTTTTTGATAGTCTGATTTATTTTTTTGTAAACTGCTTTTTCAAAATCATTCAATTCATCAAGATTGTATACATCCTTCGGTTTAGCATTGTTAAGAATATTTTCATATCGCGTAAAAATATCATAAACTTTTTGTACAAACCTGTCTGTTCCTGAAATACCTTTATCACTCCAGTCCCCGCCAAGTTCGTAAGGACCCATAAACATCAAATAAAGACGAAAAACATCTGCTCCATAATCTTTTGTAAAATCATCCGGGTTTACAACATTTCCTTTTGATTTTGACATTTTTGCGCCGCTA
>DATFMR010000054.1:0-6926 GCA_035266865.1 Ignavibacteriaceae bacterium | reverse complement strand
GAAATAACTGAATCTGAAAAACAACAGGTAGAAGACTGGCTTGAATCAGATCCGTTGAACAAGGACCAATTTGAGTCTATTGAATCTACCTGGAATGCAACAGCAGATAAGGCGGTGCAATGGGATGTTGATAAAGCCTGGTGTAGTCTCTCATCAAAGATAGGCTTAAAATCCGGCGAAAGAGAAAAATCCAGAAAAAGTCTTCCACTTAAAAAAATAGTTCGGAAAAGATATTATCAGGCTACTAACTTTCTAAGTACAGCAGGGCTTTTACTTTTATTTTTGGTTGGAGCATTTCTTTATAATGATGTAAGTAATAAACCTGCCAGGGTAAATGTTGCAAAAAATTTGATTGCAATTCACCGAGTAACCACAGACAATGGGCAAAGAGCAAACTTTAAACTTTCAGATGGAACTGAGGTGTTTCTTAATTCTGCCAGTTCTATAGAATTCCCTTCAAAATTTTCAGGATCAAACAGAACGGTTTATTTAAGCGGGGAAGCTTTTTTTAAAGTTAAACATAATGATGAAAGCCCATTCAAAGTAATGATAGCAAATGGTAAAATTACGGATATTGGCACAGAGTTTAATGTTAGGTCCTGGAGAGATGACCAAGTATCCGTAGTTTCTGTCAAAGAGGGAAAGGTCTCTTTTGCAAACAGAGATAGCGTAAGGAAAAATATAGTCTTTTTATCTGAAAATCAGACTGCAAAACTCAGCATTAATGGAAACTTAAGTACCCCGGTAAGAACAAATGTTAAAAAGCTAACAAGCTGGCTTAACGGCAGACTTTATATTGAAAATTCAACACTTAAGGAAGTATTTAAATCACTTAACCGTTCTTATAATTTTAGTTGCTCAGTAAAGGATTCATCATTATTATCCTTGCATCTTACTGCAGTATTTAAGGAAGATACTTTAAAAGAAATAGCAAAAATTATATCACTGGCTTTGGACTTTCAGTACAAGATTTCTGATAACAAATGTCAGTTTTCAGCCGGAAAAAAAAACGTGTTGAACAAGAAAAAACAGGCACTCAATCTCTAATCAACGGATGAAATTATATGAGTATTTCATATCATAAATTAAAATTATTCACGGGCATTTTATCAATTATTCTTGTGTTTTGCGCTTCGATTGTGTCAGGACAAGCGATGAAAAATGCTGAAGAAAATAATTACCATAATTCTATTGGGAGCGGAAGTGAGCGAATTTTTTCTTCCGAAATCAATTATTATTTATCGCAGAATATTAATATTTCAGCAGAAAAAACTTCTTTAGCCAGGGTCCTTAAATATATTACTGCGAAAACCGGCGTAGATTTTTCCTATAGCAGTGATATCATTCCTTATAAAATTCTGGTTTCAATAAGTGCACATGATATTACGGTTTTAGCTGCACTCGATCAGATATTACATGATACAAATATAGAATGGTTACCGAGAAATAACAGGCAAATTGTCCTTAGAATAAATAATAATAAAAATAGAGATATTGATAATACTGGAACCGTCCGAGGTAGTGTCTCAGATTCTACCAACGGGGAAGCACTTGCATTCGGTAATGTTATATTAAAGGAAATTAAAATGGGGGCATCAACTGATGGCCATGGAAATTTTAGAATACCAGGTGTTCCCGGTAACAGAACCTACACACTTATGGTTTCTTATGTCGGTTATAAAACTAAAGAAATATCAGTTTATGTTAGTGTAGGTAAAATTACTGATGTCAATGTTGAATTAAGTCCAATTGCTGTTGAAATGAGAGCCGTTGAAAAAGTGGGGGAGAGGATAATTGAAAAAAATGCTACTGATATAGGTCTTCAAAGAATTTCGATAAAGGATCTCGAAGTGCTTCCTAAAGGTGTTGAGACTGATGTGTTCAGAACTATTCAATATTTACCCGGTGTCCAATCTACCGGCGATGTATCAGCGAGATATTATGTAAGAGGAAGTGCGAGTAACGAAAATCTGGTATTATTGAATGGCGTAACTCTCTATAACCCATTCCATGCACTTGGAATCTTTAGTGTAATTGATCCTGATATGATTAATAACCTGGAATTTTATAAGGGGGGATTCACTGCAGAATATGGTGGAAGACTTTCATCCGTATTAAACGTTATAACTAAAGACGGGAATAAGAAAAATTTTGGCGCCAGTGCAACTTCAAGCTTTTTGACGGGCAAGGCTCTTGTTGAAGGGCCACTGCCTCACGGATCATTTTTGCTGGCTGGAAGAAAAAGTTACAATACTAGTGTACTTAAAAAGTTTCTGGACAACAAGAACGCACCTATAGACTTTTACGACATTGGATTTAAATTGAATTATGCAAATCCGAATTTTATAAAGGGTGGTAAATTTGTAATTCACGGGTTTGCCAGCCAGGATAATTTGAAAAACAATAACCCGCAGCGTGAAGATATTAACTGGTCAAATAAAATGATCGGATTAAGGTGGTTCCAGGTAACAGACACTCCACTTTATTATGAGTTTGGATTATCCTACAGTAATTTCGATGGAAATGTTATTCCTAATTACAGTAAGGTTAAACCTAAAAGAAATACAGTGGATGATATTTCACTAAATATGAACTTCAATTATATTTTTGAGACTAAGGATGAATTAGCATTTGGTGTAGATGTCAAAGATGTTGATACAAGACTCATATTGCAAAATACTATTGGAGCTTCTTCTGACATCGGGTCGCACGGAACGAATATCAGTATTTTTGGAAAGTACAAATTTTTACGATATGATAATTTTGGTGCTGATATTGGTGCCAGATTTAATGTCTCAAGTTTAACTCAGTCTTCGAGCAATACATATTTAATTGAACCTCGCGTAAGTCTTACTTACAGAGTATTTCCGTGGCTTGCTTTAAAAGGTGCCTGGGGAATATATTCTCAGGAATTGACAACCCTTTCTGATGAAAATGAAGTAATATCATTGTTTGAGCCATGGATAATTTCTCCCAGGTATTTACCGGTTGCAAGTGCAATTCACTATACCATCGGCCTGAAAGCTGATTTCACGAGCACTTTATCTCTGGATATACAGGGATATTATAAGGTACTTCATAATATCCCGACTATTAATGATAATAAGGTATTGTCAACAGATAATGATCTGCTGCCAGCCAATGGTGAATCCTACGGCTGGGAATTTCTGTTAAATTATAATAACGATCCTGTAAGCTTAACCGCTTCGTATTCACTTGGATGGGCATACAAACATCTTAATGACTGGACATATTATCCAAGATATGATACAAGAAATCAGGTTAATTTAATTGGTGTTTTAAATCTGGGTGCAGGTTGGCAGTTTAGTGCAATGTGGATATTTAATACCGGCAGGCCATTTACACAATCCTGGGGTTATTATGATAAACTATATTATGATGACCTTTATACTGAAGGTTCTTTACTTGAAAGCTATCGACCGTTTTCTATCCTTGCCGATAAAAACCTGGGAAGATTGCCTGAATATCATAGGCTTGATATAAGTTTGTCAAAATCATTTGTATTCTCGTGGATAAAATTTGATCTGGATGCAAGCATTATAAATGTTTATGATCGAAAGAATATTTTTTACTTTGATAGAAACACCGGAAGAAGAATTAATATGCTTCCAATTTTACCAACTGCAACAATTAAAATTGAAATATGAAAAAATACATTTTAATATTAATGCTCTTTGCACTGGCCTTAATCAATTATTCCTGTGATCAATCGATTAACCCAAATGCACCATTCAGAGAAAGATTTATTCTCAATGGAATCATGAGGAGTGATACATCTTATCAGATTGTTACCTTAACTCATAGTTATCAGCCTGAGGGTTATGATCCAAAGGAATACGTTGATGACCCGGCTATAAATAATGCCGAGGTGAATATTTATTACGATAATAAATTATATCACCTGCGGGATACTGTTGTTGCTCGTAAAAATTCGTCACGTTATGGTGATTCAGTAAATTATTATTACAATCCCGATCTCAAACCGGGACCGGGTAAAGTCATTGAAATAGACGCACTTCTTCCTAATGGTTTATTGCTTCAGTCTGAAAGCAAAACTCCGGATATTCCACAATTTGGCTTTTTTGATTATAACAGTGATAAATTAATTCCTCCATCATTTGGTTCAACTATTAAAGTGGATTGGCAGGATATTGCTAGTATCTTATATGCACCCCGGATAAATATCAACTATTATGTTGATGGCGATACGACTATTCATCATAAAGAAGTACCTTTATTTTATTATTCCGATGCAGGAAGTTTAAAACCTGTTTATCCAACACCTGGTAGAAAAAACTTTGTAGAGCTTAATCTTGAAACTATAACGCAGGCGCTGAATGAGATTCCTACTAATGGTAAGTCAAAAAGTCAGTATTCAATTAGTGATATGACTTTAGAGCTAATAGTTTATGATGAATATTTATCAACTTATTATTCATCAATAAAGCAAGGCCAGGACGGTTTTACTGTTAAACTTGATAACCCGGATTATTCAAATATCAAAGGTGGATTCGGAATGTTCGGATCCTATATTAAAAAAGATTATACAATTGGATTTAAACCATCGTTTTTGCAATCAGCAGGATTTAAGTAAAAAACATGAAAATAAATTATAATAGTATTATGGCAAAGAAGGTTATTTCTTTCTTAATATTTCTAGCTTTAGTAGGAATAGTTTATTCCTGCAACCAGGAAATTTCCGTAAGTCCACCCGATGCGCCGCCTCCACACGGTTATGTACTTATTGATTCTAAACCTGACGGTGCACAAATATATTTAGATGGAAAAAATAGGAGGAGAATAACTCCTGATAGTCTTACCTGGCTTGAAACTGACACATATACAATAACACTTAAGAAAGAATTATTTAGGGACACTTCAATTTCAATAGATGCTGTAGATGGTGAAAGGAAAGAGTTCTTTATAGATTATACAAAGAATCCGGCAATGCGAGGTGAAATTAATTGTAATGGAAAACCCGATGGATCAGAAATATTTCTGAATGATTCAGCAACTGGTAAAACTACTCCTGATATATTACAAGGACTTTTGCCGGGCTATTATAAAGTAAGATATCATGCTCAAAATTACAGAGATAATACTCTTGATGTTGTAGTTAGCAGTAGTAATACTAGTGAAGCAAAGACTCAGTTAGTTGATACAACTAAGTGGATGGATTTGAATACCAATACTTCAAACATACCGACAAATAATTTGACGGATATTACCGTAGATGATCAAAATAATTTATGGATTGGTACTGAAGATAATGGTCTTGTAAAATATGATGGCAATACATGGCAAATTTATTCTCCCGGCACCTCCATAATTCAGGATAGTAAGGTAAATACTGTTAATTATTCTGTCGATGGTACAGTTTGGGCTGGCACCAAATTTGGCCTTTTCTTGTTAAAAGGAAGTAGTTGGATACGGTATAACGATATTAAATATGGATCTCCATTAGCTGAACCTTATGTCGTTGATATTGTTAATTCAATCAGGGGGGACGTTTACGTAATTACACATACGATTATTCTTAATTTCTTTGATTCATCCGGTACGTGGAAGTTTGATAATTCAGATTTCCGCCCTACAGATACACTATCCTGCATGGCCGTGGATATGGCGGGCAAACTTTATTTCGGGACAAAAGATGCCGGTCTTTATGCAGGTGATAACACAGGAGTTCAGCTTAAAACTACAAATTCCAATATTTTAGGAAATAGTATTAGCGCAATTGCTGCAGATCCATCAAATGGAGTATGGATTGGCTACGGTAGTTCTATAGCTACTGGGACGGGTATAGACTATTATAATGGTAGTTTTGAACATTATTACGTTATACCAAGTAATGTACAAACTCATAGCATTTATGCTGATAATTCCGGAATGAAATGGATTGGAACAAATCAGGGCCTAATTACTTTTACTACTGCTACGGATGCCAAGAAATATAATAAAGAAACTACCGGTCTTGAAATGAATGATGTAAGAGGTGTTGTTAAAGACAAACTTGGTAGAACCTGGATAGCAACTTTCGGAGGTGGACTAATTCTAAAGAAGAAATAACCTGATATTATTTCATTGCATGTAAAATATAAAATATATAAGCCTGAAAGTACACTTATAAATCATCTATTGTAAAAAATAGATTTGTGAAATTCTTCGACCTGTGATTTAACAAGTGAATAAAAAAATATCAAAATATTAAATACGCAAAATACAGTATTACAGATAAGAGATATTAATTAGTTAGTCCAATAAAAACTAATTTCATTTGAAAAATCTAAAACCCCTAATAATATTCTTGGTTATAGTAATCTCTTCTTTGGCAGTTGCGCAAAGCGGGGAAATAATACTATCCGGATTTATTAACGACTCCGTAACCGGTGAAGCTCTGGTTGGAACGAATATACTTTTATTCAGGGATTCTGTAAAAGTCGATGGAATTCCATATAGGGGAGCTGCCAGCAATTATTACGGGTATTATGCCATTCCTAAAATAGTTAAAGGTCATTATATCCTGGTTGCAAGAAACATTGGCTATAAAACTGTAATAAGAGAAGTCAATGTTAATAGCGATACAGGTGTTGTTAGATTTAATATAAACCTTACATCAACAAAGATACCTTTAGCTGAAGTACTTGTAACAGGTAAGCGAAGGGATGAAGTGAAAGCAAGCACAATTGATGTGCCTGTTGATCTGCTCAAAAGAATGCCTTCATTAAGCGGTCAAATAGACTTATTTAAAATACTTGAATTTCTTCCTGGAATAAAAACAGCTTCTGATATTTCGACAGGACTTTATGTAAGGGGTGGTTCACCCGATCAGAATTTAACACTGGTCGATGGAGTAATTGTTTACAATCCAACGCATCTTGGAAATTTTGCCAGTACATTTAATT
>DATFMR010000053.1:0-42054 GCA_035266865.1 Ignavibacteriaceae bacterium | reverse complement strand
AGTAAGCTGACACTAGCTATATATAAGAGCTTTATTTTATCAGCTTTTCTCATATGGCCTCCTTAGAATAAATTAATTAAATAGTAAATAGATAAGAAACTCAAAGCAGTATGTAGTTTAGTATTAAACATATTAAGTATGCCTGCTTTAAAATTTTTTCTAAGTTTGAAACGAGAAGTGAATATTAAATAAGTGATAGGGAACCCTTCGTTTCATTTTTTCTCCTATGTTAGTGGTTGGTTATTTTAATAGTTACAAACATAAATTTTATTAATCAGCAGCCTTTATAACTGAACTGCTTATTAAATTCTAGATTACAGTAACTAAAATATTTTGCTAGTGGGGCAAAATATTAAAAAGCAACAAAATGATTTTTACTTATTAAAGAACTTAACTTATTTTATCAATAAAGAAAGTTTTTAAAGATGGTTTTACTGCGGCAAGCCCTCATACTAAACAAAGACAAAAAAGCTTCACAGACAAAATGAAGTTCATTTTATCATATGCCATGTCTACTTTTCTATTAAATTATCACGAAATGCAGTAAAAATTTTATCTTTATACCTTCCTCCTTTTAAATGCAAAAGTAACGTCTTAAAAAATAAATTTAAAGTCAACACCTTTAGAGAGAAAAAACGAATAAAAAATCAGATTAAATATTATCTTGATTTATTTAAATTTAAGGATATTATTCTAAATTCCAAACTTTTAAGGCTAAAAACTTCCAGATAATTTAATGTTTTTTAGAAATATTTCAGGATTTACATTTATCAATAACTTCAATTTTGCTCATTTTCAATGGATTAATTCAATTAACTAACAATACTTAGTTAAAAGTTTTTTCAACTGTAAAACTTACAATTATTAAAAAATAGAGTGATATAGTATTACTCTACATAAGATAGTACTTACCTGAATTCAGCTACTTTCTAATAACAAATTATATCTATAAATTTAGTGGCTTAAATTGACAAAATAATTAAATTACTAATTTTTTCTTGTCAATCTGAACAAATTGGAAATCATTTTGGAATGTATAAAGACTAAACGAGTTTACTATTCTACTTGTTATTTATTATAGGATTTTTGAAAATGCATTTTGCAATCATTGCTGCAGGTGAAGGATCCAGGTTAAAAGCAGAGTCAGTTGATTTACCAAAACCACTTGTTAAAATAAATAATGTCCCTTTGATAGAAAGAATAATCTCTGCGGCAATTGCAAATGGTGCTGAATCAATCAGCGTTATTATTAATGAAGAGAATAAAAACGTAAGAAATTATTTAAGTAATAAAAATTTCAACGTCCCTTTTAATTTAATTATAAAATCAACGCCTAGTTCATTGCATAGTTTTTATGCATTAAAACCTTTTTTGGAAAACAAACAATTTTGCCTTACCACAGTTGATACTGTTTTTGCGGAAAAAGAATTTAAGGATTTTATTGAAACAGCTGATAGTAATAACTATGATGGACTTTTAGCTATCACAGATTTTATTGATGATGAAAAACCCCTATGTGTTGATGTGGATGATAAGTTCAAAATATTAAAATTTGAAGATAGTTCTGAAAACCTGAAATACGCAACCGGCGGATTATATTATTTTTCAGCAAATATTTTTAATGAAATGGAAACAGCTTTGAACAGCGGAATGATGAGACTGAGAAATTTTTTAAAAATGCTGGTACAAAAAGATTATAAAATTCATGCGTTCAGGTTTTCCAAAATTATCGATGTAGATCACGCAGATGATATTAAAGTTGCGGAAAAGTTTTTAAGCGAATTATAATTCATTTTTTTGACAAATCATTTTTCGGTATATATATTGGAAACTGTTTTTGTTAATATTAGTTTCCATTTAATGAATCAAAGTTTATTTTATTCCTACTGAATTTAATATGAGCGGTATTGCACATTCTTTTAAATTAAAAATATTCGAGCTTCAGGAATATTCTCTGATGCTAGTGGAAATATTTAAAGGATTTCCAAAATTCCTGAGAACCTGGAGTGATGCAGTTAATGAAATGTACTGGATCGGTGCACGGGCATTTCTTCCTGTATTACTGGGTGGAATTTTCGTCGGAATTATTCTTGCTCTTGAAACAGGTCATCAATTAGATCACTTCGGTGCAAAAACTCTTGTTGGAAGAACAGTATCACTCGGAATGATAAGAGAACTTGGTCCGGTAATTACCGGTTTATTGCTCGCAGCCAGGACCGGTGCAAAAAATGCCTCAGAATTAGGCGCAATGCAAATTAGTGAACAGATCGATGCTCTACGAGCATTTGGTACAAGTCCTGTCATTAAACTTGTAATCCCCAGAACAGTTGCTGCTGTTGTAATGTTCCTGCCTCTTACAGCAATTGCAGATTTGTCAGGAATATTAAGCGGAATGATTGTTACAAAATTATCATTGAATGTTGATACTTCTTTTTTCTGGCATTCGGCTCTTTCAGCATTATTGATGAAAGACATTTTTGTGGGATTTATTAAACCATTCTTCTTTGCATTTTTTATATCAACAATTAGCTGCTACTATGGTTTTTCAACAAGGGGCGGAACTGTTGCTTTGGGAAAAACAACTATTAATGCTGTTGTTGTTTCGTCGCTTATTGTACTGGTGCTTGATTTTATTTTTACAAAAGTTGTCTGGGAGCTTTTATAAATTATGATAGAACTCTCAAACGTGTCCCTGGAATTTGGTGACAGACCTATATTAAAAGATATCTCCCTATCTATTAATGAAGGGGAAATTGCAATAATACTTGGACCGAGCGGTGCAGGTAAAAGTTCTATCTTAAAAATTATTTTAGGACTGTGGCAGCCAGATTCGGGCAAAGTAACCGTGGACGGAATAAATATTGCGGGAATGAGCGAAGTACAAATTCTACCCATTAGAAGTAAAATGGGAATTGTTTTCCAGGCTAATGCTTTATTTGATTCCCTTAATGTTGAAGACAATGTTGCATACTTCTTAAGGGAACACAGTAAATTAAACTCAAAGGATATAAGAAATAAAGTTTCTGAAATTTTATCTTTTGTAAATTTAAAAGGAACAGAAAAAATTTATATTGATCAACTTAGCGGTGGAATGAAAAAGAGAGTTGCAATAGCAAGAGCTCTTTCATTTGATCCTGAAATTATTCTTTACGATGAACCAACCACCGGGCTTGATCCAATAAATTCAAAATCAATTTTAGATTTAATAAAAAGAGTCAGCAACCGTGGTGCAACTTCAGTAGTTGTTACTCATATTTTAAATGACGCAATTTCAATTGGCGATACGTTATCTGTTATAAATGAAGGAGCAGTTGTTCAAACCGGAACTGTGCATGATTTGCTGAATTCAAAAAATCCATTTATTAAAGATTTCTTTTATGAAGTGTACCAGGACGCTGCTCTGCTTAAAAAAACAATTTCAGAATAATTATAAGAATCAGAAATGAGTAAAAATTCTTTAAAGCTTTCTAATTTAAAAGTCGGGCTTACTGTTTTTATCGGGCTGGTTATACTTTTTATTTTCCTCTTCATTGTAGGATCAGAAAGTAATTTTCTTACAAGCAAATATCAGCTCAAAATTTTTGTTGATAATGTCCAGGGATTAAACAGCGGTTCTATGGTTAGTCTTGGCGGAATAAAAATTGGTTCCGTAAGTAACATAGAATTTGGACAGAAGGATAGCGTGAATGGAGTTGATGTTACGTTGGATATTTTAACTCAATACAAACCACAGATTACAAAAAATTCTACTGCACAGGTAAAAACCGTCGGGCTGCTGGGTGATCAGTTTGTTGATATTTCAATCGGTCAAAAAGGCGAAATTCCATTAAATGAAGGTGATTATATCACAGTAAAGCCAACGCTTACTTTTGATAAATTTGCTGATAAAATTGATCCCGTTGTAGATGACTTTTCAGGTGTGATGAAAAATTTAAAAGTGATAAGTGATTCAATTGCACACGGTAAAGGAATGGTTGGACAAATGATTAACAGTCCCGCTTCAGGCAGAAATCTTGAAGAATTACTAGCAAATATTAATTCAGTTACAGGTGCAATAAATCAGAAGAAGGGGACACTTGGAAAGCTTGTATATGCTTCATCTCTTTACTCAAACCTAACTGAAATTACCGGAAATATTAATTCAATTACTGATTCCCTAAAATCTGGTAAAGGTTCTCTCGGTAAACTTTTGGTAAGTGATTCTTTGTACAACAATGTTAATATGTTAACAAAAAAACTAAATAACCTGCTTTCCAAAACAGAAAGTGACACTACAATGGTCGGCGGTTTATTCAACGATTCAAAATTTTATAATCAATTTAATTCTTTAATAAAAGATCTTAATCTATTAATAATAGATTTGAAAGAACACCCGGATAAATATGTACAATTTTCGGTTTTTTAATTTAAAGAGTTAAAGAAACGGGAGTTTTTTTGAAATGAAATTAAAAATGGCAGGCATTTCTCGCCAGGCGGAATATTCTCCAAATCACGTTGAGAATGATTCGTTAATTTTAAGAGCAACCGCAGAAGTATTAAAAGAACTTGATGTAGAAGTCACTTTTTACGGCGAGGGAGAAGTATTAAACAGTAATTTTAATGAAGAATTAATTTTCTCGATGGCACAGGGACCTGAAGCTATTGAAAAATTACTCGAAGTTGAAAAAAGTGGTTCATTAATAATTAATTCGCCAAGGGCAGTAAAAAATTGTTACAGAACTAATATGGTAAAATTACTTCCTGATAATGGAATCCCTTTTCCCAAAAGTATCCAGGTAGAAATTGATTCTGATCTTGAAATTAATTTAGATGGTTTTGATCCAAACAAATTCTGGATAAAGAGGGGCGACGTTCACGCTGTCCACCGCGAAGATGTAACACTCGTCTACAGCAAAGAAGAAAATATATCCACAATGAAAGAATTTTACAGGCGCGGAATTAAAACTGTAATTCTCCAGGAACACCTTGAAGGTGATGTTATTAAATTTTACGCAGTTCGGGATTCCGGCTTTTTCAACTGGTATTATCTAAACGGAAAGTATCACACAAAATTTGATCTTAATAAACTAACTGAACTCGCTCACTCTTCAGCAGAAATACTTGGACTTAATATTTACGGAGGAGATGCCATTATTTCTCCAGATGGATCAATATCCATTATTGATATAAACGATTGGCCAAGTTTTGCTCCGGTAAGAGATGAAGCAAAAAAACACATCGCAAGTCTAATCTATAATATGGCGGTAAAATATGATGAACACTGAAACAAAAAATAGTTATGCTTCTATAGTTACAGAAGTTCCGGGACTCAAATCCCTTCAATATTTTAATGAAGAAACAAAATATATAGCTCCGGGAATTCAAACAATTGCAACACGTTCTAAAGTTGCTTTTGAAAAAGGCGAAGGCTGCATTATGCAGGATGTTGACGGCAACAAATATATAGACTTTTTTTCCGGTGTTGGTGTAGCAAGCCTTGGTTACAATCATCCCATTTACAACAAGTATTTGAAAGAGCAACTCGACAATATTCACGTCGGAAGTTTTACTTCTAAAAACAGAGTTGAACTTACAAAGTTATTAGCAGAAAACACTGTTGGCGATTTAAACAGAAGCCAGTTTTACAGCGGCGGTGCAGAAGCAGTTGAAGCCGCGCTGAGAATGGCAAAGTCATATACAGGTAAAACCGAATTTGTTGGTTTCTGGGAAGGCTTCCACGGAAAAACAATGGGAGTGCTTGGTTTACTCGGTGATAATTTCAAATTTAATCTTGGTCCGCTACCTGCAGGAATTTATTCCTCACCGTATCCAAATCCAAGACATTGTATGATCGATTCAAATCCTGAAACAATGGCGAAATCCTGTGCCGATTTTCTCCGCAAAAAAATCAGGTATGAAACTACTAACGACATAGCTGCAATTATTGTTGAACCAATCCAGGGAACGGCAGGCAATGTAGTTCCTGCTCCGGGTTTCTTAAAAGAATTGAGAAAACTTGCAGATGAAATTGGTGCCCTTTTAATCTGCGATGAAATGATTTGCGGGTTTGGTAGAACGGGCAAAATGTTCGGTACACAACACTTTGATATTCAACCTGATATAATGACAATCGGAAAAGGATTCGGAGGCGGATTCCCAATGACCGGGGTTATGTCGCGCGAAGAAATTATTTTTGCAAAACCATTCGGCAATCCGAGCGGAAGTTCTTCCAGCTATGGTGGAAATCCATTGGGTTCCACTGCAGCATATGCAACTTTAAAAACAATAATTGAAGATGGACTGGTAGAAAATTCCGCCAAAGTTGGTGAATTTATGATGAATAAATTACGCCGGTTAATGGATAAATTTCCAATAGTTGGCGACGTTCGCGGAAAAGGTTTAATGATCGGTGTTGAATTAGTAAATCCTAATAATCCAAAAGAAAAATTAGATAAAAAATATACGGAGATGTATTTCCACGAATGTTTAAAGCGCGGTTTGATTATGATGGGATATAATGCCGATATTCGAATTTATCCGCCGCTGATAGTCACTGAAGAAATCGCAGAAGAAGGAATATCAATTATGGAAAAGGCGCTTGAATATGTCTCAGATCAAATCAAAGATTGAATCAACATTTAAGTCAAAAGATACAGAAGAAATACTTGACAGATTATTCTACCGCCCGGTTGGCTACGGCCTGGCGGTAGCTTCTAAATCAATCGGACTCACCCCGAACATCGTAACGGTAATTAGTATTTTTTTCGGAGTATTCGCCGGACATCTATTTTTCTACCGGGATACTTCAATAAATATTGTTGGGGTGATTTTATTAATTTTTGCAGAATCCCTTGATGCCGCAGACGGCCAACTTGCGCGAATGACAAATATTCATTCACGTTATGGAAAAATTCTTGATGGTGTTGCAGGCAATTTAATGTTTGTAAGTATTTACGTTCACATGTGCTCCAGATTTATTGTTGAAGGGGGAACACCATTTATTTTTTTGTTGGCAGCAGCAGCCGGATTTAGTCACTCACTTCAAAGCGCAATGTCTGAATATTACAGGAACTTTTATCTCTATTTTGTTTATGGTGAAGGCAAAAGCATAATAGATGAATTAAAGGATATGAAAGAAAAATATAAATTTCTTTCATGGAGCAAAAATTCAGGCAAAAAATTTCTAATGTGGCTTTATGTTGACTATACAAGAAAACAGGAGTTCCTTTCTAAATCTATCAGAACACTTTATAAAGAAATATTCAATAAATATAATGGAAAGGTTCCGGAATGGTTAAAGGCGGAATATCGTAAAAGTAATAAACCTTTATTAAAATATGGAAATATTCTTACTACAAATACACGAATGTTATTCCTGTTTTTTACTATTTTTTACGCTAATATATCATACTATTTCCTTTTCGAATTAATCGTCCTAAACTCCATTCTGGTTTATTTTATTCTACAACATGAAAGAACCAGTAAAAAATTACTGGTAATTGCAAAATCCCACGCAGAGGACTAATTAAATGTTAAATGGTGCAATAATTGGTTTCGGAAAGATTGCTCAGGGAAGTCATGTAAAAGCTTTTTTTACTGATGCTTTGAAAGACAAAGTAAAGCTTGTAGCCGCAGTTGAACCAATTAAGGAAAATCGCGATAAGGAAATAAAAGATTATCCTTCATTAAAATTTTATCATTCAACTGAAGAACTTTTTGCAAACGAAAAAATTGATTTTATTGATATTACTGCTCCGCCAAAATTTCATTCTCATTTAATTAAAGAGGGAATAAAAAATAAAGTTAACATTCTCTGCGAAAAACCTTTCACACTTACATTAGACGAAGCAAATGAGACTTATAAACTTTTAAGTGAAAGCGATTTGGTTTTTATGCCGTGTCACCAATACCGGTATTCACCAACGTGGCAGAATTTTAAATCTTTTCTAAATGAAAACCCTCCCGGTTCAAAATCACTTTTGCAGTTTAATGTTTTCAGAATGCAGGCAGATCAGGGTGGAACTGCTTTTCGGCCAGGCTGGAGAACTGATAAGTCTTTAAGTGGTGGCGGCATTCTAGCGGATACGGGAGTTCATTACCTTTACCTTGTTAATTGGCTGTGCGGTAAACCAATAAAAGTTTCAGCAAATGTTTTTAATCTCAATCATCCTGAATATAAAGTTGAAGATACAGCAGTTGTTAATTTAGAATTTGAGAAAGCATTTGCGGAAATTACTTTAACCTGGGGAGCCGACAGAAGAGTAAACACTGCACGTGTAGTTTCAAATAGTGGAAGCCTTTCCTACGATGGTTCAACTCAACTAAAAAAATATTCAAACGGGGATGAAGAAATCATTACCGTTCCTGAAGCTTCAGATAAATCTCATTATTTTTCTCTTTATATTTCACTCATAAACGAATTCGTAAATAGGATTCAAAACAATGAATCTTCTGAGGATTTCAGAAATGAAGCTCTCACATCAATTCAGCTTCTCGAAAAATGTTATGAATCAGCAAGGACAAACAGGACAATAAATCTGGATGAATAAATATTTAAAGACAGCTTTCTTCATTATCGGGTTAGGGGTCTTTGCCTGGTTAATTTCAGACTTTGGAATATCAAACATAATTGAAAACGTAAAACGGTCCGGCTGGTGGTTTATACCTGTTGTCGGCGTTTGGGGATTAGTTTACTACCTTAATGCCTGGGCATGGTATTATGTAATAGATGCAGGGAAAAAGAAAGTTTCCTTTCCAAGCATATATGGAATTACACTCAGCGGTTTTGCTATTAATTATATTACACCGTTTGTAAATCTTGGCGGAGAACCTTACCGCGTAATTGCTTTAAAAGATAAGATTGGTTTGCACTCTGCTGTTTCATCAGTTATCCTTTATACAATGCTCCATTTCCTTTCTCATTTTATTTTCTGGATCACTGCCATTATAACTGCAGGCGCACTACTTTCAATTGCGTCAGGATTAAAAATTACACTCCTCTCTGCTTTTGTAATACTAAGCGTTTTAATTTGGTTTGTTTTTTCGAGGCATAAAAATGGAATCTTTGCTTCACTGCTGAATCTTTTAACAAAACTTCCATTTTTAAAAGGCCTGCATAAAAAACTTTCAAAAAAGGAAGAAAGCCTTTTAAACATTGATGACGAAATAAAACAACTTTACAACGATAGGAAAAATCATTTCTATTTTGCGTTATTTTTCGAGTATGCCGCCAGGATGGTTGCATCGTTAGAATTCTTATTTATTTTGAAAGCAATTGGAATAAATATTTCTTTTATGGAAGCATTTTATATAAACGCCGGTTCATCATTAATTATAAATTTGTTTTTCTTTATGCCATTTGAACTTGGCACAAGGGAAGGCGGGCTTTATCTTGTTCTGGATAGTTTAAAATTAACTCCCGGAGTAGGAATTTACATCGGGCTCGTTAACCGTGTCAGAGAATTTTTTTGGATCCTGGTAGGATTAATTTTAATTCAGATTAATGGGAAGAAAAAAGAAAAAGCGACAAAAGATATTTTTGAATATATGTCTGAAGATACATCTCAATGAAAGCAGTCTTATTTGATTTTGGCGGAACTCTTGATACAAACGGAATTCACTGGAGTGAAAAATTCAGGATCGCTTACGAAGAAGCAAATCTTGGTATTAATTTAGAAGACTTCAACGAAGCCTACGTTAAAGCAGAACCTCAAATGTATATTGAGGTAAAACGGGAAGATGATTTTTATACTACATTAAAAAAACAAGCCTTCCTTCAGTTAAATTATCTTGAAAAAAATAAAAATTATTCCTTTCCCGGGACAGCCGTAGAAGCATCTGAAAGAATAGCTGAAAAATGTTATAAAGGTGTTTTGGAAGTTGTGGAATCTATAAAGACAATTTTAATAGATATAAAGAAAGATTATAAACTTTGCGTGGTGTCAAATTTTTATGGAAATCTTGAAACAGCTTTAAAAGGATTAAACATTTCAGAATATTTTGATTTGTTAATAGATTCAACACTTGTTAATATCCGGAAACCTGATCCGAAAATATTCAAATTAGCTATTGAAAAATTGAACGTTTTTCCAGAGAATACTGTTGTAATCGGTGACTCATATTTGAGAGATATAAAACCGGCTAAATCATTAAATTGTAAAACGATATGGCTCGATGTGAGCAGCTGGACAAAGCCCGAAGAAACCGATTCAGCAGATATTATTATTAAAAATATTATGGAAATTAAAGAGATAATTGATAAATTATTCTCCCGTTAATTTTCGATTAAATAAAACCAATAAATAAGGACTCATTATGAAAGAAGATATACAGAAACCTACTGGCAAGCTGGGAGTATTAATTGTTGGATTGAACGGTGCGGTTTCAACCACCTTTTTAGCAGGTACACTTGCTATAAACAAAAAGCAGGCAAAACCAATTGGTTCTCTAACACAAATGGCAACTATAAGAATTGGTAAAAGAAGTGAAAATAATTTCCCATTAATTAAAGATTTTGTTCCACTGGCGGATATGAACGATATGGTTTTCGGCGGGTGGGATATCCGTGATGAAAGTTGTTTCGATTCAGCAATGGAAGCAAAAGTTTTGCACGAAAAGGATTTACTGGCAGTCAGGAAAGAACTTGATGCGATAAGACCTTTCCCTGCAGTCTTCGAACAAAAATTTGTTGTTCGTCTACATGGAAATTTTGTTAAAAAAGAAAAAACAAAATTTGATCTTGTTGAAAAAGTTCGGGAAGATATCAGGAACTTTAAAGAAAAAAATAATTGTGAAAGACTTGTAACTATCTGGTGTGGAAGCACTGAAATTTATATGCCTGTAAATGGCGAACTTAGTACACTTGAAGGATTTGAAAAAGGATTAAAAGAAAATCATTCAGACATCGCACCGAGTATGATTTATGCTTACGCATCTATTGCAGAAGGTGTTCCTTATATTAACGGCGCACCAAATCTTTCAGTTGACCTTCCTGCTCTTGTTGATTTTTCGCTTCAGAAAAACGTACCAGTTGCAGGAAAAGATTTTAAAACCGGTCAGACAATGGTTAAAACAGTTATCGCTCCAATGCTTAAAGCAAGAATGCTCGGATTAAATGGATGGTTTTCTACGAACATTCTCGGAAACAGGGATGGAGAAGTTCTGGACGATCCAAACTCATTTAAGACAAAGGAAGTAAGCAAGTTATCTGTACTCGATACAATTCTTCAACCAAATTTGTATCCTGATCTTTATAAGGAGCATTATCACAAAGTCAGGATTAATTATTATCCACCCCGTGGAGATAACAAAGAAGGCTGGGATAATATTGATATATTTGGTTGGCTAGGATATGAAATGCAGATGAAAATAGATTTCCTTTGTAAAGATTCAATTCTGGCAGCTCCAATTGTGCTTGATCTTGTTTTATTAATGGATCTTGCAAAGAGAAGTAATCTTGAAGGAATCCAGGAATGGTTATCTTTTTATTTCAAAAGCCCGATGCATGCAGATGATATTGTTCCTGA
This sequence comes from Ignavibacteriaceae bacterium, assembly GCA_035266865.1. GTDB lineage: Bacteria > Bacteroidota > Ignavibacteria > Ignavibacteriales > Ignavibacteriaceae > JAKAGZ01. Next base: position 30,550 of record DATFMR010000053.1, on the reverse strand, counting down.
ACACGATCTTTTCATTCAATTAATGAAAATGAAAAATACTTTACGAGAATTGGTAGGAGAAAGTCCTGTGACACACACAGATAAAAGTAACTCTCCTGCTTTTACTGATGATATAGATCAATTTTCATAAAATAAATATGGGGATTGCTGAAAGGCTTTCCCCTCTTTTTATTTTCGTTTCTTGCAAATTCATGCCTTAAACTTTATTTTAATCACAATTCAAAATCACTATTTCAACTCTTTTATTAATGATCAAATCCGATCCAAACATAACGGGGGAATTAAAAAAACTCCTTGAAGAAAAGAATATTAAAAAGATAAAATCCTCAGTTTCTTCATTAAAAAAAGAAATTGAAGATTCATCGGGCAACGGACGAATACTTCTCGTTCCCTACAACGAATATATAATTCAAGATCTGACCCAAATTTATAAATCGCAGACAATTGAGCGTACCAAGTATTATATCAAAAGACTCATCAAAAGTCTGTCAGAAGTAAAAACCGGGAAGCACAACGACTTAAACCTTAATCGCTGGAAAGAATACAAAGATATAATCACTGACAGCATCTGGATAATGGATAAAAGAGATAAATCCGGTGCTCATAACGGAGGATATTGGGGGAATTTTATTCCCCAGATACCTAACCAGTTTTTAAGACGTTACACAAAAAAAGGCGAGTGGGTTCTCGATACATTCCTGGGCAGCGGTACTACATTAATAGAATGTAAAAGATTAGGAAGAAACGGAATCGGGATAGAACTTTTAAACAAAGTTGCAAAACTGGCAGATAAAAATATTTCAAAGGAAGAAAATCCATTTAATGTAAAAACTGAAATAGTAAACGGGGACAGCACAAAACTTGATTACAAAAAAGAACTAAAAAAGATCAGTGTAAAATCTGTCCAGTTTATTTTAATGCATCCTCCCTACTGGGATATTATAAAATTCGGCGAGAACAAAAATGATCTTTCAAATGCAAAGAATTTAAAAGTCTTTTTGAAAAAATTCGGTGATATAATTGATAAAACATATCCCCTGCTCGATAAAGGTAGATACCTGGCTGTAGTAATCGGCGATAAATATTCAGCCGGCGAATGGATCCCACTCGGATTTTACACGATGCAGGAAGTATTAAACCGCGGTTTTAAATTAAAATCTACAATCGTTAAAAATTTTGAAGAAACAAAGGGAAAGATGAATCAGAAAGAACTCTGGAGATACCGCGCACTGGCAGGCGGATTTTATATTTTTAAGCATGAGTATATTTTCTTGTTTCAGAAAATTTAACAAAACCTCCGAGGTTGCTGGTTTAGAAATGACAATATTAAATCTTTCACAAGTAGAAAAAGAACTAAAAAAAAGATTATCATACCCTTACAAATGGGGACGCAAACAAAATAATTATTTCGATAAGCAGACCAACTTCATTTATAAAACCTTTCTCTTTGATGATCTTTTAATTGAGCTTGATAAAAGATTTAAATCAGATTCTGATTATGAAAAATATTTTGATTATGCACTTAACCGTTGGTACAACTTCTGGTCTGCGCAGGCAGTTGAACAAATCTTTTGTACATTTCCTAATGTAAGGCCTGCAAGAGATAGCAAGGACAGGCTGGTAGACTTTACAATTCAGGGTGCAGCTTTTGATCATAAAACGTCCGTGTTCCCGAAGAACTTTCCAATGGAAATTAAAGAATCAGTTAAAAATACACCAGAATTAATTAAGTGGTTTTACAAGAATCAGTCGCAGCAACAACGAAAACATTTGAAAAATCGTTTATTCATTGTATTATATAATTCAACAGGCCCACATTGGAAATTAAAAGCTGAAATTTCATGGCTGAAAGAAAAGATAGACCACTACCTGCTTGGTTTTCATCCTGACTTTCTAATGAAGTTTTCGTTCGAAAAAGATAAAACCATAATTTCGGATATAATATGGGCTGTACTATAAAATCCGCAAAAAATTATTATTAATAATTGATCCATTTTATTAGCAAAACACTTGAAACATATTAAATGAATTTTTATATTATTAAACATTCAGGGTATAATCCCTTCTGAATCAGTGGTAGCCATTCCTTCTGATTTATAAATATTTGTACAAACTTAAACGAAATAAGTGCTCAGGATCATTAATATTTTTCTGTCTTGCTACTATTAATTAATGTTAATGTCCCTGTTTTTTCGTTCTCTGTTTTGTGGAAATATTTAAACCATTTATTTGCAACTAATAAAAGGGTGAGGAAATGAAAAAGTTTTTACTTCTTTTTGTTGTATTAACCTGTACAACTTTTGCACAAATTACTATAACATCAGGCGATAGAGCCGCTATTTTTACCGTTGGTAATTCAATAACAACATATTCTAATACTTCACAATCATCAGTTGATATTGGTTCGCCAGGTGGCGGTAATTCCTGGGATTTTACAGGATTGACATCAAACACAACTTCTACTTTTGAAAGTGTTGATCCGTCAACAACGACCTACATTAGTGATTTTTCTGGAGCTGATGCGTGCACCCACAACTCAAGTAATTCAGGTGGTACTCAAATTGATATCTGGTCTTATTATAAGTTAAATACCAGATATGACTTAATGGGATCTGCTTCAACTACAAGCTCCCAATCCGGCGTTACTTTGGAAACAACAAACAATCCATACAGGCAACAATATGTAAATTCAATGACATACAATTCAAACTGGAACCAGACTTTTACCCAGACACAATTTGCAAACGGAACCCAGACCGGTAACTCAAGTGTTACTGTAAATGCGGTGGTCGATGCTTATGGAACAATGAGCATACCCGGAGGTATGAGTTATGACGCCTTAAGAATTAAAGAAACAAAAACCATAGGAAGTTTTACGAGTGTAACCTTTACTTTCGTAGCAAAGAGTGGTGCACAGGTTTCTGTTTCCGCAACTGATTCTAATCCTTCGGACAATGGTGTAATAAGTGCCGATAATACAAGTTATAATGAAGCTCTGGTTACAACAGGTGTAGAACAAACAACTGGTTTACCTGAAAATTTTGATTTAAAGCAGAATTACCCAAATCCTTTTAATCCTTCAACAAAAATTGCGTATAGCCTTTCGAAGGAATCAAAAGTCAGTTTAAAAATTTATGATATCCTTGGAAATGAGGTTGCTACTCTGGTAAATTCTGAACAACCGGCCGGTGTTTATAGAGTTGATTTTACCGCTAATAAATTAGCAAGTGGTTTTTATATAGCCAGGTTAAATACTGATAATTTTGTTAAAACAATTAAGATGACACTTTTAAAATAATCTTCAAAAGCCCGTTACTTTGTGTAGCGGGCATGATTCCTGAATTTAATCTTTTTTTTTCTTCATCATAAAATAATATGCCGCAAACGAAACTGCAAAACCAACAAACCATGCATAATCATAAAGAAAATGGAGCGCTGGAATTAATAAACCTATCAATGCTACAAAAACACCTGCACAAAGAGAAATAATTCCTTTCAGGTTAAATCCTTTTTTGTATTCGTAAATTCCATTTCTTATATAAAGATCTTTTACTTCAAGGTGTTGATCACGAACAAGGAAATAATCACAAATTAATATTCCGGCAATCGGACCGAGAAAACTGGAGTAACCAATCAACCAGCCGAAAATATAAGAGCTGAAATCGGAAAGAAGTTTCCACGGCATCATTACAATTCCAATCACTGCTGTTATCAAACCGCCTTTAACAAAATTTATTTTTTTCGGAAAAAGATTTGCAAAATCATTAGCCGGAGATACAACATTTGCAGCAATGTTTGTCGTAAGAGTGGCAACCAACAATGAAATTAAAGAAAGAAAAACTACTACGGGATTATGAAATTTAGAAAGTAAAACTACAGGGTCCCAGATTGCTTCTCCAAAAATTACTACAGTTGCGGATGTAACAGCAATTCCAATAAATGAAAATAATGCCATTGTCGGAGGAAGCCCTATCGCCTGACCAACTATCTGGGATCTCTGACTTTTGGCATAGCGTGTAAAATCTGGAATGTTCAGGGAGACTGTTGCCCAAAACCCAACCATTCCTGTAAGCGAAGGAATAAAAAATTTCCAGAATTCTCCGGTTGTCTGAAATTTACTTGGTTGATCGAGTATCGGACCGAAACCTCCGCCGCTACTCCATGCCCAGTAAAGGAGGACAAGTGCCATAATAATTAAAAAAGGAGCTGCAAAAGATTCCAGCCAGCGAATCGATTCGGTACCTTTTACAATAAAATAAACATTCATCCCCCAGAATATCATAAAACCTACTGCCGGTCCCCACGAAAACATAGCCCAGCTTGGTAAAACTAAAATAATTAAAGAATTAAATGCTTGTCCGCCAATCCATGTTTGAATGCCAAACCATCCGCAGGCAACTATTGCACGTAAAAGTGCCGGAATATTTGAGCCAAGAGTACCAAATGATGCACGAGCAAGTACAGGAAATGGAATTCCATATTTAGTACCGGCGTGAGCATTCAAAACCATTGGCACTAACACGATAATATTTCCGAGCGCAATTGTCATAAGAGCCTGCCACCAGTTCATTCCCCCGGCTATCAATCCACTTGCAAGCAGGTATGTTGGAATACAAACACTCATCCCTACCCATAACGCTGCAATATTATAAGTTCCCCAGGTTCTTTGAGAAACTTTTGTGGCTGCGAGATCTTCATTAATCAAAGTGCTGTCTGAAATACCGGAAAGGTCAGTATCAATTAATTCAGAATTCATTTTATTCATTCTGAAATCCCTTTAATTATTTTGTTTTTTTCTGGAATCAGGCTAATAAATAGTTTAGGCTATTTTTTATATTTTATGTTTTGTATAATTTTTTTGAGTTCAGCTAAAGCGTAATAAATTTCATCATCACTGTTATAAAAGTGTGGTGCGAATCTTATTCCGGCTCCTTTACGGTAATCTATTAGAATATTTCTTTTGAGCAAAGCCTTTGATATAAGGTGGGAATCGGGCATATCCAGCGTAACTGTCCCTCCTCTCACTCTAAAATCTATGGGAGAATTAATTTTATAACCTTCTTTTTCAGCTTCATAAATTATTAATGAAGTCTGGTGAATAGATTTTTTCCTGATTTTATCAATGCCGATTTTAGCAATAATTTTTGGGCCTTCCTGGGCAGCATATAGTGCGGGAATTGGAGGAGTTCCATTTAAGAATTTATAAACTCCATCTGTATATTTCATTTTCTTTTCAAATGCAAAAGGATTTTCGTGTGCAAGCCAGCCGGTAATTTTAGGTTCAAGTTTTTTTCTTAAGGAAGGTTTAATCCATAAAAATATACCACCGGGTCCGCTGCAAAGCCACTTTAAAACGCCTCCTATTAAAATATCCACACCAAGTTTTTTTACGTCAACCGAGATTGTACCAACAGAATGATATGCATCAAGAATAACAAACGCACCCACTGAATGTGCTTTTTTAACTATTGCTTTTACATCCATTATATAAGCGCTCTTAAAAAGCACATGAGAAATAGGAACCAGTAAAGTTTTATCATCAATGGCATTTAATAATTTTTCAGTTGGTGGTACAACTGAGTTACCGGATTTAATGATTTTTACTTTAGCACCAAGACTGGTTGCAAATTTTTCAAACACGTACATATCAGAAGGAAATTCAAGGTCTGTGTAAACTATTTTGTTTTTTTTTGATTTGAAATTAAAACAGGAAAGTAAAATTGCTTGGAGAGATGAAATGTTTGTATGCATCGAAATTTCATTTTTCCCTGCACCGATAAGTGGTGCAATAGTATTTCCAACTTCAGCATTTAACATCCACCATTTTTCTTCCCATGCTCTTACTCCCCTTGTTGCCCAGGTATCGGCATATTCATGCATCTTATCATATACTGAACGAGGCATTGCACCAAGTGAATTTGAAATTAAATATGTCGAATTACTTAAAACAGGAAATTCTTTCCTCCATTTAAGGAGTTCATCTTTTTTCGAGGGCATTAATAATTTTTTCCTTCAAAAATTTTTTCAAAAAAATACATGATTTATTTACTTCCACGCACCTGCATAAGTATCTCTTTTTATAAATTGTCCTCTTCCCGGTTTGCCAAGGAATTTATCATCTTTCATAATTACTTCGCCACGTGAGAATACTGTATCCGCATTTCCTTTTAGTTTTTTTCCTTCAAACATTGAATAATCGGCACACATATGATGAGTATGTGCAGAAATAGTATGTTCCTTACGTGGATCCCAGATAACGATATCGGCATCGCTACCGACTGAAATTGTTCCTTTCCTGGGATAAAGTCCAAACATTTTTGCAGGTGTTGTTGAACAAAGTTCTACCCATCGATTCAAAGAAATTCTTCCTTCGCTAACTCCACCATCATAAAGCAATTGAAGCCTGTGCTCAATACCGGGACCACCATTTGGAATTTTAGTAAAATCATCTTTACCTAATTCTTTTTGTTCCTTATAGCAGAACGGACAATGATCTGTTGAGACAACCTGTAATGTATTTTTTCTAATTCCTGCCCATAATTTATCCTGATGCCATTTTTCCCGGAGAGGCGGAGTGAATACATATTTTGCATCTTCAAAACCGGGTTTGTTCATATTTTCTTCTATTGAAAGAAAAAGATATTGAGGACAGGTTTCAGCATAGGTCGGCAACCCGCGATCTCTTGCTTCTGAAACTTTTTCAAGAGCTTCATTTGAAGATAAATGAACTATGTAAACGGGTGCGCCTGCAATTTCAGAAAGTGCAATTGCCCTATTAACAGCTTCAGCTTCCGCCGTGGTCGGACGCGTTAATGCGTGGTATATCGGAGCTGTTTTACCTTCAGCCAGTGTCCTTTGAACTATCGTGTCAATAACACTTCCGTTTTCGGCATGCATACAAACCAGCGCCCCGTTTTGTGCTGTCTGTTTCATAGCTTTAAATATTGTAGCATCATCAACCATTAAAACCCCCGGATATGCCATAAATAATTTAAAGCTTGATACACCTTCACGAACCATATCGTTCATATCTTCTAGTCCTGCATCCGGCAAATCTGTTATTATCATATGAAAGCTATAATCTGTCGTTGCTTTGTTCTCAGCTTTTTTCCACCAGACATCAAGAGCCTCGCGCATTTTCATTCCTTTGGATTGAATTGCAAAGTCAACAATAGAAGTTGTACCACCAAAAGCTGCTGCTCTTGTACCAGATTCAAAATCATCGCAGGATGTTGTGCCACCGAAAGGCATATCAAGGTGAGTGTGAACATCCACTCCACCGGGAATTACATATTTTTCTTTGGCATCGTGAATATTATCAGCTTCAATTTTCAAATTAAAACCAATTGTTGTTATTTTATCTTTCTCCATATAAATATCAGCTAGGTAATCCTGATCAGCAGTAATAATTCTTCCGTTTTTTATTAAGGTTGACATGTTTCTCGCTCCTTTAGCATTTAGCTAGTGAATTACTATTCCATGTTTTTTCTGAAATTCACCCAGGTTTTCCCAGGTTAATTCTTTTCCTTCTTTTTTAAAATCGTTAATTAGTTCATTCCATGTCTTTTCTTCCTTTCCATCATCAAGTCTTACCATTGCTATACATCCTTCAACCGGGCAAACTATTGAACAAAGATCGCAACCAACACAATCACTTTCACGAACAACTGTTTTTGTATTTCCGTTTTCCTGAATTAAGTCAATACATTGGTGTGCACCATCTTCGCAGGCAATGTAACATAAATTACAATGAATACATTTATCCTGATTAATTCTCGCAACTGTTTTATGCAACAAATTAAAATTTCCAAAATCTTCAAGCTGAGGGAGAGCCAGTCCTCTAAGTCCATCAAGATTTTTATATCCTTTTTCTTCCATCCAGAATGTTAATCCTTCAATCATATCCTTAACGATTCTAAATCCGTGATGCATTACGGCAGTACAAACCTGCACGCTTGATGCGCCAAGTAAAATAAATTCAAGAGCATCTCTCCAGGTGCTTATTCCCCCAATTCCAGAAATTGGAAGGTTTGTTTCCTTATCAGCAGCAACCTGAGAAAGCATATGAAGTGCAATTGGTTTTACTGCAGGACCAGCAAATCCCCCGTGACTGCTTTTACCAGCAACCGTCGGCATAATTTTTAATGTATCTAAATCAATTCCCATTATACTATTAACAGTATTGATCAGTGAAATCCCGTTTGCTTTTGCCGCTTTTGCTGCACGCGCTGGAATTACAATATTACTTACATTGGGTGTTAATTTTACAAGCACCGGAATCGTTGAAACTTCAGTTACCCATTCGGTTATCATTTTACAATATTCAGGAACCTGTCCCACCGCTGAGCCCATTCCCCTTTCACTCATTCCATGCGGACATCCGTAATTTAACTCGATTCCATCAGCGCCTGTATCAATTGTTCTTTTAACTATATCATGCCATGTTTCTTTTTTTGATTCAACCATAAGTGATACAACAACGGCACGGTCCGGCCAGAGTTTTTTAGTTTCAGTTATTTCTTTAAAATTAGTTTCTATCGGACGGTCACTTATTAATTCAATGTTATTAAGTCCGGCAATTTTTTGACCGTTAAAGTCAATGCTTCCATACCTGTTACAGACATTCATCACAGGCTCGCCAATTGTTTTCCAGACTGTTCCACCCCAACCCTGCTCAAATGCTTTGCAGTTTTGATATGCAGAATTGGATGGTGGTGCAGATGCAAGCCAGAATGGATTCGGTGATTTTATTCCACCGCAATTAATTGAAAGATCAACCATTAAAACCTCTAACTAAAAATTTATTTTGATAAATATTCATGTATTCCATGTGCTGCCTTTTTACCATCGTATGCAGCATTTACAACTTCTTTTCCACCATTTATACAATCACCGCCGGCAAATACTTTTTCGTTACCAGTTTGATAATTTTCAGGATTTACAATTACTTTTCCCTCATCCATTTTTAATCCCGAAATCGAGTTTAGAAATTTTGTCTTTGCACCTTGACCAATTGCCTTAATAACCATATCAACCGGTATTACATAATTCGAATTAGGAATTTCAACCGGCGTTCTTCTTTTCACTTTTTCCAAATCACTCAGAGTCATCTTAACACATTCAATCCCTTCTACAGAATTTTTACCTATTATTTTTTTTGGTGAAGTTAAAAAGTGAAATGTCACGCCATCTTTCTTTGCAAGATCAAATTCAAAATCATAAGCTGACATTTCTTCTTCACTCCTTCTGTAAAGTATCATTACTTTATCGGCACCTAACCTGACTGATTCTGTTGCCGCATCAATTGAAGTGTTACCCGCACCAATTACAGCAACGCTTTTACCAATGTTTACTAAAGGCCATTTCTCTTTTTTCACTTCCTCGATAAAATCAATTGCGTTTACTACTCCTTTCAAATCTTCTCCGGGAATTTTTAACTCAGTACTTTCACCAAGTCCGATTCCTATAAATACAGCATTATGTTTTTTATTCAATTCATCGAATGAAATGTTTTTTCCTACATCAACATTCGTTTGAATTTCTACACCAAAACTTTTTACAAGTTCGACTTCTTTCAGGCTATCTACCTGCCTTGTTTTATATGGAGCAATTCCCCAGGTGTTTAGCCCACCCGGAATTTTATTTGCCTCATAAATAGTTACTTCGTAGCCAAGCAAAGCAAGTTCCGCTCCGCATGCCAGTCCCGCTGGACCTGAACCAACAACGCCTACAGATTTACCATTTTTTTTCTCCAGTGAAAATAATTTAGGCCTTCCTTTTTCAAAATAATTATCTATCGAAAATCTTTGAAGTCTTCCAATTTGTATTGCGGGTTCTTCTTTATCGTTATAAACACATGCACCTTCGCACAATACCTGAACAGGACATGCCTTTGCGCAAGTAAGTGCAGCCCAATTAGATTCCAAAATTGTTTTTGCAGAACCCAGCATATTTCCGGTACTTATTTTTTTTATGAAAGCCGGAATATCTATGTGGGTCGGGCAGGCTTTTATACATGGTGCATCATAACAATACAAGCACCTGTTTGCTTCAGCTATTGCTGAATTTTTTGAGAACGGTGGATGTATTTCTTCAAAATTTTTTTCGTACTGGTCGTGAGAAAGCTTTGAGGCAAGATTATTCATAAATTAATATTATTATTTTATTTCCTGATCAGCTATTTTTAGTGCCTGATCAAATACACGAATTGCTGAATCAATTTCATCTTTTGAAATAATCAAAGGGGGCGCAATAACAAAATGACTAATCCACCCCGCCATATAAACACCGTTTTTCATCATTTCTGAAGTAACTTTATCAACCATTAATTGGCTTCCTTTAATTTTTTCTTCTTTTGTATTAAATGGTAGTTTTGAAACTTTATCCCTAACCAGTTCCACCGCCCAGAATAAACCAATCCCCCTGACATCTCCAACCGATGGGTGCTTATCTTTTAATTCCTCTAATTTTTCTTTTAAATAAATACCTGTTTTAGCAGGTTGTTCAATTAATTTTAATCTTCTTAATTCGTTAATTGCTGCAATTGCCGGCGCCAGAGTTAGCGGGTGAGCCTCGTAAGTGTGCCCGTGTGCAAAGTAATGATCATTGAAATAGTCTGCTATTTTCATAGTTGTTGCTGTTAAGCCCAACGGAACGTAAGCAGATGTTATTCCTTTTGCAGTTGTTAATATATCAGGTTTTATTCCCCAATTATCTACAGCAAACCATTGCCCGGTTCTTCCCCACCCGCTCATAACTTCATCTGCAATTAATAGAACATTATTATCGTCGCAGATTTTTCTAAGTTTAGGTAAATATTCTTTAGGAGGAACGAGCACTCCGTTTGTACCTACAACCGGCTCTATCAATACCGCCGCAACATTCCCTTCGTTTTTAATCATATATTCTATGTAATCGGCGCAGGCAATATTACAATCAGGATAATTTTGTCCAAGAGGACAACGATAACAATTACACTCAGGCGCAAAAATAACTCCATCAATTTTTCCAGAGGGTTCAACCGCCCAGCGCCTTGGATCTCCGGTCGCGGAAATAGAAGCTGCGGTTGAGCCGTGATAAGAATTATAGCGCGAAATGATTTTATATTTTCCTGTATACATTCGTGCAATTTTAATTGCAGCTTCGTTTGCTTCGGTACCAGAAGTTGAAAAATAAAATTTTTCAAGTCCTTTCGGCAAAACTTCCAGCAATAACTTACTTAATTCAGCACGTACATCAGTTGTGAATCCGGGTGCAATAAATGAAAGTTTTTCGGCCTGTTCTGCAATCGATTTTATTACTGCTTTATTTTTGTGACCAAGATTGCTGCACATTAATTGAGATGAAAAATCAAGATATTTTTTCCCTGAAGAATCAGTAAAATAACAACCTTCGGCATCGGTTATGTGTAATGGTTTCCATCCTTTTTGGTAGCGCCATGTTCCGTATGTGTGCTTTGATGTAATCTCTACTATTTGTTCGCTGGTCATTATTGCAATCCTTAATAATTTTGAATTATAGAACGCTGATCTTAATCTGTGTAAATCCGTTGAATCAGTGTTATCCGTGTGCTATTATTTTTATTTACCCAAAGCTGTCAGTTCTCCATAAGCTTCCGGTCTTCTGTCTCTATAAAACTGCCAGACATTTCTAACTTCAAGAATCTCATCAAGATTTAAATTTGCTACAACAAGTTCATCTTTATCTCTTCCCGCCTGTGCAATTATTTTTCCTCTTGGATTACAGAAATAACTCTTACCATAAAATTCACCTATATTCCAGGGAGCTTCTTTTCCCACACGATTAATCGCTCCTACGAAATAGCCATTTGCAACAGCGTGTGCAGGTTGTTCCAGTTCCCAAAGATATTCAGAAAGTCCTGCAACAGTAGCTGAAGGATTAAAAACTATTTCCGCTCCGTTCAAGCCAAGAGCCCTCGCTCCTTCCGGGAAATGCCTGTCATAACAGATGTAAACACCAATATCAGCAAAAGCAGTTTTAAAGATCGGGAAACCCAGATTACCCGGTTTAAAATAAAATTTTTCCCAAAAGCCGGGATTGCAATGCGGAATATGATGTTTGCGATATTTACCCAAGTATTTTCCGTCAGCATCAATTACTGCCGCAGTATTATAGTATACTCCTGTAATTTCCTCTTCATAAATCGGAACAACAATTACCATATTATGTTTATTAGCAGTTTCCTGCATTAATTTTATGGTTGGTCCGTCCGGAACCTTTTCCACAAGTCCGTACCATTTTGTTTCCTGTTCAGCACAAAAATAAGGTCCGTAAAATAATTCCTGTAAACAAAGAATCTGCACTCCTTTTTGTGCAGCTTCATCAATCATCTTTAAATGTTTATCAATCATTGATTGTTTTATTTTGTCAATCGGTTGTTCAGTGGACGTTGAAAGTGTCGCCTGAATTAAACCGCCTTTTATTGTTCTTGCCATATTTAATACTCTTGAATTTGTTTTTAATTAAACTGTCATTCCCACGAAAGTGGGAATCTATTTTTACATTAATTTATTATATAAATCTTTCCATTCTGGATTGTTTTTTTCTATTAATTTTGTTTTCCACTTCCTATACCATTTCTTCATTTGTTTTTCTCTTTTTATAGCATTATTTATTTCGGTATGAATTTCATAATAAACCAACATCTTCACATTATATTTTTTTGTAAATCCCTCAATTAAACCCTCTTTATGTTCATAGATTCTTCTTATTAAATTATGTGTAACACCAATGTATAGTGTACCATTTTTCTTACTGGCAAGTATATAAACATAATAATTACTCATTCTAATAATTATCAGATTCCCGCTTTCGCGGGAATGACAAACATTTTTAATTATTAAAATTAATCTTAATTACGTGATCAGCTCATCCAGTTTACTTTAGATTCCGGATTCCATTTAGTTGTAATTTTTTTCAGTTTAGTAAAAAATTCAATTGAACTTTTTCCAGTTATATCTCCTACTCCGAATTTTGATTCATTCCATCCACCGAAAGAGAATGGTTCACGCGGAACGGGGACTCCAATATTAACACCAATCATTCCGGCGCTGGCATTCTCAGCAACGTAATTAGCGGCACCACCACTCTGAGTAAAAACTGCCGCTGCATTTCCGTAATTAGAGCTTTGCTGAATTTGCATTGCTTCTTCAATAGTTTTTGATCTCATAATTGAAAGTACGGGTCCAAACACCTCCTCTTTTGCAATTTTCATTTCGGGTCGAACATAATCTAAAACAGTAGGTCCAACGTAAAACCCATTTTCTTTTCCTTCTACTTTACAATTTCTTCCGTCAACTAAAATTTTAGCCCCGTCATTTTCTGCTTCGGTAATATAATTTTCTATTCTTTCTTTAGCCTGCTGTGAAATTATTGCGCCCAGATTTTTCCCGGGAATAATTTTTTTTGCTTCTTCGCACAATTTTTCAACTATGTGATCAACTTCGCCAACGCCTACCATTGCTGAAGCAGCCATACATCTTTGTCCTGCACAACCAGACATTGAGGCGGCAATGTTAGATGCCGCCATTTCTGTATGTGCATCGGGCAAAACAATCAAATGATTTTTAGCACCACCCAATGTAAGTGCGCGTTTAAGATTTGATGAAGCTCTTGCGTAAACAATCTTTGCAACTTTGGTTGAACCAACAAATGTCACCGCTTCTATTCCGGTGTGATCACAAATTTCTTCAACTATTTCTTTATCACCATGAATAATATTAAAAACTCCGTCCGGAAGCCCGGCTTCTTTCAGTAATTCAGCAAGCCTGTTTGCACTCAATGGAACCTGTTCGGAAGGTTTTAAAATCATAGTATTGCCGAGACAAAGCGCGTTCGGTATCGTCCAGTTGGGAACCATATTAGGAAAATTAAAAGGTGTTATGCATGCAACAACTCCAAGCGGGTATCTTTCTATTCTGCATTCAACTCCATTTGAAACTTCCAAAACTTCTCCGGAAGTTAATTGAGGAATTGAACAGGCAAACTCAGTTACTTCAATACTTTTTTCAACTTCGGCACGCGACTCAGAAATAGTTTTACCATTTTCTATATGCACGAGTTCTGTTAATTCGTCAATGTTTTTTTCAAGCAGATATTTATATCGGTAAAAAATCTGAACTCTCTCTTTTATTGGCATTGCGGACCAGGCAGGAAATGCTTTCTGTGCGGATTCGACAGCTTTGTAAAGGTCTGCTTTTTTTGAAAGTGGAACAGTTGAGATTACTGAACCATCAAGTGGAGAGAGTACATCAATTTTATCTCCGGAAAAATTATTTGTCTTTCCATTAATAATATTACAGGTCTGAGGAAACTTCATAAAACTTTCTCCTCAATTATGCTGAAATTAATTGCACAAATTAGATCAGGGATTAGAAAATATAAAGAAATAGGATAATAAACAAAGTAATTAACAACCGAACATTAGCTGCTGAATTAATTTAAGGCATTGCTTGTTTTTTCAAAAAATAAACGTAATTTGTTCCTGTCGAGATTTCCATTAGTTCTTAAACCGCTACAGACGTCTAATCCAAAGGGGGAAACGGTCTCAATTGCTTCTTTAACATTTGTATGATTTAATCCCCCCGCCAGGAAGACAGGAATTTCAACTTCCTCCCTGATCTTTTTACTTATTTGCCAGTTGTGTTTTCTTCCGGTTCCCCCAAGTTCTTTAATTTCTAAGTTAGGATTACCTGAATCCAGTAAAATTGCATTGACATCTTTTGAAACTTTTATTGCTTCTTTGATTGAATTTTCATTCAGCACATGAATTACCTGAACAATTTTAATTCCGGGCAGCGCATTTCTTAATTCTGAATATGTTCCTGTTTTTAGTTCATCAACAAGTTGAATTGTATTTGTCCGCAATCTCTTTTGCTGATCTATAATTTCATTTATATCTGTTTTACTTGTTAATAGAAAAGTGGCAACAGGCGGTGGTACAACTTTTGCAATTTCAAAAATTTTATCTTCACTTATTACACCGGGACCGCTCGGCATTTCGCTTACAAGTCCAATAGCTGATGCTCCGCCTTCAATCGCAAGTTTTGCTTCTTTAATGGAATTGATACAGCATATTTTTATTCTGGGTTTAAAAGTCGGTTTCATTACTCATAATGTTTTAATGTCGGCCAAATTTCATTTACAGATTTCTTAGGCGTTTTACATATCCAAACAGGCTGGTTGTTTTCATACGGCATTGAATATTGTGATAACCTAAGAGTATCAGCAGCAATAACTTCTACAAATATTTTATCTAATGATTCCCTGTTGCTGCCGAGTACAATAACTACATTAATGTTTTTCCTTACAGGTCCCCACAAATAATAATTATTATGCCCGGAAACAGCCGGGGGAAGATTATATTTTTTACCAAAGAAATTAATCGATCCTGCCTCGCCATAATTTCCACAAAATATTATGCTGCTTTTTTTTTCTTCAGGTGTCAGTTTTTCGCAAACATCTTTAACAGTTTCTGTCATTTCTTTCCAGCCAAACATATCGGCAAAAAACTGCGGAAGTTCTCCCAGCTCTTTTTTTTCTGAAGTTGAAGGTTTCATTCCAATTGATTTTGCAAAACTGATATAAGATTTTACCGGAAGAATTGGAGCGGCTAGCGGTGCTACCCAAATTGATAATGAAAGCAGAATAATTATCACTGGCTTAGGCCAGAATATTTCCCTTTTCTCAAATAGTTTTTCAAAGAAAATTGATCCACCAGCAAATAAAACGGGAAATACAGATGCAAGGTAGTTCGCTTTACTTGAGGGATTAACAAGTAAAATTATCAGTACAGTAATAAATATTATCCCGATAAATTTATATTCTTTTACACTTTTATTAAACAACAAATAATACAAACCAAAAATCCAAACCGGTAAAGTTATTGGATTTTCCATCAAGAAAATGGATTTAAAAAAATCTAACGGAGATTGCATTACATATTTATTTTTTAAAGCATTCTGCATGAATTCAAGCATTGGGTAGTCATGTGTCGTCTGCCAGAGAATATTAGGTAGAAAAATTACCACGGCAATTAAAAACGCAAACCATGGCTCTTTTGAAAGGAGAATTTTCCTGTGTTTTGTTGATACAAGCCCAATGAACAATCCAGCGCAGAACCACAGGATACTTATTTTGTTCATCAACCCGAGACCGATAACAACTCCCAACAAATACCATAAATTCTTCTTATCATTTTTAATGATGAGAATTACCAGATAAAATGAAATAATCCAGAAAAAAACATCAAAAGTATTCAAAGAAAAAGTTGAATCGTAGGCAAGATAAACCGGTGCAATTATCATGCATATTGCAGCTGCTGCCTGCGCGAAAATTCCCCCGCCTAATTCTTTAGCAATTTTTCCTGTGGTAAAAACATTTATTGCTCCCAACAATGCAGGGAGGAAACGAATTGCTATAAGCGAATCACCTAAAAAGAACCTGGAGACTGAAAGCATAATAACTGCAAAAGGAGGTTGATCAACATATCCCCACGCTAAATGATTTGAACAGGCAATGAAGTAAAACTCATCCCTGAAAAATCCATAAGCACCATTTAAGTTAATGGTAAAATGAAGAAGAAATTTAAACAATGAAAATGAAATCAAAACAAAAGTTGTTGAAAGAAAAAAGCCATTATCAATTTTTTGAGTTTTCATTTTAGTTAATATTAGTGCTTTCCTAAAAAAATTCTTGTGGTAATTTTAATTGATTCATTTCAAATCGTATGTGTTGCATATCGGTCATCTGTTAAGCCAGATGATGAATCACATTTTCAGTCACATTTTTAAATATTTAAATAAGGTTAAAATTAAATTTATGTTCACTTGTATTTCAAATTACACATCAGAAGTACAATAAAGTCAGTGGAATATGAATAATTGACCAGAACATATATCGCCAGATTACCTGTTTTGAATTTTGTTTTGAAAAGAAAATAAAATAAATTCCTTTAACTATGGTGTTACTCATCATTGCAATTATTATTGAAGAAATAATTACACTTTCAATAGGAATAGTGCCCCGTACCAGTGATAAAATAAATGGATCAATATCTGTAACGCCCGTAATTGCAGATAGCGTGATCAATCCGCTGTTACCAAAGTATTTTTTTACTATTTCTGTTAAAATTGATAAAATTACAAACAATCCCGCGAACAACAATGCTGGCCGAATTTCAAACGGATTTTGCAATGTTGATCCTGCATTGTCAAATTTTTCTTTATCATTTTGTTTGATCCCAAAGGATAAAATTATTCCAACCAATGAGAGCAAACATAATTTCCACCATAGAAATGATACAAAAGCAGGATTTATTAACCAGATTAAAAACAAAATTCTTATATACATAACGCTACTTGCAAGTAATGACGCCTGAAGAGCATTTTTATTTTTTGCCGGGTCTTTCTCAGCTATTCTTGCTACAGCAATAGTAACTGCCGTACTGGAAACAATGCCCCCCATTATTCCTGATAACCAGAACCCTACCTTGTCTCCGAATTTCTTAATTAGAAAGTAACCTATAAATCCAAGAGTTGATACAAAAACAACTATCAGCCAGATTTTATAAGGGTTAAGAAGATATTTTGTATATTCTTTATCAGGCAGTGCTGGTAGAATAATTAATGTAACAAGAAGAAACTTAATAACGGCAAGAAATTCTGATTTATCAAGCTTCTCCACATACTTTTCAAGTTCTGATTTTTCTGAAAGCAATAAGGTGGTTATTACGCCGAGTGCAAGCGGAACCCAGACATCCGTAAGAATTGTAAGTGCTCCGATAACATAAGTTAAAACTGCAGCAATTTCACTTGTCCAGCCGTAATGCCCCTCTTTAAATTTTGCAAAGTAGCCGAAAAGCACGAGAGCAGTAACAGAAATTAATCCAACCGGCAATAGAACAGGTATTTCAATTTTATAAAGCCAGCCGCATCCAAAACCAAAGAGACTTATAATTGTGTAGGTCCTTAAACCCGCAAATCTTGACTTGTAAATATAACCGGAGCTTTCTCTTTCAAGTCCAATTAAAAATCCAAGTGCAAGAGCAATAACAAATCTTATTTCATTTGTCCATTCTAAAGTATTCAATCCGGCAACTTCATTTTTTATTTATTTAAGATAAGAAAAGGAGAATCAATATTCTTTTGTTTAACTTAATAAAGATGCCACGGAATCGATCCGTGGCAGAAATTATGAATTTTAATTCAATAAATATTAAAGATTAAAAACGTGAATTCTGTTTGACCAGTGGCTTTCTAGGAAGCATCTCATCACGCATTGCTGTGTTGTAAACAAATGCGGCCATAATCATAGCTGATTGCATCAGGTCACTTTTGCTGGCGTGATCATAATTATCCATATTTGAGTGATGCACTCTTGTGGAATAATCCAAGGGATCTTGAATGAACTGGAATCCCGGAATACCAATTGCATCAAAGGAAAGATGATCAGTTCCGCCGGTTGTTCTGATTGTTACAGTTGATGCACCCATATCTTTAAATGGCTTTAACCATTCTTCAAAAATCGGACGTACCGCTTCATTTCCCTGCAAATAAATACCGCGAATTTTTCCTGAACCGTTGTCATAATTAAAATATCCTGATACTTTAGGTTGTTCAGGTTTTAATTCAAGAGTTTTCGGATCTCCAAAATGTTTTAAAACATATCCGCGTGAACCAAGTAATCCCTGTTCTTCTCCATCCCATAATGCTATCCTGATAGTTCTTCTTGGTTTTACACCCAGTGCTTTTAAAATTCTTACTGCTTCCATAGCAACAGCGCTTCCTGCAGCATTATCGGATGCACCGGTACTTGCCTGCCAGGAATCAAAATGCCCGCCGAGCATTACAATTTGATCTTTTAGTTTCGGATCTGTCCCTGGAATTTCTGCAACTATATTGTAACCCTGTGTATCTTTATTATAAAAAGTTGTTTTTAATTCTGCTTCAATTTTAACAGGAATTTTCTTTTCAATAACTCTTACCATTCTATTATAATATTCAACTTCAACCTGGAAGGAAGCAATACCTCCTTCTTCACCGACTTTATAAGAACCACCTGAAGCGGCAAAGAGAGTTCCGTCCTGTCCACGACTTGGTTTTAATATTACAGCAACACCTTCAGTATTTAAAAATTCATTTATTTTATCTCTTAATTCTCTCATTTTTCTATATTCGGCATACCTTGAAGAATACCTTGACCTTCCGCCCGGCTCAGGTGCTTTTTCCATTTCCAGCAATTCTTCGTCAGTATATCTTTTAGCGTCCGCTTCAAATCTTTTTTCAACATCTGTTTCGCCTCCAAGCATAACAATTGCTCCCTTGAGTTTGCCTTTATATTGATCAAGATCGGCAACTTCTTTTATGTCCATCAAAACCGGTGAACCGGAAATAACTCCATTGGTACTTTTTGTCCAGGCTTCAGGATAACAAATAAGCCTGTTATAACCGGGTTCAGTCATAATGAGACTAAATGATTCAACTGACCAGCCATTGCCAAATGTTCCCCATGGTTCAATTGCAACATTTGCGAGCCCAAGTTTTGTTAATTCCTCTTTAGCCCAGTTAGCGGCTTTAAACCAATTTGGTGAATTGGTCAGCCTAGGGCCGTAAACATCAGTAAGATAGCTTAATGTTTCCATTACCTTTGAGTTCGAATACTCTTCGGATTTGATCTTCTGTATCATTTGAAGATCAACATTTTCCTGTGCAAGTATTGAAAAACTGAAAACAAAAAGAAGTAAAATTGTGGTTTTTAAACGCAGATTCATTTCAGAATCCTCCTGTGGTTAGTTAGTGGTTTCCCCTATTTATTCAATTAATAATCTAGTACAAGAAAATAAGTGATAGTCCTCTATTATCAAACAAAATTATGATGAGATACATTAGATTTAGATTAATATATTGTATAGCTCAAAAATTAATGTTTGTAATAAATTGAGTTAATTCCTTTTTTAATCCCCGATTTGCAGCATCAAATGATTTATCAGTATCATTTCTTATTCCCTTTTTCTTTAATAATTACCAATTATTCAGTATTTTTAAAGATATGTTTAAATATCATACAATAAATATTGAAAAATTCATTGGGGAAAATAAATGAAAGCTAAAATAAACTGGACGAAAATTGACGAAGCTCCCGCTTTAGCAAGTTACTGCCTGCTGCCAATTGTTGAGTCATTTGCTAAAGGAAGCGGAATCGAATTTGTAACAAAAGATATTTCTCTTGCAGGAAGAATAATTGCCAACTTCCCGGAAAATCTAACGGAAGAACAAAAAGTATTTGACTACCTTTCAGAGCTGGGGGATTTAACTCAAAAGCCTAAAGCTAATATTATTAAACTTCCGAACATTAGTGCATCAATCCCTCAGCTTCACGCGGCAATAAAAGAATTACAGGAAAAAGGATATCAAATTCCTGACTACCCTGATGAACCCAAAACAGATGAAGAAAAAAAATTAAAAGAAAGATTTGCAAAAGTTCTCGGCTCCGCTGTAAATCCTGTTTTAAGAGAAGGCAATTCTGACAGGCGTGCAGCAGCTTCTGTTAAAAAGTTTGCTCAAAAGCATCCGCATAAAATGATGAAACCCTGGCCTGAATCCGGTTCAAAAACAAGGGTTACACATATGAGCCAGAAAGATTTTTACGGTTCTGAAACTTCAACAACACTGGACAAAGATGATGTTGTTAAAATTGAATTCGTAAACAAAGATGGAAATCCAACTATTCTAAAAGAAAATCTTAAACTTCTAAACGGTGAAGTAATTGATGCTTCAGTAATGAATGTTAAAGAGCTGAGAAAATTTTACGCTGAACAAATTGAAGAAGCTAAAAAAGATGGAGTGCTTTTGTCACTTCATTTAAAAGCTACCATGATGAAAATTTCCGACCCGATTATGTTCGGTCACGCAGTTTCTGTTTATTACAAAGATGCTCTCGAAAAACATAAAGACACTTTAAAAGAAATCGGAGCAAATTTAAACTACGGATTGATGGACATACTTGAAAAGTTAAAGAAACTTCCTGATGATAAAAGAAAAAAAATTGAAAACGATATAAATAAAGTTTATGAAACACGTCCGGAACTTGCGATGGTTGATTCAAGGCTCGGAAAAACCAATCTTCACGTTCCCAACGATATTATTGTTGACGCCTCTATGCCTAACGTTGTACGCGACGGCGGAAAAATGTGGAATAAAAAAGATGAACTGCAGGATTGTATCGCAATGATTCCTGACCGCTGTTATGCTACTATATACCAGACAATTATTGAAGACGCAAAGGAAAAAGGCCAGTTCAATCCTTCAACTATGGGAGCGGTTTCCAATGTTGGATTAATGGCACAGAAAGCGGAAGAATATGGATCACACGACAAAACTTTCGAATCAAAAGGTGACGGTGTTATTCGTGTTGTAAATTCAGAAGGCAAAACCTTACTGGAACAAACAGTTGAAAAAGGCGATATTTTCAGAGTCTGCCAGGCTAAAGATGAACCTATTAAAGATTGGGTAAAACTTGCTGTAAACAGGGCAAAATCTTCCTCCACCCCTGCAATTTTCTGGCTCGATGAAAACAGGGCGCATGATAATGAAATAATTAAAAAAGTGAATAAGTATTTACCGGAACATGATACTAAAGGGCTTGAAATAAAAATAATGTCGCCTGTTGATGCGATGATATATACTTTAGAAAGAACAAGAAAAGGTCAGGATACAATTTCTGTCACAGGAAATGTTCTTCGTGATTATCTTACCGATCTCTTCCCTATTCTTGAACTGGGAACCAGTGCAAGAATGCTTTCAATAGTTCCACTTTTAAAAGGCGGCGGACTATTTGAAACAGGCGCCGGTGGTTCTGCTCCAAAACACGTTCAACAGTTATTGAAAGAAAATCATCTAAGGTGGGATTCACTCGGCGAGTATTGCGCCCTTGTTCCATCTATAGAATTGATCGCTGAAAAAACAGGAAATGTTAAAGCTGCTCTTTTAGCAGAAACTCTCGATACTGCAATTGGAAAATATCTTGAAAACGGAAGAATGCCTTCGCGTAAAGCAGGCGAAATAGATAACCGCGGAAGTTCATTTTATCTTTCCTTATACTGGGCGCAAGCGCTTGCGGATCAGGATAAGGATGCTGAAATGAAAGCACGTTTTACAAAAGTGTACAAAGAATTAAAAGCAAACGAAGACAAAATCGTTAATGATTTAGTTTCTGTACAGGGAAAACCTGTTGATGTTGGTGGTTACTATTTGCCGGACGATAAAAAAGCATTTGAAGTGATGCGACCGAGTTCTACATTCAATAAAATTATTGATGAAAGTTAATAAGCAATTAAAAGACTTGGAATTGCTAACGGATAGGAAAATATTCTTATCCGTTTTTTAATTAATATAAATTTAATTGTGAATTAGACTTCCCGCAAAAAATACTCACTACCAATAATTAAACCAAAAGATACAACCAATAAAATCAACAGAGAAATTCCGGAGAAAAACAACATTTGACTTTCCCGCTCTTCTGTTTCGCGAAGTGATCTGCCGGCCAGCACAAACCCGGAGTTTGTTCCACTGTAACTTAAAATTACCGAAGCTATTCTAACACCCCGTTCCGGTTGCCATGTCAGGCGGTTTTCTCCATTGGTCTTAGTGTGCTTAAAAACTCCGTGAGGCGGAACTGGTAGGTTTCCATAAAGCCGCCCGCTCCCGGCAATAGCATCACCATTACTATTATATATATTAATAAATGGTGAGAGACTATTTGCAATATCAATATTTGCAACTGGAATAACTGAGGAAATCTCTGCACCTTTTGAAATAGCATTGACCGCATCTTCAGCCATTTGAATCTGTGGATCATTAGCTGATTGTCTTAATATCTGCTGTGTGGATGCGTAAACCAAAACACATAATACAGTTGAAACAAAAGCCGTTACTATCCATCTTTTCAAAATTCTTTTAAATTTCATTTTTACCTCTTGCTATGTTTTTATTTTAAAATGAAGAATTGTGTTTAAACTCAACAATAATATTAAACCGAGGTATGAAATAACTGCGTAAACTGTACCTTTAAACCCTTCATTTATGCCATTAAACAAAATCCATAAAACAAAAAGGATATTCCCAGCAATAGCAATACTTTTAATGAATTTATATGTCATATAATTTTCTCCTTTCAAACAGCTTCGTCCAATTTTCACCGCCTTAATTACCTGAAAGATCAATCAATAAATAAACTTGCAGTAATAAACAGTTTACTTTTCTATTAAAGTTTAATTCTATTATTTTTTCAATCATATTTTCAACAAATATTTTTATTTGCTTCATTTTATTGTTGAGCTTGATTTATTATTTTTTCGAGTGCATCAATATGTTCTGAAAATTCTTTTCTTCCCCTCTCGGTCACAGAGTATGAAGTAGAGGGTTTTTTGCCAATAAATTTTTTTTTTACTTTAACGTAATTGTTCTTCTCCAGCATAGTAATGTGCGAGGCCAGGTTTCCATCGGTCAGCTCCATCATTTCTTTCAGCGAATTGAAATCAACCTGATCGTTGACAACCAGCAAGGACATAATTGCTAGCCTTATCCGGTTTTCAAAAACTTTATTTAAATTTTCAATTATTGTTTTCACTTTTCATACTTCAGATACATATAAATTCCATAAATGATGTGCATCAGACCAAAACCAATTGTCCAAAAAATAAGCCCGAATGTTATTCCTGCAATTAATCCGAGAATTATTTCAATTATTGCCAGGTATTGAATTTCATTCATTACATATTTGCTTGCGTTTAGTAGAGCTAAACCATAAAAAATAAGTGTTGAAGAAAAGATCAGTTCAGGCATTCCCCTGTACCAAAGTACGATAGAAAATAATCCACCTGCAGCAAGTGGAATAAACAAACTTATTAAAAGGTATTTTGTCGTATTTGTCCAGACTGGAAGATTTTTCCTCCTCGCATTTCTAACACTGAAATAAATACCAAACCCGAGTGCTAATAATAATACTGCTAAGGAAAGAGAAATATAAAAGAAAGGGAGACCTTCTGTAAAACCAGTAATTTTGACTTCTTTAAATTTTTGCAAGGCAAAAAATGCTCCGAGCAAAGCAAAAATTCCGGCGCTGACACCAGACAAACCACTTAATGATAAAAATTTTGAGGATTTTTCCATCATAGCGCGAATTTCAGAGAGGTCTTTCAGGTGATCATCTAGCTTCTCCATAAATACAAGCCTTCTGTTAAATTTAGAAAGTACTTTGTGGCACAAAGTTACATTAATGGACTTATTATGTCAAGGAGGATTTTAAATTGAGGAAAAGAAATGGTTATGAGGTTACTTCTTCAACTTGAAAATAATATAATAAACACACATCTCTACAATCAAAAAATCAATTGCATCGAGACGGACATTATTATTATTAATATTAACTAATTCAAGAACCATTAATAAAACTATGCTAAATGCAAGCGAGATAAAGAGTGCACCGTACCTTGATCTAATAGTGGTTTCATTCTCTTCAGTTTCTTTTGAAAATACAAGGAGAGCAAGTCCACCCACAAAAGACATCCTGTTATAATTTAAAATCAAATGCGACCCTGGTAGCAAAATAAGATAGGATTTTATTATCGTTGCAAAAACCAGTATCAAAATTGAAATGATTATTACAACCAGCCCGATTATTCTGAAATATGAAGGAAGCAAATATTTTGAATAATTCCCTGAACCTGTTTCCATAAAACTTATATTTTGTTTCAAATAAAAATATGCTTTTTTCGACTTTTAATCACAAAAAAGGAAGCCATTCATCATAGTTTTATTGAATTCATTTTTAAATAATTGCATTTTGTACATCATTTCATCTGAAAACCGGAGCTATTGCCATGAAAAAATTGTTACTTTTTATTTTGATTTTTGCAGGGATTATTTCAGCTCAGAGTAATCTATATTTTTTATCTGAACCATCACTTTCTCCCGATGGTAAAAACATTGTTTTCACTTATGCAGAGGATTTGTGGATCGTTCCTTCAGAAGGGGGAAAAGCATACAGGCTGACAGGAATGCAGGGAAATGAAACGGATGCCGTTTACTCTCCCGACGGGAAATGGATAGCTTTCGACGGATCACAGGATGGGAATTCAAATATTTACATCATACCGGTTGACGGCGGCAAAATAAAACAATTAACTTTTTACGACAGCGGCGACCAGGTTTCTTCATGGTCATGGGATTCAAAATATATTTATTTCACATCGAGCCGTTACAATAGTATGTCGACTTACAAAGTATCTATCAATGGAGAAACACCAGAAAGATTGTTTGAAAATTATTTTAACCGTCCGCACAATCTTGTTGTAAATCCATCAACAGGAGAATACTTGTTTAACGAAAGCTGGGAAAGTTCAAGATTCACAAATAGAAAAAGATATAAAGGAGCGTTTAACCCCGATATAAAATCTTATAATCCCAAAACAGGTGAATTTAAAAAATTAACCACGTGGGAAGGAAAAGATATGTGGCCAACTGTAGATAAATCAGGTAAAATTTATTTTGTGTCAGATGAAGCGAACAATGAATATAATCTATATATTTTCGCAAACGGGAATAAAAAACAATTAACAAATTTTGATACTTCAATCAAAAGACCCCGCGTAAGTGCAAATGGTAACTCGGTAGTATTTGAAAAAGATTACCAGTTATATATTTATGATACAGCAACAAATAAAACAATGGGTGTGCAGGTTGATCTGCCTGAGAACAATACTCTTTCAATTATGCAGGACTTTAATGTTAAAGGACAGATCACAAATTTTGATGTTTCTCCCGATAATAAGAAAATAGCTTTTTCTTCACGCGGATTACTGTTTGTTTCAGATATTGAAGGAAAGTTTATCCGCCAGTTAAATACAAATCCTGAGGGAAGAGTTAAAGAAGTTTTATGGTCTGACAGTACCGATATAGTATTTACTATGGTTGTAAAAGGCTGGTCGAATCTTTATAAAATAAATGCAACGGGCAGCGCGAATGAAGAACAAGTTACATCCGATGAAAGGAACAACCGCGACATTGAATTAAACAGTGATAAAACAAAAATGCTTTATCTAAGCGGAAGAGATCAGCTTCGGCTGTTTGATATGAAATCACTAAAAAGTGAAACAATTTTAACTGATGAGTTCTGGGCGATTCAAAATTCACAGCCGCATTTCTCCCCGGATGATAAGTGGATAGCCTATACTGCTTACAGGAATTTTGAACAGGAAGTTTTTGTAATTAACCTGGAAAACAACAAGACCTATGATATATCAAATACAGGTCTGTCAGAGGCCGATCCGGTTTGGTCCCCCGACTCAAGGTATATTTATTTTGAGGCTGACAGAGAAAACCCGGCTTATCCCTACGGATTTACAGATGCACATATTTACAGAATTGCTCTTGAAAAATTTGATGATGAATTTAAATCTGACCACTTCGATAAGCTCTTTGAAAAAGAGGAAAAAGAAAAGAATAAAAATATTGTAAAAATAGATTTTAATAATCTCGCAGATAGGTGGGAAGCAATAACAACTGCAAAAGGCAACCAGCTTAACCCTTACGTTACTGATGACAAAGAGGATACAAAAATAATATATTCCTCTAACCAGGGAGACAATTATAATCTGTATGTTACAACTCTTAAGCCATTTGAAAAACCTGAGACAAAAGAAATAGAGGGAGCAAAAGCATATGGTTATCAAATTGTAAAAGCCAACTCCAAATATTATATCCTGAGCGGCGGATCAATCAACGAATTAAAACTTGATCAGAATAAAATTAAAGCGATTGATATTGATTATACATTCAACAAAAACCTGATGGATGAATTTAAGCAGATGTATTACGAAGTCTGGGCTAACCTTGATGAAAATTACTACGATGCCGATTTCCACGGTGTTGACTGGAAGAAAATGGAAAAGAGATACGAGAAATTTCTTCCTTTTATAACTTCTCGTGCAGACCTGAGAACCTTGTTAAACGATCTGGAAGGAGAACTTAATTCTTCACACCAGGGTTTTTATTCAAACGGGAAAGAGGAAAAAACTTTTTATTCGACCAAAACTCTTGCAACCGGAATTATTTTTGAAAACGAAAACCCCTTTAAAGTAAAATATATTGTAAAAGATTCACCTGCAGATAAAATCAACAAGAATGTAAAACAAGGAGATGAACTTATCGCGGTAAACAGGGTAAAGGTTGATCCGAATATGAATCGTGAATTTTATTTCAATAAACCTACCCTTGAAGATGAAATCACTTTAACCTTTAAAAGAGGAGCTCAAACTTTTGATGCAAAATATCATCCGGAAAGTTCCGGCTCTTTATTCGGACAGCTTTATGATGAATGGATTAATTTTAATAAAAAATATGTTGATGAAAATAGTGATAATAAAATCGCCTACGTTTACATGAAAAACATGGGCGGCGGCGCACTTAATCAATTTTTTATAGATATGACAAGCGGAGATGCATTCAAGAAAAAAGGATTAATTTTTGACATACGAAATAACACAGGCGGAAATGTACACGATAAAGTCCTGCAGTTTTTAAGTCAACGCCCTTACCTGCAATGGAAATACAGGAACGGCAAATATTCCATTCAGCCGAACTTTACTCCATCTGCTCATCCTATTGTCCTATTAATAAACGAACAGACTCTGAGTGACGGTGAAATGACCGCGGCGGGATTTAAAGCTCTCGGGCTTGGAAAAATAATAGGCACCGAAACCTACCGCTGGATAATTTTTACATCCGGAAACGGTCTGGTGGATGGATCTTTTTACCGTTTACCTTCCTGGGGTTGTTACACTCTGGACGGAAAAGATCTCGAGCATACGGGAGTATCACCCGATATTTATGTAGATACAAATTTTAAAGATCGTCTTGATGGGAAAGATCCGCAGCTTGACAGGGCAATTGAAGAAATAAAATCTGAGTGGAAAAAATAAGTTAACAATTCTGTAGAGACGCATCGCCGATGCGTCTCTACCTTTTTACTCCTCTTTCCATTTTAACAGCCAATGATCGATAGAAATCTTGCCTGACCCGTAAATGATAAAAAACACCATCAAGACAAAAATTAATATTTTGTAGTTTAGATCTGAATTTAATGCAAATAAGTTTTTGTGAAAATCTACCATTATAATTTCACCAATTATTGCAGGCAACTGAAACAATAACGCCCATCTTGTAACAAAACCAACTGCAACAAAAAGTCCGCCAACTATAAATGCAACTATAACATAATGTGCCGCATAAAAAGAAACGAACTCAGACATTTCGGTACCGCTTCCCGCCAGCATTTTAATTATTTCCTCCCTGTTGAAAACAAAAGCAATACCTTTTGTTATCAGCAACAGTCCAAGAATAATTCTGATGAAATCAAGCCAGGATGGATGGTGATGGTCGGCCCAGTATTCAATCCGTTGAAGTGAGTTCATAAATCCCCCTAAAAGTTTATTAAACTCAAATATATAACTGACCGTAACTTATCTAAAATATTTTTAATTAGAAATGAAAAAATGTTTTTTTCTTGTCTTTAGCAATGAATATTCATAACATTCTCATTAAATAATAATTCATAATAATACAGAGGTATAAAATGAAAAGATTTGTTATTCTATTAGTTTATTCGCTTCCGCTTTTACTAATATCCTGTACCCAACAAAAGGCAGAGTTTGATTCTGCTTCGGTCAAAAAAATAATAGACGAAAATAATACAGCATTTGGTAATTATTCGGCAAAAGGAGATTCTGTGAGTGTTGCAAATCTTTATACTGAAGATGCAGTTTTGCTCCCACCAAACTCAGCCATGGTAAAAGGGCGTGATGGGATAGAATCTGTATGGGGATCTTTTTTTAGATTAGGAAAAATCGACATTAAATTAACTGCTGAGGATGTCTATGGAGAAGGCAGTATTGCAGTTGAAACGGGAAAATATGATTTAACAATCCAGCCGGAAGGAACCACGCCAATTAAGGATCATGGTAAATACATTGTAGTTTGGCAAAAACAAAGCAATAACTCCTGGAAATTAAAAAGAGATATCTGGAACAGCAATCTTCCGGCTGCTTCAAACTAAACAAAAAATCTTAATTTATTAGCACAGACACGCTATAGCTTGTCTGTGCTTGAACTAAAAAAGCATGTCGCCTGAATAATCCAATTCCCCGTTAATATTTTTTGCTACCTGTGTGTAGGGATGTTCGTCTTCTTTCATTTTATCTATTATGTGCATTACACTCCAGCCGTTTAATTTTAAGTAATCGGATATCATAGAGCGGTGGCATTTCCACCAGACAGACTCTGCGCACATAACAGCAGTTCTTCTTTGCTCAGCAATTTCAATTAATTCCTCAATACCCTTTCTGAAATAATCTGTTTCCATGTAATCGGCATAACCGCGGAATGATTTGTTTTTCCAGGCTCTGTTTTTAGAATCCTTTTTTGCTTTCCTTTTTCCCCCGAGTCTTAAAATATGAATGTATTTAATTTTATTTGTGATAAGTGAATCGATAAGATTTTCTTTGTTGAATTGTGGAAATCTTTTGGAACCAGGAAAACTTCAAACATCAACAAGCACTTCAATTTTAAATGCCTGCAGCATCTCTATAAACTCTTCAATTGTTCTTGTGGAATGGCCTATTGTCCAGATTATCTTTTGATTTTCCATTATTAAAAATTTTTATTATACCTACTAATAATTTAAATCTTAATAATGAAAAGTAAAGAAAGATATTTGTAGGGTAATAGTAGAGACGCATCGGCGATGCGTCTCTACGAAGCACTGATTATATAGCAAGTAATTCTGAAAGATTCTTAACAAACCTTTCGTCCCAGCCCTTGCTGTGGCCTTCGATCATTTGTGATCTCATTTCAGCAGTCAGCTTTTCCCAGCCGGTATGAATTAATGTTAATTCAGTTTTCCCATTATTTTCTGAAATTAAAATCGTTACCATTGTGTCTGCATTTATCATTCCTGAATTCCAAGTATAAACGAGTTTCTTTTTTTCTTCCACTTCTTTCACAGTGCAGTGAAAATAACCATCCCAACCTTCCATTCCTTCAGCTTTAAAAGTAAATTCTTTTCCTACTACGGGTTCAAAAGTTGTCGGCATCATCATCCATTCTTTCAGCTTGTCTTGATCAGTTAGTGCTTGCCATACTTTACTGGCTGGTGCATTAATTGTAACCTTTTTTTCGATCTTTTCCATATGTGTTCCTTTTGTTATGTATTTGTATAATAATATTTATCAAGTTTAGTAGAGACGCATCGGCGATACGTCTCTACATATGATTAATTGTTTTCAAAATAATTTTTAAGCGAAGTACGGATAATTGCCTCCCAACCTGCAATGAAGTTTTCTTTTGCAAAATCGGGATTTTCAGTTCCGAAACTTTCCAATCCTTCGTGAGTTAATTTTATTTTTGTATTATTTCCTTCTTCAAACAATTCAAAAGTCACAAATGATTTTCCCGGATAGCCGTCGTATCTCCAGCTG
>DATFMR010000052.1:0-4701 GCA_035266865.1 Ignavibacteriaceae bacterium | reverse complement strand
AAGTCCTGCTCCGATGGGAATATCTCCTCCAAAGACACAATTAAATCCCTTTATTTTTTTTCCGGATTTTATTAACTGATCAACTACACCAATTAAATAATTTGCCCAGCTTTTCTCAGAATTTTGAATATTTATAATTTCCAAATTTAGTTCTTCATTAAAATCATTGGAAAAGATTGAAATTTTATTATCGTTTCTTGGAGTTATTCCGAAAAGAATATCATTATCAATTGCGGCGGGCAGAACAAATCCATTATTATAATCTGTATGTTCCCCAATCAGATTTACCCTTCCCGGAGAACAGAAAAGAAGTGGTTCTTCGTTGAAGATCTGTCTGAATTTTTTACGAATTATTTCAGGATCAGTCATAATAATTTTAAGATTTTAAATTGTCATTTCGAAGGAACGGAGTGCCTGAGAAATCTATAACTACAAAAGATTTCGAATCCGTCGACTGACGGATTCGAAATGACATTACTCAATATTTATTCTTATTCCAATTTTACATTTTTGTTTTTAAGTACATAAATCAGCCCCACGATTACCATCAATCCACCCCACCAGATATCCGGGTATGTACCTCTTAAAACTGTCTGCTGAATTTCAGGATTAAAATAAGTGTAGATACCATTAGCCACCAATATCAACCCGATTATAAAAAGTATCCAGCCGACAAAATACCATATAGGTTTCATTTTAAAACTCCTTTTCTACCAGAAAAATACATTTAGGATTATCAAAACTACGAGAGAAATAATCGCATAAAATTCAGGACGTTTAATAAATGGAATATCTTTATCTACATTTTCTTTCGTTAATCCTTTTACAAGACCAACAAGTTCTTCTTTTGGTTTCTTCTTAGTAAACCAGCTAATAATTATAGTAACCGAAAAACAAATCAGCCACGCCCACCAGGCTCGCCAGAAGTTTGCAGCCATATCACTGGATGGACTCGACATTGTGATAAAGCTTCTGCTTATCCATTCAAATTTTACTGCGAGATAAAGAGTAAAAGAGGATCCCATACCTGCGATCAAACCCCAGAATGCACCTGCAGGCGTTATCCAGACAACAAACATTCCCAAAAGCATTGTTGCAAAAAGCGGTGCGTTGACCCATGAGAAGATCGCCTGCATGTAGTCCATTATGCTCGGAAAACTTTTTGCCCAGTAAGCAGTTCCAAGACTAATTGCAACCCCAACAACAGTTGCGACTCTCCCCATCCATAACAGGTGAGCGTCTGATGCTTTTTTATTTAAAACTGATTTGTAAATATCGTATGTCCATACAGTGTTGAACGCACTGATATTTCCAGCCTGTCCGGCCATAAATCCGGCAAGCAAAGCCGTGACCCCAAGCCCTACCAGTCCACGGGGATAATACCTGGCAATCAATAAAGGAAGCGCTGAATCATAATTTATTTGCCCGGCATCCTTAGCAAGTTGAAATCCACTGTTAGGATCATTTGCCAAAACCAGTGCAATAAGTCCGGCAAGAATTACAATAAAAGGAATAGCCATTTTAAAAAATGAAGCAACTATTGGTGTCATTCTTGCCGAGCGTAAATTTTTTGCAGAGAAGGCCCGCTGCACTACGAGAAAATCTGTAGTCCAATAACCGAATGAAAGAACAAAACCAAGACCGAGAACAATTCCGCCCCAGGTAATCATCATTCCGTTTTGTGAGGGATCGGCCGAAGTTGACCATAGAGTGTTAAATGATTCCGGAACTCTTGCAAAGATTTCGTGTATGCTTCCAATCTCAATAATTCCGAGAAGTGATACCAGAAATAATCCAAACCAGATCAAAAAGAATTGAATAATTTCCGTAAAGATTGCAGACATCAACCCGCTTAAACCAACATACAAGCCAACAGTGATCGCAGACATCCACATGCTAACATCCCAGTTCCATCCAAGAAATGTATGCAGCACAAGAGCCATTGCGTAAAGATTAATTCCGGAAACGAGTAACGTCATTATTGCAAAAGCTATTCCGTTCAGCACTCTTGTTTTTTCATCGAAACGAAGTTTAAGGTAACCGGGAACGGATTTTATTTTGCTGCTGTAATAAAACGGCATCATATAAATTCCGAGGAAGAGCATTGCAGGAATTGCACCGATCCAATAGAAGTGAGCTACATACATTCCGTATTTAAATGTGTTGCCGGTCATTCCAAGTAATTCAAGTGCACCAAGATTTGCAGATAAAAAGGCGAGTCCGGCTACCCAGGAACTGTTTTTCCTGCCTGCCATAAAAAAATCTTCTTCACTTTTAGTAAACCTGCGAAGATAAAATCCAATTCCGATTGTAAACCCGAAATAGACTGCGATGATCAGCCAGTCAACAAACGATAACCCGATTGCCTGCATATTTTATCCTCGAATTATTGTGTGAATTAAATTTAGAATCCATTGTCCTTAGGACTCTGTCCAAAAAATTGTTATAAAAATACCCGATTATCACATTAACCCCGGGATTAATCCCGGGGTTATAATAACAAAAAAGAATAAAGATGAACCGTTTTAACGGTTTTAATTATTTCATTTTAATAGTAATCACCTGCTCAACAAAATGATTTATATTTGAATCGCTAATTTTGATATTTAAAATATTCTTATTTAATTCAGCTCCGTTTACCGAATCAATTTTACCTGAATTAGTAATTCCCAATTTATATGACTCCCCACTAATTCCCTCAATATGAATTTTCAGTTCGTTCCCGTTTAATTCCTGTGAAGTAACTTTCAATCCCTTGTTTGTTTCTCCCAATTCTAAATTATCTTTTAAGAAATAAATTTCGGGTACAGGACTGTAATTTAGAATATATTCATTTTTATCTTTCAACAATAATGAAGACGTTGTAAGATAAACCTGTGATTTTTTCTCTAATTCAGTTTTAATTGGATTTCCATTTAATTCCGATGAAATTATCTCTGTTCCCAATCCATGTGCGGGGGTAAATTCAACATTAATTTTGTTATTCCCTTTTTTATCTATTTTTAATTTTAATTTTCCATTTTCTATATGTAAATAGAAATCAATAATATTATTTCCGACCTTAATATTGGTAACTGAGATATCCTTCCAGTCAGCAGGTAAGTTTGGAGAAAAATAGATTGTTTTATTTGGCACATCTACTTTTAGTCCAAGTAATCCGCGGACAAAAGGTTCCATAAATCCTGTTGCAGAAAATCCCTGGTCGTGATAAGCTTCGCCAAGTTTTTGATTTATCTGTCCTGAAAATACTTCCGGTACAACTCCGGCAGCATTATCAAAAAAGTGATTGGCAACTGACTCTAATGTTTTAAAGCCCGCAAGATTGTAATGATAATTATATTGCGCCGTTCCGAAAAATGAAGCTATGAACGGCCA
The DNA here is from genome assembly GCA_035266865.1 of Ignavibacteriaceae bacterium. Classification (GTDB taxonomy): domain Bacteria; phylum Bacteroidota; class Ignavibacteria; order Ignavibacteriales; family Ignavibacteriaceae; genus JAKAGZ01. The sequence goes on along the minus strand of DATFMR010000052.1, from coordinate 1,326 downwards.
GACAGCACCGTAGTTATAATTAACCGGATCAAATATTTCAGATTTATTTGAAAGTGAGCGAACTCCCCAATCTGTTGAAAGATCAGAATTATTTAAGAGCGGTAAGCTTTTATCTGAATGATTATCATCCAAAACTTTAAAAGCCATCCCAATTGTAGCCCACGGAGTCTTTTCTTTTACCTGTTCTCCTTTTTCAGTCGCACCGTAACAATAAATATTCATTTCCGGAATCCAGAATTTTTCATTGAGTGATTTGAGGGCTTTCTTTAATTCTTTCTCAGCTTCTGTTTTTAATTTGGAATCTCCAACAGCATCGGACATTCTTATTACTTCTTCAATTGCTTTTGTCCAGATTGCCGAAGTATACATATCAGCATATATGTGAACGTACTTTCCAAATTCGAGTGCACCGAGACCGGCGCCTTTCAAATCCATCAGTCCGTCATTGTCGCTGTCTTTCGAGATACACCAATTGTATGCCTGCTTAATTGATTTCCAGCTTTCCTTTACAAAATCAATATCTCCGCTTTGAATATAGTAATCACCGAAAGCAACAAGGTACCACGGTGATGTGTCAGCGTGATTGTATCCATAGTGATAATCATTCCACCAATCGATTAGTCCGTCACTCTGTGAAAGCTCGTGAGCAATTTTCCCGATATTATTATTTACTTCATCTTTAGATTTTTTTCTTATCGGGAAATTATCCTGGCGCTGCCACTTCTGCACAAATTTTAAAGCGTCTTTTACAGTAGAAAAATCCTGGAAACTGTTAAACGCCAGGCTATTAATAAAAGCATCGCCTCCGAAAAACCATGCAAAACCGGGACGTCCGCCAGCACCCGACATTCCATAACCTGCAACCAATCCTTTTCCAAGGTTTGGATTTTTTACCAGCAAATTATCAAGTGCAACTTTTCCCCATTCGTATGCAAGATTAAATTTTTTATTCGGTGTTTCAATTTTTATTGTGTTGTTTGATAAATCATTGTAATAAGTATAATTTTTTTCGTAAAACTCTTCTGCGTTGGTCCATAAATTATGATACAAAGTTTTTACAGAATCGAATTTCATTTTATCGCCGCCGGCGATTACAATTGGAATATATTTTCCCTCACTCTCTCCTGGTTTAATATCTATTCTGAATTGAATAGGGTTATCTGCAAACATATGTGCAGGAGGAGCGGTCATTTGTATTCCTGCAGGAGAACCGGCAAAAAATGTTGCCCGTCCTTTCGATTCAGAAATAACATAGGCTTTCTGATCATCATCCCAGTAGCTGTACTGCCCGCCGATTCCCGCCGGCCATTGCGGCTGAAGTACGGG
>DATFMR010000051.1:0-6604 GCA_035266865.1 Ignavibacteriaceae bacterium | reverse complement strand
CGGGCACTGCTGGGCAAGCATGCAGCAGGATGGAACCGTTAATGTTGGAATAGATGATTTTGCGAGAAAACTTATTGGCAAAATCGATGACTTTGAATTTCCTAATCTTGGAATGAAAATTAAAAAAGGGCAGCCGTTATTCACCGTTAAACAGGGGACAAAAACAATTCGCTTTAACTCACCGGTTTCCGGTCAGGTTAAAAAAATAAATACTATTCTTAAAAATGAAATCGAAGCTTTAAGTGTAACGCCTTATGATTCAAACTGGGTATGCGTAATAGATGCTGATAACATTGACAATGAGCTTAAAGAATTAAAAATAGGTAATGCAGCCGTTTCATTTTACCAGAATGATATTGAACAATTCCGCACTGCTCTTAAAGGTGCCAAAAAAGTTGATAAACCCAAAGTTATAGTTACCGGAGAAGAAATTTCTATCGGTGAACTGGAAAACCTGGAACAATCAGATTGGGATAGACTTGTACAGGAATTCTTTGTTAGAAGAAACTAAGTAAGATTTATAATGTGTTTGAAAAAGTTTCCAGAAAAAGATAACTTATCAATAAAATGGTTTGATAAGAATGGACTCAAGAATTGAGATTGAAAAAGGTGACATCACAAAATTTAATGTAGACGCCATAGTCAACGCCGCCAATACTTCACTCCTTGGCGGCGGCGGCGTAGATGGAGCAATTCACCAGGCAGCCGGCTCACAATTGCTGGAAGGGTGCCAAACTTTAAACGGCTGCCCGACCGGTGAAGCAAAAATAACCAAAGGATATAACCTTCCCGCTAAGTTTGTAATCCATACAGTTGGACCAGTCTGGAACGGAGGTAACCATAACGAAGATGGGTTACTCGCCAGTTGTTATAACAATTCATTGTTTCGCGCGATTGAGAACAATATAAAATCCATAGCCTTCCCCGCAATTAGTACCGGTGTTTATCATTTCCCTGCTGAAAGAGCTGCAAAAATTGCAATTAAGGAAACAATGAATTTCCTGGAAAAAGAAGACTCAATTGAAAAAGTGATTTTTGTTAGTTTTGATGAAAATACATTCAAAATTTATCAAAGCCTCCTTCCCTGATTTTACCGTTAACTCAATAATATATACCACTGGCTCAATGAAACATACCGTATGATAAATGGCCATTGCTGAAGTCCGGATATTTGGTTAACTTATGAAATAGATTTGTTTATTGTTGTAATACTCCGGGATATATTATGAAAATCCAGCACGTCCTGTTTATCTCCATTTCCATAGTAATGCTAATGTTTAATGCCTGCAAAAATAAGGATGGAATTACTAAATATGCGTTATAAAATAATATTTTTCTTAATATTAACAATTTGTATAACAGCTTTTGCTCAGAATCAGAAAAGCGTACAAGATAATAATTATGGGAAAAACACAACCCTAACAATTAATTCTACTCCACTAGGAGCTGATGTAATAATTGATGGTAAAAACCTTGGGAAAACTCCTTTTACCATCGTTAACCCCACAAGTAATGTTATCCATATCAAGCTAATACTTAATGGCATTTCACGGGAAAGACAGGTAGGGATAGTAAATTCTTCACAAGAGGTGTTTTTTGTAATGGATGGTAATTACGGATTACTTAATATTACAACTGAGCCTAAAAATGCACAGGCGTTCATCAATGATACTTTAATTGGTTCAACTCCAGTTTATAATCATAAAGTCCCACTAGGAAAATTGAAACTAACACTTAAAAAGTACGAATATTTTGATGGTGAAAGAACTTTTTTCGTAACACCAACAAAATATGACGTTAATATTCCTCTTCAATCAAAATTTTCGTCAATACAATATAATGAGTCATATCCATTATTTTTAGATGATATTCCTTCTAAGAAAACCGGGATTTTTAAAATTCCAGTGGGTGAACATAATTTAAGTGTAAAACCCGATGGATTTTATAAAATAATTTCTAAGGATGTGGAATTTAATAGCGATGAAAATTATAAAATAGAGATCAGCTATGGATACTTCACACCCAAGTATATTCTTTACTCCATGATTTTGCCCGGACTTGGTCAATACTCTGATAATACTGAGATTAAGGGAATTGGTTTTTTTGCAGGGACTTTAATTTCAGCAATTCTTTACTCATCTTCAGTCTCAAATTATAATGAAAAGGCAAACAGATTCAATAAAGCAATGTATAATTACCAGAGAGCAAATGATGAAACTAGCGCCCAGCAATACAAAAATATTTTGGATTCTTCCTTGAATCAGCTTAATGACGCAACAAAAAAGAAAAATCTAATGCTGGGTATAACTTTGGGAATTTATGGACTAAATCTACTGGATGCTATACTATTTCATACCTCTGGATCAAATATAGAAATCTTAAAAATTGTTAAATATAATCCCACAAAATCACAAGTCGGTATTAAACTAAATCTGAATTGAACATGATAAAAATAAATTACAAACGTGCATTAATTATAATTTTATTGTCATTTTTTTCATTTTCCTGTGATCAGCTTACCTCTGTAAATTACAACAATATTCACGACCCGGCTTCCGAAAATTACATACCTACTGCTCCAGGTTCTCTCAAAATAAATTCAATAACGGAAAATAGTATATCAATTGAATGGACTGACAAAAGCTCAGGTGAAAAGGGTTTTATTATAGAAAGGAAAGAAAGCGGCGGAAATAGTGAGTTCCAGGTAATTGATAGTGTTGATGCTAACATAAATTCTTATATTAATAATTTTGAAGTTAAAGCAGAAATAACTTATTCTTATAGAATTAAAAGCACCGCACAAAAAAATCAATCTGACTATAGTAGTATTGCTACGGCTAGATTAAAATTTGATCCCCCAACTGATTTAACGTTTACGAGCATCCAAAATAGCAACAACGTTCTTTTGACCTGGAAAGATAAATGTAACTTCGAAAGCGGCTTTAAAATACAACAAAAAATACAAAATGAGGATGTTGATTTTACTACTATTGCAAGTGTTAATTCAAACATAACCAGTTTTTTACTTACTTCTCTGGATACAACTAAATCTTATTCATTTAGGGTGTTTGCGTTTAGTGATCATAATCAATCTTCTTTGACAAGTGCCATAAGCATTACATATGGATGTTATTTAACAAATATATCATGGTTTTATCAATCTGTTAACAGTACTCAGGTTGAATTCTCTCCCGTCAATAATTTATACTTTTCAAACGGTGCCAAATATTATGGATACAATTTTTCTGTAATTGATGCGGATTTACAACAATTGAAATTTGATTATCCACAAAAGGCTAGCTCGTATGGTAAATTTAGCCCCTCAGGTAAATATATAGGCGTTGTCGCTTCTATGGAAAATACATATGCAGATACAACAACTACTATCATAAATACAATAAATGGCAATATAGAATTCGAACTAAATTTAAAAGCTCTTAGCATAGATTTTAGTCCCGATGAAAGCAAAATAGTATGCAGCAGTTTTAGAGCAAATGATTTCCCGGATTATATTGAATTAATTGACCTTAATACTCAAAAAGTAATTTGGAGAATTGAAGGATTAAATATCTGGAAAGTTAAGTATTCACCAAAAGGAGATAAGATAATAGCCATTAAAGGAGGAACTTCCAATGATATCGTTGTTATAATAAACCCCGCTAACGGCCAAATATTGAATACTTTGGACCCGGATGGCTATGGTATAGCATCCTTAAAAGTTAGCAAAGACGGAAAATACTTTGCGGTTAATCCCAGTCCAGTATCTTCTGAAGTAGGTGCAGGACCAGTCGAATTATGGGATCTGAATACTTTGCAAAAAGTCAGAAATTTCGCCTCTAATGTCTGGGATATGGACATTTCGAAAGATTCTAAGAATATTGCCCTGGCAATAGGCGAGGGAGTGGAAATAGACCGTATTTCAGATGGGAAAAAAATCGGTTTTATCAAAGACTATTACGATACTGCGAAATCACGTTCAGTGTCTTATAACTATAGTGACAATATTATTGCCTATGCCACTACTTCAATATGTTATGTTTCTAAAATAGCAAAGAAATGGATAGCTGATTTTTAATGGAAAAAACTATCTCAAAAACAAAATCGCTACTCCGCCAACTGCAAGAAACGCACCGACGACAGAACGCCAGGTTAGTTTTTCCTTGTAAATAACTCTCACAAGGGGAAGCATAATTACCGGCACCGTAGCCATTATTGTGGACGCAATTCCTATTTTTGTGTTTGATATAGCAATTAAGCTGCTGGTAACCCCAAGGAATGGACCAAAGATTGTTCCGGTAATGGTGAATGAAAGGGCCTTAATATCTTTCTTATACACCTTGAATGGATTTTTATATTTTTTTGCAAGCATCGCAAGCGGAAGAAAAATAACAACCGAAGAAGCCAGCCTGATAAAAGTTGCGACAAAGCCGTTAATGTTGCCTTCTTCAAAAGCGAACTTTGCCAGCACCATTCCCGCCGCCTGTCCGAACGCTCCCATAAATCCGTAGAATATACCAGCTTTGCTCAATTTATATTTTGATAAAACATCCGGATTCTTCTGAAGTATCACCATCGCAATTCCGCACATCGTTATGATGATACCAAGGATGCCCCAGTAATTAATTATTTCGTGAAGAAAAAAATAGGCTAGTATAGTTGAAATTGCAGGCACAAGTGACATCATCAGCATACCGACGCGGGCACCTATCATCCGGAATGCCTGGAATAAAAAGGAATCGCCTATTACAAAACCGATAAAACCGCTTGCGACGAGAAAATTAAACTGATAAGAAGAGACAGAATAATTCAAATTTAATACAAGAATAGTTGCTAATAATAAGAATACACCAAGAATCATCCTGTTTATATTCAACTGAAGGGAGCCTATTCTTTCAGACGCCGCCGTAAAAGCCATCGAACTACCTGACCAGCAGAAAGCCGTACCGAGAGCGCTTAATTCACCGATAAAGGGCATTGAGTTTAATGTTTATGAATAATAAAGGAATTAAAATAATATAATTAGCTCACAAAAAAAGCTCCCTTTTAGGAGCTTTTAAATGGTTAATAATTCTCATCGATCTGGTTTTGCCCCGGAAATTAGATACAAATATCCACCAAGAGCTGAAGCAACTGCTATCTGCAAATAGATAGGTGTTGAGAATATTTCCCCTTGTAATATTCCTGATGAAACCAAAATAGCTTTTATCAAATAATAATAAACTTTACTTATAACTATGCTGAGAAACATTACCGAAAATTTATTAGAGAGTTTATTATAAATTTGATAAAACAGCCAGATATTTAGAACCAGTTCAGATGTAATCAATATTGATTTAATTGCAACCGGATGACTGGCAATAAGAAATGAAAATATTGGAAGCGTTAAAGCAATTAAATAAGCATTTTTATTTGATGTGTGGACCACAGAAAGAAGAATAATAATCCTCATAGGATCAATCATATAAACAGGGAAACTAAGTAAGTGAGAAAAAGTGGGTACAAGGTAAATACTTACAACAGCAGCTAAATTAAAAAAATAAGAATTGATTCTAAGCTTTTGATCGGTTAGAACTAAAGTATCGGTCATTTCATTTCCCCCCGTTTATTTAACATGTAAATTTAAGATTTAATTAATTATTTATCTGCAATATTTTAAAGGAATTTGATCATTTTTTTTTGTTAATTTAATAGTTAGTTACAGGGGTATTAACGTCATCAGGGGGAAAAATGAATCGCCGCGATTTCTTTAAGAAAAGTCTGCAGGCTGGTTTACTTGCAGGCACAACACTTACCTTTGGAAATTATAAAGAACTTTTAGCTTTCAACAAATACCTTCCGCCCAGCCCTTTTGATCTGGCAGCAATAAAAGGCGGTGAACCTGATGTTATGTTCGATAAAGCAATAGCCTCGCTGGGGGGAATGAAAGCTTTTGTAAAAAAAGGACAAACAGTTGTTGTAAAGCCCAATATAGGCTGGGCTGTTTCTCCGGAGCGCGGTGGGAACACTAATCCCCTGCTTATTAATAGAATTGTAAAGCACTGTTTTGAAGCAGGAGCAAAAGATGTATATGTTTTTGATCATACGTGTGATGACTGGAAAAGATGTTATTCAAACAGCGGGATTGAAAAAGCTGCAAAAGACGCCGGTGCTAAAGTAGTTTCCGGTGCCAGCGAAGGATATTATCAGAATGTTTCTGTTAATAGCGGCAAAGTTATGCAAGACGCAAAAGTTCACGAGTTGATACTCGGAAGTGACGTTTTTATAAACGTCCCGGTTTTAAAAAGTCATGGCTCTGCCGAAATAACTGTTGGGATGAAAAATTTAATGGGCATTGTCTGGGACAGGCGTTTCTGGCACAGGAATGATCTTCATCAATGTATCGCTGATTTTGCCTCATTTCGTAAACCTGATCTGACAATAGTTGACGCATATTATGTTATGAAAAAAAATGGCCCGCGGGGAGTTTCGCTCGAAGATGTAGTAACTATGAAATCACAAATTATCGGGAAAGATATTGTTGCTGTTGACACCGCTGCAGCTAGACTTTTCGGTGTTGAGCCAAAGGAAATCGATTACATTAAAATTGCAGAAGAAATGAAACTTG
>DATFMR010000050.1:0-60228 GCA_035266865.1 Ignavibacteriaceae bacterium | reverse complement strand
CCCCAGGAATATGAATAACCAATATATATTTTTGAAAGTTTTGAAATTGTATCACCTGTTGCATCTCTTAAAAGAAGCACCCAGGTTCCTAACATTACTGATAGCCCCCACACTAATCCAACAGCAATTCCCAATGCTCTTTTGCGTAGTTTCATTTTTAACTCCTAAAATACTGGGTAAAATGTTAAATAGGATTTTCTAATTCGCACTATCCAATATTAACCCTTAGATTTAATTTCATAGAATAATTTATCAATTGCAAGAAGAAACTTGATCACGTTGAATAGCAAATCCTTGTTCCGGGGGTTCAATTCTATCTCTCTGCCCATCCTGATAACCCACTTACCGGGTGGCGGGTTTTTTATTTTTAAAAATAATTTTTGCATTTAGTTTATTTACTGGCTAATATTACTTAACGGAATAGGGGAAATTCTGATGTTAAGAAAAATCCTGCATATCTCAAGCAAATTATTTATTCTAGCCGGTTATATAATTTTTATTTTTGCGTTGTTCTTTTTTAGTAAATCTCATAGCATATTTTTGTTCTTTCGATATTATTTTAAGGATATAAATACAATATATGCATCCGGCGGCGCTTTGATCTTTTCCGCCGGGCTGCTTATGCGTAAATTCGAGAAATAATTTTACCTCTTTTAAAAAACAAACCTGCCATCAAGGGTCCTATGAGTCTATGCATCATAGGATCCTATGTAATTTGAAAAATTTTGTTTTAAATTTTGCTCATAAAATTTAAAAGTACTTGAAAATAATAGCCTTTTTACGGCTTCCTTTATAATTATAATATCACTGTTTTAGGTTGTATGATTGATAATTAGCCAATTCAATCTGTACCAAATTCCTACACCCTTTCAAATTGAACCATAAAATACCATCAAAATCTGCCAGAATGCACATAAAACGGATTAATATTTGGCATAATAAGTGAACACTAATAAAAGCCTGTACAATATTGCACTTTTGATTACCAAATAATTAATAAAGGTGTTCAATGAAAAAAATGCAGCTACGTTTTACTTTTTATTTACTGAGAAAATTTAAAAAACTGACAAAGGCCGGACTCTCAGCACCAATTACTTTTTCAGATAAGCTCTGGAAGTATGTAATCTCAAAAAATCTTTTTAAGCTAAAGCCACCGGAAGCCGCGAACGGTTGCTGTGAAAAGGATTAAATGATATTTTGAAATTATTAACAATTGCGGGAATAGCTCAGTTGGTAGAGTGCAGCTTTTCCAAGGCTGAAGTCGCAGGTTCGAATCCTGTTTCCCGCTCAATTTATTTAGAAGTGTAACTGTAGATTAAAAAAGCATAATTATTCATATGGCGCTGTGACCAAGTGGCTTAAGGTGAGGGTCTGCAAAGCCCTTATTCGTTGGTTCGAATCCAACCGGCGCCTCAAATTAAAAAATCCTGTTTTAATCATTATTTGAATCTGTATAGAAATTGAAAGTCATTCATATTCTGCCAAACAAATCAAATTTTAATGAATCCATAGTAAAACTCTCTCAAAAAAATATAAGAAAATCCCACCTGATAAATCCCTATACCAGCTAAACGGCATAATTAATTTGTCTCCATGCAATCATAGATAATGCTAATTTGGCCTTTAAGCACAACTTATTTGGTTAAATGGTTAGCAATGATAGGAAAAAGGGAAATAATATCTTGCTAAATAATAATTTATTTAATAAATTATTACTCTTACAAAGACGATTGAGATTATACAACTTTTATTTAAAAGGTTTGTGTGAGTTTTATACTAATTTATATAGCATCCTGCCTGCTGGCAATCCTGGCAATTTTTATATCCCTGCTGACAGCACCATTAGGATGGGAAGACAAGAAAGGATTTCACAAGGTAGAAAAAAATGTTTGTTAGCGGGGAACCTTCTAATTCCTGAATACTATCCATTCCTAATTTATAATCAATTTAAAATATTCTGTTAAATCTAAAAATTTTAGATAAAAATCAAATTTAGAGAATCCTTCAGAAAAATAATTTACCGTTATTTATACAATTTTAATTTTGAAAATATTTCTGCCTGTTAATTATTATTAAGAGGAAAACTAAAGTTTTGTGGTGGTTAATCTGAATTCGTGAATCGTCGATAAAGGGGTTGGGAAAGAACACGAGTGAATGAACACAAAAGGTTTTCCCTTCCCCTTTATCATTTTAAAATAAATAACTTTTTTAATGCTTCCTTTTTCTATTGTAAACTTGTTAAATAAGTTACAATGAACAAATCTTATTTAGACTAAGCCGAAATTATTTTCTCTCAAAGGCAAAAAACTTCTACAAATGGTTGCAATTTGAAGTCAGTGATTTATGCTCAACCAGTAGAATGTCCTTAAGTGATAAAAGCGTGAATATATTTGCTTTTTAATCGGAAATTAACTGGTTAATAATTGTAACCTTTTAACAATCTTTTTGTTGAAAATCTCGCTTAATCAAAAATCGAATTAGTATGAAATTATTCTTATATTACTCAATTATGTTGATATCAACACAATATTTCATAAACTTTGAATTGTATTAACTTCAAATTATTCTTAGAATTAAATAAATTGAGAGGAATATTGATATGAACAAATTTGTAAAGAAAACTCTCGTTTTCTGTTGTGCTATATTTTTAGGATATGTATCATTTAATTGTACCGATATGGATAATCTTTCGAGCGAAAACCCATTTTTTACTCAAAGTAACCTGCCATTCCAGGCTCCTCCATTTGATAAAATAAAAGATAGTGATTATAAACCTGCAATTGAGGCGGGAATGGAGCAACAACTTACGGAGATTAAAAAGATTGTTAATAATTCTGAAGAACCATCTTTTGAAAATACTCTTGTGGAAATGGAAAAAAGCGGCCAGTTGCTTAACCGTGTAATGATGGTATTTAATGGCGTAGCGAGTGCAAATACAGATTCTGTATTGCAAAAAATTCAGGAAGAAGAAGCCCCCAAGCTGGCTGCTCATAGAGATGCAATTTATCTTAATACAAGGCTTTTTGAAAGGGTAAATGAAATTTACGAGAACCGGGAAAAGCTAAAACTTGATAACGAATCGGAAAAATTGATTGAATATTATTACAAGCAGTTTGTCCATGCAGGAGCCAACCTACCGGATGAAGATAAAGATAAATTAAAAAAATTGAATGAAGAAGAAGCTACGTTATCTGCCCAATTTTCAAACAAGCTTTTAGCTGGTACAAAAGCAGGTGCTTTAATAGTGAATGATAAATCTGAATTGGATGGACTTAGTCAGTCCGAAATTACAGGGGCAAAAGAAGCTGCAGAAGCAAGGGAATTAGCGGGGAAGTGGTTGATTCCATTGCAAAATACTACACAGCAGCCTGCTTTGTCTTTTTTGAATAACAGATCAATACGCGAAAAATTCTTTAAGAATTCGTGGAACAGAACTGAAAAGAATGATGATAACGATACCCGTTCTATTATTGAAAGATTAGCTAAAATCAGGTCTGAAAAGGCAAAATTATTAGGTTTTGCTAATTATGCCGGATGGAAACTTGAAAATCAAATGGCGAAGACTCCGGGAGCAGTTGAAACCTTTCTCAAAAAGCTTGTCCCAGCTACTCTAGCGAACGAGCATAAGGAAGCCAAAGAAATTCAGGCGTTCATTAAAAAATCTGGTGAGGATTTTAAATTACAGCCCTGGGACTGGAATTATTATGCCGGAAAACTAAGAAAAGAGCGTTTGAATATAGATGAGTCACAAATAAAACCTTATTTCGTTCTGGAAAATGTGCTTCAAAAAGGTATTTTTTATGCTGCGAATAAATTGTACGGAATAACCTTTAAGGAAGTTCATAATATTCCTGTTTATCAAAAGGATGTAAGAGTTTTTGAGGTTTATGATAAAGATGGGACTAAGTTAGCGCTTTTTTATGCCGATTATTATAAGCGCGACAATAAAGGTGGAGGCGCCTGGATGGACAACTTTGTACAGCAGTCTGGACTGCTTGGTACAAAGCCAGTAATTTATAATGTTACAAATTTTACAAAACCTGCTCCAGGAGAACCAGCTTTACTAAGCTTTGATGATGTCACTACAATGTTTCATGAATTCGGGCATGCTCTTCACGGAATATTTGCCGATCAGCAATATCCCAGTTTGTCAGGAACAAATGTTGCAAGGGATTTTGTCGAATTTCCTTCTCAGTTTAATGAACACTGGGCAACCTTTCCTGAGGTGTTAAAAAACTATGCATTGAATTACAAAACAGGTAAACCAATTCCACAGGAACTAGTAGATAAAATTAAAAAAGCTGCTACTTTTAATGGAGGATACGACTTTACTGAATTACTGGAGGCAGCAAATCTTGATATGGCATGGCATACATTACCAGCTGATATGCCTCTGCAGAAATCAGACGAATTTGAGAAAGAAAGTTTAAAAAAGCTTAACTTATCCATTCCAGAAGTTCCGCCACGCTATCGTTCGAGTTATTTTTCACATATTTGGGGAGGTGGTTATGCAGCAGGCTATTATGCGTATCTCTGGTCCGAAATGCTTGACGATGATGCATTTTACTGGTTTCAGCATAACGGCGGTTTAACTAGTGAGAATGGGGATCGGTTTAGAAACATGATCCTTTCCCGCGGTGCAACTGAAGATTATACAAAGATGTTTAATGATTTTACCGGTCATGACCCAAGCATTGAGCCGATGCTTAAAGATCGTGGATTGAAATAAGATACCGAGCCATTTAAACAGAACCCCTCCTTTAGCCTCCCCTTTAATAAAGGGGGGGAAACTTATCCTTCTTCTATTCCTGTTCCATTTTCTGTTGCTTTTTTTATAATGTGAATAAACCTATCATCAAAATGTTGGTTGAACCATTCATCAATAATTGATCTCTTAAATCTCCATTCTTTCCCCAACTTTGCTGCCGGAATTTTTTTTTCCTGAGCCCATGTGTATATTGTTTGTGGCTTCACTTTCAAATAAGCCGATACTTCTTCTAGTGTCATTATTTCGTTATTCGGCATATTACTTTTCCACCTTTGTTGTATCATTAAAAAATCTTGAATGAACAGCCGGGGATTTTGAAGATTCATCAACAGGATTCATCAATTGACGAACTGAATAAATCACAGCCGTGTAAAAATTTCCTTTGTATTTCTTTAACAAGTTGTAGCCTTCTGTTTTTTCAGCAAGGAATGGTTGAAGATTCCAGGCAAGTTGAATTCCCACAAAGGTTAGTATAATAACCCATAACCTGAATATTTCGACTCCAATTTTGGGGTACACATTTTTTTGCTCACAAGAATATTTTAATGCGTCTAGTACTGCTTTCATCCCAAAAAATCCTGATAAAATAAATATTGCAATATGTAGAAGCTGAAGAAAGTAATAATTTCCACCGGTAACTACAAAAAGTATAACGACAGGTGAAAATGACACCATAATTGCTGCAGTAAGAACAAAACCTGATAAAATTATTATTATCATATGCGACAACAACATTTTGGAGCCAAGTATATATTGCAATACAAAAAATGCAGGGAAACAAATAAGAAGGGAGAGGAGAAATAAAACAGGTACTTTTACTCCTGCTGTTAAAGCCTGCAAGATTCCACTATAGCAGCCCATAACAACACCATATAGAAATGTTAATAAAATAAAGAATAGTACCAGGCGCCAGACCCGGCTCCAGGTATTTGTTTCATGAAAAATATTATCAAAAAATTCATCTTTATTATTTAGACCAGGCAGTAAACTAGAAAAACTATTTTTGTTTTTCATATCAAATCCCCTTGATTTGTTGTTTTCTAAGCAATTAATTAAAAATATCTAATTATTATTATATAATCAAGTTTATTATTGTTTATTATAGTATTCTAATATATAATAATGTATTAGAGCTAATTGGAAGAGTTAAATTATTCTCATAATGACCGAATAACAATAATTTTACCAAATAATATTCAAAGCCACTTTATAAAATATTTGCCTATTTTTAGGTAGTAAATTATTTTATTATAATGCTTTATTAAAATTACCGGCTGAATATGTCAAAAAATAATAAAACCAGGGTCGCGGTTGTGTATAATCACGTAGGTGATGATATTTATGAAAAAATCCGTGAGGTTGATCCCGAGACGCTGGACTTTGAACCGGAATATAATATTAAAGTAGCCACAATTACCGAAGAATATGAAGCAATTGCCGATGCATTAAGGGAAGAGGGATATGAGGTTTCTTTATTAAATATTTTAGAAAATCTGGATACATTGATTGAACTTCTGAAAAACGACCCACCGGATGTTGTATTTAACCTTATTGAATTTTACAGAGGGGATACTGAACTCGAATATCTGGTTGCAGGTTTGTTTATACTTTATGGTGTACGATTTACAGGAGCCACGCCATTTACGCTTGGATTGTGCCTTCGCAAAGGTATGACAAAACAATTGCTCCTAGCTAATAATGTACCTACTCCACGATATAAATTGCTTTCTGAGCCGCAATTACAAAGAAGACATGGGCTACATTACCCGATAATTATTAAACCAGCCAGGGAAGATGCAAGTTCAGGTGTGGATAAAAATTCTGTAGTTTTCAATCTTGATCAGCTTAATGAAAGGATCAAAAAAGCATTTGATGAATTCTATCCACCAATTTTAGTCGAGGAATTTATTGAAGGGCGCGAGTTGCATGTTTCAGTTTTTGGAAATGATCCACCTGAAGTTCTTCCGATTATAGAATTTGATTTTTCCGGTTTACCGGATGGCCACCCGGATCTCATTAGCTATGATGCAAAATGGAATCCTTTGGAAGAATCATTTCACAGGATACACGCTGTATGTCCGGCAAAATTAACAAAACGGGTTGAAAAGAAAGTGCGGGAAACCGCGCTCGAAGCTTATAAAATTACAGGCTGTCGCGATTATGCAAGGCTTGATATGAGGTTAACCAAGGATAATAAGGTATATGTACTTGAAGTTAATCCGAATCCGGATCTGACAGAAGGAGTTTCATTTATGGATTCCTCCGAACAATATGGACTCACATTTGGTGAAACACTTGCCAAAATAGTTGAATTTGCTCTTAGCAGGGATCTCCCTTCATATCCGGTTGAAATGCAGCCTTCAGAAGAATCAAATCCTGGCATTAAGATTGAAAAAAAAGAAGAAAATTTTAAAGAGGAAAAAGAGTAAAAATTATAGTCTTAGATTTTCCCCGCATGGTAAAAGACAGCTATGTGATTTATCTCATTTATAACTGAATTTTTATTAATTTTTTAAGAAAATATTTTAAAAATTGACCGAAATTAGACTCTTCTAAAAAACAATAGCAATTAGTACAGCAGGACTATTTACTTAATAAAAAGAATTTCTTATATAGAACTATAATTAAATTCCATTTCTGAATATTTAATAACAAACTAAAGTCATAAAAATGAAAGGAAATAAATATAAAAGTATTACCAAACTGAATAATGGCTCAAGGGGGTATTACGTAAGGGTGTTTTTCAAGAAAAAAATTCACAAACCAATGTATTTTGGTGTTAAAACCTACGGAGGATGGAAAAAAGCTCTTGAAGCAGCCATTAAATACAGAAACAAAATTGAAAAAGAAATTGGTAAAGTACGAACTAACCACCAGGTTGCTTCCATCAACTGGTCAGGTACAGGATGCCTGGGTGTAAGAAAAGCAAAAAGAGTGGGTCCTCCTGTTTTTGAAGCTACTTTATTTGTTAATAAGAAAAGATATTATAAAGCTTTTCCCGCAAGCAAATACGGTGAGAAAAGGGCATATCAAATGGCAGTTAAAAAAAGAAAAGAATTCGAAAAGAAATACCTGTAATTTTCATATTGTTTTACCTAATTTAGCGCCGTCCAAAAAAGGAAATTTTACCAGCCTATTATTATGTCTCATGCCTGTCGGATTTCCTCTCTGGTATATATTAACTATTTATTAGAAATATTTTAAAGAATTACGTTTATGAAAAGAACTTTCGAAGAGATTGGGGTAGAAAAGAATATCCTGCAAGCAATTAATGAATTAGGCTTTGAAAACCCGATGCCTGTACAGGAAGAAGTTATTCCAATTTTGCTGGAAAGAAAAGGCGATATTGTTGCATTGGCTCAAACAGGAACGGGAAAAACTGCTGCTTTCGGTTTGCCGATTATACAGAACACAGAAAGAGGAAATAATCAAACACAATTTTTAATCCTTTCACCAACAAGGGAATTATGTTTACAGATCGCGGATGATCTGTCGTCATTTTCCAAATACACACCGGGAATAAAAATAGCAGCAGTATTTGGGGGCGCAAGTATTGAAAGACAAATAAAAATGATAAAGAAAGGAGTGCATATTATTTCTGCAACTCCGGGCAGATTAATAGATCTTATTAACAGGAAAATTGTAAACCTAAAACATATTAATACACTTGTTCTTGATGAAGCTGATGAAATGCTGAATATGGGGTTCAGAGAGGAACTTGAAGAAATATTAAAAGAAACTCCCGCTAATAAAAACACACTTCTGTTCTCAGCAACTATGCCGAAAGAAGTAAAAGTAATTTCTAAAAATTTTATGAAAAATCCTGTTGAAATTACTATTGGAAAAATGAATTCAGGTGCTGAAAATATAAAACATATTTGTTATATGGTTCACGCTAAGGACAGGTACCACGCATTAAAAAGAATAGTTGATGCTCACCCGGAAATTTACGGTATAGTGTTTTGCAGAACAAGGAAGGAAACCCAGGAAGTTGCAGAAAAACTAGTAAAAGATGGTTACGATGCTGACTCAATTCACGGTGATCTTTCACAGCAGCAAAGAGATAGTGTGATGAACAAATTTCGTGTTAAAAGTTTGCAGTTATTGATTGCTACTGATGTTGCAGCGCGTGGAATTGATGTTGATTCTCTGACTCATATTATCAATTATAATTTACCCGATGAAATAGAAATCTATACTCACCGAAGCGGGAGAACAGGAAGAGCGGGACGGGAAGGAACATCAATAATAATTGCAAATATGCATGAAAAAAGTAAACTTTATCAAATTGAAAAACTCATCAATAAAAAATTTGAATTTCTTCCTGTTCCGTCCGGTAAAGATATTTGTAAGACACAGCTTATGCACCTTGTTGACAGAATGGAAAAGATTGAAGTTGATGATACTGAGATAAACGCTTTTCTTCCGGAAATTCTTAAAAAACTTGAATGGCTGGACAGGGAAGAACTAATCAAGAAATTTGTATCTGTAGAATTCAACCGTTTTATAGATTATTATAAAAACCTGCCTGATCTCAATACTCCGGCTGGTGATTCAGGTAGGAATAAAAGAGGTGGAAATCAAAACGGCTACGCAAGATTTTTTATAAATCTTGGTAGAATGGATGAAATAAACCCTGCTAAAATTATTGGAATGGTAAATGATTTTACCGGGATAAGAAATATTGAAATCGGTGAAATAGAAATTCTAAAAACATTTTCTTTTTTTGAAGCTCAAAGTGAATTTACAAATGAAATTCTTGAAGGATTTAAAGGTAGAAAACTGAAGAACAGGCAAATTGGCGTTGAGGTTGCCGGCGAAAAGAGAGAGAAAAAAAGAAACAGCAGAAACGAAAGGAGCAATGGGAACAGGAATTTCCGGAATTTCGAGAAAAAGAAAAATAACCGCAATAGAGGGAAAAGGAAAAACAAATAATTACCTCCATCACAAATCTTTAAAATTATTAAATTATCGCTGCAACTTTTTAACCTGTTACTACACTATACCTTTTAACAGGCTGAATTTTAATTAATAATTCATTTATGCAAAAAACTGCCCTAACCATTTTATTAATATCTGTTATCTATTTAGCGGGATGTTCAAATTCGGGTAAATTGATTTCTGATAATAGTGGAATTGATTCAAAATTATACGGAATGTGGAGAACAACATATAATCTCAACTCAACCCGGGGTGTAATTACTTTTAAGAATAACGGTCAATTTGAAGATTCTTTAATAAATCTTGCTCCGGAAACTTTTGATTACGTCCCGAAGCTTGTTACTAGTGGTAATTTTGTTATAGAAAATGAATTTGTGAGATTTAGTGATGTGAAAATGAAATATCTGAATCTTAAAGAAATTGATTCAGCAGAAACGTTTACTAAATATTCTGACATATTATCGGGGTATTTTATTTATGGAAAATATTTGTTGCAGCCGGTAATCGAATTCGAATCAAATAACCAAATTAATGAAGGCCTTTCAGGAGAATGGAGCACAACTAGATGGATTTGCTATTACAACAAATCAAATAATCCTCAATTCAGCAGCGGAAAGGTAAAAGAGATTTATAATTTTAATCCTGAAACTAAAACTGTAAGAATAGTTAAAAAATATTTATTTAATGATTCGCCGGCTGATACTGACACCACAGTTTCATATTCAATGAAAGACCGGGAATTACAAATAGGTAATCTTCTAAAAAAGTGGATAGTCTATTTTAATAACAAGATGTATTGGTTTAATCAAAATTATTATTCTTATAAAAAATTAAATCAGGATTCGGATTGAGAAAAGGTTTTAATAAATATTTCATTTTGGTAATTGTCCCCATCCTCTTTACAAGCTGCGCTGGAAATGAAAATACAACTTTAATCAGGGATGAATTTGTAAAATCCAGGCTGGTCGGGACGTGGAAAACGAACGAAATTTATGAAAAAGTGCATGAGACAATTCAGTTTAGTGATAATAATACTTTTCTTGATACTTTATTCCGGAAAGTTCCTGGCTTAGATGATTCTTTTTATGCAAAATATGTGGCAACAGGTAAATATAATATAGAAGATCGCGAGATATTTTTTTCTGATGTTAACTTCCTATATTACAATGATTTGCGTAATCCGCTGGCAGAAAATGCGGTAGAATTATTTGATCCAAGAAAACCTAACCTTGATGATGAATATATTTATTTTGGAAGAACAGTAACTTTAAATAGAAAGACCGAAGGAACGGGGATTGAAGGGAAATGGGAAATTATACATTGGGCTTCGACTATGGAATCTAATTCTGATGAAAAGTTTAAAGGAGGGTTAGTAAAAGATAGTTATGAATTTATCCCGGATTCCGGAATGTGCCATTATAAAAGAAATTATTTATTTAAAACCAGCCTGCCTGATATTGATAAATGGTATAAATACAGAACAAGAAAATCTTATCTCGAAATAGAGCCAATAATGTATGTCTGGTACAGTATTAATGGTGATGAAATGAATATATGGGGAAGTTCTGAATACATGCTATATGAAAAAATAAATTAAAACCCGGGACTAACCGGGCTTTATTTTCTTCATAACTAATTATTTATCTTCATCTTTCTTCTTTTTCATTTTGTCTTTTTTCATTTTATCCTTTTTATCTTTCATCATTTCCTTTTTATCAATCATTTTTTCTTTTTTATCTATCATCGTGTCTTTTTTCATCATTTCCTTCTTGTCCATCATTTCCTTCTTTTTATCTTTCATCATTTCCTTTTTATCAATCATTTTATCTTTTTTATCTTTCATCATTTCTTTTTTATCCATCATCTTATCTTTTTTCATCATGTCTTTCTTGTCCATCATTTTATCTTTATTCATAGTGGAATCTTCCATCTTTTCCATCTTATCCTTTTTCATAGCTTTGGTCTTTTCCTGTCCGTTTACGGAAGCAGAGAAGAGACACAATAAAAAGAAAACCGGAAGAATCTTTAATAATAATTTCATTTTTTGCTCCTTGTTAAATTTGTTTAATTAAAAATAATTTCTATTACACTGCCAAGCTATGAGTAAAATGTCACGGAATGATCACAAAATGTTAAAATTTGATAATGAACTGGAAAATGTCGATCAAAAATCATAAAAATAATTCTTATATTTAGATAGTAAATATAAGGGTGCAAACAAATTGACAGATAGGGGAGTCATATTCGATATTAATAAGTACGCGGTCAATGATGGTCCGGGTATTCGTACGACAATTTTCTTAAAAGGTTGTCCGTTAGATTGTGGTTGGTGCCATAATCCGGAAAGCCGTAATTCTTCGATCGAAAAATCTCCTGAAGACAGACATAAAAAGCTTTTAAACCTTCCATTTTCAGAAACCAGAAATACAATAGGAATGATTGTCTCTGTAAAAGATGTGATGAAAGAGATAAAAAAAGACACAATCTTTTATGAAGAATCGGGGGGTGGAGTAACTTTTTCCGGCGGTGAACCTTTAATGCAGCCGGATTTTTTGTTGACACTGCTGAGAAAATGTAAAGAACTTGGAATTCATACAGCAGTAGATACTTCGGGATACGCTTCGACTGAATCTTTTAAAAAGATACAGGAAGTAACAGACCTTTTCCTCTTTGATCTTAAAGTAATTGACAACCGTGACCATATAAAATTTACCGGTGTTCCAAACGGGTTGATTCATAAAAACCTTATGTTCTTAAGTGATTATGGTAAGGAAATACGTATAAGGATACCATTGATCCCGGGAGTTTCAGATACAGAAAAAAACCTGAATGATACAATAAACTTTATCTTATCTATTAAAAATATTTCAGGGATAGACCTTTTGCCATTTAACGAATTGATTGATGGAAAATATAAAAGACTTGAAAAAACTCTTGAATTTAGAAATTTAAAAACACAAACAGAAGATGAACTTAGCAGCATTCATAAAATTTTTGAAGAATGCAATTGCGAAGTGAATATCAGGGGATAATATGAACGAAAGGATAAAAAAATTAAGGAAGCAATCATTAAATGCTCAAACTACACTATCACACGAGCGGGCAATACTGGTTACCGAGTTTTATAAATCAGGTAATGCGGAAAAAGTTTCTGTCCCTGTGAGCAGAGCTTTGTGCTTTAAATATATTCTAGATAATAAAAAACTGTGTATCAATAATGGTGAATTGATTGTTGGTGAAAGGGGACCGGCTCCCAAGTCAACTCCAACTTATCCTGAAATCTGTATACATTCAGAAAAAGATCTGAATATTCTAAATGACCGGGAAAAAGTATCATTTAAATCGAACAAGGCTACAAGAAAAATATTTAATGAAAAGATAACCCCTTTCTGGGGGGGGAAATCAATACGTGATAAAATATTTTCGGAAGTTGACCAGGAATGGAAAGATTGCTTTTCTGCCGGAATTTTTACTGAATTTATGGAACAACGTGCACCGGGTCATACAGTACTTGATAATAAAATTTATAATAAGGGTTTACTCGATTTTAGAAAAGATATTGAAAGAAATATAAGCAAACTTAATTTTTACAATGATACTGATGCATTTAATAAAAGAGAAGAACTGAAAGCAATGAATATTGCTGCAGAAGCTTTGATCATTTTTGCAAAGAGATATTCGAATCTGGCAACGGAACTTGCAAAAAATGAGACTGATAAAGCACGTAAAAAAGAATTGAAAGAAATTGCGAGAATATGCAAAAGTGTACCGGCTAATGCCCCTGCATCATTTTACGAAGCGCTGCAATATTACTGGTTTATTCATCTCGGGGTAATTACAGAATTAAATACATGGGATTCATTTAATCCCGGCAGACTTGATCAGCATTTATATCCATTTTACAAAAAGGATATTGAAGCAGGAAAATTAACTCCGGAATCCGCTAAAGAACTTTTGCAGGCATTCTGGATAAAATTCAATAATCAGCCAGCTCCTCCAAAAGTTGGAGTGACCGCACAGGAAAGTAATACCTACACTGATTTCTGCCTGATCAATATGGGCGGATTGACGGAGTCGGGTGAAGATGCAGTAAATGAACTTTCCTACATCCTGCTGGATGTGATTGAAGAAATGAGATTACTTCAGCCAAGTTCAATGATTCAGGTTAGTAAAAAAAATCCTGATCGATTTATTAAAAGAGCATTAAACATAATAAAAACCGGTTATGGACAGCCATCAATTTTTAATTCAGATTCAATTGTACAGGAATTAGTTCGACAGGGAAAAACAATAGTTGATGCCAGAAATGGCGGAGCAAGCGGCTGTGTGGAATCAGGTGCGTTTGGAAAGGAAAGCTATATTTTAACAGGGTATTTCAATCTTGTTAAGATTCTTGAAATTACTTTAAATAACGGGACTGATCCCCGCACAAAGAAAATGCTTGGAATTGAAACCGGTGATCCAATTAATTTTGAAACCTATGAAAATCTTTTTGACGCTTATGTGAAGCAGCTTAATCATTTTATTGACATAAAAATTAAAGGGAATCTTATAATAGAAAGATTGTATGCTCAATATCTTCCTGCTCCATTTTTATCGATTCTTGTTGATGATTGTATTTCACAAGGTAAAGACTATAATGACGGTGGTGCAAGATACAATACTTCTTATATACAGGGAGTTGGGATAGGAAGTATAACCGATTCACTTTCATCTATAAAATACAACGTGTTCGATAAAAAGAATATTACAATGGAAAAACTATTGAAATCATTAAAAAATAATTTCAAAAATGAAGATGGCTTGAGGAAATTATTTCTTGGCGATACTCCTAAATACGGCAATGATGATGACTATGCAGATGATATTCTAAAAGATGTTTTTGAAAATTATTTTAAAGCAGTTGACGGAAGACCGAATACAAAAGGCGGACATTACAGGATAAATCTTCTTCCAACAACTTCACACGTTTATTTTGGAAGTGTAATTGGTGCAACTCCCGACGGAAGATTCGCAGGCGAACCCTTGTCGGAAGGAATTTCGCCGGTGCAGGGAGCTGATCTTAACGGACCAACAGCAGTAATAAAATCAGCCGCAAAAATTGATCATTTAAGAACAGGTGGAACGCTTCTTAATCAAAAATTTACTCCGCAATTAATGGAGACTGAAAGCGGGATAGATAAAATTACAAAATTAGTCAGATCATATTTTAGAATGGATGGGCACCACATTCAGTTTAATGTGGTTACTGCTGAATTATTGCGCAAAGCACAAAAAAATCCTGAGAAATACCGCGATCTGATTGTACGTGTTGCAGGTTACAGCGATTATTTTGTTGATTTGACTATTGAATTACAAAATGAAATCATAAATAGAACTGAACAAACTTTAAACTAAATAATTAGGGGGAATATATTATGCACGAGAAGAGTATAGTACTATTAAATAAAGCAATAGCAGATGAATTACATGCAGTTCATCAATATATGTATTTCCATTTTCATTGCGACGACCAGGGGTTTGACCTGCTTGCAAATTTATTCAGGAAAACTGCAATAACAGAAATGATGCACATTGAAAGACTAGCTGAACGAATCTTATTCCTAAAAGGCGAAGTTGAAATGGCGGCATCTGCAAATGTTGAAAAGATTCACGATGTAGCTGACATGTTAAAAATGGCTTCCAAAATGGAAGAGGAAAGCGCTAAAGAATATAACATCTGGGCAAATGAATGTTCAGCTAATGCCGATTCTGTATCAAAGCAGGTATTTGAAGGACTGGTAGTTGAAGAAGAAACACATTACGATCAATACGAAACGGAACTAGATAACCTGAAAAAATTTGGTGATCGCTACCTTGCTTTACAATCTATTGAAAGAAGTAAGGGAAGAGACTCCGGGACACAAAATATGTAAAGATCATAACCGTTAACAAACGGAGGTGAATAATGGGAATTATAAGAAAAATCGTTGGACCAAAATCCAAGTATGATAAATCCTTGCCATATACTTATATGGCAAGGATACCTATTTTCCCCGGTGATAATGAAATATTTAACCAATACTTTGCCGACACAATTTGCGGTCTTATTGAATACCTGGATGAAAATAAAATTGATCCTGTTGATGTTGAAATCTTTGGTTTGTACAGATGTGATGAAATTATGCTGGATAAAAAATTGTGTCTGGATGAAAATTACAATTGGTTAAGCAGACCTGATATTTGTAAATCAATGGAAAGCCATTTTAATAAAACTCTGGAAATCCAATACAAAGGGCACGATGAAAATTCAGATTGTTCCTTTGATGACAGAAGCAGAAAGGGGATTGGGCCATTCTAATTTGATCCTACATATTTTACAAGATGATACTCCTATTCGGGTAAACAAAATAGCCGTTTATCACAATTTAGTTACCTGTAAATAAATTTCTGTGCGCCCATACTTTATTTTGAGTAATTTGTTTCTATAATAAATAGTAAATCAAGATGAGCGAACAGGATTATTCAAAATTTACTTTGCAGGAGTTATACGATCATTATCGAAAAATTGATAATGATATAGAACCTGAAAAAGCAAAAAATTTATTTTCAGAAATTGAAAAAAGAGAAAGAGAAACTTCTGCCCCTTTTGAAAGCAAGCTTGCCCCGCGCGGTTTAAGACTGCTGGCTTTTGCAATTGATATCGGAATCATCTGGGTAATTTCTACTTTTTCATTCAGGTTTCTTTATGGTGCAATATTTACGATAGATTTTAGAAGGTTATTTTCTTCCGGGGGAATGGAATATCTTCAATTCATGTATTTTATTTTGGCCTGCTTTACTATTCTTGTCTATTTTCTGGTTAATGCAAATTATCTAAAAAAAAATGGTCAATCGGTAGGTAAAAAAATTATTGGTTTGAAGATAATTGATTCAAAAGAAAATGTACCTCCGCTTTCAAAAACATATATGATTAGATTTTTTATACCTGCAGTAATTGCTACTTATCCCATTTTAGGATGGCTTATCTGGATTGTTGATGCAGCCTTTATCTTTGGAAGTAAAAGAAAATGTCTGCATGATTATATAGCTGATACAAAAGTTGTCTATTCCGGCAGGGAATATTATTTCTAATTTATCAATTAATCAGTTAAATTAAGATTTGCTGAGATAATCTCTTTCCGTTATTATCTAAATTATTTTATCCTGATATTTATTTGTGAGAATAATTATGAATAATTTTTATCGCTGGAGCATTATTTTATTAATTTTTATTATTCAGTATTCAATAAATGCAAATACCGAAAATGCAGATTCTCTACAAACAAAAATAATTTTACTTGGAACAGGCACTCCCTATCCAAGCCCTACTGAATTTGGTCCCTCCACTGCAGTTGTTTACGGAAACAGGTTTTTTCTATTTGATGCTGGTGCGGGTATTGAGCGAAGAATAAATACTGCGAAACTCCCTATCAGCGGTCCGACCGCAACGTTCATTACACATTTACACAGTGATCACACTCTTGGTTATCCGGATTTGATTTTAACATCCTGGATTATGAGAAGGAGAATACCATTGGAAGTTTATGGGCCTCATGGTTTGCAAAGGA
This sequence comes from Ignavibacteriaceae bacterium, assembly GCA_035266865.1. Classification (GTDB taxonomy): domain Bacteria; phylum Bacteroidota; class Ignavibacteria; order Ignavibacteriales; family Ignavibacteriaceae; genus JAKAGZ01. Next base: position 42,930 of record DATFMR010000050.1, on the reverse strand, counting down.
TGACGGACCTTCTGCTTCAGGCTTACTCAGAGGATATCAGTATAAGAATTGAGGGACTCGAAAAGGAATTGCCCGATGCATACAAAGTAAATGTTCATGAAATAAATCCGGGAATTGTCTATGATAGTGCAGATATTAAAATAACTGCAATACCTGTTTTGCACGGAAGCTGGAAAGAAGCATATGGATTTAGAATTGATACTCCGGATCGTTCAATTGTTATTTCGGGTGATACAAGACCAAGTGATAAGCTAATTGAATCATCTGAAGGAATTGATATTCTTATTCACGAAGTTTACTCAGTTAAAGCACTAATACCGGAAGATCGCCCGGGTGGGGAATACTGGCCGCAATATTGCCGTGAATATCACACTTCAACAATTGAACTGGGGAAAATTGCAAAAAGAATAAATCCTAAAGTACTAGTACTTTATCACATTTTAAGATACGGTGCATCAGATCAAGATTTAATTGAAGAAGTTAAAAAGGGTGGTTATAAGGGAAAAATAATTATCGGGAAAGATTTAAATCGTTTCTAGATGTAGTTTGCCGATTAGTAAATCCTATTAAATTATAGTTGCAAAAATTGAACTAAATAATGGTTTAATCTGTTTGTCAATTGTATTATCACAGTTTGCTGTTTATATTTGTTTTAAAACTTTCAAACGCCTATGAATCCTAAAATTATTCTTAAGACAGAATTTCCTAATTTAAAATTGGCTAAAAAAGGAAAAGTTAGAGATATTTATGAAGTCGGGGAATATTATCTGATTGTCTCAACTGACCGGCTTTCAGCTTTTGATGTTATAATGTCACAGGGAATACCTAATAAAGGGAAGGTATTGACAAAAATTTCAGAGTTCTGGTTCAATGAGACGAAAAATATAGTAAGAAATCACGTTGTAAGTACGTTTGCCGGCGAGTATCCTTCAGAATGCCAGGAATACAGGGAGGATCTTGAGGGAAGGTCGATGCTGGTTAAAGAAGCAAAAGTAGTTCCAATTGAGTGTATTGTACGCGGGTATATTTCTGGATCAGGATGGAATGATTATAAAAACACAGGGCAAATTTCCGGAATTAATCTTCCTTCAGGAATGAAAGAATCTGATAAATTGCCTGAACCTATTTTCACTCCTTCCACTAAAGCAGAGTTAGGCGAGCATGATGAAAATATTTCAATCGAGCAGGCCGAAAAAATAATTGATAAAGAAACATTGAGGGAAATTAAAAAAGCTGCTCTCGATATCTATAATCATGCTTCAAATTTAGCACAAAAAAAGGGGATCATCATAGCGGATACTAAAATGGAATTTGGATTACTTGATGGAGAAGTTATTCTTGTGGATGAGTTGCTAACTCCTGATTCATCAAGGTTCTGGCCGGCGAATTCATATAAGCCAGGCGAAACACAACAGAGTTATGATAAGCAATTTGTAAGAAATTATCTTCTATCAATTAATTTTAATAAACAACCACCCCCACCGCATTTACCGGAGGAAATAATCCAAAAGACAAGTGAAAAATACATTGAAGTTCTATATAAACTTACCGGGGAAAAATTGATTTGATACGCCCCTTATTGATCAATGTAAAACACCAAAAAGAAATTTACATAAAATGGAATGACAGGACGGAAAGTAGAATTGATCTGAAAAAACTCAGAGAAGCCTGTCCGTGTGCAACCTGTTTAACATTCCGGCAAAGACAGGGGAAAAATTTTATACCGATTTTTAATGAAAGACAGGTACTGGTTGATAAAATAAACCCGGTTGGAAAGTATGCAATACAAATATCCTGGCAGGATGGACACAGTACCGGAATATATGAATATCCTTTCTTAAAAAGCCTTTCTACTAATAAATAACAACTTATTTTGGTATTTTGCAACTGTTATTTCCAGATATAAATAATATTTAACCTTTTCGAAAATTTATGGTTTTACCTAATCAGTTAACAATACTAAGAATTATCTTAACACCGGTATTTCTTTATCTTTTCCTTTCCCCGGATCCGATGTTAAAACAGATATCTTTATTAGTATTTTTTATTGCAGCATTAACTGATTGGTATGATGGCTGGCTGGCACGGAAGTTTAATTATATAACTAGCTGGGGTAAATTCTGGGATCCTTTGGCCGATAAAATCCTGACATCCGCTGCTTTTATTGGATTTGTAATTTTGAATGTTATTCCTTTGTGGATGGTTCTAATAATTCTAATTAGAGATTTCCTCGTAACAATTTTGAGAGCATACGCTGATTATAAAGGATCGTCTTTTCCCACAAGTTATTATTCCAAATGGAAAACTTTTATACAAATGACATTTTTATATTATTTGCTAATCGTTTATGTGGGGCAGTTCGTGCCACAAATTTATAAAGGAAATGAAAACCTATTTAGAATGTTATTAAATACGCAAATAGTTTATGGCGCAATGTTATTAATTACTGCAATTACGTTTCATTCCGGATTAACATATATTTATAAAAACCGACACCTGATTATAAAACTTTTAAAAAATGAAACTTAATTTTTTTGATAAATTGTTTGGAAGCGGATTTTATACCGGATATATTTCGCTTGCGCCGGGTACATTCGGCAGCTTTTTAGCTTTACTGATTTACTGGATTCCCGGATTTGAAAAAGCTGTAGTATTGATTCCGGCTATTATTCTGTTTACTTTTTACGGAATTTACCTTGGAAATAAATTCGAAAAAATTTACGGTAAGGATCCATCACAGTGCACGATTGATGAATTTGTGGGAACATGGATATCTCTTATCCTGGTCCCTAAAACAATATTAATTTCCGGTATTACATTTATCGTATGGAGGTTATTCGATATTATTAAACCATTTCCTGTAAAACATGCAGAGAAACTGGAGGGCGGAGCGGGTATAATGCTTGACGATATTGTTGCGGGTATTTATTCCATGATTATTATTCATTTTATTTTACTTATTTTTAAACTTTAGAACAAAAATCAAATTATATGAATGCACATATTATAACTATAGGAGATGAAATATTAATAGGCCAAACTTTGAACACAAACGCAGCATATATTGGCGAGAAACTCGTTGACATGCAGGTCTATGTAAAAAAGAGTTCAGTTGTCGCCGATGATAAAGAAGAAGTATTAAAAGAATTTAAAGAATGCTGGGATAATAATGACTTGATAATAGTAACTGGTGGACTCGGTCCTACTCATGATGATATAACACGTCAATGTATAGTAAAATTTTTTAATACAGAACTTATAGAAAGCAAAGAAGTACTAGAAGATATCAATACTCAATTCACTAAAAAGAAAAGAGAAATAACAAAAATTAATGAGGGACAGGCTCTGGTTCCGAAAATTGCGACTGTTATCAGAAATTCAAGAGGAACAGCACCGGGATTCTGGATAGAAAAGCGCAATAAAATTTTTATTGCAATGCCCGGTGTTCCATTTGAAATGAAAGAGATGATGGAAAATTTTGTTATTCCTGAATTAATGGAAAAACTTGTAAATGTCGAATTTGTTTCTTTGAGAAAGTCACTTCAGACAACAGGTATCCCGGAATCAAGATTATTTGAAAAACTTGGAAATTTAACAGAACTTCTGGAGGGAGCAAGGCTTGCATTCTTGCCTAACCAATTTGGAGTAAAGTTACGGATTACGGCTGATGAAAAATCCATGGAAGAAGCCCAGAATAAACTAACCCAGGTTGAGCAGAGAATAAGAAGCAAGGTTGGTAGATATATATTCAGCAGGGAAGAAGAATTACTTGAAGAAGTTGTTGCTAGGTTGTTAAAAGAAAGGGGATTAACGATTTCTTCTGCTGAATCATGTACAGGAGGTGGACTGGGAAATATATTGACGAATGTAAGTGGGAGCAGTGTTTTTTTTGAAAGAGGCATTGTTGCATACAGTAACGCTGCAAAAGTAGAAAACCTAGGAGTTAATGAGGAGACGATTACGGAGCACGGCGCTGTAAGTCTGGAGGTAGCAAGGCAAATGGCAGAAGGAGTAAGATCCATCAGTGGAACTGACCTTGGTGTCTCAACAACAGGGATTATGGGTCCGACAGGTGCAACTACAGGTAAACCCGTGGGTTTGGTTTACATTGGCCTTTGTGATGAGAATGTTTGTACAGCTAAAGAATTTATTTTCGGAGATGACAGGCTAATAAATAAGCAACGCACGATTCAAGCGGCTCTCGATATGATCCGGCGGCATTTACTGGGAATTTCACTGGATGACTAGGCTGTTTATTGCATTATCAATTTCTGATGATATAAAAGAGCAAATCGACGGATTTAGGAAGCAGGCATATAGCGGGAGATTTTTTTTTAAATGGGAACCCAGGGGGAAATTTCATATAACTTTAAAGTTTATTGGTGATGTTAGCGATGAGCTGGTTCCACACATTGTAGATGAATTATCTTTCCTGGAAAAATATCCAGGATTAGTTTGTAGCCTTGATAAATTTGGATTCTTCTTTAATAATAATATTCCAAGAATATTATGGGTAGGTTTTAAAACAGAGCCGGAAATTTATTCAATAGTAAATGAATTAAATTCAAGTCTTGAAAAATTTTCAATATCCAAAGAAAAGAAAAAATTTAAATCACATATTACTATTTTGCGGTTAATGGGGCACCCAGGCGAGAGTTTTATCGAAAGTTTTAGAAAATTTAATTTTCCGGACAACAGTTTCACCGCAGATGAAATTGTACTCTATAAAAGTGAATTGTTTGCAGCGGGTTCTAGATATACAGAGATTAAAAAATATAAATTAAAATGAACTGGAGGAATAATGAGTACTGACAGAGAACAAAAAATGAAAATTATTGATGATGCTATTGCGAGTATCGAAAAATCCTACGGTAAAGGATCAATAATGAAACTTGGAGATGGAGTAATTGTATCGGTCGAATCAATTTCAACCGGAGCTTTATCGCTTGACTATGCTCTTGGTATTGGTGGCGTTCCGAGAGGAAGAGTAACAGAAATTTATGGTCCGGAATCAAGTGGTAAAACCACTCTTTGTCTTCATATAATTGCTGAAGCACAAAAGGCCGGCGGGTTAGCAGCATTTATTGATGCAGAACATGCACTTGACGTCAATTATGCAAAAAGGCTTGGGGTAGATACTGCGAATCTTTTAATTTCCCAGCCGGATTTTGGTGAACAGGCTCTTGAGATTACTGATACTCTTGTAAGAAGTAATGCATTGGATATAATTGTAATAGACTCAGTTGCTGCACTTGTTCCAAGATCGGAAATTGAAGGGGAAATGGGTGATGCAACAATGGCAGTTCAAGCCAGGTTAATGTCACAAGCGCTCAGAAAATTAACCGGGGCAATTTCTAAATCAAAGACATCAGTAATTTTTATTAACCAATTGAGGCAAAAAATTGGAATTATGTTTGGCAATCCTGAGACAACCACAGGTGGAAATGCACTTAAATTTTATGCGTCTCTCAGAATGGATATAAGGAGAATAGCAGCAATTAAAGATGGAACTGATGTGATTGGAAACAGGACAAGAGTGAAGATTGTTAAAAGCAAAGTGGCTCCTCCTTTTAAAGAGGTTGAATTTGATATCCTTTACAATGAAGGAATAAGTAAATCGGGTGATTTACTGGATCTAGCAACCAATTTTGATATCGTAAAGAAAAGCGGAGCTTGGTTTACTTACGGCGAAGACAGATTCCAGGGCAGAGAACAATTCAGACAGAAATTGCTCGAAAATCCGGATATGTACAAAAGTCTTGATAAAGATGTAAGAACAAAACTTGGTATTTATAAAGATGCAACTCCGGCTGAAAAACCTGAACCGGAAGAAAAATCAAAAGGGAAAAAAGGATCAAAATAATTAGAGATGAAAATAATCCGTGTAGTTAAGAAAGATGAAAATAACGTGGTTGTTTATCTAGATAATGATGAGAAACTCTACTTAACTTACGAAGTGTTTTTAAAAAATGGCTTGAGGAAAGACAAGGAAGTTCCAGAAGGCCATTTTGATTTTTTGGTCAAAGAAAATCAAAAATATCATATCAAAAATAAAGCCTATTCATACATAGCCCGAAGGCACCATTCGGTATTTGAAATTAGGGCAAAACTCTGGCAGAAAAAGTATGACAAGGATTTGATTGAAATTGTTCTTCTTGAACTTATAGATAATAAATATCTGGATGACCGTGAGTTTGCCGGAATATTTACAGATGAAAAAATAAGACTGAAACTCTGGGGAAAAAATAAAATAAAAGCGGAATTAATGAAAAGGGGAGTCGATTCTGCTATTGCGGACGAAGTTTTAAATGAAAAATTTCCTGAAGGCAATGATGTTCAAAATGCAATTGAACTGGCTGGTAAAAAATTGAATATTATAATAAGCAGAGAAAGTGACCCGATAAAAATAAAACATAAATTATTTGCTTTTCTATCGTCAAGGGGATATGATTATCAAACCAGCAAAGAAGCGATAAGCAAAATTTTAGGAAAGGATGAAGAAGGAAATTATTAATTTAATCGATTTTTCTTCCAAGATTTAAAATCATAACTGATATTTCTGGTACATAAACCGCTTCAGATGCATCCTCTATCCTAAACCATTTTCGTTTCCTTTTATTTTTTTCAGGATATTCATCCAGTAATTCCAGCACCTCCATTGAATATATTTTAACCAAGCAGCGGCCGGCCTGTCTTACCCAGATAAATTCACCAAGCTCAATCGTTTCGTTGCTCCCAACCGCCCCTGCTTCCTCAAGTGCTTCTTTTTTTGCTGATTCAAAGGGTGTTAAATTAAATTCAACAAATCCTTTCGGTATAATCCATTTCTTTTTTTTAATTGTTGTTATTAGAAGTATTTCAATGGAATTGTTTTTCTTCCTGTAGGGTATTACACCAGACTGGCTAAAATTAATTTTCAAATTGATATTAAATTAGTTCTTTGATTTCGGAAATGATTTGGTATTAAAATAACACAACAGACAGAAAATCCCAAAAAAATATTTTTGTTTTCTCTTTTCTTAAAATTTATATTTATCTTTTCATATCAAAATTAAATTATTCAAATGAAAGTTCTTGAAAACTATTCTTTAAAACAATCTAATACTTTTAGAATAAATGCGATAGCAAGATTCTTTGTAGAAGTCAATACTTCTGATGAATTGCTCTACGTAATAACAAACAAAAAATTTTCCGAGATGTCAAAATTGATGCTGGGTAGCGGGAGCAATGTACTTTTTTCAGGAGATTACAATGGGATTATAATTAAGAATTCTATATCAGGGATTAATATTGTCAATGAAAATGAAAGATTTATTTCAATCTGTGTAGGAGCAGGTGAAATCTGGCATGACCTGGTCTTATATTGTATTAATAAAAACATTGGGGGAATCGAAAACCTGTCACTTATTCCCGGTACAGTCGGTGCTGCTCCCATGCAAAATATCGGTGCATACGGACAGGAAGTAAAGGATGTTTTTGAAAGCCTTTCGGGATATTATTTAAATGGCGAAAAAGATATCTTTAACAAGGAAGAATGCCGATTTGGTTATCGGGACAGCATTTTCAAAAAGGAGCTTAAAAACAGATTTGTTATTACTAATGTTACTTTAAGATTGAGCAAAAATCCTGAATTAAATCTTGAATATGGAACAATAATAGAGGAACTTAAAAAATTAGAAATTACAAATCCTTCGGTTAAAGATGTAAGCGATGTAATCTGTAAAATAAGAAAAAGCAAATTGCCTGATCCGCAAAAAATAGGGAATGCAGGAAGTTTTTTCAAAAATCCTGTAATCGATTCTGAAAAATTCAATGATTTGAAACAAGAATTTCCCGACTTAATAGGATACAATATTAAAAATAATAAAGTGAAACTGGCTGCCGGCTGGCTGATTGAAAGTTGCGGCTGGAAAGGAAAAAGAGTTGGAAATACTGGTTCTCATATAAAACAAGCTCTTGTTCTTGTAAATTACGGGAATGCTACAGGCGAAGAAATATTGAATTTAGCTGCCAAAATCAAATCTTCTGTTAAAGAAAAATTTGATGTTGAATTGGAAGAAGAGATTAATATTATTTAATACTTATTAGCGTTGAATTTATCAAAGTATATTCATAACTTTTCATAAATACCTCACAAAAAATATTTCGATAAAATTTAATACAACCGGGAGTTAAAAATGGAAAATAAAAAAGATGGTGAACAGGTACTGTCAGCATATGAAAAAGCTGCACAGGATGGTTTGGATCCCCGTTGTATTCCTCAAAAATTAGAGGGGCCGGTTCCCGAACACGACGAAATTATTTATCCTGATTACCCTGATTCTGATCATGAATCCTGGAAATATCTTTTTGACAGGCAGATGAAATACTTGCCGGGCAGAGCCTGCGATGAATATATGAATGGAGTTGATAAATTAAATTTTACGAGGGATAAAATTCCACCTTTGAGAGATTTAAGTCACGTATTTAAGAAAACCACCGGGTGGAAAGTTGCAAGGGTTCCGGGCCTAATTGATGTAAATAATTTTTTCGGACTATTAAGAAGAAGAGTTTTCCCTTCTACTGATTATATCCGCGGAAAAGAAGAACTTGATTACACTCCTGCGCCCGATTGCTTTCATGATATGTTTGGGCATATGCCTCTTTTAACAGATAAACATTTTGCTGATTTTTACCAGCAGTTTGGTGAGGCAGCTTTGAAAGCCGAAGGAATAACAAGGAAACTTCTGGAAACATTTCACTGGTTCACTGTTGAGTTCGGACTAATAAAACAGCCTGAAGGATTGAGAATTTACGGTGCCGGAATTCTTTCTTCCAAAGGCGAAGTTCAACATGCTCTTTCAGATGAAGTTGAAGTCAGAGATTTTGATCCTGATACTATGGTCCAACAAGAATATGATGTCTGGCATTTGCAACCAATACTTTTTACAATTGAGTCTTTTGAACAATTGAAAGATGGATTCAGGCAATGGACCAAAAAACAGGGATTGCTCTGAGATTAATAATTCAATTTCTTAATCCAACTTTCTTTCGATTTATTAGTAATTAAATTTATTTTATTTGACCTTCAAATCTTATTCTTTTCCTATTTCACATTTTGGTTTCCTGAACTTGTTTCAGAATCAATTATTTATGTTTAAATTCTGAAATATATTTTGTTTGACATTTGGAACATTTGTTTTCAGGAAAGAAAAATATAATACCGCAAAACTTTCTAACTTGAAACTCCACACTTAATTGGCTAATTTTCAAACATCAAAATTGATTTTTGACTCATCCAAAATTATTCTGAACAATTTTTTAAAAAAGGAGCAACGATTATGTCAATTAAAGTTGGAGATATGGCACCTGATTTTTCACTGGTTAGTTCTAAAATGGAGAAAGTAAGTTTAAGTGACTTTAGAGGAAAAAATGTAGTATTATTATTTTTCCCTTTTGCAGGCAGCGGAGTTTGCACAAAAGAAATGTGCAATTTCAGGGATGAATTCAAACAGTATGAAGAACTTGATGCACAGGTTTTAGGAGTTAGTGTTGATAGTGTATATGGACTAAATTTATTTGCTGAAAAAAATGATTATAAGTTCCCCTTGCTCAGCGACTTTAATAAAGAAGTAATTCAATCATACGGTGTTTTCGACGATTTGTTTGCTGCCGGCAAATTGGATTATAAAGGAGTTGCAAAAAGGTCAGCATTTGTGATAGATAAAGAAGGCAAAGTTAAATATGCTGAAGTTCTTGCATCACCTGGCGATGAACCAAATTATGAAGCTATTAAGGAGACTCTAAAGTAATTATGATAAGACAATTGTCTCCTAAAGAAGTTAAGAATATTCTTGAGAGAGGAGAAAATATACGGATTATTGACGTAAGAGAAGAATGGGAATACGAAACGGCAAAAATTGAAAATTCTGAGTTAATGCCGCTTAGTGCTTTCAATGAACATATTACTAAATTGAATCCGGAAGATAATCTTGTAATAAGTTGCCATCATGGGAACAGAAGTTACCGGGTTTGTGCTTATTTAGTTCAGAATGGTTTTAAGAGAGTAAGCAATCTTGACGGCGGGATCAACGCCTGGTCGCAGGAAGTTGATCCTTCTATTCCAGTTTATTAATCAATAAAATTGAAGAGCAGGATTTTTCCTCTTGCTCTTTTTCCTAATCTTATTCTTGCTCATTTTAAAAGAGTAAGATAAAGATTACGACTAAGAATTTTTAAATGGAGAAAATATGATTAAAGAAGGGAATAAAGCACCTGCTTTTAAACTCAAAGATCAGAATGGTAAAACAGTTTCATTAAGTGAGTATGCAGGGAAAAATGTCGTACTTTATTTTTATCCAAAAGATGATACTTCAGGCTGCACAAAAGAAGCCTGCAGTTTTCGTGATCAATTTCCTAAATTCGGAAAACTAAATGCTAAAATAATTGGAGTAAGTAAAGATTCTGTAGAATCGCATAAAAAATTTGCTGATAAGTATAATCTTCCATTTACTCTTCTTAGTGATGAAGATAAAAAAGTGCTGGAAAAATATGGAGTGTGGAAAGAGAAAAGTATGTACGGAAGAAAGTATATGGGAATTGAACGCACAACTGTAATTATTGATGATAAAGGGAAAATCAAAAAAATATTTCCAAAAGTGAAAGTCCCGAATCACGATCAGGAAGTATTGGAAGCATTAAAGAGTTAATAAATTTTTTGGAATTAAAATGGTATACGTTACAAGGCGAGAAACTTTTAATGCTGCCCACAGGGTTTACAATCCGGAACTTTCCAACGAAGAAAATTTTAATTTATTTGGTAAATGCAGCAATCCTAACTGGCATGGCCACAATTATGTAATTGAAGTAGTTGTTGCCGGAAACGTCAACCCTCAAACAGGATATGTTATTGACCTGAAATTACTCAAAGATATTATTCGGGAAAATGTAACAGAAAAAGTCGATCATAAAAATTTAAATCTTGAAGTAGATTTTATGAAAGGCGTTCAGCCTTCGGCTGAGAATATATGTATAAAAATCTGGGAACAATTGATAAATAAAATCCCTTCAGGCAAATTATTTTCGGTAAAATTATATGAAACTGAGAATAATTATTTTGAATATAAAGGAGATTAAAACTTGAACAAAGAAAAAGTTGAAGTATTTGTAACAAACCTGTTGAATGAAATAGGAGAAGATCCTAAAAGGGAAGGGCTGTTGAGAACTCCGCACAGGGTGGCAAAAGCCTATGAATTTTTGACCGCGGGCTACAATAAGAATATTGAACAGGTTCTGAATGGCGCTATTTTCAATGAAAAGTATAACGAAATGGTACTGGTAAAAAATATCGATTTTTACAGCCTGTGCGAACATCATATGCTTCCATTTTATGGAAAAGTTCATATTGCCTACATCCCGGATGGAAAGATCATCGGACTAAGTAAAATTCCGAGGATTGTTGAGATTTTTGCGCGGAGATTGCAGGTACAGGAAAGGATGACGCAGCAGATTGCAGATACAATTAATAAATATCTTGAACCGCAGGGCGTAGCAGTTGTCTCGGAAGCTTTCCATATGTGTATGATGATGCGCGGGGTTGAAAAACAAAATTCATCCGCAACAGCGAGTGCAGTCCACGGAACCTTCCAGGATGATGAAAGAACACGGGCGGAATTTCTGAATTTAATTTCTCATAAGAATATATAATGGCAGAAAAGAAAAAAGGTATATGGATAACAGGGGCAAGCTCAGGTATAGGAAGAGCGACTGCAATTGAGTTTGCTAAAGTGGGATGTAATGTGTTTGCTTCTGCACGCAGAGCAACCGAATTGCAGAGACTTAAAAAAGAAATTGAAAAAGATAAATTAAAAATTGAATCTATTCCCTGTAATGTTGCTTCTTCGGCCAATGTAGATCAGACTGTAAAAAAAATATCTGCTTCGGTTAAAATTGATTGTCTTGTTAATAATGCAGGGATTACGACTTTCAAAGATGCGCTGGATAATTCGGTGCAGGAAATAAATGATATTATAAATACAAACCTTCTTGGCTCAATTTATGCGATTAAGTATGTCCTTCCGGGGATGATTAAAAACGGCGGTGGAGTAATAATAAATGTCCTTTCCAGCGCGGCAAAAAAAATATTTACCGCAAGCAGTGCTTACACAGCTTCCAAAATGGGAATGCTTGGCTACGCAAATGTTTTGCGCGAGGAAGTAAGGAAGTATAATATCAGGGTGATAAATATTATCCCCGGTGCTACTGAAACACCGATGTGGTCCCAGGAAATAAGGAAAGAAAATTCTGATAAAATGATGACGAGCGAGGAACTTGCACGTCTGATTGTCTGGTGCTATCTGCAGAAAGGAAACCTCGTAAGCGAAGAAATTACTGTTAAACCGATAACAGGCGATTTGTAAGAATCTGATTGAATATTATTGAATTAATTATGAAAATATGAGGAGATAACGATGAATGATAATAAAACAGCAATTGTAACAGGCGGAAACAGGGGAATAGGAAAAGCAATAGCACTTCGACTCGCAAAAGAAAATTATAACCTTATAATTTACGGCAGAGACGAAGAAGCGCTTAAAAAAACTCAAAGTGAAATAAAAAAACTTGGTGTGGAATGTAAATATTTTTCCGGGGATGCTGCGGATGAAAATTTTGTAAAAGAATCCGTTGCAGAGATTGAAAAAGGATTCGGCAAAATTGACCTTTTAGTAAATAATGCGGGAATGGGGATATTTAAAAAACTTGTCGATTCAGAACTCCGGGATTTTAAAACACAGATTGATGTAAATCTTTACGGGATTTACAATTTTTCGAAAGCCGTTTTGGGTGGAATGATAAAACACAAAAGCGGCGCAATTATTAATATTGCTTCGCTCGCAGGCAAAAATTCCTTTCCGGGCGGAACAATGTATTCTGCTTCAAAACACGCAGTACTTGGATTTACAAGATCGCTGATGCTCGAAGTTAGAGAATATAACATTCGTGTTGCGGCAATTTGCCCCGGCTCTGTTGCTACCGAATTTTTCGGCGGAACAGGCAGGCATCCGAATTATGATAAAATATTAAAGGCGGATGATGTTGCTGAATCTGTAATGGCAATTCTTAAGCTTCCGGTTCATGCTTTGATAAGTGAGGTTGACCTGAGGCCGACGAATCCAAAATGAAATAAAAAACCCCGATTAAATCGGGGTTTTCTGTTGGACAAAATGACGAGTTAATTATTTCCATCCATTATGCATTCCATTTCCCATTCCAGACCTTCCCATACCTTTTCTGTGTTTTCTCATCATTTGTTCCTGTAAATCCTTAAAGGATTTTCTCTGTTCAGGTGTTAATACTTCCCGAACATCTAGTAAATGATTTGTCCTTGATAAAGGTATTGCTTCTTTACTTTTGTTGACATTTTCAACAGCGGCAAGTATATCCTTTCTAGAAGCATTTTCATTTTGTTTTACTTCTTTAAGCGATAACATATCCTTCTGAAGCTGTGCACGGAGATCGATCATCTTTTTTTGATGTTCATCTCTTAATGCTTTTATTTTGTCTTTCTGAGCATCGGTGAGATTTAGTTTTGTGAGGAAATCTCCTCTGAAACCGGCTTTCTTTTCCATTCCAAACCTGTTTCCTTTTCCCATACGTCCCTGCGCATCTGCGTTTCCAACATAAGCAATCGCAATCAGGAATACTGCTATCAGAGTTACTACTGTACTTCTCATCTTATCCTCTCCTTTGGTTTATGATCTTGAGATTTGCTAATTTGACATGAAAAATTTAGCAATGGTTTAAAGGCGGATGTTTAAACCTTTTTGATGACGGAAATGTCAAACATTACACAAACTAAGGTAAAATGGCTGATTCCTCTAATGATTTTGAACTGGTAAGAAAATTTACTGAAGGTGACGAAAGTGCGTTCAATAAAATTGTTCTTAAATATCAGCAGAAAATTTACTGGCACGCAAGAAGAATGACCGGCAATCACCTGGATGCCGATGAAGTAGTCCAGGAAGTGCTGATGGTAATGTTTGAAAAATTGAAGGACTTTAAATTTCAGTCTTCACTATATACGTGGATTTACAGGGTTACTTCAACAAGAAGTATTAATTTTATTAATAAAAGAAAAATTAAACAAATACTTTCGTTTGAAGACCAGGGACAGGATTCAATTAAAAATAAAGAAGATATTATAGCTGATATAGAAACAAAAGAAAAACTTGAAAAACTTGAAAGGATACTTCAAAAGGTTCCTCCTAGACAGAGGGAAATATTTATACTTAAAAATTATGAACAATTGACTTACGAGGAAATGGCAGAAGTTACAGGTAAAAGTATCGGCGGATTAAAATCAAATTATTTTCAGGCGATGAAAAAAATAATGAAGATGGTGAAAGAAGATGAATGAAAAAATAATATTATATATTGACGGGCAATTGAGCCGGGAAGAGTCAATTGCTTTTGAAAAAGAAATTCAAAATTCTCCATCTTTACAAAGGGAATTAAGTAAATACAGGGGATTTATTTCCGGCGTTAAAGAACTCTCTGATATAAAAACAGAGGGAGACTATTTTGTAAATATGATTCCTGAATTCAGGAAGAAGATTGAAAATTCGAAGAAGAAAAAATATCATCCAAAATTTGCTTTTGCAACTGCCGTACTGGCTGTTATAATTGTAATGTTTATGTTTTTACCTCAAAATAATATCACTGTAATTAATAATTACAGCAATATAACAGAATCTGATATCAGGGATTATTTTATTTCTGCAGGAGATGAAAATTTTATTTCAAATTTACCGGAAGATTCTTCAGTAAAATATGATTCACTGCTTGACGGGATGATCTATTCAGCGCTTTCTCCGTCGAATGAAGATGTTGTAAACATTTCAGTAATTAATAAATTAGATTATAATACTTTAATTCAGTCTGTTAGTAATGACCAGGCGGATATGATATATAAAAACCTGATAAATAAAAAAATATATTAAAGGCAATTTAAATGAAAACCCACATCACGATTTTATTTCTGATATTACTTACAATTTCCGTAAATGCACAGGGGCGAAGAAATATGCACGGAAATGCGCGGGGGAAAATTGAAGAACTTGAAAAAATAAAATTAATTGAAACTCTTAAGATGGATGAACAGACAACCCTTAAATTTTTTGCAAGGAGAACGGAGTTTCAGAATAAAGTAAAAGAATTATCAAAGAAATCTGACGACGAGCTCGATAAAATTTCTAATTATATTGAAAAAAACAGTGATAAAAATTCCATTGAAATGAAGAAAATGATAAATGATTATTTATCATACAGCGAAATGATAGCTAAGGAGAAGACAAATTTTATCAATTCATTAAATGATATTCTCACCTACGAACAAATATCTAAATTGCTTATTTTTGAAAAAAAATTCCGAGAAGAAATAAGAAAATTGCTCTTCAGGCAGGGAAAAGGGCCCGACAGAAATTAGATATTTGAAAAAACTATAAAAAAAACAAAAAATTTAGCTATTTTAGGGTTGATTTTATAAATCCTCAGGAGTATTTTTTCACCTAAATTTGAGCGGAAGTGGTGAAATTGGTATACACGCTATCTTGAGGGGGTAGTGCCTTAATTGGCGTACGGGTTCAAGTCCCGTCTTCCGCACATGAGAAATGAATTATCCAACCACAAACTAAAAGGAAGATACAAATGACTACAAAATCAAGCGTATCTTATTGCGTGCTCATTTTCTTTTTATTCGTTGCAACTTCATTTGCGCAGGATATGAAACCGGATGCTGCCAAACTTTATAATTCCGGCAATAAGATGTTGAAATCGGGTGATTACCAGGGGGCAATTGTTGACTACAATAAAGCCCTGGCTATAGAACAAGATTATAGAATTTATTATCAGAAAGGCCTTGCTCTAAAGAAATCCCGTAAATATGAAGATGCAAAAAATGCGTTTGAAAGCTGTGTAAAACAAAAACCGGATTTTGAATATGGATACAATGCACTGGGTGGTGTTTATTTCTCCCTCGGTAATTATGAGGCAGCTGCAACTAATTTTGAAAAAATATTAACTATGACCAAAAGCAATGGTGTAAAATCCAAGGTTAAATCAAACCTTGCTCTTGCTTATACTAAATTAGGTACCAGTGCTATAAGCGATGGTAACAGTTCCAGGGGTATAGATTATCTTGAAAAAGCTGTATCAAACAGTAATTATGATGCTGCATATCTGGCGCTGGCAAAAGTATATTACGAAACAGGGAAATACGATAATTCGATTTCCGCTGCAGAAAAAGCTTTGAAATACAGAAGTTCAGTAGGAACGGGCGGACCATATTATTATATGGGACTAGCCTACAAATCAAAAGGAAATATTGAAAAAGCAAAAGAGATGTTTACCAGGGCAAGATCTGATGCAACATACAGAAAAACTGCTGATTATGAACTTGCTTCTTTAAAATAAATCACTAAAAAGATTCAGAAAATTGCCCCGCATCTTGCGGGGTTTTTTATTTGCACTTTCTAATATGTATGAATACAAAAAGCCTTCGTAAAATATTTAAAGATGAAAGAACCTTTAAGCTGGTTATTCTTCCACTTATAAGCTCCGCTTCGGTGTTAAAGAAATATCAACTACTTAGATTTCTGCTTGCCGAGGCAAAGCAAAAAAGAATCAGGAAAACTGAAATTTATGAAACTCTTCTACAAACATATTTATTTGCCGGATTTCCATCAGCGTTGATTTCATTACAGATAGCATCGGAATATTTTTCCTTCGGTGACTTGAAAAATCAAAAAATAGACAATACCAAAGTGGCCGGTGAGAAGAATTGTAAAAAAATCTACGGAAATAAATTCAAAAAATTAATTAGCAATGTTAATAATTTTTCTTCGGAATTATCTGCCTGGCTAATTGACGAAGGGTACGGTAAAGTACTGAGCAGAAAAGGATTATCATTGAAAAAAAGAGAATTGAACATTATTGCAATATTAGCTTCCTTAAAGTTTGAAAATCAGCTCTATTCACATATAAACGGTGCATTCAGGCTTGGTAATTCCCTGGATGATATTAAAAAAATCATTTCCAGTCTCTGTTTTACAGGAAGCAGAAACGCTGCCGATTTTGGTAAAAGTGTTTTTAAAACTTTTTTAATACAAAAGAAACGAAATACAGAAATAAAAATCCTAACTTAAGTCAAACAGCCATAACTAAACCGATCATAAAATATTTAATGTTTTTCTTTAGGTAAACACGTATATTCCATTTATAACCTTGATTTTATGAGAGCGAAAAATATATATTAGAATAAAAAAGCAGACTCTTTTTTGAAAACTAAATCTAATTTCAGTCCAGGCTTTGGGATCAATTTTTAGATAATGATGTTTAATATTAATGATTAGCCGGACTGAATTTGAAAATTATTCAGAGCAATAAATGAAAAAACTCTCCATACTATTAATATGCATACTGTTAACTTCATCTTTATCAGCGCAGGACGTTTCTAAAATTTACTCGTCCGCAATGGATGCATATCGGACTGCTGATTATTCAAAGGCAAGTGGACTGTTTGATGAATTTTTTTACTCCTATAAAATTTCGGACGAACTGTATGCTTCGGCAAAATATTATTCGGCAGATGCATTGTTAAATCTTGGTCAAGAAAATGCTGCGGCAGACGGATTTACTTTTCTTGTAAATAATTTTAAATGGTCACCTTTCCGTGATCATGCTCTTTATAAACTTGGGATTATTTTTTACAATGAAAAAAATTACGCTAACAGTCGTTTTTATCTTACTCAGCTTCTTGATGAATATCCTGAAAGCGAATACGTTGGTTCGGCTCTTTACTGGATAGGGGAATCATTTTCCAAAGAGAACAGGCTTAATGAGGCGGTGGATTTTTTAAAACAGGCTATTGCCAGTCAGAAAAATAATAAGTTTGCTGATTATTCAATCTATACCCTGGGAACCGTTTATGAAAAATTAGGCGATTACAATAATGCAGTTAAATCCTACGATGAACTTTTGTCATTCCACCGGGATAGCAAATTAATTCCGGCAGCTCAAATTAGAATAGGGATATCTTATTTTAAATTGAAAGATTATCAATCTTCAATACTTGAATTTAATAACCCTCTTATCAAAAACCTGCCTAAGGAACAGTATGCTGAAAGTCTTTATCTTCTTGCAAATTCATACTACAGGGTAAAAGATTATTCTAACGCAGAAAAAACCTACAAGATTGTACTAAATAATTTCCCTTCTTCAAATATTATAAGGGAAGTAAAATACAGCCTGGCGTGGAGTTATTTCCAGCAGCAAGAATACAGCAAGGCTTTCAATTATTTTGATGAATTATCTAAAGGGAATGATAGTCTATCAATAAAATCATATTTCTGGAAAGCAGAAGCAAAAAGATATGCCGGCCAGGAACCGGAAGCATTCAAATTATATAAAGAATTTTTATTGAAATATCCGGACAGCGAATTAGGCTACGGCGTTCAATATCAGCTTGGTCTTGTATATTTTAACGACAAAAAGTTTGAATTGGCTCAACAATTTCTGCAAACAGCGCTGGAATCAAAAGATCCGGCAATAAAAGCAAAAAGCCTTACATTGCTTGGAGAGATTAAACTTGAACAAAAAGATTATTCATCGGCAATCAGCAATTTCAGTGAGGTTTTGAACCTTGCTGACCTTCCCGGAGAATTTAGAAAGAGAGCATTACTAGGACTGGGATCAGCTTCATTTTATTCAGGAAATTATCAGGATGGGATTTCTTACCTTGGTAAGTTAATTGCCGGGGATAAAAATTTTGAAAGAGATAAAGCTAATTTCTTATTAGCTGAATGTTACTTCAAGCTGGATCGTTACCAAGATGCCCTTGTCTCTTACAATAATGTATCCACTGCAAATAGTGAACTTGGAGGTGAAGCATCCTACGGTAAGGCTTATTGTTATTACAATCTTGGGGATTACGAAAATGCAGCCTATAAGTTTTCAGATTTTGTAAAAAATTATCCAAAATCTTCCAAGACTATTGATGCACGCTTAAGGTTGGCTGATAGCTATTACGGTAATAAAAAATATTCTGATGCAAGCAGAGTTTATAAAAATTTATTTAATTTTGATAAAGCCTCACTGACAGATCCCAATACTTATTATCAATATGCCCAAACATTATTTAAATCGGGAAATACTGTCGAAGCAATAAATGAATTCAGTAATCTTCAAAGGAAATTTCCCCGATCAGAGTATGCCGATAAATCGCTTTACCTGGTTGGATGGATAAATTTCCAGCAGAATAATTATAACGAGGCAATAGACGATTATAAAAATGTATTAAGCAAATATCCGCAGTCATCATTAGGGCCTATTATATATTATTCTATAGGCGATGCATATTTTAACCTTGCACAATACGATTCTGCTATTGTCAGTTATGAAAAAGTGATGGTAGATTACCCATCATCAGGCCATGTATTTGATGCCGTTAACGGGATTCAATACAGCTATATTGCATTAAATCAACCGGAAAAGGCAATTGAATTAGTTGATCAGTTTGTACATCAGAATCCCGGATTAAGTTTTGCCGACCAGATTTATTTTAAGAAAGGCGAAATATATTATGGGCTTCATCAGTATGAAAAAGCTGAGTCAAGTTATAAGGAATTTATTTCAAAATATCCCAACAGTAAGCAGGTTCCAGAAGCATATTACTGGATAGGTAAGAGTGCTCAGAATCTGGGACAAAATGAAGAAGCTGTTTTTAATTTTAACCAGGTTTTTAATCTCTACCCTGGTAGCGAGTCTGCTGCAGCTTCTGTTATTGAAATGGGCAACATTTTTAATGGGACCAAGAAATATGATGATGCATTAGCAATATTGGATCAGGCAATTAATAAGCTGCCGCAATCTTCCCGTTTGCCGGAAATTTTATTTTTGAAAGGGCAAACTTTATCAAACAAGGGTGATCTTAGCAACGCATACGGAATCTTCAATGAACTTACCCTTCAATACAGTTCTAATATTTTTGCACAAAAGGCTAAGTTTGAACTTGGATTGATTGAGCTTGCAGCAAAAAGATATGATAATGCAATTGCATATTTTAGTGAACTCGCAACAAAAAGAACGGATGATCTGGGTGCAAAAGCACAGTATTATCTTGGTGAGGTTTTATTTGAGCAAAATAAAATTACTGACGCTATTAGCGCATTTGTTAGAGTGAGAACAATTTTTTCAAATTATGATGAATGGCTTACAAAATCCTTTCTGAAGCTGGGTGACTGTTATGTAAAGTTAAAAGACAATCGACAGGCAAAAGAGATGTACCGAACTGTGATATCCAAACACAGGAATGATGAATTGGGGAAAGAAGCAGCAGCAAAACTTAGGAAAATAAAATGAAGAAAATAATTCTAATATTTATAATTAGTCTTCTTCCGAGTTCTTTACTTGCACAGGACAAGCAAAATCCTAATGTGGAACTGCCGGATTTTGTAATAACTGGAAAAGACGTAATTTCTTTACAAAAAGCTAAAAAACTTGATCCAGGATTTATTTCGACGATTTCGGAAGAATTTATTAAGCCGGTATTCTCTCCTGAAGAACTGGGAATAAAAGATATTTCTAACCCTATTCAAAATGAATCTGGAATTCTGAACACAGAGAAGGTATATAGCGCAAAGCTAAATGTAGTAACAGGCATTTATAATTCTCCATCAGGTAATTTCACTTTTACTCAACCTTTCGGTAGCGGAATTTTTGAAGCTGCTATAAATGGAGAAAATCACAGGGCATACGTGGAGAATAGTGATTGGTATGGAGCGAATGGAGGTTTGAATTTATCATTCTTTGTCCCCGGAGATTCAAAAATAAGAGGTACTCAGTTTAAAATTCACGGAGATTATGGCCTCTCATCATATAAATTTTTTGCTTCTAATAATCCTGGTGAGAGAAGAAATTATTATAAAGGAAATATTTCGGTTGATATTAATAATCTTGTTAACCGCCATTTTATTTTTTCACTTAAAGCCGCAGATGAGTATAGCTATTTAAATAAAGAAAATTTTACTGAAAACCTTATTAAAACAGATGGATTTTTCAAAGCCAACTTTTCTTATTTTAAAATTGGTAGTAATATTAATTACACGAAACAAATTTTAAAAAACAATCTTATTGGAAGCGGTAATTTTGATTATTTATCTGTCCGGCCATATGTTGAAACACTAATTCTAAATTCATTCAAAATTGCAGCCGGGATAAATTATTCTAATTCGGGTTCATCAAATTATTTATCGCCCTATGCTTCAGCAGCTTTGAAAATTAACGATTTTATTTCCCTTTATGGCGAACTAGATCCTCATGCGGAATTTGTAGGAAGTGGATTATTGCTAAGCCAAAACATGTATTTTAATACTCAAAATTTTGCAAATACATTTGTTAAAAAAACATCTGATCTTGATGTCTCAATTAAATATGAATATTTCAAATATTTTGAGATAGATGTCGGCGCAAAATATTTTAGGGCTACTAATTTACCATATTTTGTAAATTCAGCACAACCAGGCAGGTTTGATGTTAATTTTTCCTCTGCAAAAAGTTATGGAGGGTATATAAACTTCTTATTCCATCCCGGACCTGCAGGAATGTTTTATGCTTCCATAGATTATAACGATACTAAAGATTTAAATGGGAATTATATCCCTTATAATCCTAAATTAATAGGATCTGCTCATTACAGCTATAATTTCGGTTCTAAGTTGTATGCCGAACCAAAAATATTTTTTTCATCTCAGAGTTATGCTGATTTAAACAATACAATTAAAGTTGATTCATTTATTAATTTAGGTATTAAATTTTTATATAAATTTGTACCTAACTTCTCTTTAAGTGTTGAGTTATCTAATTTACTTGATAGAAAAAATTATAAATGGATGGGGTATAAAGAATCTCCGCTTGATTTTTTTGCAGGATTCACTTATAAATGGTAAAAAGCAAAATTTAATAAATGACAAAAGCAGAACTAATAAGAAAAATTTCTAAAAGAGCCGGTGTCCCGGATTCTGAGGCAAAAATATTCTTTGAAATATTTTTGAAAAAATCCGCTGAATTACTAAGTCCCGGGGAAGCGATACTTTTAAAGAGTTTTGGCCATTTCCAGTTGAGAAAAGGCAAAATACGTACAAATCCAGTAAGCAAGGATGTCCCTCCTGATAAGGAAATTTATGTGGACCTGATGGTTTATTATCCATCTAAGGTTCTTGAAGATGAATTTAAACAAAACCTTATATTCAATGTTCCCGCTTTACAAATTGAAAATTACCATGCTATTGATTCGCATTTTACCTTGAGCATCGGTAAGCCAGTAATACCGCTTAAAGGTGTAAAGGGTTCAGACTTTTTTATACCCTTAACGGGACTAGAATTAAGAAAACTCGTTGAAGCAAAAGTTGATAAAATTATAAATGAAATAGAGATTGTTAAAGAATATATAAAAGGAAATGAACTTTTAGTGATAGATGCGGAATCGTTTAAATCTCATCAATTTGAATTTAACTGGGGCGAAGTTCCATCAAAAAATATATCTGGTAGTAAAACAGTTTCTAAAAAGAAGACTAAAAAAGCAGAAGAAATTAATGGCAGCGGTATTGCATGGGACTTTGGTTATAACCTTTCAAAGGAAATTGAAGAGGAATCAATCCTTGATGTTGATAAAGATGATGAGGAATCTGACGAAGAAGGAAGAAATATAGGTTGGAATTTAGGAGTCACTCATGTTGATGAAAGGAGTGAAAATTTTACTGAAGCCCCTGAAAATAAAATAGACGAATCTGTAGTATCTGAAGAAAATTTGGAAGAAGTAAATGAGAATGGAAAAGATGAAGAACATAAATATATACCGGAAAAAGAAAATGATTTTGAGGTAGTTAGAACCATTTCTTCTACTTTAGGTGAAATTGAACAAGATTCAGAAGAGATTAAAGATAATGATAAAGATGAAGAAGTTGATTGGAATTTCGGTAAAACTACAACAGTCTCTTTTGATGATTATGAACCTGATACACAGGGCCTTAAAATTGAAGATGAAACCGAATCAATTATAGAGGATAATAATACTGTAGAATTTGAGGATAAAGAATCAGATGAAAAATTACAAACCACAGAGGGAAAAAGTAATAATGCCTTTGCAGCTATAGATAAAGAAGAAAACTCAACTGATCTTAAATCAGCAAATATCAGCAGTGCGATTGAGAGAAGACTTGCACGGGAAGCAAGATATTCCAAAAAGGGTGCATCCCCGGCATTTATAATTGCTTTAATTGTAATTGTTGCTATAGCAATAATATTATATTTATTTCTCTCAAATAGTTTAGGAGGTAAAGATATAAATTCAATTTCGTCTCCGTCAGGGAATAAATTAAATACTAGTGTTATAGAACGAGATTATTCTGTACCTGTTAATTATCCTTATAATAAATCAGATGGAAAAAGATCTACTACTAAAAGTACAAATCAGGATAACAGCAATCCCAAAACGATTGACAATAAAGTAGCAAGTAGAAAATCTTCTCAACTGGCTGCTAAGAAAGAGCAACCAAAAAAAGAAAACAAATTTAATTCAATTTCACGTGTTCCG
This sequence comes from Ignavibacteriaceae bacterium, assembly GCA_035266865.1. GTDB lineage: Bacteria > Bacteroidota > Ignavibacteria > Ignavibacteriales > Ignavibacteriaceae > JAKAGZ01. The sequence goes on along the minus strand of DATFMR010000050.1, from coordinate 19,304 downwards.
CCGAAAACAAATGATAAAAGTATTAAGGATGATGGCTCTAATATTTCGTTCGATAATTTACCTCCACCTGTTAATATTGAAGAGATTAGAAAAAATATTACTAAAATTGGTGACACATTTACAGCACAGGTTTCATCCTGGCGTACTGAATCAATTGCTCAGGACCAGGTTTCTAAATATATAGGAAAAGGTTATGATGCTTTTATGGAACAGGCTGAAGTTCCTGGTAAAGGAACCTGGTACAGGGTGAAAATAAAAAATTTCAAATCAATGAAAGAAGCAGAAGACTTCTTAATCGAAAATCTTTAATTCATATTTTATAAAAGGACTACGATGAATTATTTCTCAATATTTCTGAAAGGCGGGCTTTTAATGTGGCCAATCCTCTTGTTATCTATTATTGGTTTGGCAATTATAATTGACAGGTATATTATTTTAAGAAAATCAAAAACTAATATTCCCGCATTTATGGTTAGAGTAAGGGGACTTTTAAAAAGAAAAGATATTCACGGGGCAATAAGTTATTGCTCACAGGAAAAATCTCCTGTCGCTAATATAATTCGCAAGGGATTATCAAAATATTCACTAGGTCACGAAAGAGTAAAAGAATCCATTGAGAATGCAGGTACACAGGAAATTTCAAAACTAGAAAAAGGTATCCCTTTTCTAGCAACAATAGCAGGAATTGCACCTCTTTTAGGATTTTTGGGAACAGTTACTGGGATGATATCGGCTTTTATGACAATTCAGGATCTGGCTGGAGCTGCAAATCCAAGTGATCTTGCAGGTGGTATTTGGGAGGCCTTGATAACAACAGCCTTTGGTTTGGGTGTTGGAATTCCAGCACTGGCCTTTTATAATTATTTTGTTAACAGCATAAAAAGATTAGTTGGAGATATTGAAACCGTGGCTAATGATGTTATTGATGTTATTCAGGATTCGAGCGGGGATCCAAACGAATCCAAAGATGAAGTTGAACTAGATATTTAAGGAAGAACAATGAAATTTAAAACTTCAAACGAACCATTAGCAGCATTTAGCTATTCCTCATTGACTGATATTGTAATGCTTTTGCTAATATTCTTTTTGCTTACTTCACAGTTTGTGATTCAAACAGGCGTTAAAGTAAAGCTTCCCGGATCAAAAACAAATGAAAAATCAGCGCCTTCAAATTTAATCATTACTGTTACATCAGCAGGAGCAGTTTATGTCGGCCAGGAACAGGTGGGTATTGATCAATTAGCTGCAAAATTGAGCGTAATAAAAAATGAAAATCCGGATAAGAATATGATTATCAGGGCAGATAAAGCAGTCGCAGTCGATATGATCATAAAAATAATAGATGCAGCAAAAACAAGCGGTATCGAAAAATTTACAATTCAAACAGAAAAGGAAAAACTTTGAATAGGCTCAGATCAATTATGGATACAGTCGGGTAAATATGAATTTTAACTATAGGTCGGTTAAGAATTTATCAGTTTCGCTTTCGGTTATCCTGCACATAATATTGCTCGTAGCATTTCTGTTTCTAAATTTTACAGTTAATTACCCGCGGAATGATTATGTTGAACTTTCTTTCGGAACTTCAGGCAAACCAGGTTCTTCCGGGAACGTTGGTACTCAAGTAAACCAGGTAGAAGAATTATCGAAGAAAGAGGAAAAGGATAAAGCAAAGGAATCCAAAGATAATGTAAAAAAAGTAAAACTTCCCGAAGCAAAAAACACTTCAGATGAAAACATTGTAAAACCAGCCGATAAAGAAAAAACGAAAGCGGACGAAACTAAGAAGGAAAGTAAGGTTAAAACTAATTCACAAGAGACTGCTGAAGGAAAAGGAAATAAGGCCAAAGGATCCGGAAGTTTTGGATATGATATTGATTGGGGAGGGCAGGGGCAAAGAAAAATCTATAGCTTTAATTTGCCGGAGTATCCGGAAGGTGTGAACAAAGAAATTGATATCAGATTACGATTTACCATCCTGCCGGATGGAACAGTCGGAACAATATTCCCATTGATAAAAGCGGACACTCGTTTAGAAAATGCTGCAATGAACTCTCTTCGCCAGTGGAGATTTGAAGCATTAGACCCATCACAAAAGCAGGTAGAACAAGTTGCTGTTATTGTTTTTCCTTATCGGTTGAAGTAATAATTTCATTGTAGTAGAAACGGTAGAAAAAATATTCTGCAATTATTAGTAATGTTAATGAAAAAGTGTCTCTGTCAAAAAACTCGCCTAAGCCTTCCGGTCTCATTATAATTCTGGCAATTATGCCAGTAATTGACCAGCCAACAGCAAACAAAATCCCAATCAATGCAAGGTTTATAAAACCAGTTTTTAAATTTTCATCCTGCCATTTTTTGGTAAAAATTACCAGAGCGAAAATAATGTGAGCGAAAAATATTAATGCTGTGATCATAAAAAATTATTTAGCTTTTTTATTTTGAAGAACCATTGCTAGTAGGCCGCCGAGTATGCCAAAAATAATATCAATAATAATATTGCTGAATAATGTTCCGATCGTGTAAAAAAGAGAAAAACCGTTTGAAGTAATTTCCTTAGACATCGATTTTAGAATCGTAAGCGTCTGCTCCCAGATTTCACCAAGGTTTAATGATCTCATTGCTGATTCTGTCTGAGGTAGAGATTCAACAAAATCATTAGAATGTGTAATTAAAGTAATTATTATATCAAAAAGTGTTGTGAATAATGCTGCAAACAGCCCGGTAAGAATTCCAAAAATAAAAGCCTTATTAGTTGAAATAGTTGGCTCAGTTTTATTAATTCTGTGATCAAGTATAAAGGCAAACCAAACAGCAACTGGTACAATAACACAACACCCAAAAGTTTTGATGCCCGGAATAGTAGTTAAAACAGCAGCGCTAAACCCGCAAACTAGTGTAGGCATATATCTATTTTTATTCATTAATCGTAAACTTTCTTTTGTAAAAAATTTTCAAATCCGTTCGAAATATAAAGAATTGTAATAGAACCGGAAATAGCACCTGTAATAAATGCAATAATTTTATTGTAGGAATATATCCCGGTTGAGTAAGCAAAAACATCTAATAAAATTGGCAAACAGGCAACCAAAAAATACCTGGGTTTTAAATTGATGGGATTTCTTATAAAAAGCAGCAAAACAGAACCGACTAATGCACCAAAATAAATTCCCGTACAACGAGCACAAACCAGGAAATGAAATCCATTTACCTCAAATGATTTATAACCAGTTTGATGACAAACGACAGAATAAATTTGTTTAATAATTGGATAGATTACTATCACACCACTTTTAGGAAATATTGAAGCAAATAAGAATCCAAAACACCAAACCAACAGTAAAAAGGATAAAATTATTTTTATAATTCTTATAGATAAATTGATTTTAGAGGAATTAATTGTACCAAAATTGATCATCTTGCTAAACCATTTGGAAAACAAGTATCTCGTTTTTCAATAAAATGTAGAGTTTATTTCCGAAAATGAGACTGCTTACAATTATATCATTAATCTCTCCGATTAGTGTCGCCTTAACCAATTCCGGTTGGGAATTTTTAAGATTGGCAATATATATGTGCTGCTTATTATTAGCAGTTAAATGATTTGCGACAATATTAATATCAGAAAAATTTTCCTCGAGGTTTATTATCCTTATACCGTTCCCAAACTGGTCAAAGATCACGATGCGAAATTCATCCAATACATAAATGTTGTTTGATGGAGAAACAGATAATTTTTTAGGATCCTGCAAAGCAAATGCTCCAGCATCAAATCCTCCAAAATTTTGTTCAAACTGCCCGAACAAATTAAATTTAATTATTCGCTTATTTTCTGAATCCAATATATAGAGATCACCCTGATTAGAAGTAGCGCAACTTATTGGGTAGCCAAATCTTTCGGATGGATTTTCATTATTCCGTGTAAAGAGCTGGGAAATATAATTCAGATTTTTATCAAATCTTTCAATCCGGTGATTATTCTTATCTGATACATATACATTCAACGGCGTAGCAAAAACATCTGATGGATAATCAAATGTGGATTCTGCCCACCCGTAGCCACCCGCGTCTTTCAATTTGTTACCGAGCGTATCAATTTTAATTATTTCGTCAGAGCTTACATCTGTTACATAAATAAAACCTGCCGATGTAACGTAAAAACTCGAAGCATTTCTGAAATTTCCTATTGAGCCCTGCAAAACGTATTGCTGGCTAAGAGCGGTAAATGTATAGGTTAATGAGAGAAGTATTAAAAATTTTAATTTCATAAGGAGCATAATAATAATAAAAATCTATTAGAAATATACACAAAGAATTGTATTTTATATAAATAAGTTACATTTACACAATCGAAATTTTGAAGTTTAGTAATTGATCAGTAATTTTGTACTTAATAAAAACTGTCCCGTGGTGTAATTGGCAACACGTCGCACTCTGGATGCGAAGAGTTCAGGTTCGACCCCTGACGGGACAACAAAAAATGGATGATAGAAAATGTAAGATGGCTGATGTAAGTCACATTTACTGTCATCCATTTTGGTTTTACACAGGCGCGTTCGTCTAGTGGCTTAGGACGCCGCCCTCTCAAGGCGGAGATCACGGGTTCGAATCCCGTACGCGCTACTAAACTTTTTTCAGAAGAACCTTCCATTATTTAATAAAATGTATATATTCAAGTGTAAATAGTATTTGTAGATATGAAGCGATTTGAAAAACATATCTTTGTTTGCGAAAATAAAAGACCGGATGATCATCCGCGTGGATGCTGTCTAAACAAAGGGAGCGCTGAAGTACGAGCACATTTTAAAAAAAGATTAAAAGAGCTAGGACTAAAATCGGAAGTACGTGCAAATTCTGCCGGCTGCCTTGACGCGTGCGAATTCGGTGTAACAGTTCTTATATATCCTGAACAGATTTGGTACGGCGGAGTTAAAGTTGAAGATGTTGAAGAAATAATTCAAAGTCATATAATTAATAATAAACCAGTTGAAAGATTATTTATTGTCGATAAAAGATTTCAAAAAGATGACGTTAAAATCTGAAAAAATGTATGCTAAAAAGATATTTGAACTATTAAGAAAAGAATATCCTGCTGTTGAGTGTAAGCTTGAATTTAAAAATCCTTTCCAGTTATTAATCTCGACTATATTATCAGCACAATGCACTGATGAGCGTGTAAATATTGTAACAAAATCACTTTATAAAAAATACAGAAAACCAGAAGACTTTTTAAATGTCCCAAGAAGAGAGCTGGAAAAAGATATCTATTCAACCGGCTTTTACAGACAAAAAGCAAAAAGCATTAAAGGATGCTGCGATGTGCTTGTAAATGAATATAAAGGAAACGTACCAGCAGATTTTGAATTATTAAATAAGTTGCCCGGCGTTGGCAGAAAAACAGCTTCCGTAGTTGCAGGAAATGGTTTTGGAATACCCGCTATTGCAGTCGATACACATGTTAAAAGATTATCGAATCTGCTGGGATTTATTAAATCAAATAATCCGGGAAAAATTGAATTTAAATTAAAAGAATTATTGCCGGAAAAAGACTGGATAAATTCATCACATTATCTTGCCACGCACGGCAGAAATATCTGTATTGCGAACAGGCCTAAGTGTGTTCAGTGCGTTTTAGGAAATCTTTGCCCATCATTTAATCCAGTGGAAAAATAAATTTAAAAACCAGGAATAAAAATGGAACAGATTAGCAAAGACAGGGAAAAATGTCTTTTTATTTTAAAGGAATTTACAAAAAGCGATAGCCTTCTAAAACACGCTTTTGCGGTTGAAAGCTGCGTAAGGGCCTATGCCAGAAAGCTGAATGAAGATGAACAATTTTGGGGAAATGTAGCATTACTGCATGATTTTGATTATGAAATGTATCCTACTGAAGAAGAACATCCATTTAAAGGCTCGGAGATTTTAAAAGAAAAAGGTTTCGATGATGAATTCAGAAACTCCATACTTTCTCATGCAAATTATTCTGGTGTACAAAGGGATACGAAATTAAGGAAGGTACTGTTTGCATGTGATGAATTGGCTGGTTTTATAACGGCAGTAGCATTTGTTCGTCCAAGCAAGTCAATAGATGAAGTACAGGTAAAATCAGTTAAGAAAAAATTGAAGGATAAAGCTTTTGCAAGATCGGTAAGCAGGGAAGATATTATAAACGGTGCAGATGACCTGGGAATACCGCTTGATGAACACATACAATTCTGCATTAACGCAATGAAAGAAAATAAAGAAGCACTGGGATTATGACAAGTGAAAAAATTGTACAAAATTTTATTCTTACAGACCAGGACGGGAAAGACTTTGAACTTTACAAAAATCTTAACAAAAATATTCTACTTGTGTTTTATCCAAAAGATGACTCAAGGGTATGTTCAAAACAGCTGAAAAATTATTATGAAAATGAAAATTTGTTTACAGAAAAAAATATCAAAATTGTAGGAATTAATACTGACAGCATTGAATCTCATCAAAAATTCTGCTCAAAACTAGGGATAAAAATACCGTTGTTAAATGATCGGGATAAAGAAGTAAGTAAATATTTTAATGCGTTAAATATTTTTGGAATTAATAAGAGAAAGATAGTGCTGATTAATAGAGATAAACAAATAATTTTCGAAAAAGATATCCCTTACACAAGCTATCCTGATTCTGTTGAATTGGTGAATAATTTTGACTCTTTAAAAGATAGCCGCTGAACTTGACTATTTAGTGTTTCTGTGGCTAAATTTGATATAAATATTTATGAGGTTTTGCCTGAGATTTTTGCTACAATAATGGAGTTGTTACAGAAACATAAAAAGTTAAATTGCAGTTAATTTTATTTCTGTAATACAATTTTTCAGTAAAAATAAAGATCAAATGAAGAGCAAAATCTCGATAATATTGGTAATATTCCTTTCCTTGTCACTATTTGCCCAAAGTGATTTAAAAGTCATCTCATCCGATAGGAATTCTTTAATTGTCGAGTTTACTCCTGATTATTCAGATTCATCAATTGTTATAATTAATGGGCAACAATATCTGAATGTTGGATTGGTAAATGGTTACATTTCGACTATGAGTAATTTTGGAATGCCTGCAGTTCCGGAAAGATTATTCAGCATTGGCGTCCCATCAGAATTTGGAAATACAATTCAAATAATTTCTTCTTCGTTTAAGGAAATTAGTGGCAGGATAATCCCAGTCCCAACGATTTCAAAGCCTACAAATTTGAATTATAAATTCAGTGAGAAATATAACCAATTTTCAAATCCTGTTGATCTTGTTACTTTTGGCACGTTTGGATTATCCAGAGATTTACCTATACAGAAGTTGGTGATTTCGCCCGTTAAATTTTATCCTTTACAAAATAAAATCCAGGTTTATACAAAGATTGTTTTTAAAGTTAATTTTGCCAACAGTCAATCGATTTCATCCAAACCTGCTAGCAATTTATTAGATGGCGCAATAGTAAATTATAAATCAGCAAAATATTGGTCAAATTCAAAACAAAGTTTTAGAAAAGCTGTTTCAAGCAGTGTCCTAGCAACAGGAACGTGGATACGATTTGAAACTCCTGAAGAAGGTATTTATAAAATATCTAAAACAACTTTAGCATCCTTTGGTATTGATCCAAATAACATTGATCCAAGAACACTTAAGATTTATAATAATGGAGGGAAAGTACTAGCTGAAGATCTAAATACCACAAGACCTTCAGATTTAGTTGAAAATGCTATCACTGTTGTAGGCGAAGTTGACGGTAAATTTGATGACGGAGATTATATACTTTTCTACGGTAGAGGAAATGATTTCTGGGATTATGATAGTCAATCAGGAACAATTAAAAGATATTTTCATCCATATTCTAATAAAAATTATTACTGGATAACTTTTGGAGGGAACCCGGGGAAAAGGATTACAGATAAATCAAGTCTAAATCAGTCGACAAAATATTTACAAGCTACATCAAAAGCTTTTGCAAATTGGGAAATTGATAAAAAAAATATTGGTCAGACTGGAAGGCAATATGCCGGTGATGCTTTTAGCCAGGCTACATCCAGTATCTCTTACGCAAACAAGCTTGACGGCAGAATTCAGGGCTCAAAAATCAATTATAAAATAAGGTTTATAAATGCTTCATCTGATAATGCCGGACTTCAGGTCACTGAAAACGGAAACCTTATATTAAACCAATATGTATATGGATACGGCGGCTTCAGCTATATTTTAGGAATGGGATATGACTACAATACTTTCTATAGCGGGAACCTTGCAGACAACAGGAGTATCCTGAATTTTACAGTTAGTCCTTCCTCACCTACTACAGTTTGTTACCTGGATTATTTTGAAATTCAATATTCAAGAGATTTAACTGCTGCAGATGATAACTTGTTATTTTTTTCAAAAGATACAACAGCAACAATTGAATATGATCTTGGAGGATTTTCAAATACAAACATTATGGTTTTTGATGTCTCAGATTACGCAAATGTTAAATATATTACTAATCCAATTTTGCAGAGCGGGAGCAATTTTAATTTTCAGGTAAATGAAACTGGAGGAGATGTCTCAAAGTATTTTGCCGTCGGGAATGACAACTTTAAAACTCCGGTTAATCCGGAAACAATATCTAATTCTAATTTGCATGGCATAAGTGACGGAGCAAAATTTATAATAATTACAAATAAACTTTTTGAAGTAGCAGCAAACAAATTAAAGAATTACCGATCAACACAGTCAATTTTGCCCATTTCAACAATAGTTGTGGATGTTGACCGGATATTTAATGAATTTTCCTGTGGGATGGTTGATGTAAGTGCGATCCGGGATTTTATAAAATATGCATACGATAACTGGCAGATCAAACCTGAGTATGTACTTTTCTTTGGTAAAGGTACATATGATTACAAAAATGTAGAAGGATTTAATAATAATCTGGTACCGCCTTATGAAACGCAGGAGTCATTAAATGAAATTCCTTCTTATACATCGGATGATTTTTTTGTTAAAATAAGTGGGAATGATAATTTTGTTGATTTGGCTTCAGGAAGAATAACTGTTGAGTCAGAACAGGAAGCGAATGATGTTATTGATAAAATCATTCAATATGAAAACAACAGTGATAAGGGAAATTGGAGAAATTTAATAACACTTGTTGCTGATGACGGTTATACAGGAGCAAGCAGTTATTATGAAGGTCCTGACCATACTGCCGCGTCAGAAACTCTTGCAAATTCTTTTATTCCTCAATCATTTGACGTTAAAAAAATATATATGGCTGCTTATCCGCCTGAAATTACCGGTGTGGGAAGAAGAATGCCAACCGTTAATACAGCAATAATAGATGCAATAAATGAGGGTACTTTAATTCTTAATTACGTAGGGCATGGAAGTCCAAGCCAATGGGCGCAGGAAGATGTATTTGATCAGGTAACAACAATTCCACAATTGCACAACAGCAGATATTTCTTTCTAACTGCAGCTACCTGTGATTTTGGCTATTTCGATAAAACGGACGCGCAAAGTTCAGCAGAAGATCTTTTATTAAGAAATAATTCTGGGTGTATAGCATCATTTACTGCATCCAGACTGGTTTATTCTTCCCTAAATCATGCGCTGATGTATCAGTATTTTCAGGATCTATTAACTTCACAAAGAGATACATTAAATCTGAATATTCCTATCGGTAAAGCTATATTTATTACCAAACAAACCTATAACGGAATCAATGATCAGAAATATCATATAATTGGTGACCCAACTTTAAGGTTGCTGGTTCCCGAATATTCAGCAAAAATTAATTCTGTAAATGGTCAACAAGTTACAACTTCTTCTCCTGATGTCCAGATTAAGGCATTAAGTAAAGCAAATGTAAGTGGTGTTGTTACTAAAACAGATGGAACAACATGGAATGACTTTAGCGGTGAAGGGATTTTAACGATGTTTGATTCACAAAGGATTGTGCCTTTGCCGGCTATCGGGAATTATCCTGTAACATTACAAGGAGGTGTAATATTCAGAGGGAGAATTTCAATTAGCAGCGGAAATTATTCTACTAATTTTGTCGTTCCAAAAGATATTTCTTATGAGAATAAGAACGGAAAGATTATTTTATATTTTCTGGGGAATAATACAGATGGCATAGGGTTTACAAATAAAATAATTGTCGGCGGAACTGATACGACAACAACTAATGATGGGAAAGGACCACTTATTGAAGTTTACTTTGATGATAGCTCATACAGAAATTCATTGTTAGTAAATCCTGATACGAAACTAATAGTTAAATTAACGGATGAAACTGGGCTCAACACAACCGGCACAGGTGTTGGCCATAAATTTGTCGGAATATTAAATGGTCAGGAGAATGATCCGATTGATTTTACAAATTATTTTACTAGTGATTTAAATTCTGGAGGAAAATCAGGAGAGATAAATTATCCTTTTACAAATTTAGCTTCAGGTAATTATAATCTTGAAATTAAAGCCTGGGACGTGTTCAATAATTACTCAAGCACTGAAGCTGCATTTGAAGTTGTTAGTGATAGTTCTCTGGTAATTAAAGACGTGTATAATTATCCAAATCCCTTTACCTCAAATACTACCTTTACATTTCAACAAAATCTTAACAAATTATTAGATCTTAAAATCAAGATTTATACCGTTGCAGGTAGATTAATCAAACATATTGAAAAATATGGAGTTAATGATAAATTTGTAAAAGTAAACTGGGATGGACGAGACCAGGACGGATCACAAATAGCAAATGGCACATATTTATATAAAATCATTGTGAGAACAACTGATGGATCATATAATAAAAGCGTTTTGGGTAAATTGGCAATTATTCGTTAGGCATAATTATTGTTAAAATTCTTGTGCAAAATGAGCTTTATACAACAATAAATTAGAATTCTAAATATTGAAAAAAGTTAAGTCTTTTTCTTAATGGAGGTAATATAAATGAAAGTCTTAGTAAAATTGTTATTAATGGGTATGCTTTTTGGGCTTATTCAGAAAAGTATACATGCCCAGGGTGGGGAATCAGCAGTTCCATTCTTAATTTTGGCACCCGATTCTCGATCCGGAGGAATTGGCGAATCAGGAGCTGGACTTGCGGATAACGGTGCAGCAATCTATTGGAATCCTGCCGGCATTGCTTTTTTAACAGGAAGTGAAGTCAGTATTACTCATAGTAATTGGTTACCTCAATTTAATCTTGATTTATTCTATGATTACCTGACCTACAGGCAATATATTGAAAGCTTGAGTGGTAGTATTACTGCAAGTATTACCTATATGAATTTCGGTGAATTTGTTAAAACTCTTGATTCACCAACAGCATTGGGTACTTTCAGATCGTTTGATGCCGCATTGACGCTGGGATATGCCACTAAACTAAGTAGCGATTGGGGCATTGGCCTTAATTTTAGAATAATTCACAGCAAGCTTTCTGATGCACCGGTAGGTGAAGAACAAGGCTCCGGAACTGCAACTTCTGTAAGTTTTGATATTGCCACAATGTGGAGACCTGAAAAATTTGATATACCATTTATTGGAGATATTGGTAAAAAGTTCAGTATGGGTATAAACCTAAGTAATTTAGGACCAAAAATATATTATATAGATAAAGCACAGGCAGATCCGATTCCAACTAATTTGAGAGTTGGATTTGCTTACCAGGTTTTTAGTGACCAATACAATTCACTAATGTATACACTCGACTTAAGTAAACTTCTTATCGATAAAGACAGCACAGAATCAAAAGAATTTTATCAGGCAATATTTACTTCGTGGGGCAAGAAACCTGTTTTTAGGTCAATTGACTATTCAATGGGGCTTGAATATTGGTATGGTCAACCGGGTGATTTCCTTTTTGCCCTAAGATCGGGTTTCTTTTATGAAGATCCTGCTTATGGAAATAGAAAATTTGTTACTTTCGGTGCTGGTATCAGATATGATATTTATGGATTTGATTTCAGTTACATTACAACTTCAATTTTCTCCGGTGGTGAAAATCATCCATTGTCAGATACTCTGAGATTTAGTGTAACAATTGGATGGGACGGAATCCCTGGACAATCACGAGGCTTACCAAGAGGCATTTAGTCTTAATATGAAATATTTCCTTTCACTTATTATTGTTTTTATTGGTTTGGGCAGTTTATCTGCCCAATCTTTTATTAGTAAATTACAAACTCCACTGTTATTAAAACCTTTCAAAACTAATTTGCAGTTATCGGTAGACACTCTAAAAATTCTTGCAGTAATGGCAGAATTCCAGGTTGACAGAGACGGCACTACATTTGGAAACGGCACTTTCGGATCTATTTATTCCAGCGATTACGGACAAAATATTCTTGATCCATTACCGCATGACAGGCCATATTTTTTGTCTCACCTGGAATTTGCAAAAAATTATTTTAAAAAAGTTTCAAACGGTAAACTGGTAATTCAATATACTGTCCTGCCAAATGTTTATACTGTAACAAAAACCATGAGGAATTATTCACCTCCAAGTAATTCTTCAGATTTTACTCTATTGGCAAACTTTGCAAAGGAAGCCTGGAAGTTAGTTGATTCGTTAAATCCTGGATTTGATTTTTCTCAGTATAATGTATTTACAATTTTCCATGCCGGAGCCGGAAGGGATGTGACTTTACCGGGAACTCTCGGTAATGAGCATAATCTTCCTTCTATTTATATGAGTGATAAATTACTAAAGGAAATTTACGGTAACTCCTTTAGTGGTTTTTCAGTACAGAACAATACATTTAATATTACAAACACTATTATTATGCCTGAAACTGAAAGCAGGGAAGTATCAAACGGATTAACAAAATCGTTCTTTCAGTTAACTATAAATGGGTTGTTAGCGGCTAATATTGGAAGTGCTATTGGTTTGCCTGATTTGTTCAATACAAAAACAGGTGAGAGTGCAATCGGCAGATTTGGATTAATGGATGGTCAAGCATTTTTTGGATACCAGGGAACTTTTCCACCGGAGCCGTCACCATGGGCAAAAATCTATCTTGGCTGGGCTGAGTCAAAAACAATTCAACCGGGAAATTACAATATAAATTTGGTCGCAAATTTAGCTGCATCTTTAGCTGATACGGTAATTCTCAGAGTTCCTATTAATTCAAAAGAGTATTTCTTAATTGAAAACAGGAACCGTGATGCTAATAAAGATGGCGCAAAAATTACGTTTCTTTCCGATGGGCAATATTTTACAAAAACTTTTGCGGCCGATATCGATTCATTCTCAAACATTGATGTAAGTGCCGTTCGAGGAGTTGTTACAGATGTGGATGAGTATGATTGGGCATTGCCGGGCAGCGGTATTTTAATCTGGCATATCGATGAAAATATTATAGACAATAATCTTGCTTCAAATTCAATTAATGCTGATAAGGACAACAGGGGCGTTTCTGTTGTTGAAGCAGATGGAATCAAAGATATCGGGGAAAAATTTTACACAATCTTTGGTGATGAAGTAATTGGCGAAGGAACTCAGGATGATTTCTGGTATAAATCAAATCCTTCAGAATTTTATAAAAATGTATTTGATAAAGACACGCGCCCAAACAGTAATGCAAATACAGGTGCTAATAGCTTAATTAAAATTTCAGGTTTCTCTGAAATTGGCGATACTATGAGTTTTAATGTTGCGTATGGTGATTCAATTATAAAACCAATATTTGTAAAAGAAATTTCAAGCTCAGCATTAATAACAAAACTAATCTCATTAACAGTAGGTACAGATTTTGAAGTTGGTACTATTTCAAATAAAGAATTAAATGTACTTGATAAAGACGGGGATATAATATTTACAAAAAATAATTTTTCTGAATTTAAACCTGCTACTATTTTTGAAACACCCTATACTTACTATTTCGGTGTAAGTTCTTCAGATATAAATATATATGTTAAAAGTAATCTGGGAATTCAGTTTAATACAAAAATTACTGCTCCGGCAAAAATTACTACTTCTCCTGCAATACTTTCTGCCTCACCGGGACAATATAAATTGCTCCTGGGTGCTGAGAACGGAAAAATATACACTTACTTAATTCCAAATCCTCCGGTCGGATTACCGCAATTATTCGATAGTACAAATGTTACTACAGGCGCAATAAATAAGATTGCTTTAAATGATACTTATTTTGCAGTGATTTCAGGAAAGAAATTTATTGATTCAAACAGTAAGACTTTAAGCTTTGGCGAAGATTTACAAAATTTAGTGCTGACTAAAAACTCAACCGGAGATTATTTATCAGTCGTTGCTACAACTGATAATATTTACGTAATCAATAACGGTGAAATAGTTTACACCCAGAGTGTAGGCAAAAACTTTAGTAATAATAATTATGGATTTATTATTACTGACCTAAAACAGAACGGACAAAATTATATAGTCTATAATGATGGGCTAAACCTGGTAGCAAAAAATATAAGCGGCGCTTCTGCTGATAATTTTTCATTTATTGATCCATTAAGATTAGGATTTACCGGAACACCGCTGGCTATCGATTTTGCAAGCGATTCAAAATCAGAAATAATTGCTGCAACAGTTGATGGAAGAATTTATGCAATTGACGGCGGAAGTGGAACCGTATTGGATGGTTTCCCATTGAAAGTTGGTACGTCGTTAAATACAACTCCTGTCCTGTTTGAAAATAATGGAAAAGTTTCATTAGCTGCTGTTTCTGATTCAAATATTGTTTACTCATGGACCATTGGTGCAGGTGGTGGAAACTATTTCTGGTCATCTGAAAATGGAAATAATTTTAACTCATCATTTGTACCCGCTGCAAGTCGGGCAAATTATGTAAATGAGTTTTTCCCAAAAAATCGTGCTTATAATTATCCAAATCCTGTTTATGGTAATTCAACTAAAATTCATTATTACGTTTCTCAAGATTCAAAAATAAATATTAAAATTTTTGATATTGCCGGAAGTTTTGTTGATGAATTAAATGACTTTGCACAGGGAGGAATGGATCACGAAACAACCTGGAATGTCGGAAATATTCAAAGTGGTATTTACATCGCCAGAATTGAAGCCTCAGGTGCTGGTGGAAAAATTGAGAGTAACATAATTAAAATAGCTGTTGTAAAATAAATAAATTATCAATCCGGAAGCTCAATGCAGTTTAACAGAACAAATATTGTCATAAAAATTTTATTTATTGTTCTTCTATTCAATTTTAAAACAATTTTTGCACAATTTACAGAATTTCATCCTGAGCTTGACTGGTACACAATAAAAGGTGAACACGTTGAAGTTCATTTTCATGAAGGTGCCGAACGAACTGCAAGAGTGGTAGCTAAAATTGCTGATGAAGTCTGGGGACCGATTACTTCGCTTTATAATTATGAACCGGGTACAGTTCATTTTATAATTAAAGATATTGATGACTATTCAAATGGTGCAACTTATTTTTTCGATAATAAAATTGAAATATGGACAAGTGCTTTAGATTTTGATCTTCGTGGAACTCATAACTGGCTTCGTAATGTAATTTCGCACGAGTTTACTCATATGGTTCAAATTCAAGCCTCTATGAAAATGTCCAGAACAATTCCTGCCTTTTATTTCCAAGCATTAAATTATGAAGATGAAAGACGACCTGATATTCTTTATGGATTCCCAAACTTTATTGTTTCCTACCCGGTTGCAACTGTAAATGTACCTGCATGGTTTGCTGAAGGTACAGCCCAATATATGCGAAAAGAATTCAATTATGATAACTGGGATACACATCGGGATATGATATTAAGAAATTACGCTCTCGATGGAAATATGTTAACCTGGAACCAGATGGGAGTATTTGGTAAAACAAGTCTCGGAAATGAATCAGTTTATAATTCCGGTTTTGCTCTTACCAAGTATATTTCGCAGCAATACGGAGAAGATAAACTTAGAAAAATCTGTGATGCATTATCCCGTATTGGTAATTTTACAATTGAACAGGCATTTGAAGATGTGCTTCACAAAGACGGAAATGAAATTTATAACGAATGGAAAAATTATATTACTGAAAGTTATAAAAAAAGGAGTAAAGCAGTTTTAGAAAATCTTGTTGAGGGAGATAAAATTACTTCTGCAGGATTTGGTAATTTTTATCCAATATATTCACCCGATGAAAAGAAAATACTTTATATCTCAAATAAAACTTCTTCCTATTTTTCACCTGCAAGTATTTATCTCTACAATATTGAAACAAAAAAAGAGAAAGAACTTGTTCAGAATGTACGTTCAACTGTATCCTGGATAAATGGAACAAATATAATTGTTTATTCCAAAATAACTGATAATAATCCTAACTTTTATAATGTTCACGATCTTTACAAATATAATATTGATACGGATGAAGAAACGAGACTAACCTTTGACTTAAGAGCAAATCAGCCTGATGTATCAAATGATGGGGAAAAAATTGTTTTCCTGTTTGAAAAAGATGGAACTAATAATCTTGGAAGTGTGGATATTAATGGAAAGAATTTCAAGCAGCTAACTTTCTTTCAAAACGGAGAGCAAGTTTATAATCCAAAATTTTCCAAAGATGCTTCTTATGTGATTTTTGGTTATTCAAACACTGGGAACAGGGACATTGCAAGAGTCGATACAAATGGGACTAATTTCAAAATTATTCTTTCATCTTTGAGTGATGTTAGAAACCCTGCATTTGATAAAAACGGAAAATTATATTATTCCAGCGATGAAACCGGCATATTTAATATTTATTCTCTTGATCAAAAGAGAAATGAAAAGAAACAGTTAACCAACGTTATTGGCGGAGCTTTTATGCCGGATGTTTCCTCAAATGGCGACATAGTTTATGCCGGCTACACCTCAACAGGTTATAAAATATTTCAAATTAATTCTGAACAACAGAAAAATGTAAAACCGGGCGAAAGTTATATTTGGAAAATGAACCCGCCTCTTGGGGAAGATAAACCAAACGGGGATATCACTCAATTTAATCTTGATAAACTCAGAAATTTTGATGACACTAAAACACCGGGTTATAAAAAGGAAGATTATAAAGGTTCATTTACTAAATTGTCTTTTTACCCGATTTTAAGATTTGATAATTACAATACTAAAAATTCTTTACTTGAAAAAATAAAACCCGGAATAATTGTAAGTTCCACCGATATGCTTAACCGTTATTCATTATTTGCAGGAGCTTCAATTAATACAAGGGGCGAACGTGATCTTTTTATGACTTTTGAATACCGGAATAAACTTCCTTTGTTGTACAATCTTGGCATTAAACCGGAAATGACACTTGAGTTGTATAACATTACTCGTAAAGCAAACATTAATGTTTATTTTGGAGCTGACACAGTCGGGAATAATGTTAATTATGATTTTATAATTCCAACAGAGGTTACATATAATCTTTTTGAAGTTGATATCGCGGCAAAGCAAAAAATCTTTACAAGGAACCAGGATATTGAATTCCGATTTATTTTCAGCAGGTATACCGCAACACTTGGCAGCTTTTTTCTTCCTGATAAAACATTGTATCCAACAACTAATGATACATATTTAATCGGAAGAAATTTCCAGATAAAGTATTCACTTGATGCTGAAGCACAATATATAGATTCAGATATAAACCCAATCGGAACTAAATTAGAATTAACATACAATTACGAATTCAATAAATTTAATCCTGACGGAAAATATATCGTTGTTGATGGAATTTTGAAACCGGATTACAGCGATTTTAATTTTCACAGGCTTGAATTAAATACTCAAACACATTTTCCTATCAGCCATTCAAGTACTTTAACTACCAGGGTAAGGCTCGGATCAATATTAGGTCCGACGCAGCCAGACTTTTTTGACTTTTATTTGGGCGGCTTAATCGGAATGAGAGCATATCCATTTTATGCTGTCTCAGGAAATGAAATTGCCTGGTTTAATTTGAATTACAGGTTCCCGTTATTTAAAAACATTGATGCCCGGTTTGGACAGGTTTATGTTGATAAAGCATTTATATCTTTTTTCTGTGATATTGGAAATGCCTGGACTGGATCAACTCCGAGTTTAAATAATTTTAAAAAAGGGGCAGGAGCAGAATTACGTATAATGATGAATTCATTCTATATCTTTCCAACATCCGTTTTCTTTAGCGGTGCATATGGATTTGATCAATTTAAAAGAACAATAAACGATAAAACTATTACATACGGAAAAGAATGGAGATTCTATGGTGGTATTTCCTTCGGTTTTGATTTCTAATTATCGGATATATTTTGCAGGTCTTATATGAAAAATAAAATTGTTTCCATTTTAACATTAACATTTTTACTAATTGCTTCGTCAAATCTTTTTGCCCAGCAATCTGAAAAAAATAATTTACAGTTAACCGGGCATTTATTAGTCGATTCCAAAACAATTAACTATAAATATGATGAAAATCTGCTCGAGGCAACTAAATTTGAGGTTACTGAAAAGAAATCACCAATAAAAGCCGGGCTTTTTTCTTTAGTATTGCCGGGAGCCGGACAATATTATAATGGCGAAACCTGGCAAACGATTGCATTCGTTGTTGTAGAGGCGGCTTTAATTACAACTGCAGTTGTTTATAATAATAAAGGCAATACAAAGACAGATCAATTTCAGAATTATGCACAGGAACATTGGAGTGTAAAAAGATATGCTAATTGGACACTGGATCATTTAACCTACCTTGATAATAATTTGCCGCACGATAAGAGCTATTATGAAAACAGGATTTATCCAAATGGACAAAATGGTGAATTAAGTTGGGATGGATTAAATGAATTGGAATCTGATATAAGCTATGGCTATACGCATATGTTATATCCATTTGGCGACCAGCAATATTATGAAATGATAGGAAAATATACTCAGTTCAGTCATGGCTGGGATGATAGCAATCAACAGGATACTGATTACCGCATTACATCTCCAAACCTTGAATATTATGCTTCTCAACGTGGTGAAGCAAATAATCTTTATAATATCTCGACTAAAGCTGTTGTTGGAATATATATCAATCATATTTTAAGTGCTTTGGAAGCTGCGTGGGGAGCTGCAAGGTTCAATAAGAATATTGCTTTAAGTGTCAGGGTTGTACAGAAAAATAACGCTTATCAAACTGAACTGGTACCGACAATGAATATTAAATTTAGTTTCTGATTTTTTATTTATCTTTACAATATTAAACGATACTGCATTGGTAGTATCGTTTTTTTATGAAGTTTCAGGTTAATTAGCTGAGTTCTGCAAAATGAATTTTGAGTAAAATTAGTATTTTATAATA